>NZ_JBOZRA010000031.1:0-255 GCF_050847465.1 Endobacterium panacihumi | reverse complement strand
GCGTTCGTTCTGAGCCAGGATCAAACTCTCAAGTTGAGAATTCAATCATGACTGATCACTTTGTTCTGAATCGACGAGAACTCTTCTGTACACTCGGCGCTTCACAGCGCCAATTTCCATGGTTCTCATAATCAAAACGTGACCGTCATTTTCGTCTTCCAACGATTGAAAATCTTGCGATTTTCAATCCGCGAGACCGCCGACCACGTTTCTCTTTCTTCTCATATTCAATTGTCAAAGAACAGACGACAAATG
>NZ_JBOZRA010000030.1:0-276 GCF_050847465.1 Endobacterium panacihumi | reverse complement strand
AAACGTAGTCGGCGGCACTTCGCCATACCATCCGGCTGCATCGAAGCAGCTCCGTGGCGTATTGCGTTTCGATGGTCACCTGACTGGTGCCATCTATTGTTCTAAAAAGTACGGGAAGGTTCATCCTGTTCAAGACATTTCTGCCAAGTCAGGCGTCTTACCAATTCCACAACTTCCTTAGAAAGGAGGTGATCCAGCCGCAGGTTCCCCTACGGCTACCTTGTTACGACTTCACCCCAGTCGCTGACCCTACCGTGGTTAGCTGCCTCCTTGCGG
>NZ_JBOZRA010000002.1:0-736890 GCF_050847465.1 Endobacterium panacihumi | reverse complement strand
GCCGGCGCTCCACAGACGTGATGACTTCAATCGAATGCTTGGTCATAGGACTACTCCTAGTGTTTGCACTAGGACTTCCGATGTTCGCATCAACCTCGCAAGACGGCCCTCACCGGAGGCTTACCCCCTGGGTCTACCGTCAGCGCAATCTCGTGGAACGGTTCTTCAAGCCGCATCAAGCAGATGCGTGGCCTCGCGACGCGATACGACCGACGTGCCGACAACTATCTCGCAGCCATCAAGCTTGCAGCGACGAGGAGATGGATCGCATCAGTTAATGAGTCCGCGTCCTAGTGACCGAACGGATCATAGGCAGCAAAGCGGCTGCCTTTGCCAGACCATCCGGTACGCTTTGTCAGGCGGCTATTCGTCGAAGTCTCATCGATAAAGATCAGCCGCGACAAGGCCTTGTTGAAGAACGGCTTCCGGCGATTGATCTATAGATCACGCGCCTTGGCGATCTCCGGCCTGCGTTGCTCGCTTGCCTTGAGGCTTTTTTTATTGCTCAGCCCAAGCCGGTGCAGAAACCGGCCAACTGTCGCGCGGAGGACTTCGATCCCGTTTCGGCAAGTTCGATACACAGTTCGTCCATGGTCACTTCGCCGTGCGGGGAGCCACGCGCTCGCGGATTCATTCACCATGGGTCGAGTGCTGCCAGGCGGATGGCCTTGTCGGGCAGGCGAAGAGAACCGTATGACCGGTGCAGGATCATCATGTTATTGACGCACCGAGGCGAAACGCGGAAATGCCGTGCGGCTTCTCGGTTACTGTTGCCTTCATCCACAAACGCAACGACACGCTCACGCAACTCGATTGGATGCGGCTTGCCCATGGCACGTCCCCCTCCGTGGGCAAAGTGAATCACAGATTATGCAAAACGGGGATCCCGAATCTTGTTAACTGCGACACGCTTTAGCCACGCGAATGCACCAACTATCTCACAAATGCAGGTTGTGCCTCCCTTAAAGGTGGAAAGGCTTTAAGCAATCCATTTCCCATAAGGAATATGTCTCAATCCTGTAGCAATGGCCCAAGCTGCCAGAAGAGGTACAGCAGATACAAGCAGGAACGAGAGTCTGTCTCTTCCCAACTGCTCTAGGCAAAAATGTAAGATGAGCGGGTGTAGTCCAAAAATTCCGAGCGAGGCCGCGCTGATGTTTCGAACTACAGGAGCACCAAATTGCACCTTTTCGCCCAGATAACGAAGCAAATAGAAGCTTGCGAACGACATGACCACAACGATGCTAGCGTTATAGCCGTAATAACGTTGATCAAGCCCTCCGGCGGGCAAGCTTACCCGGTTGGTGAGGTACGCTGTCAGAACAACCCCGGCAGAAAATACAATCCCCGCCAACAACGCGGATGAACGTGACAATTTTACCTGACCGACGAAGAACCCCGCTAAAGCGTAAATCAGGTAGAGCGCGCTACCGGAAACTGTTTCAAATGCATGTCCTAATCCGAAAACCGACATGCCGCCAGCAAATATCAACAGAATCAGACAGTTGATCACAATGCCCATGCCCGGAGTGGCATTCGACGGGCGCACAACTAGAAGCAAACCGGCGACCACCAAATAGGCATAGAAAAACCACAGGTGATAAAACACCGGCACCGTTAACGGATTTGGGATAGACATATTCAGCACAAAATGCAGGAAAATTGCATAAACTAACGTGTAAAATAGTCCGGGAATAGCAGAGCGCATTAGTCTGCCGGTGGAAGATTCTAAAGTGACATCACTATCTCTGGACAGCCACAGGTAGCCACTTAGCATAAAAAACAGCGGGACAGCCGGGCGGGTTGCAGCCTCGAGAAGCGCCGGCATTGTCAGCCATCCGCCAGAAGAATTAACTGGAACAAACGGGCCGGCTGCGTGCAGAATAACCACCATCACGCAAGCCGCCGCTCTAACCACATCGCACCAGTGCAATCGTCCCATGACACCCTTCGCAGCCCTAAAAATTATGAGCAGGCGACACAGTGATAAATCTGAGCACAAATCAAATAAAAACAAACTACAGTTAATTTTGGCTCAGCCAATCCACCTTAGGTGGAGCGCATATTTGGCCGACAAGCCTATCGTCAAGCGACTGTCATCACAGCATTCCAAGTGAGGCGCAAAAGATTGTTGCTTTGCTTGGGGGAGACGTTTAGCGCCCCTTTTCTGTGCGGCCATACAGGTGCTTCACCTTCGCCAGCGATTAGAAAACTTGCTCGCCCATAACAAAGATCGAGCAGAGCCCGCCTGTGCAAAACGAATGGTCATCGTTCCGGTGAGGCTTTAGAAGAAGCCATGCGAAAAACAGAAACTGCCCTAATGGGAAAAACTATTATTTTGTTAAATTATAATACGCTGATGAAGCTTCAATTTTACATCGAGCAATGAAACGTTGTTGGCCGTTCCAGATTTCTTCCACAAAACACAAGGCGATCCGACATCTTATCGGACCGCCTCGTTCGGCCTGCTCACGAATGCCTTAAGCCACTATTGCGTGATGACGGACGCAATAAGCTATGCGGTCAGCCTTAAAGCTTGAACCCGGCGTCGACGGCATCCTTGTAGAACATCTTTACCGTATCCAACGAATAGCTATCGAGGTCGTAACCGACCAGCGACAGCTTCTTGAGGATGTCGTTTGTGACGGTGATGACCTGGCAGCCGATATCGTCGGCCTGGAAGATGTTGAGCAGTTCGCGCGGACTGGCCCAGATCAGTTCGGCAGCCGGTGCCACCTTCAGCATCTCGACGGCAGCCGCCATCAACGGAACAGGGTCGCGTCCGGTATCGGCGATGCGGCCGGCGAATACCGAGACATAGCTCGGCACGTCGGGATCAAGTGCTGCCACCACATCACGAACCTGCGAGAGCGTCATGATCGCGGTGACATTCATCTTCACCTTGCGGGCTGCCAGTTTTTCCACCAGCGCATAGCAGGTTTCCTGCTTGGTGTTGGTGACAGGGATCTTGACGTAAACATTGTCGCCCCAGCTGGCGATTTCCAGCGCCTGCTTTTCCATCTCGGCAAAGTCATCGGAAAACACCTCGAAGGACAGAGGCTTGTCGCCGATCGACTTCAGGATATCTTTGCAGAATGCGGCATAGTCCGTAATGCCGGCCTTCTTCATCAGCGTCGGGTTGGTGGTCAGGCCTTTGATGAAAGGCTTTTCATACATTTCCAGCATGCCGGCCTTGTCTGCGCCGTCAGCGAATATCTTGACCGTCAGGTCTTCAACTTTTTTCATGCTCTTGCTCCCAAAATGATATCCGCGGCCTCGCTCAGGGACGACACGCGGTAATCGACTGTTTCCGGTTGTTTTTCGTCATAGGCATAATCGATAAAGATCGTCCGGCAGCCTGCCCGTTCTCCGGCCTCGGTGTCCCGCCAGCGGTCGCCCACCATGAAGCTTTTTTCCAGATCGATGTCATGTTCGGCCGCTGCCGAAAGGATCGAACCCGGCTTCGGTTTGCGGCAGTCGCAGCCGTCGCCGCTGTCGTGATAACAGGTGCGCACCTCGTCGATCGACAGGGTCGTGTGGAGGAAATCGTTGATTTCCTCCACGGTCTCGCGTTTTGTGGTACCGCGGGCCACATCCGGCTGGTTGGTGACCACGATCAGAAGATAACCGGCCGCCTTCAGTCTTGTCAGCGCATCCGCGACGCCGGGCAGAATTTCCATGCCGGCGAGGTCTTTTGGCGGATACGGTTTTCCTTCGCGCACCACGGCACGGTTTATGACGCCGTCGCGATCGAGGAAGACAGCCTTGGTCATTCAGCGAACCGCCGATTCCCACTTGGTCTGGTTGGCCTTCAGCTTCGGATGCGAGACCAGCAGATGCCAGACGACTGCCTGGAAAGCTTCCGAATGCGGCGTGATCGTTTCGGAATTGACCGTCGGCACAACGACACAAACGTCGGCAACCTGTGCCGTGTAGCCGCCGTCGCGACCGACGACGCCGGTGATCTTGGCGCCGACGGTTTTTGCCAGCTTGAGCGCCTCGACCAGGTTGGGGCTGATGTTCTTTTCGAGATTGCCACCGCCGACCGACAGGATGAACAGGACATCCTTGGCGTTGAGCTTGCTGATCTTCAGCCATTCGGCAAAGATCGTTGACCAGCCCTCGTCATTGGTGCGGGCCGTCAATTCGGAAACATTGTCGGTCGGCGCATAACTTTCGATACCGACAATCTTGCGGAAATCGTTGACCGCGTGCGAGGCATTGCCGGCGCTGCCGCCGACGCCAAGGAAGAAGATACGGCCACCCTCGGCCTTCACCGTGGCCAGAAGATCAGCCATGCCCTCGATGGCGGCCACATCGAGCTTGTCGATGATTTCCGATGCTTCTTTCAAATGCTGTGCAGCATATGTCATGATTTACGTCCCTCTGTGAGATAGGTTTCCGTTTCTTTCAGGCCACCATGCGATCCGATCTCATAGAACCGTTCATTGGCCTCAAATCCCGCGAGTTGCGCCGCAACCGACAGGTCGTGATAGAGATCGGCCAAGTCGAACACCTCGTCCGGCCAGTCGGCGATCGACCGGGCCTGCAGAATGCCTAGTCCGTAATCGATGAAATGCATGTCCGGCGTTGGCTGGCGCTTGTTATATTCAACCAGCACACCGTCGATATACCGGACATTGCTCTTGTCCCAGCGGTCGCCATTGTCCAGAACCGTCATCAGGCCGGCCTTGCCGCTCTGGTGATAGGCATTCTCGACCGCCGCGAAATCGATCGGCAGAAAGGAATCGCCGTAGAGAACAAAAAAGGCGTCCCCCAGAAGCGGCAGCGCCTGGCGCAATGCGCCTCCGGTCCCCAGGAGTTTGGGCCCGTCGGCGACATAAAGCACTTCGAGACCGAATGCCGATCCGTCACCGACCGCTTCCTCGATCATCTCGCCAAGATAACCGATGCACAGCACGACCCGGCGGATGCCCTGTGCGTGCAGATATTCCAGCTGATGGAAAATGAAAGGCCGCCCGGCCACCTCGACAAGCGCCTTGGGGATCGTCTCTGTAATCGGGCGCAGCCTGGTTGCCAGGCCGCCTGCGAGGATGGCAACCGTCAGCATCAGGAGCTCAACACCACTTTTGTGCCTTCGAAATCGAATCGGAAGCGAACTTCCTCCAGTCCGGCGGCCGCCATGGTCTGACGCAGTTTCGTGCGATCGTGGGCGAGGAACATCAGGAAACCGCCGCCACCTGCACCGACAAGCTTGCCGCCGACAGCACCATTCTTCATGCCGAGCTCGTACCACTCGTCGATCTTGGGATTGCTCATCCCACCCGAGCGGCGTTTCTTGTGTTCCCAATGTTCGTGCATGAGTTCGCCGAACAGCCGCGTATTGCCGCCTTCCAGTGCGTCGCGGCTGCGATAGCCCAGATCCTTCACGTAATGAAGGTTGTTGAGCATGTCGACATCCTGCTTCTGCGACTTGACCTGCTGATCTTTGAGAATGCCGCTGGCACTGCGGGAAAAGCCGGTGAAGAACAGGAGAAGGTTGTCTTCCAGATCGAACATCGTGTCCATGGAAAGACCAAGCGGCTTGGCGGTGACCTTGTCATCCTTGTGGAAGGTGAAGCAGGTAACGCCACCAACGGCCGCGATATACTGGTCCTGCTTGCCGATCGGCTCGCCCAGGCGATCGATTTCGATATGGCAGGCAAGCTCGGCGAGCTCTTCCTGATGAAGATGGCGCTTGCGGTGCGTGTAAAGCGCCTTCAGCAGCGCGGTCGTGAAACTGCCGGATGAGCCCAGCCCTGTGCCGGCCGGAATATCGGCAAGCGTGGTGATTTCAACCTGCGGCGTATTGAAGCCGATCATCTGCAATGACTCGCGGATGATCGGGTGTTTTACCTCGGAAATCTTTTCGACATGTTCCAGATGCGAATATTTCAGGTAGATGCCTTCGGTAAACGGCCGCATCACCGTCACATAAACGTATTTGTCGATCGCCGCAGAAACCAGAAAACCCTCGTGGTCGCGGTAATAGGACGGCAAATCCGTGCCACCGCCGCCGAGGGTGATGCGCAGGGGACTACGCGCTATGATCATAACCGGACTCCTGATAGATTTTTTCGATGATCTTGAGCGCCTCGAAGGCGTCTTTCAGCCCGGCTGCCGGGCGACGGTCGAGGGCGATATCGTCGAAGAACTCCGCGAGTTCGACTTCCCATGAATTGTCGGCCATCGGATATTCCCAGGAATAGGTTTCCGGCGGCCCCATCTGCGGCAGCATCTTGTAATAGGTCAGTTTCTCGACACCATAACTTCCGCCGAGGCCGGAAATTTCAAGCTTGCCGTCGCGACCGTAGATTTCCATGGAAAACAGGTTCTTCCATTCGGTGCAAGACACGTGCAGGAAGGCAGCCTTCTGATCCTCGGTCTTCAGAAGCATGAAACCGTTGTCATCGACGGGCATATCCCAATAATAGGTATGGGCAAAACCGCTTGTGCTGGTGAATTCGCCGAGAAACCAGCGAGACAGGTCGATGAGATGCGGCCCCTGGTCGATCAACTCGCCGCCGCCCGAAAGCTGTGGGCTGGCGCGCCATTCACGGTCGTAACCCGGGCGGCCGCCGTGCCCGTAGCGGGCGCGGATGAACATCATCTCGCCCAGCACACCGCTATCGGCGATCTCCTTGGCTTTCTGCAGGGCGCGGTGATAGCGATGGCTGAAACCGACATGGACCTTGACGCCAGTTTCCTCGGCAGCGGCAATCACCGGCAACAGTTCGGCTGACGTTCGGGCTGCCGGCTTTTCGACCAGAACATGTTTGCCGGCGCGCACGGCCGCAAGGCTGATCTCGGCAAGAGAATCGTGCAGTGTGGCAATGACCACGACATCGACCGTGTCCAACTTCAGAACGTCCTGCCAATCGGCAAAGAATGGCGCATCGGCCAATGCCGCCAGATTTTTGGCGCGCGCTATATCCTTGTCAGCACAGGCGACAAGATGTCCCCCGGCACCCAAAGCCTTAGCGCGCTTTTGACCAATAAGGCCACAGCCGATAATGGCCACTCCAAAGCGCTTATCTGCCTTCACCTAAAACCCCTCATCCAATACATCAATTCATAGCTGTGCCGAAGCAAAGCGTGCAAGCCGTTGTTTGGTCGACACCCTTGTTTTGCAGCAGTTTTAAGCCGTCTGAAAAAATCGGCGCGCCAAAACAGCTTGTGGCGGCATCAGGTTGTCCGCTTTATTTGTCGCCCCAGGCCATATCTCGGTCGCGGCCGGCAATCCGGCGCAATGTGTAGGCATCCGATCTCGAAAGTTCGTCGCGATGTGCGGGCCATTGTTCCCAATTGTCCCAGATCGCGCTTATCAGCTTGCCGGAAATACCATCACTCTTTGCAGAAGCAAGGAAGACCGCCAAGCCGGCGCCGGCATCCAGTGGCGCACCACCACCCTCTTTCTGCCTCAAGGATTTATCGTAGAAGGATTGACCGACCTTTTCCGGCCCGGCTTCAAGGATCTCATCCAGCATGCGGGTGTTGAGCGCGCCGGGGGCAATGCAGTTGACGTCGATGCCAAGCCCGCGAACCTCTTCGGCGAGTGTCTCGGCAAATCGAACGATCGCAGCCTTGGACGTGGCGTAGGCGCTGATACGCGGCAGTGGATTGGTGGCGCCGCCGCCCGACAACTGGATGATCTTGCCGTAGCCACGGGCTTTGAAATGACCAAGCACGGCGCGGCTCATCATCACCGATCCAAAGACGTTGATCTCCATGGCCCGGATCCAGTCCGACCAGTCAATATCCTCGATATCGCCCTTTGGGCCGTAGACGCCGGCATTGTTCACGAGAATATCGCAGCCGCCGAGTTCGGCCAAGGTGGCCGCTACGACAGCCTCAACGTCCTCTTGCTTCGACACATCGGCCGATTGCGAGATGATTTTCTGCCCCTGCGCGGTATTGGCACGAAGATCCGCTGCAGCTTGCGAAAGAAGCTCCTCATTGCGGGCACACACCATCAGGCTGGCGCCTTCTGCGGCATAAGCCTTGGCAATTTCGAAACCGAGGCCCTGATTAGCTCCGGTGATGATGGCAATCCTGCCAGCCAGTTGTCCGCTCAAAATGGAACCTCTTTTATTTCTGCCGGCTGCCGACAGCGATATATTTCAGACCTCTGGCAGCCGCCTGGGCAGCAAGAAACCGGTTGGCGTCGATTACCGTCAGCGCCGCTTCCGGCAGCTTTTCGATTTCGCTCCGATATTCGGGCCACTCCGTTCCGACCACCAGAATGCTGGCCCGGGCAGCGGCATCACTGGCCGTGTCATGACGCTGAACCTTGCCCTGCCAGTGATCCGGCAGTGCCACTACCGCAGGATCGTGAACGTGCAGTGACACACCCTGTGATATAAGCCAGTCGCACAGCTCGACCGACTGCGAGCGACGAAGCGTGCTGGTGCCGGGTTTGTAGGTAAGTCCCCAGACCGCAACACTGACACCTTTCGGATCGCCGGCCAGGTCGATGATCTTCCGGCGTACCCAGGTCTTGTGCTGATCGTTGCTGACCTTGACGGAAGAGAGCAAGGGTGTCGCGATACCGGTATTACGGCTGGCCGCTTCAAGAAATAGGATGTCCCTTGCCAGCGTGCCGCCGGCGAACGGCCCACCCGGCCCCAGATAGGCTTTTGGCCCGATCCGCATTTCCGTCTTCAGCCCGCGCTCTACTTCCTTGGCGTCGGCACCAACCATTTCGCAAATGGCGGCGATCTCGTTGGCGAAGGTGACTGACGTCGCGAGGAAGGAATTGATGGCATGCTTGGTCATTTCAGCCGATTCAACGCCCATCCATTCCAGCCTGTCGGTAATGGGCAGAAGCGCGGCGCGCAGCCGTTCCTTGGTGAACTCATCGCGAACGCCGATAACGATCCGATCCGGCTGTAGAAACACCTTGAGTGCCCCACCGAGGCGCAGATTTTCCGGACTGCAGGCAAAATGGATATCAGGGCGACCAAGATCTGCAGCAACCTTTTCCAGTGCCGCGATTGAGCCGACCGGCATCTGCGATGAGATCAACACAACAGCATCGGATGCAAGCTGCGACAGGCTGGCCGTCACCCGCGCCATGACAAATCCGACATCCGCCCGGTCGTCCTCGTCGACCGGGGTGTCGTATGCGATCCACAACAACTCGGCGCCGGGCAGAGCCACAGCCGGATCTGTGGTGAAAGACAGGGTGCCGCCAGCAAGGCCAGCGGACAGGAGATCGTCCAGCCCCGGCTCTAGAAGCGGCGCCTTGCCCTTGGCAAGGCCGACGACCGTGGCCTCATCCTCGTCGAAACCCGTCACCTGATGGCCTACCGATGCAAGGCAGGCGGCGGTGACGGAACCCAGATGCCAGAGGCCTTGAACGGTGATGCGCATGTCAGTCCCTCGCCTCAAAAACCCATTCATTCGACTTGAGATATTCGACCGTCTTGAGAACACCTTCGCGGATCGAATATTTCGGCTTCCAGCCCAGCGCCTGGATGCGCTTCGTTTCCAGGAAGATGAAGGGGTTGTCGCCGATCCAGCCGCGATCTCCACCGCTATATTCGAGCGTCGGCGTCACGCCAAGGCTTTCGCAGATCCAGCCGATCGAATCGTTGACTTCGCAATAGCCGTCGACACCGAGATTGAAGATGTTGACCTTGCCGTCCGCCTTTTCCATGGCCAGAAGCATGGCGTCGATGCAGTCCTGCACGTACAGATAAGACTTGCGCTGCTTGCCGTTCCCGAGAACTGGCAGACGGCTGGGGTCGGCCATCAGCTTGTGATAAAAATCGAAGACGTGGCCATGCGTATAGCGTTCACCAAGGATCGACACGAAGCGGAAGATGCAGGCCTGAAAACCAAACCCTTCGCAATAGGCAGAAATCAACCCTTCACCGGCAGCCTTTGAAGCGCCATAAAGCGATGTCTGGATCGGGAACGGACCATCTTCAGGGGTCGGCACGACCGGCGCCTCACCATAAACCGAGCCGGTAGAGGAAAAGGCGATCTTGGTGATGCCATTGGCACGCATCGCCTCCAGCACATTATAGGTCGCGATAGTGTTCTGCTCGAGATCCTTCCGCGGATGCTCGGTGCCGAAGCGCACATCGGCGTTGGCGGCAAGATGGAATACCGCTTCGCCACCCTTGAATGCCGCGTTCAGGGCATCCGTATCGAGCAAGTCGATTTCCGCAAGTGTAAAATTGGGGTTGGCAAGGGCGCCTTCGAGAAAGCGGCGCTGGCCTGTCGAGAAATTATCGACACCGATCACGGCATGGCCATCCGCCAAAAGGCGATCCACCAGATTGCTACCGATAAAACCGGCACAACCCGTTACAACAACTGTCTTAACCACGTCGGATTCCACCTCGTTGAAATACCCAGAATTTCGTCATGCCGTACCCAATGACAAGTGTCGCCGCAATCGCCAATCCCGCGCCGACATAAGTGGGATACCTGAGATAATCGACGAGACAATAGACGGTGACGGCGGTCACCAGATAATTGAGAGCCACAACCGTGAGATATCGGGCCACCTGGCCCGATACATTTCCCTTCACAGTCCGGAACGTGAAAAGTTTGCTCGAGAAGAAATGAAAAACAACTGACGTGATGTAGGCCATACTCACGGGAACAACACCATGAAGGCCGAAAATTTCCACAAAAACCAGAACAAGGCCAAAATAAATAAATGCGGTAGCGCCCCCTACAACCACATACCGCATGAATTCAGTAGAAAAAATTTTCAATTGCCAATTCTCTATTCACGATATCGCTTTGGCACGAACACCGCGCCGATACACAGGTTGACAGCCTTCACCTTTAACGGAAGCGGAAAATAAGTCGAGGTTTTGAGGTCGAAATAGCGTGTAATCTCCTCAAATATCTCGTCGGGAAGATTGACGTGTTCACGCTCAATGAACCAGCGATAGCTCTGCTTGTAACGGTTTTCGAATATCCGCTGTGCGGAGATGCGGCGTGCCAGTGAGTAGGCAAGGCTGCCCTCGCACGGAATAACGATGGCAAGTTCACCTTTTTGCTTGTCGCACAGGCGATACATTTCACGGACCGCGTCCGGCAAATTCGGCAGATGTTCCAGTACATGGATCGCAAGAATACGGTCGAAATGACCATCTTCGAATCCCATGCGCTTCTGGCAGTCCCCGACAACAGCCTGAATGTCCGGGAATTTGCGATGCAGCTCATCGATCATATTGACGCGAATATCGACGGCCACGTAATTTTGCTTCTGCTCTTCGTCGAGTTCCTCGTATTTCATATGCTCGCCGCTGCCAGCGCCGATTTCGAGTGTACGACGGAAGTTTTGCGGCGCGTGATTCACCACATACGTATGATTGAATTCGTCGACGACGCCGAAGTTCTGCGGCAGCACATCATGCCAATGCTTAACGAAGTCATCACTTATGATTTCCTGCTCAGGCGTGAGCGTCGGAAATTCTTTCGGCCATTTGGAAACAGAGTGCTGCCCATACACCATCATGCCCTCCCACGTCGAGAAAAGGTTGAATTAGCGCCGCTCCATAAATCCTATGGCGCGCATTTCTCGCAACATAGTTGACAACTATTTTCTAATGCAACCATGAATCCATAAAAATGTGTTAACAACGGTTGCATTCGATTTTTTTAATACAATTTCAACGGTGTATTTTAGATGTACCTTGATCGGAGTACGAAAAAGCCGCCCCTGTTCAAAACTGAGGCGGCTGACTTAACCGTTTTTGAATATCAAAAGGCTTTACAAACTCACCGCGGCGACACGCCTTCAGGCTTTACTGCGGTCATGGTCACACGAATGCCAAAAGGCAAAGACATCCGTGACAGATATTGCGTCTCAAGACGCATCAAGGCCGACATCAGCCAGCTTTTCTTCGTTGATGCTGCCTGCTGCGCCACAACTTCCGACTTTGCCTTCTTGGTAAACCACTTGTCCTTCAGCTTTACCAAGGCAAATGCCGGGAAAATAATAAAACCAAGGTGAGACTTTCCGGCGATATGGAAACCAACACCTTTTAATTTCCCTTCCAGTTCAGCGCTCGTATAACGCCGGAAATGGTTGAGTTGGACATCGTAGGGGCCAAACAGGGAGGGGCCGGCGGGCACTTCGACAACGAGAACGCCGCCGGGAGACAGAAGCTCAAACGCCTTCTGCATGGCGAGGACATCGTCGCCAATATGCTCGAAAACATTCAACATAACGATGGCATCGACAGACTGCGGCGGCAAGGGGCACTGGAGAAGATCAAACCGGATGAGCGGAATATCCGTCAGTTCTCCGGCAAGCTTCAGCAGCGGCGCCTTGACCACATCGGCGCCGATGAGGAAATCCTGGCCCAGCCGCTTACGCAGATCCTTCAGCAGAAAGCCGGAGGAACAACCGATATCCATGATGACGGCAGTGGATTTCGGTTTGTGAGCTTCGACCTGCTCGATGGCGTGGTTTCGCGATGCGACGTCAATGGGATGCTGGTCCCCGGCAGCCTCTTCGTGAAGCTGCGTGAGATCATCGGACCAGCCCTCGAAATTCTCGCTGTATTCCAGAACCGGTACCGTTTCCGATCCGATCGTAAAACCGGCACCGTTCCAGACCGGCTCGGCGGTGTGGCCACGCGGAATGGGAAGCTTGAATGGGAACACGACGTGACCTCTAAAAGTTGGTTTTCCGATCGACGATATACATCGGACGACGCTTCACTTCATCATAGATTCGGCCCACATATTCGCCGATCAGGCCCAGACCCAGCAGCTGCATGCCGGAAAAGAAGCTGATGAACAGCACCGTCGTGGAAAGACCCGGCGTCAGCTCTATTCCAACGATTTTCTGGATGACATAAGAGGCGCCAAGCAGAAAGCTCAGGCCGGCCAGCACAAAGCCGGCAATCGACATCATGAACAGCGGTCGCGAACTGAAGCTGATCAGACCGTTGAGGCCAATCTTCAACGAGCCGGTCAAACGGTTGTAATTGCCTTGTCCGGCGAAACGCTCATCGCGGTCGTATTCGATAAAGCCCTGTTTGAAACCCACATAAGCCACCAGACCACGGAGAAAGCCGTGGGTCTCGTTCAACTGCCTCAGCTCCTCAATCACCCGGCGTGTCATGATGCGGAAATCGCCGGTGTTTCGCGGAATTTTGACATCACTCAGCTTGTTGATGACCGAGTAGCCGAAATGCGAAATCAGGCGCTTGAACCAGGTCTCGCCACGCCGGCTGCGTCGTGTCGCGTAAACAACTTCAAAACCTTCGAAGAGTTTTGCATGCATCTGCTCGATCAGTTCCGGCTGATCCTGCAGGTCGACGTCGATCACCGCACAGGTTTCACCACTGCAGCTCAAGATGCCCGCCATCGTGGCCGCTGGCTGGCCAAACCGTCGAGAAAACACCAGAAGCTTGATGCGAGGGTTGCGATTGATCTCCTCGAGGACCACCTCCTCCGTCCGATCCGGCGATGGATCGAGCGCAAAAATGATCTCGTAGGTTTTACCCATTTTTTCAAACACCGCTTCAGCACGCGCCAGAAACGGCCGAATGTTTGCTTCTTCTTTGTAAATAGGAACAACTAATGAAATTTGCGGCGCCATAGATACCCCCGAGAAACGTGTTGCCTGTTTGGCGCAATGCTGGGCCGAAATCAAGTGATCGGCCGAAATCCATAGTCAACTTGAAGGCGAGCAGGACAGTCCTTTGGGATCATTGTCAGATAATAATATCTGTTCTGACGCTACACATGATCAGTCGCATAGTGCATCTCGCAACCACCTGTAGCGCAAAGCGCATCGATTCGAGTGAACATTGGTTCGGAGCGACCGACTATCCTAATCCGCCCATTCCGGATCGCTGGTAAAGACGATGGTCAGCCACCTGTCTGGCCCCTCGTCGCCGATCGCATCGCCGATCTCGTCGCGGATTGCATCCCATTCCGACAGGTGGCGGGCCGGCCATTCGGACGGCGCGATGAAGAACAACTCGATCTGTTTGCCACGACCGACACGCGCGACATATGCGCGATAGGACAAAAAACCATGACGCTCGACGATGGCTTCAGCCACCGCATCGACATGGTTTTTCAATTCGATCGGCGTCACCAACAGGATATCGGCAATGGCCTGCCTGACATGAGTGAGCGGCACCGGGGCGATGACCAGGCAGATGATCGCCAGCGCACCCGGATCGATATATGGCGTCGCCCACGCATATTGCGTGCCCTCGATGGCATGGCCCACACCGAAGGCGACCAGCAAAGCCGAGGTCAGCGCCGCCGTCATCAGCCAGGCCTGGGTATCGAGCGCGATAAAATTGGAGTTGAGCTTGCGATTGGCACGGCGGCAGAACAGCCAC
Source organism: Endobacterium panacihumi (assembly GCF_050847465.1). Taxonomy (NCBI): domain Bacteria; kingdom Pseudomonadati; phylum Pseudomonadota; class Alphaproteobacteria; order Hyphomicrobiales; family Rhizobiaceae; genus Endobacterium; species Endobacterium panacihumi. Next base: position 722,554 of record NZ_JBOZRA010000002.1, on the reverse strand, counting down.
ATGACGAGCGACACCGTGACGGTGACCACGGTGAAGATCACCGCTGGGCCGAAATCGATCGGCCGGCCGCCGGACATCAGGCTTTCGACGGCGCTGATGAAGGCATAGATCGCGGCCCCCATCAGCAGCGTGCCGTTGAGGCCGAGCACCATCGGCTCCAAATGCCAGAAACCGACGCTGAAACGATCGATCAGCTTGCCCTTCGCTGTCGGCTGGGCGGAGGTGACGATCAGCTTCGACACCAGCAAAGCCAGCAGGGTCATGAACGCATCGGTCAGGGAATAGAAGCCGTCGAAAACGATCGCAAACGAGCCGGATACGAGACCGACGGTTATGCCGAATGCCGCAAGCGCGGCCGTGACGGCGATGGACAGCCGAAGCAGTGACTGCTCGCTCACGGGTATTCTCCACTGGAATGGGGACCTTTGCCCCCTACCCCTTCTCTGAATTTCTTTCGGCCAACACTTTCACAGCTGCCGACACAGGCAGCCGATACCGGCCGACTGTGTAGAAATGATTACATGAGCGGCTTCTATAGAAGCGTCAGATGACTTTTGCCAGAGCCTGCCGGAGATCGGCGATAATGTCGGCCGCATCCTCGATGCCGATCGACAGGCGCACCACATCCGGTCCAGCACCGGCGGCCGCCTGCTGTTCATCGGAAATCAGCGCTCTCTGCCGAGGATGGAGAACATCTTCGTTGCCGGACCGGCTTGAGTGAAGGTAAACCGGTAGGCCTCATTGTGTCTCATGTCCCACAAAGTCCCAAGTAACGCACCAGTGACCTCTTGCTCTCGCCAAAGGATATCCTCCCGCGTGCCCTCGCTGATCTGGCCGATGAGCAGCCGAAGCATGTCGTGGATATCGTCATAGCGATACAGGAACGGATATTTTAGGGTCAGGCTGATCCTGACCTCTCCTGGCTTGTCGCTAAAATCCCCTTCAGCCCCGATAGCGAGAGCGCCAGCCCTTAATTGGTGGAAGTAGAGATCGAAGTGCCGGCCGGTCAGTCCTTCGCCCATATGTCCAACCCACCACTCTAATAAGGCTTTGTCGGTTTCGATCGCTCGCCATGGAATATTGCCGAACAAACGGTCGAACCAGCTACCGAGAAGTTCCGTTCTCTCAAAAAACTCGCGGTCAGCATTATCAATTCTGGCAAAGCCCATCATATCGAGAGAAGCAGGACGTCTGTGATCCGGCAACACTAAATCGAAGGGAGGATTTTCGATGCCTTCCCTATGCGCTGCCACATCTAGATCAAGTTCGTTTTGCGTTGGCGGCCTCCTGCCAAACATCGTCTTGGTCCCCCTGCCCCTGACCGAACAGCACCAAGGATATCTGAAGCGACGCCGCTGACGAGATATTTGTTGTTCTTCAGTTTACTTTCATGAGAGCCTGCCGGAGGTCGGCGATGATGTCGGCCGCATCCTCGATGCCGATCGACAGGCGCACCACATCCGGCCCGGCACCGGCCGCCGCCTGCTGCTCCTCTGACAACTGGCGATGCGTGGTGGAGGCCGGGTGGATGACCAGCGATCGGGTGTCGCCGATATTCGCCAGATGCGAAAACAGCTTTAGATTTTCCACCAGCGTCTTGCCCGCTTCGTATCCGCCCTTGAGGCCGAAGGTGAAGACGGAGCCTGCTCCCTTGGGCGAATAGCGTTTCTGCAATGCGTTGTTTGGATCGTCGGCGAGACCGGCATAACTGACCCAGCCGACCTTTTCCTCCCCCTTCAGCCACTGAGCGACGGCCGCTGCATTGTCGCTGTGTTTCTGCATGCGGAGCGGCAGTGTTTCGATGCCGGTGAGGATCAAAAAGGCGTTGAAGGGCGAGATGGCGGGGCCGAGATCGCGCAGACCGAGAACACGGCAGGCGATCGCGAAAGCGAAATTGCCAAACGCCTGATGCAGCACGATGCCCGCATATTCCGGGCGCGGCTCCGACAGCATCGGATATTTGCCGGATTGGGACCAGTCGAACGTGCCGCCATCGACGATGATGCCGCCCATGGAATTTCCGTGACCGCCTAAAAACTTGGTCAGCGAATGGATGACGATATCGGCGCCGTGTTCGAGTGGGCGGACCAGATAGGGGCTGGCCATGGTGTTGTCGACGATCAGCGGCAGGTCGTGGCGGCGGGCCACTTCGGCGATTGCGGCAATATCGACGAAGGTGCCATTGGGGTTGGCGAGGCTCTCGATGAAAATGCCCTTGGTGCGCTCGTCGATCTGGCTTTCGAACGTCTGCGAGTCAAAGACGTCGGCCCAGCGCACGTGCCAGTCGAAATTCTTGAAGGCGTGGCCGAACTGGTTGATCGAGCCGCCGTAAAGACGCTTGGCAGCAATAAAATTGTCGCCCGGTTGCATGATCGTATGGAAAACCAGCATCTGCGCCGCATGGCCGGAAGCGACGGCGAGTGCCGCCGTGCCGCCTTCGAGTGCGGCCACCCGCTCCTCCAGCACCGCCTGGGTGGGGTTCATGATACGGGTATAGATATTACCGAACTGTTGCAGGCCGAACAGGGCGGCCGCATGATCGCTGTCCTGAAACACGAAGGAGGTCGTCTGGTAGATCGGCGTGGCGCGCGCGCCGGTGGTCGGGTCGGGCGCCGCGCCGGCATGGACCGCAAGCGTCGAAAATCCGGGATCGCGTGTCGGCATGTCATCGTCCTCGCTCATTGGGGCCTTCAGCCCGCTTCGTCCCATTTCTCATATCGTTTTACCAACCCGCGCGGGCAGCGATACACAGAAAATCTCCGCAGTTGATTGTGATCAAGGCATATATTTTCAACATCTCTAATCTCCTTGGAAAGAGAGGAGACATGGCCGTGACCGAGATCGCCAGACCGGATGCCGCCAACCCATACGAACCGGGTCTCGCAGGCCGGTTCCTGCGCTGGTGCGCCAAAGCCTATAACGCCGCTTCCGAAGCGGAAGTGATCGCAACAATGGACGAGCGGATGATTTCCAGCATCGCCCGCGATTGCAGCATCTCGCCGCAGGATCTGGTGCGGCTGGCGCGGGCGGGACCGGACGCGGCCGACGAAATGCTGGCGATGATGCGCCATCTCGGCATCGATCCGGTGGAGGTTCTGTTGCAGCACCCGGTTCTGTTTCGCGATATGCAGCTGCGCTGCGCAAAGTGTTCCGCCAAGTCGCGCTGTCGGCGCGACCTGAGCAACGGCAATGCCGGGAAACAGTTCGGTCATTATTGCGGCAATTCGGACGAGTTGAATGCCATGCGGGCACAGCCGAACCTGCTTCTGGATTGATCACGGCATTCGAGGAGGAAGACGCTGGCCGGGCATATGGCGCCGCGCAGGGATAGGGTGCGCGATCCACGCCATAGGACTTATTACAGTCTACGCATCGCCGTGACGGAAGCCGTTGTCGGTTTCCCCTTGATGCGCAAGCCCGGCCTCGCAGCGATTACCCGTCCACGATCTCCATGAAACGAATGCGGTTGTTGAAGGGATCGGTCACCGTCACTTCCAGCCGCCCATCCACCTCTTCCAACCCCGGCTTCATGTAGCGATATTCCTTATCGATCAGCTCTTTCTGGAAGGCGCGCGCGCCCTTCATGTAAACAACCGTCGTGCCGCCGGGTGTGGCGTCACCTGCATGTTCCGAGAGGTGCAGCTGCAGGCCGCCGCGCGAGACCTGCGTATAGAGCGGAAAATTCTCGCCGTAACGATGTTCCCAATCGACGGAAAAACCAAGAAAGCCGAGATAGAATTCGTGCGCCTTGGCGACATCGAAAATGCGCACGATCGGTACGGTTCGCTCGAAGGTGATGGGGCTTTCCCCTTCCCTCGGTTCAAGCCTCGAACTCAGAATATTCCAGTTCGCCAGCCCAAATTGCCGGGCGACGATTTCGAGTGCTTCGGAGTGGGTAATAGATACGTCGCGGGCGCTGAGTTCCTGCGCCAGTGTTTTGGCCATGGCCTTTGCATCGCGATGATCGCGCATGATCCGTTCCTTCGTCAGACGGCGAAAGTTTTCGTCGGTGCCCGCATTGCCAACGCCTTCGCCTGACGGGAAACGTTCAGGATCGGTGTCTGGAGGCGTTCGCCATGGTTTTCTCAAACCGCGGGCTGCAGGCCGCCTCCGGCCTTGGCGCCGAGATTAACGCCAAGACTGTACGGGCGCCAGAGCGAAAAACTCAAAGGCCAAGGCGCGGATATTCGATGGCCGGGCAACGATCCATAACGACGCTGATGCCTGCGGCTTCGGCCTTCTGCGCCGCCTTGTCGTCACGCACCGAAAGCTGCCCCCAGATGGTCTTGGGTTTGGTGTCGAGCGCAACCGCCTCGTCCACCACGCTATCCAGATATTCGGCCGCGCGAAACACGTCGATCAGATCGACTGGCTGCGGTACGTCGGCCAGTTTTGCATAAACCGTCTGGCCGAGGATCTGCTTGCCCGCCTGCCCCGGATTGACGGGAAACACCTGGTAGCCCTTGGACAGAAGGAAGGCCATGACGCGGTTGCTTGGCCTATCCGGATTGGGCGATGCCCCGAGCAGCGCGATGGTTTTGGTATCCTTCAGGATGGCGGAAATATAGGCGGGTTCATAAGCGTCGTGGTTCATCATAGGGTCTCCACTGAATGTCTTTCACGGTTATATGCGGTCGCATCAGCGCCGAAACCACCGGGATTCGCCGATCTTTTGTGTGGTTTTAAAATACCACATAATCAACCCATTGTTTTTGCTGGCGTAATTTTCCATCGCGCAAATTCACTCGCCTTGACGCTCTGTCGCCTCGCGCTTATAAGCCGCAGCAGAAATGCGGACCCTCGTGGCCCGCTTTCTTTTTGGTGCCGCAAGGGACCAAGCCAAGCAACAAGAAACGCCCGCCGATAGATCCTGTATCTGCCGGCACGGGTCCAAAAGAAAGAGTAACACCATGTCGACCTTCGTTCAGAAGCCTGCAGAGGTGGAGAAGAAGTGGATCATCATCGACGCCGAAGGGCTCGTTGTCGGTCGCCTCGCCACCCTCGTTGCCATGCGCCTTCGCGGCAAGCATAAGGCCACCTACACCCCGCACGTCGACGACGGTGACAATGTCATCATCATCAACGCGGAAAAGTGCGTCTTCACCGGCAAGAAGTATTCCGACAAGAAGTACTACTGGCACACCGGTCACCCGGGCGGTATCAAGGAGCGCACTGCACGCGCCATCATCGAAGGCCGCTTCCCCGAGCGCGTTCTCGAGAAGGCTATCGAGCGCATGATCCCGCGCGGCCCGCTCGGCCGTCGTCAGCTCAAGAACCTGCGCGTCTACGCCGGCTCGAACCATCCTCATGAAGCACAGCAGCCGGTCGCTCTCGACGTGGCTTCGCTGAACAGCAAGAACGTAAGGAGCGCCTGATAATGGCCGATCTCTCCTCCCTGAAGGACCTCGCTTCGGCCGAAGGTCAGGCAGCTGCACCGGTTCACGTCCGCAAGGTCGATGCACAGGGCCGCTCCTACGCCACCGGCAAGCGCAAGAACGCCATCGCCCGCGTATGGGTCAAGGCTGGCTCCGGCAAGATCATCATCAACGGCCGTGACTTCACGACCTACTTCGCCCGTCCGGTTCTGCAGATGATCCTGCAGCAGCCGCTGGTCGCAGCAGCGCGTACGGGTCAGTTCGACATCATCGCCACCGTCGCCGGTGGTGGTCTGTCCGGTCAGGCCGGTGCTGTTCGTCACGGCGTTTCCAAGGCTCTCACCTACTTCGAACCGGGCCTGCGCTCGGTCCTGAAGAAGGGTGGCTTCCTGACCCGCGACAGCCGCGTCGTCGAGCGTAAGAAGTACGGTAAGGCCAAGGCCCGCCGTTCGTTCCAGTTCTCGAAGCGTTAATCGTTTCAGGATCTACGGACTTTTGGAAAGGCGGGGCTTTGGCTCCGCCTTTTTTCGTTTGCACGGCATCGATCAAGATTTCACATTTGCCCATCAACGGATGCTGGCCAAACTGGGTGCGAACCATTTTCCAAAAGGGAATCATCGATGTCGCTACCGTCTCCCTCCCCCTTCGCGCGTCTTCCGCAACCGCCCTATTACATAGTCGCCTTCTCCTCCTGTCGCACCGAGGGCGACAACGGATACGGAAATATGGCCGACACCATGGTCTCCCTCGCCAGCCGGCAGCCGGGTTTTCTCGGCGTCGAAAGCGCCCGCGGCATTGACGGGTTCGGCATTACCAATTCCTATTGGGCGGATGAGGACAGCATTCGTGCCTGGAAGGCGGTCGTGTCACATGAGGCGGCCCAAAAACTTGGACGCGAGCGCTGGTACGAGGATTATCAGGTGCGCATCGCCAGGGTGGAGCGCGCCTACGGCTTCGACAGATAGGACAGAGCATGGCCAGCAGATCGATCGACAACGCCTTTACCGCCCGTTCGATGCGCGGCGCGGCCACGGATCCGACCTATGCCGGAGCCCTGTCCTTCATGCGCCGCCGCTACAGCAAGGATGTCGATGGCGCCGATGCGGTCGTACTCGGTATTCCCTTCGATGCCGCCGTTTCCAACCGGCCCGGCGCCCGTTTCGGACCACAGGCGATCCGCCGTGCCTCCGCGATTTTCGACAACGATCCGCAATACCCGTTTTCGCGTGACCTTTTCGAAGCCATGGCCGTGGTGGATTACGGCGACGTCCTGCTCGATTACGGCAACCACCAGAAGGCACCCGGCCTGATCGAGGCGGAGGCGACGAAGATCATCATGTCGGGCGCGTTCCTGTTGTCGCTGGGCGGCGATCATTTTGTCACCTGGCCGCTTTTGAAAGCGCATGCGAAAAAACATGGCCCTCTCGCCCTCGTTCATTTCGATGCCCATCAGGATACGTGGGATGACGACGGAGAACGGATCGACCACGGCTCCTTCGTGGCGCGCGCCGTGCGCGAAGGCGTGATCGATGCGGACCATTCCATCCAGATCGGCATCCGCACCCATGCGCCGGACGATTTCGGCATCAAAATCATGCACGGCCATGAGGTCGAGGATTTGACCGCTCAGCAGATCGCGGACCGGATTCTTGCCCATGTCGGCTACCGGCCCGTCTATCTGACCTTCGATATCGACTGCCTCGATCCGGCCTTCGCGCCCGGCACCGGCACGCCGGTGGCCGGCGGCCCGTCAAGCGCCAAGATCCTGTCTGTCCTTCGCAAGCTCGGGCCGCTCGATATCCGCGGCGCGGACGTGGTCGAGGTCGCGCCAGCCTATGACCATGCCGATATCACCGCCATTGCCGGGGCAACCGTTGCAATGTATATGCTCGGGCTGAAAGCCGAGCGTCTTGCTCAGCCATGAAACCCGAACTGAACCGGCCGGGGGCTCTCCCTGGCCGAATATCCAAGCTACTGATTTTATGGGATAACGACCATGACAGCAAAGATCTTCATCGATGGCGAACACGGCACGACGGGACTGCAGATCCGCACCCGCATGGCTGGCCGCCGCGACGTCGAGCTTCTGTCCATTCCCGAAGCAGAGCGCCGCAATGCCGCCATGCGCGAAGACCTGCTCAACAGCGCAGATATAGCCATCCTTTGCCTGCCGGACGACGCTTCGAAGGAAGCCGTCTCGATGCTTGCCGGCAACAACACGGTTCGTATCATCGACACGTCTACTGCCTATCGCGTCGCGCCCGACTGGGCTTATGGTTTTGCCGAGCTGGACAAGGGCCAGGCTGAAAAAATCCGCTCCGCGCGCCATGTTTCCAATCCGGGTTGTTATCCGACCGGCGCGGTTTCCCTTCTGCGACCGCTGCGCAATGCCGGCCTGCTGCCGGATGGTTATCCTGTCTCGGTCAATGCGGTCTCCGGTTATACCGGCGGCGGCAAACAGTTGATCGGCCAGATGGAAGATGCTTCCCGCGAGGATGCTATCTCCGCCAACAATTTCCTCTATGGCCTGACGCTCAAGCACAAACACATGCCGGAGATGAAGATCCACGGCCTGCTGGACCGTTCGCCTCTGTTTTCGCCATCGGTCGGTCGCTTTGCGCAGGGCATGATCGTGCAAATACCGTTGTTCATCGAAAATCTTGCTGACGGTGCGACGCTCGAGAAGATCCACGCGGCCCTCGCCGCCCATTATGCAGGCCAGAACATCGTTTCGGTGGTACCGCTTGAAGAGAGTGCCAAGCTCGCGCGCGTTGATGCGGAAGAGATGGTCAACACCGACAACATGAAGCTTTTCGTGTTCGGCACGCCGGGCGGTGACCACGTCAATCTCGTGGCAGTGCTCGACAATCTCGGCAAGGGCGCTTCGGGCGCGGCCGTGCAGAATATGGACCTGATGCTGTCCGCGTGATGGCGGAAGTGACCCCGACCGTTTCGGAGGCGCTGATAGAAAAGTGGCGCATCCGCGCCTCCGAACTCCTCGCCGATACCCGCAGTAGCTTTGTCTATCGCGTCCAATGCGAAAACCGGACGGATGCGATCGTCAAACAATTGAAGCCGAGTGGCTTGCATGAACTGCCCGGTCTGGATTTTCTCGATTGGCGGGATGGCAGCGGTGCCGTCCGATTGCTGGAGCGAACGGAAACGGCAGCGCTGCTGGAGGATGCCGGCAGCCTCTTGTTGCGCGACTATCGCCTCAAGCATGGCGAGGACGCGTCAAACGCCGTCATCGTCCAGATCCTGAAAGCGTTACATTCCCCCTCATCCAAACCGCCACCGTCAGAATTCATGCCGTTGAAGCGGCATTTTCAATCCCTCTACGTTCGAGCAGCCAAAGCGAATGACCCGCTTTCCGAGATCTTTTCCGTCTGCACGGCGATCGCCGACGATCTGATCGCCACGCAGGAAAACATCCGACCGCTGCATGGTGACCTGCACCATGAAAACATCATCGCGGATGAAAACGGCGTCTGGCGTGCGATCGACCCACAAGGCCTGATCGGTGATCCCGCCTATGATGTAGCAAACATATTCGGAAACCCGGACGGTGCTTTCGCGGATATCATAAACCCAGCGCGGATCCTCACGCTCACCCGGCTGTTTGCGGCCACGATCGGCTGCAGCGGCGAAAAGATCCTGCGTTACGCCATCGCCCATGCAGGTCTATCGATCTGCTGGTCGCTCGACGGTGGCGACAGGATTTCCGCTGGCGACAATGCCAGCGAACGCCTGGCCTTTTTCAACGTGGCGAGACGACTGCTCGATACCGGCGCCGTCAGCGCGTAACCCGTCCCTCAATCTCGGCCGGGTATTCGCCCACATATCCCCGCCAATGCGCCACGGCATAACCAAGCACGATCAGCGCGCCACCCTGATGCGCCAGCGCCAGATCGAGCGGCACCTGCCAGAGCAGCGTCAGGATGCCGATCACGGCCTGTACGCAGACCAGCGCGAACAGAATGATCGAGCGGGTTGCATAGACACTGGAGGGCGCCTTCGAGAGCGTGATCAGCATATGCACCAGTGTCGCCGCCAGAATGACATAGGCGCCACAGCGATGCACGAATTGAACAGTTTTGTGGTTCTCGAACAGATTGATCCACCACGGATCTCGAATGAAGAGATCCGCCGGGATATAGGCGCCATCCATCAGCGGCCAGGTATTGTAGCTGAGCCCGGCATCGAGACCGGCGACCAGCGCACCGAGATAGATCTGGAACAGCGCCAAAAAGGCGATGCCGCCGGCAGCCCAGACCGAATAACGTGTCGGTGGCGCATCACGGCGCTGCGGCGTTAACCCGCGCATGATCCATACGCAGGAGGCAATTATCAGACAGGCAATGACCAGATGCGTGGCCAGACGGTATTGTGAAACACTAACCAGCTTCGTCAGGCCGGACGACACCATCCACCAGCCGATAAAGCCTTGGAACCCACCAAGCGCCAGCGTGCCGACCAGTGGCCAGCGGATACGCTTCTCGATACGGCCGGTCAGCCAGAAGAATGCGAGCGGCAATGCAAAGATGAGGCCGATGGCGCGCGCCAGAAAACGATGTGCCCATTCCCACCAGAAGATCGACTTGAAATCCTCGACCGTCATGTGGCTGTTGAGCTGCTCGTATTGCGGAATGCGCTGGTAGAGCTGAAATTCCTCTTCCCACTCGGCCGCATTAAGCGGCGGAATGACACCGTGGATCGGTTTCCATTCGGTGATCGACAGGCCGGAATCCGTCAGACGCGTCGCCCCGCCGACCAGTACAAGACAGAAGAGCGTGAAGATGACGAAAGCCAGCCACAAGCGAACCGCCGTGCGGTTGCGTGCCACCTTTGTCGCATCAACTGTCAAATCTTCTGCTGCCGTATTCATCGCCGACATCCGTTTCATCCCTGCTGACCGCGTTTATGAGCGTCTTGCTGCGCGCTTTTGTCCGTTGCTTTGCCCGATGCCCCCGTGCAAAACAAGTCCTTCAGCTTTGCGGCATGCGGTCGCGGCTTGACGGGAGAGCTTGACGAAAAAATGCATCCGCGCCTCAGAAGCTTCATCGGCACGATCCTCATCATCATTCTGGTGATCGTTTATGCGCTGGCCGCCACCACGATCGCCTCGCTGCTTCTCGCCACCTCGCCATGGTGGGTACACTTCCTGTATTTCCTGCTTTCCGGCCTGCTGTGGATCCTGCCGGCCATGGTGATCATTAAATGGATGGCCGGACCGAAAACACCGCGTACCTGAACTTTTGCGGCATTGACCGGGCCTTAACCACCCGGATTGGAATCCTCAGCCCCTTGGCGGGCATAAACCGATTGTTGCAACTCCCCCTGTATTTTCGCACGTGAATGTGATGGCGGAGATAGGCGTGCAGCGGCCCCAAACCGATTTCGAGACGGTTCTCGACGCGACGGCGCCTCCCGAAGAGGCGTTTGTCAGCCCGCGGCCGTTCCCGTTTGCCAACCTGCATCTTTCCCTTATACCCCATATGGCGGATATCGAGGCCGACTGGCGGCGACTGGAGGCACTGCCACAGAATTCGCTGCACCAGGCCTATGACTGGTGCCGCGCGTGGCAGACCGCCCATCAAAACCCGCTGCTTCTCGTATGCGGCCGGATGGACGACCGCACGGTTATGATCCTGCCGCTTGAAGCGGTGCGGGAAGGTGGCGGACTTATTGCCCGTTTTCTCGGCGGACGTTTCAACAATATCAACAGCGGCCTGCTGGATGACGACTTTCGGTATCTCGATGGTGAGGCTGTGCAGGCGATTGCAGCCATGCTCCGGTCCCTGTTGAAAGGGCATGCCGATCTGCTCGCGTTGGAAACCGTGCCGCTGATCTGGCGCGATATTGCCCACCCCTTGACCGGGCTGCCGGCCATCGAAGGCGCCAACCATACCTTCCAACTCCCGCTTTTTGCCAGTTTCGAACAGACGCTCTCGCAGGTGCATGCCAAACGTCGGCGAAAGAAATTTCGCGTACAGCAGCGCCGCCTTCAGGAAAAAGGCGGCTTTGAACACGTGGTTGCGGAGACCGCGGACGAGAAACAGGCCTTGCTGGACGTTTTTTTCGAGCAGAAGGCGGCGCGTTTTCGCCTGCATCGCCTGCCCGATGTCTTTCAGGCGCCCAAGACACGGGCTTTTTTTCGCAATCTGATGACGGTTTCCCACCAGGGCAATGATACGCCGCTCGAACTGCACGCAATCCGCCTGAAGGGGGATCACAACGGGATGATCGCCGCCATATCCGGCCTTTCACGCAAGGGCGACCATGTGATCTGCCAGTTTGGATCGATCGACGATGATTTGGTTCCAGAGGCCAGTCCGGGAGAACTGTTGTTCTGGCTGATGATCGAACGTGCCTGCCAGACCGGCGCGGCGCTGTTCGATTTCGGCGTGGGTGACCAGCCGTACAAACGCAGTTGGTGTACGGTGGAGACCGTCACCCACGATCTGCTTGTACCGATCACCTTACGCGGCCGGTTGATGATGTTGCTTCTTGCTGCGAAAAACCGGGCCAAGGGCGCCATCAAGCGCAACCGCACCATTTACGCCTGGCTGCAGAGACTGCGTGCAGGCCGGCAGGCGCCGGCCCTTGCGACCCCGGAAAAAGACTGATCAGGCGGCCCGTCGGCCGTTGCGCGCCGCCGCACGGCCGGCGCTATCGCTTTTGGTCGGCGGCGTCAGCGTCGTGCCGGCCATGATCATCAGGTTGCTATAACCTGCCGATTCGAAGGTTTCCGCCGTTTCCGCCAGTCGCTTTTCATCAAAGCCCGGGGCGGAGATGACGATATCGGCATCCTTTCCACGCGTCAGACGCGACAGATTGGCGATCTCAGCCGGACCGCATTCCACCAGAACCACATCGTAAACCCCTGCCAGACCATCAATGATCATGCCGAGCCGATCGGCGCTGCGCATTGCGGTCGCGCCATCGGCCGTGCCGCGCGGCACGACATGAGCGTCAGACAGACGGTCGGGGTGGATAGTGTCGGCGAAAGCCGCAGAGCCGGTCAGGAGATTGGTTACTCCCGGAAGCGCCTTGCCGCTCGCCATCAGGCGGGTTGGGCAGGATGAGCCGGTCATATCGACCAAGACCACGCTACGTCCGGCCTCGGCCAATTCGCGGGCCAGCATGACGGTTGCGGTCGAGCCTTCATCTCCACCCGGCGAAACGGCAATGGCCACCTGCACTTTCCTGCCAATGATGTAATCACGAACAGCTTCGATGCTGAAGGCATCGTCCTGCGCCCGCACCACCTCACTGGCAATGACGGCCTCTACGGGCGTGGTTGCCGGTTCTAAGGTCGTCGCGGGTTTCGTCACTGGAACTTCCGGCTTCGCCGAAGGTCTGACGACCGGCTCAGGCGGCGCCATGACGGGAGCTTTGGGTTCAACCTCTACAGTTTCAACACTGCTGGGCCGCAGGCCGCGACCGCTGAAAAGAGCGGCCAACAGCACGACGATCGTGCTAACAACCAGGGTTGCGAGGGCAACCACGATGGTAATCGGAAGGATTTTCGGGAAATAGGGTTCGGCCGGTTCACCTGCCGTCGAGATCACACGCGCATCGGCCGGCGTCGAACTACGATCGATACGCGACGTCGCTTCGCGGTAACGGGCGAGATAGGTTTCGAGCAATTGACGCTGGGCGGTCGCTTCACGCTCCAGCGCACGCAGGCCGACTTCCTCTTCGCCGGCACGTGCGGAATCGGCTTTCAGACCATTGAGCTGCTGAACCAGCTGCGTCTCACGTAGCTGCGCGACGTTGGATTCGCCTTCAATGCTGGCCAGAATCTTGCGCGTTTCGCTCTGGATCTGTTGGCGGATGCCGGACAACTGGGCACGCAGCCCTTTGAGGCGTGGATGGCCCTCCATCAGCGACGTGGAAAGATCCGAGATCTGGCCCTGCAGACTGGCCTCGGTTTCCTTCAGACGCTGGATCATCGCCGAGCCGACGACATCGCTCAACGTATCGGACGGGCGTCCGGCCTCGAGCGCGTTACGAACATTCTGCGCCCGCGCCTCGGCATTGGCGCGCTCCCCTCTTACCCGCGCAAGTTCGGCGGAGATGTCGTTGAGCTGCTGGTTGGAAAGATTGTTGGTGTCACTGGTGCGGAACAGGCCGGACGACGAGCGGTAATCGGCCACTTTCTTTTCCGCCTCATTGACGCGCTTCGTCAGCGCGGCGATTTCCGGCTCCAGCCATTTGGCTGCTTCCGCATGGCTGTCGAGCTTCGCGCCACTCTGCATGCTCAGGTAAACGTCAGCGATGCGGTTGGGAACCGCGGCCGCCAGCTTGGCGTCTTCCGAACTGAACTCGATCGCGATGACGCGGGATCCTTCGACGGGATAGACCTGCAGTTTTTCGCGAAATACTTTCATCACCCGGTCTTCCGGCGGCAGATCAAGCGGATTCTGCTGAAGGCCGAGCATGACCAGCGGGTTCGGAAGGGATGAATGGGCGGCCGGATCGAATTCCTTGCGCTCGCTTAGCTTCATCTCGCGCGCGACCTGCTTGATCAGGTCGGTCGATTGCAAAAGCTGCGCCTGGCTCTGGATGTTGAGCGCGTCAAGAACAGGGTCGTTGGCGCCGGCTGGATCAGGCAAGCCATTCAGCGAGGGCGCACGATTTTCGATCAGGATCCGGCTCTCCGCCTTGTAGGCCGGCGTCATCATGCTGGAGCCGACAAAGGCGAAGACGGCCGCCAGCGCGGTTGCAGTGAGGATCGTTTTCTTGCGCTCCCAGACAGCCGAAAACAGCTGCCGGAGGTCGATATCCACGTCCTGATTGCTGTTCGTTGACATGCCACACTCCGTACTCAGAGACTGCCCATTGGGAAACAAGGCTCGTAGCCTAGAGGATTATGGTAACTTGACCGTTAATGCTTTGCCCCATGAAGTTGTGCGCTGCAAAAATCTTCCGCATTACACGAATTTCCATTTCTCTTTACCCGCCATTAACCCTAATGGATCGATAACGACTGTCATCGTCTGATTGCCGGAGCCTTGTCGCGAAATGTCGTTCGCCCGTTCAAGATCAAAAATCGCATTGGTTGCCGCGCTCGCGGCGACAACGATGCTTGGCGCCTGCAACACCTATCAGCCGGCTCCTAAAAGCTTTCAGCAGGCAACGATCCAGCCCTACCGGCTGGACAGCGGTGACCGTTTGCGCGTCAGCGTGTTCGAGCAGACGGGCCTGACCAACACCTATACCGTCGATCAGGCCGGTTATATTTCCTTCCCGCTGATCGGCCAGGTGGCGGCGCGTGGCCAGACCATGGTGGCGCTTGAAGGCGCGATCGCCGCAAAGCTCAAACAGGGATATCTGCGCGATCCCGACGTCACCATCGAAATGGACCGTTATCGCCCTGTCTTCGTGATGGGCGAAGTGGGTCGCCCCGGCCAGTATTCCTACGTGCCGGGCATGACTGCGCAGAATGCAATCGCCATTGCCGGCGGCTTTACGCCACGCGGCAACCAGCGCGATATCGACGTGACCCGCAAGATCAACGGGCGCAGCATCACCGGCCGGACCTCGATCTCCAGCGCCGTGCTTGCCGGCGATACGATCTACGTCCGCGAGCGCCTCTTCTGATCGCTCGCAGATGTCCCCAGCGGAGCGCCCCCTCAGGATTATCCACTGCTTCAGGTCACCGGTCGGCGGTATCTTCCGCCATGTCCGCGATCTGGTAGAGGAGCATCGGGCGGCCGGCCACGAGGTCGGCATTCTCTGCGACAGTTCCACGGGCGGCGCGCACGAAGAGCGGCTGTTCGACGCCATCAGGCCGCAGCTATCGCTCGGCCTCATACGCATTCCGATCCGGCGATCCGTTGCGCCGTCGGACCTGAATGCGCTCTACAAGAGCTACAAGCACATCAAGAGCTTGCAGCCGGATGTTTTGCACGGTCATGGCGCCAAGGGTGGCGTTCTGGCACGGCTCATCGGCTCAGCCCTGCGGGTAAACAGGTATCGCGTAGCCCGCCTCTATTCGCCCCACGGGGGCAGCCTGCATTACGACCGGTCAAAACCGTCCGGCCGGCTCATCCTGAAGCTCGAACGGCTTCAGGAGCGTTACACCGACAGCCTTGTTTTCGTCTGCGAATTCGAGCGCAAGGCTTATGAAAGCAAGATCGGCCCGATCACCACACGTTCGCGGGTGATCTACAATGGCGTCCGCGACAGCGAATTCGGGCCTGTGACACCAGCCGAAGACTGCGCCGATTTCCTTTACATCGGCATGTTGCGCGACCTTAAAGGACCGGACAAATTCATCGATGCGTTCGGACGGGCCGAGCGGGCGGTCGGACATACGCTTTCAGCCGTGATGGTCGGCGACGGGCCGGATCGCGATCGGTATTTCAGAATGATGGCAGAACGTGGCCTTGGCCGCCGCATCCGCATGCTGGAAGCCATGCCTGCCCGGCAGGCCTTTGCGCTTGCCCGCAATGTCGTCGTTCCCTCGCGAGCGGAAGCCATGCCTTATATCGTCATAGAGGCATTGGCCGCAGAAAAACCGGTAATCGCAACACGTGTCGGCGGCGTTCCCGAAATCCTTGGCGTCGACAGCCCCGCCCTTGCCATACCCGGCGATCCGGCAGACCTCGCCCATGTTATGGTCGATGCATTGACCAACCCGACGTGGCGCGAGGACGTCATGCCAGCACGATCGGCCTTCCGAGCGGTGTTTTCCGCCTCGGCGATGGCCAACCAGATGCTGGAGCTATATCGAGACCTGACAGGCGGCAATAGAGCCAAGCCCTAAACGATTTCTTACCAAATATCGTGTTATCCCATCTGTTCGGTTAAGACGAGATCGCACATGATGAGCAAGCTCGAAGGTCAGGAACAGTTCGATATCGAGGCTTTGCGTCGCCGCGTTTCGGATGGCGTTGCCTCTACCCCGGAACCGCATGAACCGGTGGAACTCAATCCGCTCGCTCGCCAGGTTGCCGAGCAGTTCCGCGACGAAAACTATTCGCCTTCCATGCTGATCGGCCAATATCGGCTGCTGGAATTTCTGCTGATGCTGGCCATCGGCTTGCTTGCGGAGCTGTTTTTTGGTCCTGAAGAGCGTTCGCTTGCCATCCGCTTTTCGGTGATTGGTGCAGGCGCGGCCTTGACGGTTCTGCTGCTGCAGCTTGCCGACGCCTACCAGATCCCCAGCATTCGCGCTTCCGGCCGCACGCGTATGCGCGTTCTGGGCAGCTGGGCAATCGGCATTGCCATCAGTACGGGCCTTCTTCTTGTTGCCGATGGTGCGCCAACCTTCGTGGGATTGCTGGTCTGGGTTCTCGGCGGGGCAGGTATTCTTCTCGTCGAACGCTTTCTTATCGCCTTCGCAATCCGAAACTGGTCGCGCAATGGCATCATGGAACGCCGCGCCGTGATCGTTGGGGGCGGTCAGCCCGCCAAGGAATTGGCGCGCGCACTCGAGCGCCAGCCCGACAACGACATCCGCATCTGCGGCATCTTCGATGACCGAGGCAGCGATCGCTCTCCAGAAGTGGTTGCCGGTTACCCGAAGCTCGGCACTTTCGCGGAACTCGTGGAATTTTCGAGGCTCGCCCGCATCGACATGCTCATCATCGCACTGCCGCCCACGGCCGAAGATCGCATCCTCCAGCTCATTCGCAAACTCTGGGTGCTGCCGGTCGATATTCGTCTTGCCGCACATGCCAACCGCCTGCGTTTTCGCCCGCGTGCATACAGCCATGTCGGCGCGGTGCCGATGTTCGACATTTTCGACAAACCGATCCGCGACTGGGATTCGGTTGCCAAACGCGTGTTCGATATCTTCTTTTCGGCTCTGGCGATCGTCTTCCTTTGGCCGGTCATGCTGGGCGTCGCGTTGGCGGTGAAGTTCACCTCGTCGGGACCGATCCTGTTCGTGCAGAAGCGCCATGGCTTCAACAATGAGATCATCAACGTCCTGAAATTCCGTTCGATGTACACGCATCTGGGCGACCCGACCGCCAAGCTGGCCGTGACAAAGGGCGATCCACGCGTGACACCCGTCGGACGGTTCATCCGAAAATCCTCGCTGGATGAACTGCCGCAGTTCTTCAACGTGCTTCGTGGCGATCTCTCGCTGGTCGGCCCGCGCCCACACGCCGTGCAAGCGCAGACCGGCGACCGCAAATATGTGGACGTGGTCGAAAGTTACTTTGCCCGCCACCGCGTCAAGCCGGGCGTAACCGGCTGGGCGCAGATCAATGGCCTGCGCGGCGAGATCGATACCGACGAGAAGATCCGCGCCCGCATCACCCATGATCTGGACTATATCGAGAACTGGTCGATCCTGCTCGACTTGAAAATCCTGTTCCTCACGCCGGTCCGCCTCCTCAACACGGACAATGCCTATTGAGCGCGATTGTCGACAGCACCACCCGCCCGTTCCGCCCGCAGCTTGCGGCCTTGCGGATCTGCGGCTCGATCATGGTTGCTTTCGGCGTGTTCCTGTCGGGCTTCGTCATTTCGGAACCCGCCCCCTATGAACTGGTCATGGCGGCACAGATCGCCGTCTGGTTTCTGCTGGGCCTGAAAATTTCGCGCGCCAATGCACCGCTGCTCATCCTGCTTCTGCTCTTCAATATCGGCGGCATGTTTTCGCTCACTGTGATGAAGGACATGTCCGGCGGGCCGATGTATATGGCGGTGTCGCTCTTCCTCGCACTGAGTTCGGTGTTTTACGCAGCGATCATCGAGGATGAACATCGCCGACTGGCGTTGATCTTCAAGGCATGGGTGGCGGCTGCCGTCATCACGTCCATGCTTGGCATTCTGGGTTATTTCCATGCTCTGCCGGGATTCGAGATTTTCACGCTCTATGACCGTGCCAAGGGCGCGTTTCAGGATCCGAACGTGTTCGGCCCCTATCTGGTCCCGCCTGCCCTCTACCTGATCTATCGCCTGCTGAACGGCAAACTTGCCGAGGCGCCGCTGGCAGTCGCCGGCCTTATGGTCCTGTCTTTGGGCGTGCTTCTTTCATTCTCGCGTGCCGCCTGGGCGCTGTTTGCCTTTTCAGCGATCGCACTCGTCGCAATCATGCTGCTGAAGGAGCGCACGGGCGCCTTTCGACTAAAAATTCTTTCTCTCTCGATCGCTGCAGTTCTTCTGATGACGATCGGCATGGCCGCCGCCATGCAATCGAAAAAGGTCTACGATCTGTTCGAGAGCCGCGCAAAGCTGGTGCAGGAATATGACGGCGCGCGCCTTGGTCGCTTCGAGCGGCACAAGATGGGCTTTCTGATGTCGATGGAACATCCGCTTGGCCTTGGCCCGATGGTGCTCGGAAAGATGTTCGGCGAGGACGAACACAATATCTGGCTAAAATCTCTCACCACATACGGCTGGCTCGGTTTCGTCTGCTACATCATCCTGATGTGGTGGACGCTGATCATCGGCTTCCGCAATCTTCTGCGCGACCGCCCGTGGCAACCTTATCTGATGATCGCCTGGGTGATGATGGCCGGCCATGCGCTGATCGGCAATGTCATCGACATCGACCACTGGCGACATGTCTATCTCCTGTTCGGTATCGTCTGGGGCTGTGCCGCACTGGAGAGCCGGCACCAGCGAACGGAGAAGGAAAAACACCGGCTTGCGGCATTACCCGCAACAGCGCCGACCGGACGTCCCCTGCTCGATTACTGAGTCCGGACGGGCCTTGACTTCGCATCAATGGCCTCCAGATTTTCAATGATGTTGACAGTTTCACAACTCCGCGCTGCGCGCGCCATGATCGGTTTGTCGGTGGAAGAACTTGCCACTCTCACCGGCCTTTCCTCCAGCGAGATCGGCGAAGCCGAAAAGGGCGAGACGGTCGCCGATGCCCTGCTTTCCAGTCGGCTACAATCGGCACTCGAAAGCCGCGGCATCGTGTTCCTGGCCGCCGGACAGGATGATGTGTCCGTCGGCCCGGGCATCCGTCTGCGCAGCGGCCCGCCGGACGAGGGCCTGCGCCCGGAACGGCTGAACGCGACCAACGATGATTGACACGTTCCGAAGGCAATTTTTCATTTCGTGCTGGAACATTTCGAGACGATCGTCGTTGTCGCGGGCAATCAAATCACATGCCCCGACATCTTGCGCCGCGGTCAAAGGAGCAATTGAATGAACCGCAATAACGGCCTCTACCTCATCATCGGAGCACTCGTCGTGGTCGTAGTCGGTCTTGGTGCATATGTCATCAACGAACAGAGCAAACCAAAGGGCGTCGAGCTCAGCATCGGCCAGGATGGCGTGAAGGTCGAAGAGAATTGATCTGACAGCCAGCAAGTTCCTCACCGTCACATCACAATGGCGGACCATTGCCCCAAAGAGATGGCGCGGCCCAGATTATCTTTCACAACGCGCATCAGGATGAAGATTGGAAAACCATGAGCACGCATCTTTCCAAGAAATCCATCGAAAGCAGTGCGGTCCGCAAGGTCTGGAATGTCAGCGAGTTCGCCAAGCGCTATCGACTCGACGACGAGGAAGAAAACCGCCTCGTGAGCCTGCTCGGGCCGTTTGCTTCCGAGCAGGAATTGCTCATGAATGCAAGCCGCGCGCCACTTTACCGTTGAACTCTTTTGCAATTCCGACATTTGCTCTTGCGCGTGCCGTGCCGAGCATCTATGGAGGTTCTGCTTCGAAGAGGCAGGCCGGAATGTAGCGCAGCCCGGTAGCGCACTTGACTGGGGGTCAAGGGGTCGTGGGTTCGAATCCCGCCATTCCGACCATTTCTTCTCTATCCAAGACCATCCCCCAGATGGTCTTCCACCGAAGACAAGCGGATCGCTCAAGACCTATTTGGGGCCGATACTGCGTCTTTGATCTCAGACATATGCCCTTCATGAAAAAAAGCGGGAAGTTTCCTCCCCGCCTTTTCATCGCTATGACAGATCCCTATCAGCAAGACGTGCCTGCTGTTCCTGCACCTGGATTCGTGCTGCCGTTGTTGTTCTGCTCGGACTGGGCTGCGCCCTGAGTGCCGCCCGGCGCGCCGCAGTTCGACTGGGAACTACCACTTGTTTTACCATCGCTTGAGCTGGCCGCACCGCCGCCGGCAGCGCCGCCATTGTTACCGCTGCCGCTATCGGAGTTTGCGCTGCTTCCGTTGCTGCCATCGCCACCGCTACCACCGCTGGCACCCTGTGCCATTGCAGATGTCGCGAGGCCCAGTGAAAGTGCGGCTACGGTTAGGATCTTGATCATTGGGTGTTCCTTTTCGTCGTTTTTTTACCCGCCTGAAAAGTGAACAAACAAAGTGGCAGCCGGTTCCCTATTGTACGGTAGCGTACATATGTGACTGCTGTGGGTTTATGGACCGATCGCGACGAGTGCGTTCAACAAATGGGCCGCCGTGAGCCGGCTAGTCCTGCCGCAAACAAAACGGCCCGCTATCGCGGGCCGCTTCAATTGAAAGCCGATGTGTCTCAATAAGGCGAATAGCACTGCTGGCGCGGGCCATTATATGGCTGGAACGTATTGTCGTAAGCGCGGTAAGAACGATAACGATTGGCGCACCACTGCGTATGCGAGCTTGCTCCCCGATAATAACGAGGCGCCGGCGCATAACGCGGCTGCGAATTGGCAATGGCACCACCGACGATAGCACCCAGTGCCAGACCGCCGATCACTGCGCCGGCATTGTTGCGATGATGCCGACGATAATAGCGGCGGTCACCATAGTAGCGACCCCGGTCCCAATGACGGCCACGGTCCCAACCGCGATTGCCGCGCCAGTGGTGACGGCGTCCTTCCCAATATTGAACGGTCTGAACGTCGGTCGTTTGTTGAATTTTCGGAGCGGATGCGACAGACGGAAACGCCTGCGCAGGCGCAACGCCCATAAATGCCGTTGCAACAGACAGGGCGATGATCGCGAGCTTCTTCATTTTCATCTTCCTCACCTTAGCTATATGATGAGGATATGGTCGCGTTTTTTCGATGAACCAGCGGTGAACGAACAAAAAAACGTGTTCACGTTAAAGGGAACCATATGTGATCCCGAAAAACCAGTATTTTTACTGGGATTTGAGCGCAGAGAGGGTTAGCGAACCTGATCGAGCAGGCGTTTGCACTCGAGCAGGTCGAACAGCGCCTCCTGCAAAAGTGCGCGGTCTTCCTTGCCAACGGAACTCTTTCCGACAGAGATTTCCGGCGTGTCGTCCCCTCCCCCGCCGAAACCAAAGAAACGACCGCTTGGCTTGGCTTTCGGGCGACCGACGATCTGGTCCTCGTCCGGATTGGCGACACGTGGCTCGGCAGACGGCTTTTCGCTATTGGCCGCCATGATGGCTTCCATCGTGGCCAGATCGCCGGATGCGATGGCGGCCACAAACTTGTTGCCGTTGGTCTTCAGAAGTTTCTGGACACCCTTGATCGTATAGCCGTGATCATAGAGCAGGTGACGGATACCCTTGAGCAGATCGATATCGTCCGGACGATAATAACGGCGTCCACCGCCGCGCTTCATCGGCTTGATCTGCGGAAAGCGTGTTTCCCAGAAACGCAGCACGTGCTGCGGCAGGTCGAGATCGTCCGCGACTTCGCTGATTGTGCGAAATGCATCGGGGCTCTTGTCCAAAATCTCGTCTCCGGCAGCGTCGCAGGCAAGTCGAGCACTACGACAGATTCACATTGCGCTATATCAACGGTTCAGGCGTCTGGTTTCAAGCGCCTGTTCACGTTTGCCACAGGAGATGCGGAAGACGGGTCGCTGTCAGGCTGCCGGATTGGCAGGCTTCTGCTTGTTCTTGCGCTGGGTGTGAGCCTTGAGGATACGCTGCTTGAGCACATTCGAAGCCTTAAAGGTCATCACCCGGCGTGGCGAGATCGGCACTTCCTCACCCGTCTTCGGGTTACGGCCGATACGCTCGTTCTTGGCGCGGACCTGGAACGTGGCGAAAGACGAGAGCTTTACCATCTCCCCGCGCACGATCGCATTGCAGATTTCGTCGATGACGGTTTCAACAAGTTCAGCGGATTCCGTCCGAGAGAGCCCAACCTTGCGAAAAACCGACTCCGCCAAATCTGCTCGCGTCACTGTCTTACCGGCCATGACCCCCGCCCATCAGAAATTATTGTTATCAAAGCAGAAGGGAGCTTATGTTTCTTGGCGGCGGCGGTCAAGCGTCTGCTTCCATTCGCTTATCCGCCGCTTGGCTTTAAAACTTCCCGTTTCCGTTACCGGATATGGTGCAGTGTTTTCAGATTACCAGCGGACGAGAAGCGCGCCCCAGGTAAAGCCGCCGCCCATGGCTTCCAGCATGACGAGATCGCCCTGCTTGATACGGCCATCGCCAGCCGCAACGGACAGTGCCAGCGGAATCGAGGCCGCAGACGTGTTGCCGTGCATGTCGACCGTGACCACGACCTTTTCACCCGGAATGCCGAGTTTTTTGGCCGAACCATCAATGATGCGACGGTTAGCCTGATGCGGAACCAGCCAGTCCAGCGTTTCCGCCGTCGTGCCGGTGGCTTCGAATGCGGCCTCGATGACGTCAGTGATCATGCCGACCGCATATTTGAAGACTTCGCGGCCTTCCATGCGCAGGTGGCCGACAGTGCCGGTCGAGGACACGCCGCCATCGACGTAAAGCTTGTCCTTGTGCGAACCGTCCGAGCGGAGATGCGCGGTTAGAACACCGCGATCGGAAATGGCACCTTCACCTTCCTGCGCTTCCAGAACCAGCGCACCGGCGCCGTCACCGAACAGAACGCAGGTGGTACGGTCGCTCCAGTCGAGAATGCGCGAAAAGGTTTCGGCGCCGATAACCAGCGCCCGCTTGGCAAGACCGGCGCGTAAGTGCGCATCGGCCGTCGCCATGGCGTAAACGAAGCCCGTACAGACCGCCTGCACGTCGAATGCATAACCCTTGGTCATGCCGAGACGATGCTGGATGTTGACGGCCGTGGCCGGAAACGTGTTGTCCGGCGTCGAGGTGGCGACGATGACGAGATCGATGTCGTCCGCCGTCAGGCCGGCGCGCTCGAGAGCGGCGCGGGCTGCGGCTTCACCGAGCGAAGCCGTGGTTTCGCCTTCGCCGGCGATATAGCGCTGCTTGATGCCGGTGCGCTGGACGATCCACTCGTCCGACGTCTCGACCATGCCTTCCATTTCGGCATTCGTGACAACCCGTTTCGGAAGCGCTGCCCCGAAACCGCGTACTACTGAACGGATCATGCTGTTTGTCCTGTCCTCACGCCGCTTCTTCAGGGCCCTGATCGGGCTGATGATTGGCGTGATATGTTTTCAAGTCATGCGCGATCTTTTCGTTCAACGCATTGCGAACCATGTCGTAACCGACGTCGATTGCGGCGGCATAACCTTCCGCATCCGTGCCACCATGGCTTTTGATGACGATGCCGTTCAGGCCGAGAAAGACGCCGCCATTGACCTTGCGCGGGTCCATTTTTTCCCGCAGGCGATCGAAGGCGCCCTTGGCGAACAGATAACCGATCTTGGCAAGCAGCGTGCGCGACATGGCGGCGCGCAGAAGTTCGGCGATCTGGCGGGCGGTGCCCTCGGCGGTCTTCAGCGCGATATTGCCGGTAAAGCCTTCGGTGACGACAACGTCGACCGTACCCTTGCCGATATCGTTGCCTTCAACGAAACCGCGATAATCGATGGTGGAAAAATTCGCTTCGCGAATCAGGCGCCCGGCTTCCTTGACCTCTTCCTGACCTTTTACTTCCTCGACACCGACATTGAGCAGGCCAACGGTCGGGCGTTCGATCTCGAAGAGCGCGCGCGCCATGGCGCCGCCCATGACGGAGAAATCGAGAAGCTGCTGGGCATCGGCACCAATGGTGGCGCCGATATCGAGGACGATGCTTTCGCCGCGCAATGTGGGCCAGATGCCGGCGATGGCCGGCCGGTCGACACCATCGAGCATGCGCAGGCAGAGTTTTGCCATGGCCATCAGTGCGCCGGTATTGCCTGCGGAAACGGCAACATCGGCCTCGCCCTGCTTCACGGCATCGATGGCGCGCCACATGCTGGAGACGTTGCGTCCGCGGCGCAGCGCAGCGGACGGCTTTTCGTCCATGCCGACGGCGACATCACAGTGATGGAAGGTCGACTTCTCACGCAGTTTCGGATGCTGGGCGAGCAGAGGCTCGCAGACATCCTTCTGGCCGAAGATCAGAAACGTCGCATCGGGATGACGCTCAAGCGCCTTGGCGGCGCCCGGTATGACGACCGCAGGGCCGGCATCACCACCCATGGCATCGATAGAGATTCTGATCACGCTGGTTCTTTTCCTTCTGTTTCGCCTTCAGGCGAAATCGCGGCCAAAATAATGTTTTTCGGACCGCATACAACTCAATTATGACGAAAGCGAAACGCTACTGCCCGCTTTTCCAGTCTTTCAGCGCTGCAAAGGGCGACGGACGCTTTGCTGCCTGTTCGTCGTCCAGCTCGATATGATCGGCAAATTCCGCACCCGGCTTACGCGGATATGGGTCGATGGCGAGCGCCACGAACTCGCTGATAATGGGGCCGACATCAAGCGTATCGCCGGCAAATGTTTCCGGCAGATCCGGACCATCGGGATCAAGAACCATCTCCGCCGTCGTGCCGGTGGCAACGCGGGCGAGCTTCGAGCCTTCCGGCACAAAGATCTGCTCGAACTCTTCGTTGATTTTTGTTTCGATCGGCTCGAGTGTCACGACGCAGGCCTGCGTCAGCGTGGCCGAAACCGTCCCCTTGACGCGAATGCCATCACGCTTCCAGCGGTTGATCTGCAAGTCGGCGGAAAGGCTTTCGACCGCTTCGACCTTCCAGGCCGTTGCAAGTTCAGCCAGTTCGCGCGCATCCGCCTCGACATGCACCGATACGGCATTGGTCGAGACGTGGCCAACTTTAACGCCGTAAGAAAACGGCGGCTTTTCGTCGTCAATATGGTTCTGCATCATGCCTCGCTTCCCGGTCTGCGCAGTTGCGCAGCCCCTCGGGAAATATTGTCTTCGTCCATAGCCGCAAGATCGGCGTCCGTTTGCACCATCCAGCTCGCCAGCCCGCCAAGGGCCGGTGCGCTCTCTTGCGTTTCCGGGTATATATTCCGTCTCAGCGCTTCCGCCAATGCCACCTCGTCTTTTGCATCCAGGGCGGCGGCATAGGTTTCCAGCCGGCCATAAAACATGCCGGCCAGTTTTTTCATGCGCTTGGGCACGCCCTGGTCGCCGATACCGAGCTCGCGGATGGAATGATCGATGTCCTGAAAGAAGGCATCGACAATTTCCTGTGCAATTTCCTGACCGCTGCGTGGCGACGTTCGGGTGCGCCGAAAGAACAGGATCATCACGATGGACAGCATTTCAAAACGGCCCATGACCGTGTCCGGCACGCCGAGATCCGTATAAAAATACGGCTCGCGGGCCATAGCCGTCAGCGTCGCATATTGCCGGTCGACAATTGCGCGGTTCTGGTTCTTTTTGCCGAACAGACCGAAAAACATGAGAAATCCCGTCAAACATCGCCAGCAAAAGCGCCCGTCATCATGGCGGCCGTGTTGCATGCAAACGAAAGCTGGTTTACCGAAGCAGGCACGAATTGCAACGCCGTTCAGCGGAACGCGGCAAAGCGACGCCCGAGTGGCCGCGGATCAGAAGGTTTGCACCGATGTTCGCGGAATAGCCACAATGCTGTGTGCAGAGGGTTGCCGGTTTGCGGCGAGGTGGAAGACATGAGGACTGGTGTGACGAAGCGCGTTTATGGGCCTGACATGAAACTGATGAACAAGACCGCAATCGCGCTGGTTATCGCAACGCTTGGCCTTTCCGGTTGCACCACAGGTATCGGCGACACGATCTACAGCGGTTATGTCGTTGACAAGCAGGCGCTGGATTTGATCCCGGTCGGCTCCAGCCGCGAGCAGGTCATGCTCAGCATGGGAACGCCTTCGACCACCGCGACCTTCGACAACGAAGTGTTCTATTACATCTCGCAGGTTCGTCGACGTAGCGCCGCTTTCATGAAGCCGCGCGTCGTTGATCAGACCGTTGTTGCCGTCTATTTCAACAAGGACGGCGTTGTCGATCGTCGCGCCAGCTATACCCTGCAGGACGGCAAGGTATTCGATACGATTTCGCGCACCACGCCGACCGGCGGCAAGGACCTCACCTTCCTGCAGCAGCTGCTGTCTGGCGGTTCCGGCCCGGGTGCAGCGGCTGCCGCAGCGCGCAACATGTTCCAGCAGGCGCAGCCGTAAGGCACCTGATTATCCAAACGGAAGCCCGCGAAACCGATTGGTCTCGCGGGCTTTTTGTTGGCATCGATTTGCTGCTCAGTGGGCGAGGATCGCCAGCAGCAGCAGGGCGACGATATTGGTGATCTTGATCGCCGGGTTCACCGCAGGACCTGCCGTATCCTTGTAGGGATCACCGACCGTATCACCCGTCACCGAAGCCTTGTGGGCATCGGAACCCTTCAGGTGGCGCTGACCATCCTTGTCGACAAAGCCATCTTCGAAGCTCTTTTTGGCATTGTCCCATGCACCGCCACCCGAGGTCATGGAGATCGCCACGAACAGGCCGTTGACGATGACGCCAAGCAGTGATGCGCCAAGGGCCGCAAAGGCCGATGCCTTGGAGCCGGAGATGAGCAGCACACCGAAATAAACGATGATGGGCGCCAGAACCGGAAGCAGCGACGGCAGGATCATTTCCTTGATTGCGGCACGCGTCAGCATGTCGACGGCACGGCCGTAGTCCGGACGCTCGGTGCCCTGCATGATGCCCGGCTTTTCGCGGAACTGACGACGCACTTCCTCGACGATCGAGCTTGCCGCCTTGCCCACCGCCGTCATGGCGATGCCGCCGAACAAATAGGGGATGAGACCGCCGAAAATCAGACCGGCGACGACATAAGGGTTGGACAGGCTGAAGGAAATGGCGCCGACGCCTTCGAAATACGGATATTGCGCGGCATTGGCGGCAAAATACTCAAGGTCGTTGGAATAGGCCGCAAACAGCACGAGCGCGCCAAGGCCTGCAGAGCCGATGGCATACCCCTTGGTGACGGCCTTGGTGGTGTTGCCGACCGCATCGAGCGCATCGGTGGCCTTGCGCACTTCCGGCGGCAGGCCGGACATTTCGGCGATACCGCCGGCATTGTCGGTGACCGGGCCAAAAGCATCGAGCGCGACGATCATGCCGGCCAGGCCGAGCATGGTGGTGACGGCAATGCCGGTGCCGAACAGGCCGCCGAACTGGTAGGTGGCGATGATGCCGCCGCAGATGACGATGGCCGGAAGTGCCGTCGATTCGAGCGAGACGGCCAGACCCTGAATGACGTTGGTGCCGTGACCGGTGACGGAAGCCTGCGAAATTGAATTGACCGGGCGTTTGTTGGTGCCGGTGTAATATTCGGTAATCACCACGATCAGCGCCGTAACGATGAGGCCGACGATGCCGCAGATGAACAGGTTGCCGCCGGTGATCTCCTTGCCCGCGACAGTACCGATCGAGCCCCAGCCGACCGTGAACGCGGTGGCGGCGGCAAGCCCAGCAATGGACAGCACGCCGGTTGCGATCAGGCCCTTGTAGAGCGCCCCCATGATCGAGCCGTTGGCGCCGAGACGCACGAAGAACGTGCCGACGATGGAGGTCAGGATGCAGACCGCGCAGATGGCGAGCGGATAAAGCATGGCGGCGGCAAGCGTCGGCGTGCCGGTGAAGAAGATCGCTGCCAGAACCATGGTGGCAACGACGGTGACGGCATAGGTCTCGAACAGGTCGGCCGCCATGCCGGCGCAATCGCCGACATTGTCACCGACGTTATCAGCGATGGTTGCCGGGTTGCGCGGATCGTCTTCCGGAATGCCGGCCTCGACCTTGCCGACGAGATCGCCGCCGACATCCGCACCCTTGGTAAAGATACCACCACCGAGGCGGGCGAAGATGGAAATCAGCGACGCGCCGAAACCGAGCGACACGAGGGCATCGATGACGGTGCGGGAACCGGGTTCATGCCCAAGACCGCCCGTCAGGATCGCGTAATAGATGGCCACACCCAGAAGGGCGAGACCAGCCACCAGCATCCCGGTAATGGCGCCGGACTTGAAGGCGATATCCAGCCCTGCGGCAAGGCTCTGCGAAGATGCCTGCGCGGTGCGGACGTTGGCGCGCACCGAAACATGCATGCCGATAAAGCCGGCGGCACCGGAAAGAACCGCGCCGATGACAAATCCCAGCGCGGCAAGGCCGGACAGAAGCAGCCAGACGACGACCGTGACGACGGCGCCGACGATGCCGATGGTGATATACTGGCGGGTGAGATAGGCCTGAGCGCCTTCGCGAATGTAGCCTGCGATTTCCTGCATGCGGGCATTGCCCTGATCCGCGGCGAGAACCGATCGTGTCGCCCAGACGGCGTAGACGATCGACAGAAGTCCGCAGATAATTACCCCTGTAAGCACTGTCATTCGTTTTTCCTCTCCAAAAAACGCAACGCCAAAAATGCATTAGGTACGGGCCGGAACGCCCGGTCGCTGCACCCCTCCCCTCCCAAGGACGGCTGTGCAGCGCGACCGCGAGATTGCTGTGCGCGCGTTGGTGCGTCAAGCCCCGCCTCACAACCGTCCGGAAAAGGACGCTCGATGCTAGGTTTGGGACGAGAGAGTGTCGTTGACGATCGTCAGGGTTTTGGAGGCTGCGACAGCAAGGCTCACGCCGCCGGTTGGCGGCGCTGCAGGCGCAGGAGATTGAGCACGAGCAGCAGGCAAAGGATCGCCACCGGCCAGATGACGAGGTTCATGACCGACCAGCCATAAGCGGTGAAAACCTTGCCCGACGAGAAGGACGAGACCGCCACGCAGGCGAACAGGATGATATCGTGAAAACCCTGCACCTTGTCGGCTTCGGCCGGGCGGTAGCTGGACGCAACAATCGCCGTGGCGCCGATAAAACCAAAGTTCCAGCCGATGCCAAGAAGCACCAGAGCGCCCCAGAAATTCCAGAGTTCGATACCCGCATGCGCAACAAGGGCGCAGGCCATGAGGATGAACAGGCCTGATATGACCAGCTTTTCAGCACCGAAACGGGTGATCAGCATGCCGGTGAAAAAGCTGGGCGCGAACATGGCGAGTACGTGCCACTGGATGCCGAGCGTTGCCATTTCGGTCGGAAAACCGCAGCCGATCACCATGGCCAAAGGTGCACCGATCATCACGAAACTCATCAGCGAATAGGTGCCGATGCCGCAGATCATGCCGGTCAGGAAGCGCGGCGTGGCGACGATCTGCCGCAGGGGGCGTGCCGGTTCGGCATGGGCCGCGACGGCGGAGGGCTTTGGAAGTTTAAGAAAAAACAGGATGCCTATCGAGAGGAAAGCGAGCGGCACGATGGCGAGAAACGTTCCGGCGAAGGTGAAGGGCTCAAAAAGATCCTTGGCCCAGATGGCAAGCTGCGGGCCAATAACGGCGGAGATAACCCCTGCCCCAAGTATCCAGGAGATCGCCTTGGCCTTGAAAAACGAGGGCGAGGCATCAGCGGCGGCAAAACGAATTTTCTGGGTGAAGCCGCTGCAGGTGCCGATCAGTGTCAGGGCCGCCGCGAACAACCAGAAATCGCCGCGGAACAGGGCGATAGTGGCAAGCGCGCCGCCGACCGCGCCGATGACGGCACCAAGCATGAAAGCCTGCGGACGGCCGAACATCCGCGCAAGAAACGCAATCAGCACCGCGCCCAAAAGCGTGCCGGCATTAAAACCGGTGATCGGCAGCGTAGCGAGCGATTTGTCGAGGCTGAGGAGCTGATAACCGGCGAGCGAGCCGATCGAGATGGTGAGCGGCGCGACGGAGCCCAGAATGGCCTGCGCGCCGGAAAGGATGAGGACATTGCGTCTGGCGGTTTTCAGCTGACCTTCGAGGCCGTGTGAATGACCGGTTGCCCCAGACGCATGCATTGTCTTCTTCCCTGCTTATTTCTTTGCGTCGCCCCGGATCTGTTTTGCGAGACGATCGAGAACCGCGTTGACAATCTTGGGCTCTTCACCCTCGAAGAAGGCGCGGGCGATCTCGACATATTCCGTTACGATGACGGCGACGGGGACGTCCTTGCGTTCGATCAATTCGAACGTGCCGGCGCGCAGCGTGGCGCGTAGCGTGGAATCCAGACGCGACAGAGGCCAGTCTTCCTGCAGCGCGGAACGCAGCATCGGGTCGATCTTTTCCTGATCGCGCACGACACCGGCAACGATGGAACGGAACCACGACGGATCGGCCTTCAGGTAAGTATCGCCGTCGAGTTCCTGACCGAGGCGATGCGCCTCGTATTCGGCGACGACTTCGAGCACGCCGGTGCCACCGATATCCATCTGGTAGAGCGCCTGAACGGCGGCAAGACGTGCGGCACCACGCTGGTTTGCCGGCTTGACCGGATGTTCGTTCTCACGTGTCATGATGTCAGCCCGCCAGCTTTTCACGAAGGGCGATCATGGTGAGAGCGGCGCGGGCAGCAAAACCGCCCTTGTCTTTGTCGGACCGACGCACGCGTGCCCAAGCCTGTTCGTCATTCTCGACGGTCATGATGCCGTTGCCGATGGCAAGCGATTCCGACACGGCCATATCCATCAGCGCACGCGAGGATTCGTTGGCCACGATATCGAAATGATAGGTCTCGCCACGGATGACCATGCCGAGTGCTACAAAACCATCGTAATGGGTGCCGCCATTGTCGGCAGCATCGAGCGCCATGGCAATCGCCGGCGGGATTTCGAGCGCACCGGGAACGGTGATGACATCAAAGGTGGCGCCGGCGGTGGTGATGGCGGTCGTTGCGCCATCGAGCAGCGCATCGGCCATATCGTCGTAAAAACGCGCCTCGACGATCAGAAGATGAGGGTTTTCCGTAGGCATTTGCGATGTCCTGATAATGAAGGCGACGCACGCGCGCCGCGAATTGGCCGGGTCAAACCATGTCGGGCGGGGAATGGCAAGCCTTTTTAGCCATGGCTGCCCCGTGCACCATGCATGCTTGCGCTTTGCCAGGTGGTTGGCAAGGGCATTTTCGGGTGGGCTTTCAGCGAGACAGAGAACGCCTCAGCAAGAAACAATCGACAGACCCTTACCAACCACCTGCGTGATCGCATCAAGCACAAACGAGGTGATACGCGCCTGGAACAGCGCGATATCCAGCAGGAACAGATAGATGATCGAGAGCCACGCCGAGTAACCGAAACCGACATAGTCGTTGTAGAGAAACGTGAAAAACCAGTTCTGTCCGAAGATGTAAATTGCACTGGCAGTGATGGTCGCACCGACAAGCAACACGGCCGGTAAGATGAGCGGCCTCATCTGAGTGGGCTTCAGGAAGGAAAGGCCGAGCAAAAGCACGAAAGCCAGAAGATTGGTGCCTGTAAAAATGCGCAGGTCGCGCAGAAGATCGGCAACGATTTCGCCATATCGTCCCTCGATCATCCGCCGCAGTTGCGGCTCTGCGTGTTCCAGCGAGGAAATCTGCAGCCTCGTGACGATGCTCAGGGTTCTCGTCATCACCTTGCGGCACAGGCAGGTGGGATCCTGCATGCGCCCGACAACGGCGGAAACCCTGTCCTTCAAACCTGTTCGCAACTGTTCGCGCAGTGCGGCGATCTCCGTGTCGTGGCGCTCAGCCATCGATCTTGCGAAACCGGCAATGCGGCCTTCACGCGGCCTTTCCGGCACGACGTCAAGTCGCGTGCGGACCTGTTCCTCGATCTTCCATTCGAGGAAACCTCGCGCGGCTTTTTCATAATGGATCGGTGACAAGAAGGTGAGCGCGAAGGACAGGCCGAAGATGATGAGGCCGACCAGAGAGATGATGCGGAGCGTGGAAATCATGGTGACACGGAATGGCAAGGCAGGACGACAGTCATGACAAACTCCGAACTCAGTTCATATCGGAGCCAAAGCTTTCCAGATCTTTTACCCGCTGCTCGATCACCGCGGCACGGCAGGCAGGGAAATGGATAACCTGCCCTTCCCTGCCGAAGTCGGTAGTGTAAAACAGGCAGGAGCTCTCCTTGTAGGTATTCCACAGGCGCTGCTCCGTCAGCAGATATTGCTTTGCTTCCTCGCGATCACCGAAGCTTGCATTCAGCTCCTTCCACGCCTTGTTCAGGCGCGCATCCGCACGCGCCACCCATTCGCCACCACATTTGCCAAAGTCCGGATTGGTGACCGCCTCGGCGCTGCATTTGTCGTAAAGATCATCGGCAACAGCAAAAGGCGCGGGCACGAAAAACAGAAGAACAAGGATAAGTTTTTTCACAATGGCATTCCGGACTTGGCTGATTTCGATCCGGCAAACATGGATCTCATGCGCGGCAATGTCAGGGCCGCCTGCAACAATTCACGACGGATTTTTACCCTATCGCACCATGGCAGCCGAATTATCGTTGCAGTGCCATCGATCAGGCGACTATGACCGCAACAATTTCAAGATTGCGGACATTCATTTCGAAAGGAAAACAACATGATCGTGTGGAGTGGCCTGGGCTTTCTGGTGCCGGCTATCGCTTTTGCCATATGGGTGATCATGAACCTCATGGTCGACGGCATGTACGGCGATGGCGCCGATGCGGAGCGTCTCGTGGCATCGGCCATCGCCCTGCTTTTGTCTGCGCCGGCCATCTGGTTCAGCGGCAAGGCGCTTGAAGGCCCCGGTCGCGTAGTCATCGACAAGGAGACTGGCGAGGAAATGATCCTCCGCCCGCGCCACACGCTGTTTTTCATTCCCATGAAATACTGGGCCTTTCCCGCCATCGCCGCCGGCCTCTTCATTATCGGCGTAGCGCTGTTTGGTGCCTGATCTCAACCGCATCGGCAGTTGCCATAACAGCAAGCACACCTACATCCGGCATTCAATGTTCCAGGCATTACAGCCCCATGATCATCCTCGAATTCCTGATCATCACGGCGACAACCACAGCCGTCATTCTCCTCCTGCGCAACCAGATCATTGCGCAGGTGAAGGAATACCGCTTCTATAAGGCGAATGGCTGGGACTTTTCAGTCGATAGCGGTTTTGACAAACTGAAACTCGACCGGCAGATTTCGACATTTGGCCTGAATCTGACGCCCTGGCAGCGGTTTTACCTGTTCCGGCCCGCCTATATC
Source organism: Endobacterium panacihumi (assembly GCF_050847465.1). Classification (NCBI taxonomy): domain Bacteria; kingdom Pseudomonadati; phylum Pseudomonadota; class Alphaproteobacteria; order Hyphomicrobiales; family Rhizobiaceae; genus Endobacterium; species Endobacterium panacihumi. The sequence continues at coordinate 689,079 of NZ_JBOZRA010000002.1, read as the reverse complement.
ATCAACATCACAGTGCTGCTGGGCTTTATGATCTGGGGCCTTTTCTGACCCGGACGCCTCTATCGAGAACACCCGATGACACCGACCATCACCGCATTCGAAAATTCGCCGGATCGAGGACGAGGTTTTGCGCGCGACATGCGTGTGCGGTGGGCTTTGGAGGAAGTCGGGCAGCCATACGAGGTTCGGCTCGTTTCGTTCAAGGCGATGAAAGAGCCGGCGCATATGGCGCTCCAGCCATTCGGGCAGATCCCCACTTTTGAACAGGACGGACTTTGCCTGTTCGAAACCGGTGCCATCGTTCTGCATATCGCTCAGACACACGCGGGCCTTTTGCCGGCGTGTGCCGATGGCGTGGCACGTGCGATCGGATGGATATTTGCTGCGGTGAGCACGATCGAACCACCGATCGTCGAGCGTGAAACGGCGGGTTATCTGGAGCACGACAAAAGCTGGCATGAACAGCGACTGCCGATGATGGACGAGCGCGTTCGCACGCGGCTCCGCCAGCTTTCAGCCTGGCTCGGTGATGCCGACTGGCTGGACGGCGACTTCAGCGCCGGTGACCTGATGATGGTCACCGTACTACGGCGGTTGGAAGGCTCAGAGCTTCTCGATGATTTTTCAAACCTTGCCGCCTATGTTGTCCGCGGCACAGCGCGGCCAGCCTATGGGCGCGCATTTGCGGCGCAACGGGCTGTGTTCACCACGGCATCCGGCGGCTGAAGCAAATCTCAGTCGCAGCGTATCTTGTCTTCCCAATGGCGCCGGCAGAGCGAGACGTATTTGTCATTGCCGCCGACTTCGACCTGTGCACCCTCACGCACCACATCACCGCTGCCATCGATCCGCACCACCATGGTGGCCTTGCGACCACAATGGCAGATGGTGCGCACTTCGCGCAACTCGTCGGCAATCGCCAGCAGTTCATGCGAGCCGGGGAAAAGCTTGCCCTGAAAATCGGTGCGCAGGCCGTAAGCCATGACAGGGATGCCGATACGGTCCGACACGCGGGCAAGCTGCCAGACCTGCTCGGCGGAGAGGAACTGCGCTTCATCGATGAAGACGCAGGTGATCGGGTCCTGCGCATGCATGTCCTCGATCTGGGCGTAAAGATCATCGGCACCGGTGAAGGGGATGGCATCTGAGGAAAGGCCGATGCGCGAAGCCACCTTACCCTTGCCGGCGCGATCGTCCAGCGCTGCGATAAAAATCACCGTGCGCATGCCGCGTTCGCGATAGTTATACGACGCCTGCAGTAGCATGGTCGATTTGCCGGCGTTCATCGTCGCATAATGAAAATACAGTTTTGCCATGCCGGTGTTTTGGTCTTCCGTCGCGAAAGGCGAAAGACGGCAGGGGCGAAAACCACAGAAAATTGCAGCTTTTGCCGCCAAGTCAGGCCAGCGTGTCGACGTCGCGATGTGGCATTCCAACTAACACTATCTTTTTTACGACTCGGACAAGTCGCAAAAAGAAAAGCTTGTCGCGCATAAGACGGTATGTGTCGCTGCGAGCCTGCGCCTGTTTAGATATCCGTCTCACGTAAATGCCTGACAATGTCGTCATTGGCGGGTACGCGACTGGCGCTTCTGGGCAGTCGACAGGCCGGAATGCATTTTTTCGAGGTCGTCATGTCTCCGCAATTGCTGGCAATGGTGCTGGCACCCCTTCTTGGCCTTTTCATCATCAGTATCGGCAACGGTTTTCTATCATCGCTCACCACGCTGCGGCTGGATGCGGCCGGCACGTCGCCGTTGATGGTCGGTCTGATTTCCTCCGCGTATTTCTTTGGGCTCACGCTCGGCGCACTGTTTGGCGACCGGGTGATCGTACGTACCGGCCATATCCGCGCCTATAGCAGTTTTGCGTCACTGACGGCCGTGACGGCGCTGGCGCAGGCGCTGACCACCGATCCGTGGATCTGGCTGTTCCTGCGGTTGATCAATGGCTGGGCGATCGTCGGCGTGTTTCTGGTGGTGGAAAGCTGGCTGCTTCTGGCCGGCGATCAGAAAATGCGCGGACGATTGCTGGCGCTCTACATGATCGCGCTTTATGGCGCCGGCATGCTGGGCCAGATGGGGCTGGGCATGGTGGATAGCTGGGGCCCGGTGGCACCCTTCATCGTCGCCGGCATGCTGGCCTCGATCTCGGTTCTGCCGATGGCGATCATTCCGCGTACGGCGCCGCTTGTCGAAAAAGTCGAGGCGCTCAGCCCGCGGCGACTGTTTGCCGATGCTCCGGCGGGTGTCGCCGGTTGTTTCGGTTCCGGCATTGCCATCGGCGCCGTCTATACGCTTCTGCCCCTTTATCTGCAGCGCATCGGGCTGGATGTGCAGAATGTCGGCCTGATGATGGCGAGCGTCATTCTCGGCGCCATGGTGCTGCAATATCCGGTCGGCCGCTGGTCGGACATGCAGGACCGCCGCGTGGTGATGATCGCGCTCGGGCTTTTGAGCGTCGTCCTGTCTGCCGCCATCATCATGCTGCCGCCGGCATCATCGCTGCTGATCGGACTGCTGTTCCTGCTGGGTGGCTGCATTTTCGCGATGTATCCGGTGGCTGTCAGCCACGCCGCCGACAATGCCTCGCATGATGCGCTCGTGCCGATGATCCAGGGATTGCTGCTGATCAACTCGTTCGGATCGGCGATGAGCCCGCTGGCGATCTCGTCGGTCATGACCGAATTCGGAGAGGCCGGGCTGTTCTGGTCGTTCGGGGTTCTCAACGCAGTTCTGGTCATCTTCCTGATCTGGCGCCGCCGCCAGAAGGTGGTATCGCCGCCGGCCGTGCCGATTGCGCCTGCACCCATCCTATCGCCGATCCGCGCCGAATTCCGCGTGACGGAGGAGATGGTGCAAGGCGCGATCGAAAACGACGAGGCCGAGCAGAATGCGGAAAGAGCGACCTGACGGTCGCTCTTTCTTTTGTTTTTCATCCGTGGCTGGAATTGTTGGGCACAACCGGCTCCTGATCCTTCACCTTGGCGCGGTGGAAGATGAACAGGCCCGACAGCACGATGATGGCGGCCCCGATCAGCGTCTGCATATCGGGGAAATCCGCAAAGAACATCCAGCCGAACAGGATGGCCCAAAGTAGCAATGTATATTGCAGCGGCGCCAGTACCGAGGCGGGCGCCAGCTTGAGCGAGCGGGTGATCATCAGATGCGCCGAGCAGGAGACGAGACCGAGAAGCAGCATGGCAAGCAGCTGCTCGACGCTGAAGGCATTCCATGTGCCGATGCTGAGAACGGCGCCGGTGACGAGGCAACCGATCGTCTGCCAGGTGACGAGCGTGGTATCGGACGTGGTGCGCAACACGCGGCCAAGCACCATGGAAAGCGCGAAAGACAGGCTGCCGACAAGACCGAAGATGGACGGCCATGACAGCATGGCTTCCGACGGTCGAAGCGCCACCAGAACACCGATGAAACCGATGGCAACGGCCATCCAGCGACGCCAGCCGATACGTTCGCCCAGAAGGAAATGCGAGATCGCCGCCACATAGATCGGGCCGGCCATGTAGAAGGTCATGACATCAGCGAGCGGCAGATAGATGACGGCAGCATAAAACAGGCCGGTATCAGCCGTCGCCATGACGACGCGGGCAAGCTGCAGATGCGGCTTTTCGACCGCAAACAGCGCGGAGGCCGGACGGCGCGCCAGCATCGGACCCAGCACGATGAAGGCGCCAAAGGAACGCATCAGCAAAACCTGACCAACGGAGAAGCTGGCGACCAGCCATTTGCCCATGGCGTCGTTCAGTGCAAACATGAGGATGCCGACAAGCATCAATCCGATGCCGGCCAAAACGGCGTTACCGCCGACGGCAGAAGCCGCTGATTTGTTCATGATGTGGAGGCGCTCCAGCACGCCGGTTGCGACACGGTTTTTCGGACAAGGACGTTTTGTGGTCAGCCGACCGTTTCGACGCTGATAGATGCGCGGCTGATACTCCGGTCCGGCGTTGCTCGCAAGGGATTTTGATGGGGCGAAAGGACGCGAACAGGCGCTAGACAGCGGGTGCGACACCAGGGCGACAACAAGCCCCTGATCCCCGCCACCCGACATCCGGTCCCCCCGGATCGCAAACATGGACGGGATCCCACGTATTGACATATCGGTAAATCCCGATATATAGGCGCCATGGAATTGCTCGAAATCTTCAAAGCCCTCTCAAACCGCACGCGTCTTGAAATCCTGAAAGGGTTGAAAGATCCCGCAAAGAACTTCCCTCCACAGGATGAAGGAGACGTTCTGACGGTAGGCGTCTGTGTCAGCAGTATTCAGGAAGGTGTTGGCCTGTCGCAGTCGACGGTGTCCGATTATCTTGCAACACTGCAAAGAGCGGGCCTGGTTGAAGTCAGGCGGATTGGCCAGTGGACCTACTACAAACGCAACGAGGCGACGATCCGCGCATTTGCCGAGATCATCGGCAAAGAGCTCTAATTTTTCGCCTGCCAATATCGAGAATTCCCGATATTCCGTTTTAACGAAATGAGGATGTGTAATGAAAGCGATGACACTCAGATCTTTTGGCGGCCCGGAATCATTCGAGCTGCGCGATGTGGCCAAACCTGTACCGGAGGCCGGACAAGTTCTTGTTCAGGTCCACGCAACCTCCATTAACCCGTTGGATTACCAGGTCCGGCGCGGTGATTATTCCGATCTGGTGCAGCTTCCGGCCATTACCGGGCACGATGTATCCGGCGTTGTCGAAGCGGTTGGGCCGGGCGTCACAACCTTCTCTCCCGGCGACGAAGTCTGGTACACCCCACAGATATTCGATGGCCCGGGCAGTTATGCCGAGTACCACGTTGCCGCCGAAGCAATTATCGCCAGGAAGCCCGCCTCGCTGAGCCACCTTGAGGCCGCGAGCCTGAGCTTGGTTGGCGGCACGGTATGGGAAGCGCTTGTCGTGCGTGCGGCGCTGAGGGTGGGGGAAAGCATTCTGGTCCACGGCGGCGCCGGAGGCGTAGGCCATGTGGCCATCCAGGTCGCGAAAGCCATGGGAGCAAAAGTATTCACGACCGTCCGCGAAGCAAACTTCGAGTTCGCAAGAAGTCTCGGGGCCGATGTCGTCATCGACTACGGACAGGAAGATTACGTAGACGCCATCATGCGGGAAACAGGTGGCAAGGGTGTCGATGTCGTGTTCGACACGATTGGCGGCAACACATTGTCGCGCAGCGCCGACGCGCTCGCCCAACTTGGTCGCGTGGTCTCGATCGTCGATATTGCCCAGCCGCAAAACCTCGTTCAGGCCTGGGGCAAGAACGCCAGTTATCACTTCGTGTTCACGAGACAGAACCGCGGCAAGCTCGACGAATTGACCGCCATGGTCGAACGAGGTCAGCTGCGGCCACATGTCGGCGCCGTCTACTCTCTTACCGACATTCCGCTCGCACACGCCAGATTGGAGACCCCCAACAACGGCATCCGAGGAAAAATCGCAATAGCGATCGCCCCATCTGCCCATACGACAAATGCGGAGCTTCACCGCGAAACGCCCGTCGGAGAAAAGCCATGATCTACGAAATCGCAGAACTCCCGGTGCACCGGGAGAAAGCGGAAACATTCAGACAAGCCTTTGCCGAGGTCGAGCCATTGCTTAGCCGTGCGGAGGGGTATTGCGGCCACCTTCTCGCGCAAGGGATAGAAACACCCGAACTGTTCCAGCTGATCGTGCGATGGCGGTCACTCGACGACCACACGCGGGGCTTCGAACCGAGTGAAGACCATCGGATGTTCATGGCGGGCTTACAGGTGTATTTTTCGCAAGAACCGCGTGTCCATCACATAGAGGGGGCGAGTGTCGCGACAGGCGGCTATCTTGTTTGAAAGGCTGACGGTGTATAGCACGTGAATTCCTGAGCTATCCCTGCGGGCTATCTGCACGCAGGGATAGCCGGGCCGGGATGGATTCTGAAATCGGCACCAGCGTCGAATGCGTCCTTGCGTAGCCACCGTCGGATACCCAGATAGCTGAAAACGCTCAGGAGATCCGATTGTCAGACTTTATCAGTTACCTCTTTGCAATTTTCGTGGTCACGCCGCTGCAGGCGGAACTGAGCGACCGGCTGCCCTCGCCCGAACTGATGGATACGGCAAGAAACTGCGTCACCAGCGAAGGGCCGCGCCTTCTGGCCATGGCTGAACAGAACTGGGGCTGGGCGGCGGCCAATGCCATCGGCGTCGGTTTCGGAATGGTGGATCCGGTAACCCTGCTTTCACCCGAAAACAGCGATTGCGCCAAGATCATCCGCATTCTGCGGGCGGAAGAGACCGAAGAAGCCTGAAGACAGGCTTTGTCGGCATCAGGGTATTCTTCCCCTATTTATCAAAGTGCAAACAAATCGGTTGCGAAACCGACAGGTTCTCCTAGTTTCCCCGACCGTTGTGAAGTGTTTTGATCAAGGGGTTGGGAAATGAAACTATTTTGCCTTTCGCTTGCCGTAGCAGGATTGACGGCTGGCATGGCCAATGCGGCACCGTGCGATACGAATTTCAAGGTAAGCGGCGTGCCGATGCTGTCGGCGATGAGCTACCGCACTTTTGATACGTTCCCGAAGGCGAAAGCGCCGGCCATGCTTCAGAAGCTGGCGCAGGCCGTATCCGCCGAAGGTTTTGACGGCGTGAAGATCGACAAGGCTCTGTCTTCGATCAATGCGTTTCAGGAGACAACCGGCTCCGGGCGTATCCAGACGCTGCGCGTCGTTGCCCGCCAACAGGACGCCAATGTGCGCGTCGATGCCATTTTCGACATTCAAGCCGGTCAGATGACCGACAAGAAGATTGTCCGCGAAGGTCTCTGCAACATCATCAACGGCGCGCGATGAGCTACAGCACGTTCCAGCTAATCTGCGCCATTCTGTAATTTACGGTTGAAAAACAAGAGGCCGGACGATCGCTCGTCCGGCCCTTTTTACGTTCTTCAAAAGTATTCCTGAAAAGTCTCTATCAAAACTCTTCCCATGCGTCGCCCGAGGGCGCGGGGGCGGCACTACCACCGGAAACGCGACGGACAAGGTTGTTGACCATCTGGCGGGCAGGAGAAGCCACCGGACGCGAAGCGTGCGAGGCTGCCTGTGGCGTGGCCGCCGGACGCGCGCCAGACGTGGCAGCGCCATTACCCAGATTGAACTGAGCAAGCAGATGCGTGAGTGCGGCCGCTTCGCTGGCCAAACCATGGCTGGCAGCATTGGACTCTTCCACCATGGCAGCGTTCTGCTGGGTGCTCTGGTCCATGGCATTGATGGAGGTGTTGATCTCCTGGATGCCGTTTGCCTGTTCGCGTGATGCTTCGATGATGGCACGGACCAGGGTGGAGATCTCCTTGACCTCGCTCTGGATGGCTTCCAGTGCCTCGCCGGTTTCACCCACGAGGTCGACACCGGTGCGCACATGATTGCCGGACTTGCCGATCAGAACCTTGATCTCGCGGGCGGCGGTTGCCGAACGTTGCGCGAGTTCGCGAACTTCCTGAGCGACGACGGCAAACCCCTTTCCGGCCTCACCGGCGCGCGCGGCTTCGACACCGGCATTGAGCGCCAGAAGGTTGGTCTGGAATGCGATATCGTCGATGACGCCGATAATGTTGGAAATCTCGCCGGAAGAATTTTCGATTTCTTCCATGGCGGAAACAGCCTTGCGAACGACTTCGCCGGAGCGTTCAGCTTCAGTGCGGGCCTTTTCAACCAGCGAGCCGGCTTCCTCGGCACGCTTGGCGCTATCGCGAACCGTGGTGGTCATCTCGTCGAGAGCGGCGGCGGTTTCTTCGAGCGACGCGGCCTGCTTTTCCGTACGCTTGGCAAGATCGTCGGCAGCCGAGCGGATTTCGTCAGCGCCAGAGGAGATGGCGGTGGCATTGCCTCCGACCGTCTTCAGGGTTGCCTGCAGCTTTTCCAGCGAAGCGTTGAAATTGCCGCGCAGCATGTCGAGGTGATCGACGAAGGGCTGGTTGATGCGATAGGCGACATCGCCATCCGACAGGCGCTGCAGGCCAAGCGCCAGTGCATCGACCGCAGTCTTCGTATCGGCGGCATCCTTGGCCTTGGCGGCTTCACGAGCACGCGATTCCTGTTCCGACTGGCTGCGTCCGGCATCGGCTTCACGCGACAGCCGCGCGCTTTCAAGAGCGTGGTCACGGAAGATAGCAACGGCCTTTGCCATCTGCCCGACCGCATCCTTGCGCACGAGGCCCGGGATTTCGGCAGCAGTATCACCTTCCGATAGCGAGACCATGCGGGCGTTCAGACGGTTGATCGGGCCGACGATGCTGACGGTGGCGATATAAAGCGCAAACAGAACCATGGCGACGATGACGATGCCGAGCACGATCGGTGCGGCCATAATGGTGAAGCCGTTTTCAGCGGTCAGCTTTGCGGCGCCCTCGTCGGCGGCTTTCATCAATTCGTCGTTGCCGGTGGCAAACAGCGGCAGCGTGGCCATGACCTTTGCGCCGGCTTCGCGCATCGCGGTGCGCGCCTGCATGGTCTGGCCGCTCTGCGCAAGCTCAATGACACGCTTGCCGATCTGGTCGAACTCGTCAACGGCCTTGAGCATGCCGGCAACAGCGGGCGCACGGGACGGCACCAGTTCGGCAGTTTTTGCGACACGCTCCTTCATGAGAACCAGATCGCCCTGATATTTCTTCACGGCCGCCGCAAATTCCGGCGAGGCGGGGTCATTGACCTGCATCAGGCCAAGCTGAAGACCCATCTGCAAAAGGCCGCCGGTTGCGCGCGCATTGAGCGTCGATGCCAGGCTTTCATGGCCGATGAAGTCGGTGTAACGCGTGTCGGCATCCTTGAACTGGGCGCTGACATAAACAAGACCGGCAAAGGAAATGATACCCATCAGGGCGACGAGGACGACGATCTTGGTGCGGATTTTTGCATTATCGAGATATTGCAACATGGCGGGTTCCGAATGGCGCACAGACGACCGCGCCCGAGCGCCGGCAGGCGACCGAATTCAGGAAGATCTGTCGATGAAAATTTCTTGCATGGCAGCCGACATCGCAAACATCGCGACAAAGACACCCCTTACTGCCGAGAATATACCTAGACTTGCCGTGGTTTAATTTTGATTAAATGCAATTTTTCCAGCAGTATTTTTATCAATACATAGAGTCACTTGATAGTCGTTTCCGAGATGTTGTCGCAACAATGCAATCAATTGTGGAAACAACAGCGCACGGCTCGCCGCTTGACGGTTGCAACGGGCACCACAACCGGAAAGATACTCAGTTTTTTACAGAAAAAGTGAAGTTCGACTGAGCGTATTCACGTGATTTGGCCGCGCCATGCATGGATGGCAGGACATAGGTGACGGCGATCGCCAGCAGCACCACGCCTATGGATGTGGAAATCAACACCAGCTTCATGCTTTGCTCCTCCGACACGAAGTCACCCGTAACGACGGGTGACCCGATTGGTTCCCGGAGGGCTGGCCGTACCGTTACGATTACACCTGCGGCTGCGGGAATTCAGCCAGCCGGGCAGCGTAACGGGCCATGGTATCCACCTCGAAATTGACGCGGTCGCCGGCCTTGCGCTCGCCCCAGCTGGTGACGCCGAGCGTGTGACGGATCAGCAGGATATCGAAATCAGCGCCATCAACGGCATTGACGGTGAGCGACGTGCCATCGAGCGCGACGGAGCCCTTGGGAGCAACGAAGCGGGCGAGATGTTCAGGGGCGCGCAGTCGGATGCGGACGGCTTCGCCCTCCGGCTCAACGGACAGGATTTCCGCCGTGCCATCGACATGGCCGGAGACGATGTGCCCGCCAAGCTCATCGCCGATCTTCAGGGCGCGCTCGAGATTGACGCGGCTGCCTTCGACCCAGCTCGAAACGGTGGTGAGGCGCAGAGCCTCCTCCCATGCCTCGACCTCGAACCAGCGTTCGTTGGAACCTTCACCCGGCAGACCGGTGACGGTGAGGCAGACACCCGCGTGGGAAATGGAAGCGCCCATATCGATCGTCTTCGGATCATAGGCCGTGTCGATGCGCAGTTTCACACCTTCGTCCATGGGGGTGATGGCAGAAACCGTGCCGACATCGGTAACGATACCAGTAAACATCAGGCGGACCTTTCGTATTCGTAAGCGCGATCAGGCCCGACCGGGGCACTGCCGAGAAGAGTAAAGCTGGCCGGGATATCGGATGGCGTCAGCGGCGATTCAAGACCGCCCTCGCCGACGACCTTGTCGCTCACGTAAAGAATGATGCGATCGACGAGATCTTGCGCGAGGAAGGCCCTTGCGACCGTGGCGCCGCCTTCGACCAGCAGGGTGGAAATGCCGCGCGTGGCAAGCGTCTCGAGGAGGGCCTTGAGAGTGGAGGCCTCAAGATGGGTCAAGGGTGAGCGCTGCGCTTCGGCTTCCGCAGCATGACCATGATTGCCGCATCGGCATGAGGCATCAGGGGCGGAATGGCCTGCCGTCTCGCTTGCCGTGCCCCCGATCTTCGCCACGATGACCGGCACGACATCCGCCGTCTGCGCCAGCCGCGACGTCGTGGGAAAACGACCATCCCGATCCAGCACTATCCGCAGTGGCGAACGATCTTTCAGGCCGACCAAACGGACCGTCAGTTCCGGATCATCCGACAGGACCGTGCCGATACCGACCAGAATGGCGTCGCTTTGCGCCCGCAGATGATGAACCTCGGTGCGAACGGCTTCGCCTGTGATGACGATTTCCTCACCGCGTTTTCCGAGCATGCCATCAGCGGAAACGGCCAGCTTCAGCGTCACATAAGGACGCCCGCTGGTCTGTCGCATGAGATAGCCGGACAGCGGGCGGCGGGCTTCGTCACTCATCAGGCCGAGTTCGGTGGCAATGCCGGCATCGTGCAGGATCTTCATGCCCTGCCCCGCAACCCGCGGATCGGGATCGGCAACAGCGATCACCACGCGTGCAACACCGGCATCGACCAGCGCGTTGGCGCAAGGCGGCGTGCGGCCCCAATGGGCGCAAGGTTCGAGCGTGACATAAGCAGTGGCGCCGCGCGTCTTTGCACCGGCCATCGCAATGGCCTGGGTTTCGGCATGCGGCCGGCCGCCGATGGCGGTGACGGCGGCGCCGACAATCTCGCCATTTTTTACTATGACACAGCCAACGGACGGGTTGGTATCGGTGAGACCGGTATGTTTTTTCGACCACCGGATGGCTTCCGCCATGAAGCGGCGATCATCGGCCGATCTTGCTGCGGCCTCGCTGTTCGCGTCGGCCGTCACAATCAGGGTTCCACGACGCTGTCGCGTCCGATCTTGGCATTGATCTCGGCGATGACCTTTTCAAAATCCTCCGCATGGGAGAAATCGCGATAGACCGAAGCGTAACGCACGAAGGCAACGTCATCGAGGCTTTTCAAAGCCTCGAGAACCTGCAGACCGATTTCCTCCGACGAGATTTCCGCCTCGCCCGAACTTTCCAGACGCCGGACAATGCCGGAGACGGCGCGTTCGATGCGATCGGGATCGACCGGCCGCTTGCGCAGCGCAATCTGGAACGACCGCACCAGCTTGTTGCGGTCGAAGGGAGCCTTGCGGCCGGTTTTCTTAACGACCATCAGCTCACGCAGCTGCACGCGTTCGAACGTGGTAAAACGTCCGCCGCAATCCGGGCAGATGCGACGCCGGCGGATGGATGTTGCATCCTCCGCCGGGCGGCTATCCTTCACCTGCGTGTCTTCGGATCCGCAATAGGGGCAGCGCATTCGCGATCAGTCCTCAAAAATTACATGTACGGGTACATGGGGAAGCGATCGGTCAGTGCAACGACCTTTTCGCGTACCGATGCTTCGACTGCGGCATTGCCCTCGTCGGAATTGGCGGCCTTGAGGCCATCCAGAAGCTCGACGATGAGATTGCCGATTTCCTTGAATTCGGCTTCCTTGAAACCGCGCGTCGTGCCGGCCGGCGTGCCGAGACGGACACCCGAGGTGACGAATGGCTTTTCAGGATCGAACGGGATGCCGTTCTTGTTGCAGGTGATGTAACCGCGGCCGAGAGCAGCCTCGGCGCGCTTGCCGGTGGCGTTCTTCTTGCGCAGATCGACCAGCATCAGGTGGTTGTCGGTGCCGCCAGAGACGATATCGAGGCCGCCGGCAACCAGCGTTTCCGACAGCGCCTTGGCGTTCTTGACGATCTGGGCTGCGTAATCCTTGAAATCAGGCTGCAGCGCTTCGCCGAAGGCGACGGCCTTGGCGGCGATGATGTGCATGAGCGGGCCGCCCTGCAGACCAGGGAAGACGGCCGAATTGAATTTTTTCGCCAGATCCTCGTCGTTCGTCAGGATCACGCCACCGCGCGGGCCGCGCAGCGACTTGTGGGTCGTGGTGGTGGCGACGTGGCAATGCGGGAACGGCGACGGATGCTGGCCACCGGCAACGAGACCGGCGATGTGCGCCATGTCGACCATGAGGTAAGCACCGACTTCATCGGCGATTTCGCGAAATCGCTTCCAGTCCCAGATGCGGGAATAGGCGGTGCCGCCGGCGATGATGAGTTTTGGCTTGTGTTCACGTGCCTTGGCGGCAACGTCGTCCATATCGAGCAGGTTGTCGTCTTCACGCACGCCGTAGGAGATGACGTTGAACCATTTGCCGGACATGTTGACCGGCGAACCGTGGGTCAGGTGACCACCCGAATTGAGGTCGAGGCCCATGAACGTATCGCCCGGCTGCAGCAGCGCCAGGAACACGGCCTGGTTCATCTGCGAGCCGGAGTTCGGCTGGACGTTGACGAAATTGACGCCGAACAGTTTTTTGGCGCGCTCGATGGCGAGTTCTTCAGCGATATCGACAAACTGGCAACCGCCATAATAGCGCTTCCCCGGATAACCCTCGGCATATTTGTTGGTCATGATCGAGCCCTGGGCTTCGAGCACGGCGCGCGAGACGATGTTTTCCGATGCGATCAGTTCGATCTCGTGACGCTGACGACCGAGCTCTTTGCCGATGGCGCCAAAGATTTCCGGGTCGGTTTCGGCCAGCGGGCGGGAGAAGAAAACGTCAGTCGTCGACATATGCGAAGCTCCTCGAAGGGGTGGGCAAGCGATGTCAGGCGTATTAGCGGGCTCACGGGGTCAGGGCAATACGGTGAACGACATTTGCAGGCCTGAAGACGCGGCAGATGGTATATCTTTGTCGATGGCCATGCCCAAAAGCAGAACGCCCTCCCGCAAAAACGGAAGGGCGCCTGACGATTGCCAAATTGATGCGGCCGATTATTGTGGCAGCATGTCGCTTTCGGTAAGTGCGCCCTGGCGCTGCTCGACGCCGGTCGTGGTCTGCAGAGCCAGTTCCTGATTGCCGTCCTGCTGATAGATGTCGTCGCGGAACTGCACGACGCGGTCCTTGGCGGACCACGCTGTGATGTAGACTATATAGACCGGCACTTCCTGCGCCAACTTGATCGGCGTGTTCTGGCGGCTGGCGATGACGCGCTCCATTTCCTGACGCGACCAGCCGGGCGTATCGCGCAACAGCCATGCATTGAGATCGCGCACGTTCTGGATACGCATGCAGCCCGAGGATTCGAAACGGATCAGCTTGTTAAACAGGCCCTGCTGGGGCGTGTCGTGCATGTATTCGTTGTTCGGGTTGTGGAAGTTGATCTTGGTGGACGCCATGGCGTTGATCTTGCCCGGATCCTGACGGAACATCAGGTTCGGCGCCTTTTCGGCATGCCAGTCAACCGTTTCCGGCGAGACTTCCTGACCGCGACCATCGAAGAGACGGATCTGGTTGCGCGTCAGGTAGGTCGGGTCCTTACGCATCAGCGGCACGATATCCTTGACGATGATCGAGCGCGGCGCGGTCCAGTACGGATTGAGGATGACCTCATAGACCTTGGAATTGATGACATGCGTCGGGCGGTCGATACGGCCGACAACGGCGGTATTGCGCAGTGCAACACGGTCGTTCTCGACGGCTTCGACGTAAGCGCCCGGAATGTTGACCATCATGTAACGCGGGCCGAGATCGCCCGACATTGCCTGCAGGCGAACGAGGTTGGTTTCGAGCTGCATCAGGCGGGTCTGGGCCGGCACGTTAATGGCCTTGACCGAGAATTCGCCGAGAACGCCGTCAGCCGGCAGGCCGTGGCGGGACTGGAAGCGCTTGACCGCGCTGTCGACATAGCTGTCGAAAGCCGGCGAGATACCGGCCTGACGCGAAAGGTCACCGGAAATCATCAGGCGCTGACGCAGCTGCTGCACGGCCGGATCGGTAACGCCGAGGCGCAGCGTCTGCGCGGAATTGACGTCCGGCCAGCCACCGTTCTGGACGATGTTCTGATATTCCATGATGGCGGTCTGGATATTGCCGGGGCCGGACGGTCCGAGAACCGGGTTGTTAGTGCTGACGCTGGCGCTGGAAGAGGAGCGCGCATCGAACTGGTCGTCCCAGCCGCCGCGGCGCGGCGCATTGATCAGATCATCGATTGCCGACTGCGCAAGGGCTGGCGCTGCGAGTGCCGCAGCACCGGCGGAAACCGCCGTGCGAAGCATCGTTCGGCGGGAAATCAGTTCAGATCCAATCTTCTTCGACATTTTCCTGTCCATCTCATCCTTAGGCATAAGGCCACATGCCTAAACGGATATGGTTAAAAATCGTTGCGTGTGCCGCGGCGGGTAAGCGCGGAAAACCAGACGCAAGACGGCTTTGTGTAGCTTGGCGGTCACATAGCAATATGGCCGATTCGTGTCAGCAAAACTTGCGCTCACGCGGGCGTGTTGAGACGTGACCGGAAGGACACAGATTTGCTGCGATGCAGCGAGTGCGGAGGGATCAGTTCAGTTCGATTTCAGGCGGATAGTTCCGAAAGCAATCCTTGGCGAGCGCCCTTGCCTCGACCGGCTTATCCAAAAGCATGTCCGTCAGGCTATCAATCGTTCGCTGCACGCGTGCCTCTATGGATTGCGGCTCACCGGACAAGGCCTGTTCCTGAGGTTTGATGTCGGCCATTGCAAGAGCCTTCTTCTCCTCAAGTTGCTGCTCTTTCACGTCATCATCGGCATAAGCATAGGCCATGAGTACAAACATCGCGGCACATGTTTCGGCAACAATCGGGTGCTCTTGCTTGTCGACAAACGGCGTTTCGTTGAGCGAAGACTCTTCACTCATCGCTGGTGTCACAGACAGGACAGAAGCACACAGAATCGCAAGTGACCAACAAGCACGCCTGAACAACCAAGATGAAACCGACGACATGTTTTCCAAACCAGCAAGGAAGCGATTTTTCCAGGCGATCCGTCAACGCAGATCGTTGCCGGAGTGATAGTGCTGGCAGCTGCCAATCGCAATCAGCATACGTGCGGCATCCACATCTGTGAGTGGTCACATCGAGATAATATGACTCGCGCTTGCATTGTCAGACATTCTCGCGGAAAGTGTATTTGCGTCCGCACTCTCGGGGAGGAGTTCGAGGGGCCGACGCTTCGCACATGACCATCAAACGGGAGGGATGTTTCATGAAATTTTCGCGTATCTTCATGCTTGCGACGGTGGCTACCGTGTTTTCCACCTTCGCCAGCGCGCAGGACTATCCGTCAAAGACGGTGACGATCCTTGTGCCGTTCGCGGCCGGCGGCAATACCGATGCTTTCGCACGGCTTGTCGGCGAGAGGCTGGACCAGCGGCTGGGTCAACGGTTCATCGTGGAGAACAAACCGGGCGCCGGCGGCAATATCGGGCTCGGCGAACTCGCCCGCGCCGAACCGGACGGCTATACGATCAGCATGGGCACGGTCAGTTCCAATGCGATCAATCAGACGCTCTACAAGGAACTGCCCTATGACAAGGAAAAGGGCTTCGCGCCGATTTCGCTGATCGCCACCCTGCCCAATGTGCTGGTGGTGAACCCTGATCGGATTTCGGCAAAAACGGTGCCGGAGCTGATCGAATTTCTGAAAACCAAACCGGGCGAGATCAGCTATGCCTCGTCCGGTACCGGCACGTCGATCCACCTTGCGGGCGAGCTTCTGTCCAGCAAGGCCGGCGTCAAGATGAACCATGTGCCATACAAGGGGTCGAGCCAGGCGATCATGGACGTGGTGGCCGGCCATGTAGACATGATGTTCGACAACATTCCGACCGCAGCCCAGCAGGTGAAGGCCGGGAAGGTGCGAGCGCTCGCCGTCACCAGTCTCGACAAGGCAGAACTCCTGCCCGACGTGCCGACCATGGCCGAAACGTTCCCGGGCTTCGAGGCGACATCCTGGCATGGCCTGTTTGCGCCCGCCGACACGCCGCCGGAGATCGTGGAAAAACTGAGCCGCGAAGTGCAGGCGATCATGGCCGATCCGGACATGGTGGCGAAGATCAAGGGCATGGGCGCGACGCCGGTCGGCAATACATCGGCCGAGTTCAAGACCTTTATCGCCAATGAAACGGGCAAATGGGCCGAGGTGATCAAGACGGCTGACATACCGCTGCAATAAACAGGCTTGCCTGTGTTGTCCGGTCGGAACCAAAAATCCGGCCGGTTCATCTCTTGACCCCGGCCATCTCATCGTCCGACAGTGACACCATGCAAATCAGAACCGCGATACCGGACGACGCACCGGCCATGAGCGCCATGCTGCACCTCATCGTGCAGGCGGGTAAACGCACCTCTCCCGCCGATGAAGCCTTCGTGCTTTCCCATTACATCACCAACCCGGACGGCGTACGCTGCTCGCTGGCAGTGGATGACGACGGTTCTGTTCTCGGTTTCCAGTCGCTGATCTTTGCCCGTGCGGGCAATCGGTACGACACGCCGGTCGGCTGGGGCATTATCGGAACGCATGTCTCCCCGTTGGCTGCACGGCGCGGCGTGGGGCGACAATTGTTTGAGGTAACGAAGCGCGCTGCCGTCGAGGCGGGCCTTGAAAAAATCGAGGCCTTTATCGGCGAAAAGAATACTGAAGGTCAGGCCTATTATGAAAAGATGGGTTTTGTGACCTACCGTCTGGCCGAGGGTGCTGTGTGCAAAAGTTTTGAGGTGCCACGTTGATGTGGTGGCATTCTGCTACGGCTCTTGTTTTGTCTTTCCTGTTGTTCCCAGTGGCTGGACAAGCGCAGCAAATGCAACAGGAGGACGTCATTCTATCCGTATTGGGCGGGACGGTACGCTGGGCAGCCGTTTATAAGGCCATGCCGGAACGCGCCGACGATCCCTATTTCCATGTCCGGGTTTTCGAGCACAAACGCGGCTCGGAGCCTTGGCGTTTCACGGAGCTTGCCTTCCACATGGCCGTGACGCCGCAGGCGTTGGAAAAAAGCCGCAGCGGCAAGAAGGCAAAGATCTATCATTACAAGGATGTCGAAATCCGCGGCGCCTATCACCGCTGGCTGGAGAATGCCTCGATGCGCCGAGGCGTGCCGATATGCGAGACGGATATTCTCGATTGCGTCCTCCGGTTTGGCAGATAATGCCGGTTAACGATCGGCAATCTTTGCTCCTGCCACAAGTGACGGCATCGCATCTGCCAAGATTTGCGGGCGATTATCCGGCACGTTCTGGGCTATAAAAACCAGCGCGACCAGAAATGCCAGCCTCCATGCAATGCCGCGCAAAAGCCCTTCCGAGGCGCTCATGATCATATCCTTTCCGTAAAAAAGCTGATGCCATTGTCCGCGAGGCGCGACTTTGCACAATACGGAAGATACAAGGAAAGGCTTCGGATAATCCGAAGGGTCTGCAAGCAGGCTCGTGGCGGGAGGAAATCATGCGGTTCGACCTGACGGATCTACGGCTGTTTCTGCATGTGGTGGAGGCGGAGAGCATCACGCAAGGCGCCGAGCGGGCCGGCATGGCGCTGGCCTCGGCAAGTGCCCGCATACGCGGCATGGAGGACACCAGCGGCATTTCGCTGCTGGACCGTGGCCCACGGGGCGTGCGCGCCACCCCGCCCGGCGAGGCGCTCGCCCACCATGCCCGCATCATGCTGGGCCAGATGGAACAGATGCGCGGCGACCTGCAGCTTTATGCACGCGGCCTGCGCGGTCACATCCGGCTCTGGTCCGGCCGCGCCGCCATGGCGCACCTGCCGGACGCCTTGCGCCGTTTTCTCATCGATCATCCCGCCATCGATATCGATCTCGAGGAAAGACAGAGCGTCGATGTGGTGGCGGCGGTGGCCGGAGGACTGGCCGATCTCGGCATCGCCGCCGACACGACGGATACCGGATCACTGGAGACAAGGCCATTCGAGACGGACCGGCTGGTGTTGATCGCGCCTCTCGGGCACCCGCTTTCTGCCCAGCATTCGGTCGCCCTGCGAGACGTTCTGGACGAGCCCTTTGTGGGGTTGCCGGCCGACAGTGCCCTGCAGGGGCATCTGGCCACGCATGCGGCGCGCGAGGGAAAACCGTTCAAGCTGCGCATCCGCCTCGACAGCTTCGAGGACATCTGTTCGATGACCGGCAGCGGCGTCGGGCTGGCGATCGTGCCGGAAATCTATGCGCAGAAATTTCGCGATGACATGACACTTGTCATCATCCCGCTGTCCGATCCCTGGGCGCTGCGCCATCTGCTGATCTGTGCCCGCAATTTTGCGGCCCTGCCGATCCATGCGCGAAAACTGGTCGATTACCTGACCGGCCATGGCACAGACTGAAGGACCAAACGCGTTAACACATGCCGTATATGTTTGTGACAAGCGAGGTATAATTACCCTTTTACTTTGCCGGTGATCCGGGCTGCGGCGATCCTCGTGCGCATCGAACACCCAAGCACCTCCAGCACGATTGCGACAGCGGCCAAGGGGAGAAACCCGCAAGTATCTGTCTTTAAATGTTTTATCGGAAGGCTTCATCGCTATTTCCGAGGCAGGCGAATTCGCTGCCAAGCTGGATTCGCGTAAATATCGGACAGTCCGGCGCCCCGAAATGAACCAAATCCCGACTTGATAAAAGCTCAATTTTTATATTCGTTCATAATCCTAAATTATGGCGCCGCAGGTATTTCAATGGTGCGATTGTAGATGAATATGGACCAAGCATTTCGATGAGCTTTGCAAGTAGCGAAGAATCCAAGAATTTCTTTGAATTTCTGGACATCTATTACGAACATTCTAAAATATGCGACGACGATCAGGTGATCGACTGGCTGGAGAAGCGCGGCAGCGACCCTGATTTCTGGCATCAAACGGCGCTTGCCTGGCATTGGGAAAGCGGCATCGAGGTACTGCATTGGATCGCCTTGCAGCCGACCTGTGAAATGGCGACGGCAGCTTGGATCCTGATCGAAGGGCTTTCCGGCGGCGAACTCCATGCCACGGCAACGGATTGCGTATCGTCCGACCGGCCGTTTTTCGAGATGTGCAAGGATATCGCTGTGCGCCTGCATGCCGGTTTCTATACCTCGAACCGTCTTGGCTTCACCCCGCAACAGGCCGCGAATTTCGACCAGAGCGTTGCTGTCTTCAACCGCCAGCGTCTGTGCATCGGCAACCCGCCACTCTGGCAATTGCCGCGCGCGGCTTTCGGCCCGTTCAGGGGCAAGCAGGCGGCGTCGGCAAAGGATGCGGTGTTCGAGCGCGGCACGCTACGCATGACCATGCAGCATTTTTCCGAAACGCACGAAGGTTCGCTGAAACTGCCGAAGTAAACCGGGTCATCACGGTCTTCGACTATCACGAAAACGCCGCAAGTCATGTCTGACCTGCGGCGTTTTCGTATTTTCTCAAGCTATGAAATGATGCATGGCCAAGGTCCATCGCCTTACACGCAGGGCGATGGACCGACTTCTGCTTTCAGGTAGGGCTTCAGTTCCTCCGGCACTTCACCGATCGGCCACCCGGCGAAATCGGCCTGCGACAGCAATGCGATTTCCGAGAGGCCGCGCAACTGTTCTGCGAGGACCGGCGGGACCATCTGCCCCTGCAGGCGGCCGGACTTGATCGCGCCCTTGCCATTGCGTGCACCCATTTCCGCGAAATTCAGCATCATCTGACCCTGGGGCGTTTGCGCGACCCTCTTTACTTCGGAGGCAATGGCTTTTTGTACACGAATGAATTCCCGAAGGCGGGCGACGAGGCGATCCTTGTGCGGCTTTTCACAGAATCGGCTCTTCAGGTTCTGCATTGAGCAGGCAATGTACCGCGCTGCTGTTTGCGTCGGAACCTGCACGCGACCATGGACCTCCGCATATCGGGCGGAGCGCTCGTCAATGCGTTTCAGGCAACGCTCGTGCAGTTCACTGTCGATCGCGTCGAAACCTTCATCCGTTACGTTCATGCTGAGAACCATGTTGAACGGACTGGGGAAAACCGGATCGACGTGCACGTCTCTTCTATAGGCGCGCGCCCTCGGTTCCGGTTCATAGGCAAAAACGGCGTGCGATTGCCTTGCAGCCTGCGCCGGTTTGACAGCGGCAATCAGGTCATCCGCAAGGAAATAGGTACCGGAAAACACAACGGCTACCGCCGCCAACCCGATGCCGACATCGGCAAGCGATGGGCTCCACTTGTCGGAGCCATCGCCTTGCAGCAGGGGATTGACCTCATTTTTTCTATTCGGATCCGATGATCCCAGTTTGCCGAATGTCATCGTTTCAGCCCATTCCTGAATAGCGTCAATTCTATCGCGCGCATGTTCTTGCAATTCCCCTGAAGTCCGGATTGGACCGACCATCCACAAGGATCGACCGATCTTTGACGACGACTTGCTGCGCATTCCGGACTGACCATACGAAAATTCTGGTTTTTCCGACCCCAAAATAGCGCTGCCAGCGACGGACTGCGGCGCAGACAGTTTGCATCTGCGCGCGCCCCTGCCTGAATTCGATATAATCCTGCGGGCTGACTGTTTCTCCGGCGCCGAACACTCCGACACGGAAACCTGCGAGCAATCCGTCATGCGCATTGTCGAGATCGAAGGCGAAAGGTCCTTCGAAACCGATCTTGGCGCGTTTACCCGCCGCACCCTCGAGATCCCACGAAACTGGGCGATCGCTGATGAAGACAGCAGCCGCATCGCCGATGCCGGAGAGATCGAGAGTGACGCGGCGATGTGGCGCGCGGTCCTCAAAAAACTGGAATACGATATGCACGGCATCGGAGCGCTGGGCGGCATCACGCGAAGCCGTCTTCGACTGAAGTTTGCGATAAAGCGCCTTCAGTGCTTCAGGATCATCGCCCGAGACCACTCCATTGGCATTATGCGCCCGCTCGATGCGCCAGGTCAGCGGATCGAAGCCGCCAAAACCCTTCCAGAGCTGAAAATTGACCGCCAGAAAAATGCTGGCCGAAGTGATGATCGGGAGAACGAACAGAAGAACAAGCATGCTGTTGGCGATCAGCCCGAGCGAACGCCACGGGCTGGCTGCCGGCTCTGCCGGTTCATGATCGTGGGACGATTTTCGTCCGAATGCCATTCTGACCCCTGCCTGCAGTACCCGTATCCGAGAAACCCAAGGCACGACGCTTCACATCGCAAGCGATAACAAATCCGCTCCAAATTGCGATCAAACTTACGCAATCCTGCAGAGGAACAGCCGGATTCGAATCCATCGTTAAAACCCTGCTTCCATGGAGTGGGAAAAATACCTGGCCGCCGTGAACCGCAACCAGCCGATCAAACGGCAAAGCACATTGCTTCAGATGCGCTCTTTTCTCCCTCTGGCGGAGACTGATTGACAAGCACACTCTCCTCGGCCCTTATCACCCCATGTACGACAACCGCACCGCGCTCGAAGCCGCATTTTCGTCAAATGCCTCCCTCGATTTCCTGTTCTTCTGGGGGCACCGGCCATCCAGGGATGGCAGGATTACCGCTTCGTGCCTGAGCCAATGGTGGCCCTCTCCATTCACGGTGGATGGCGTCATCTATCAGACGGCCGAACACTGGATGATGGCCGGCAAGGCGCGCCTTTTCAGAGATCACGAAAGGGCAGAGCAGATCCTTGCCGCGACCGATCCGAAACAAGTCAAGGCGCTCGGCCGCAAGGCGCGCGGTTTTGATGCGGACGCCTGGGACCGCGAAAAGTTTGCGATCGTCTGCGAAGGCAGTTTTCAGAAGTTCTTGCAGAACGAAGACCTGCGCGCGTTTCTTCTGTCGACCGACGACGCGGTTCTGGTCGAGGCAAGCCCGGTTGACCCGGTCTGGGGCATCGGCCTTGCGGCCGACGATGCGGCGGCAGCCGATCCGACGCAGTGGCGCGGGGACAATTTGCTGGGCTTTGCGTTGATGGATGCGAGACAGAGGCTACGGGAAGAGGGCTGAGCCTTCACGACGAGTGCGGAACGTGTAACGGAATGCCAGCCTTTTCCGCTGCGGCCATAAGGCGCCGGTCACGGGTCCATAACCAAACTTTTCCATCCAACAGGATAGATGCCATCAACTGGGTGTCCGTATACCCGATGCCCATATTGAAGAGCGCAAAACGCTCGATCATTGCCATAACGTCGTCATGAGCGACGAATTTGGCCTGCCTTTGGGCAGCCAACAGTGCCAAAACATTTTTGCGATCCCGCAAGCTTCCGAGCGCCAATTCACCGATCACTGCCGGATGCATCAACAACCGATCCTGGTCCAATATACGCTGTAGTTCCCGGTCGGTGTGGCGGAAGTGATCGATCCAGATGGACGTATCGACGAGGATCACTTCGCGTCAGCAAGCCGACGGCGCGGCGCAGCCTCTGCGTCGGGCATCGTGCCTCCGAGTTCTGTCAACCGTCTCGCCGCCTCCACACGCACAAGCGTTTCCAGAGCTTGACGAACGAGGGCCGAATTTTCTTTTGTGCCGGTCAGCGACCGCGCTTTGTCAATGAGCGTATCGTCAATGTCGATAATCGAGCGCATCTCCGTTCTCCGCCGTTTCGCAGCGAAAATATCATCATCCCGTGATCAAATCCACGTGTGGCGTGGCATTCGATGACACGCGAAAAACCGGAGGCGCTGGCGCCGTCCGGTATTGATCGCTTCTGGAGGTGTTTTGTTGTTCTTGCCGGTGGCCGGCCCGTGGATGGGCCTGGCCGCGCGGAGGCATGGCATGATGTCCCTTCAGGGATCCGATTACATGCGGTAGGCGATCGAGTCGTTCCAGAAACGGTCGAGGCGCTGCAGCAGCTTGTTCATCTGGCTGAATTCGCCTTCGCCGATGCCGCCGACCTTTTCGATCGAGCCGATGTGGCGATCGTAAAGCTTGGCAACCGTTTCAGCGATTTCCTGGCCTTCCTTGGTCAGGCTGATGCGGACCGAGCGACGGTCGATGCGCGAACGCTGGTGGTTGATGAAACCGAGGTCGACCAGCTTCTTGACGTTGTAGGAAACGTTGGAGCCGAGGTAATAACCACGCGAGCGCAGCTCGCCGGCGGTCAGTTCGGAATTGCCGATGTTGAACAGCAGCAGTGCCTGGACGGCGTTGACATCGTCACGACCCTGACGGTCGAACTCGTCCTTGATGACATCGAGAAGGCGACGGTGAAGACGCTCGACGAGATGCAGGGATTCCATGTAGAGACCACGGATCTGGTCTTCGTGGGGATTGGCGACTGCCGCAGCCTGCGGCTTGATTTTTGCGTTCAACATTTTTTGCCTCACTGTTTTGTTTGGCGGTGTGTTTGTTTGTTCCCGCCTTGTGAGAGACACTATCGAATGCGCATAAAATTCGACTTAAAACACACGGCTAACAGCCGGTAAACGCACGCTTCCCCATTGTGGCGGCCGTGCGGCAGGCGCCGCGTTAATCAAACCAGCCCCATATTTTTCAATAGCTTGGCGGTTAAATTCGATCGAATTTTAACGAAAATTGCTTGGGAAAGCTGGTTAATCAGTGGTTACCCGCTCGGCGTTTTTGCGGTTTTCGAGGTAAATCGCGACGCGAAAGAGCACATAAATGGCAGCCACGAGGCCGTGCATGAGAGTTATCAACAGGCTGTGCCCGAAGATTTCCGGCCAGACTTGATACATCAGAAGCTGCGTGCCGGCGGCGAGCGCCCACAGAACCGGACCCCAGGAGACGGCAAGCCACAGGCCGAGCGACGCGACGGGGAAAAGCACGGCCAGGGTGGAGGCCGCAGCCCGCCACGGAAAGCTCAACAGATCGAACCGGCCGCGCCCGCCAAAACTGTAACCGGTGATCATGCCCCAATATTGCAGGCCGAACCAGAAACAGGAGACGGCAACGAGACGCAAAAAGATGACGTAGAGCAACTGCGTCATGGAGCGTTTCGGGTGGTTGAGAGAATCATGGGCCATGACGCGGACGATAGCGGTGGTTTTTGCGGATCGCCAGAGGCGCGCGCATCGACGATGCCTATGACCTCAGTGCATACAAGATGCGGTATCAGATCAATTCGCAAAACGCAGGTCGCATGCTAAGGGAGCGGCACTATTATAAAGAAGAGGCATACCATGTCCGACAAGACGCATCTGGTGGACGAGATTACCGGCCACCGCCGCATGCGGCGCAACCGCAAGGCCGACTGGACCCGCCGCATGGTTCAAGAGAACCGCGTGACCGTGGACGACCTGATCTGGCCGATCTTCATCGTGCCCGGCGAAAATATCGTCGACCCCATCAAGGCAATGCCGGGCGTTTATCGCCTCAGCGTCGACAAGGCGGTGGAAGCGGTGAAGGAAGCAGCCGATCTCGGCATTCCCGCTGTTGCCCCCTTCCCCGATATCGAAATGGACCTGCGCGACGCCACCGGCTCCGGCATTCTCGACCCCAACAACCTGATCAACCGTTTTACCAGCGCGGTGAAGAAGTCGGTCTCCAATATCGGCGTGATCAGTGATGTGGCGCTCGACCCGTTCACCAGCCATGGCCATGACGGCATTTTGCGCGATGGCGTGATCCTCAACGACGAGACGGTGGATCAGGTGGTGAAGGCCGCGATCCTGCAGGCCGATGCTGGCTCCGACATCATCTCACCGTCGGAAATGATGGACGGGCGTATCGGTGCCATCCGCCGTGGGCTCGACGCCGCCGGGCATCAGGATGTCGGCATCATGTCCTATGCGGCAAAATTTTCGTCTGGCTTCTACGGTCCCTATCGCGAGGCGATCAATACCGGCGGCCTGCTGAAGGGTGACAAGAACACCTATTACGTTTCGCCCGCCAACGGCACCGAGGCGCTGCGCGATGCCGCACTCGATGTGGAAGAAGGCGCGGACATGCTGATGGTCAAGCCCGGCCTGCCCTATCTCGACATCTGTTGGCGCGTGAAGGAAGCGTTCGGGCTTCCGACCTATGCCTATCAGGTGTCGGGCGAATATTCGCAGATCAAGGCTGCTGCCATGCAGGGCTGGGTGGATGAAGAGCGGGTGATGATGGAGACGCTTCTCTGTTTCAAGCGCGCCGGCTGCGATGGCATCCTCACCTACTTTGCCGTCGATGTGGCAAAGAAGCTGGCCAAGGCCTAAGCGCGCTTTTCCTCTCTATAATATGCCGCATTTTCCGGCGGTCTTGTGCCGCCGGATTTCTCCACCATATTGAAAGTGGTAAAATCCCATTTCGGGAGAAGGAGAACACAAGACCATGAGCCTCGACCCCAACACAGCCGTCGTCGCACCTGAAGACTGGCGCGCCTATAGCGGCGTGCTGATGCGGCGCTCATTCGCCTTCATCCTCGATTACCTGATCGTGCTGCTGCTGTGCATTCCGGCGGCGATCATCGTGTTCTTTCTCGGCGTGTTGACGCTGGGCCTCGGCTTCATGCTTTACCCGGCCCTGTTCGTCATCGTGGCGCTCCTCTATTTCGGCATGACGCTCGGTGGTCCGAGCCAGGCCTCGCCGGGCATGCGCGCCGCCGGCATCACCATGCTGCGCCTCGACGGCCGCCGCATGGATTTCCTGACCGCCATGGTCCATACGGTGCTGTTCTGGGTGATCAACTCGGTGCTGACGCCGCTGATCCTGCTGGCCGGTCTGTTTACCGACCGATCGCGACTGGTGCACGATTTTCTGCTCGGCACGGTGGTTGCGCGCACCAGCTAAGTCCGCAACCGCGCCTGAATAAAAACATTTGATGATCACACATGCGGGCAGGCTTTGCCCGCATGTTGACGTTTTGCGAACTTAGGTCATGCTAATAGTATTCGCTGCAACGCACATTCTTTAGAACCAGGGCTTCTACAAGGGATGAACTCGCAAATTTCGCCATCACCGCAGTTCTATCTGACGGCTCCGGCAGCGTGTCCCTATCTTCCGGGCGAATATGAGCGAAAGGTCTTTACCCATCTGGTCGGCCCCCGTGCCGCAGAGATGAACGATCTCCTGACACAAGGCGGTTTCCGCCGTTCTCAGAACATTGCCTATCGTCCGGCCTGTGAAGCCTGCCGCGCCTGTGTTTCGGTGCGCATTCTCGTTGATCAATTTTCGCCCGGCCGCACCATGCGGCGCGTGCTCGCCGCCAATAGCGACATCACCACCGACATTTACCCTGCCCAGCCTTCGACCGAACAGTTTTCGCTGTTCCGCACCTATCTCGACAGCCGTCATCAGCGCGGCGGCATGTCGGACATGTCTGCGCTCGATTACGCGATCATGGTGGAAGACACGCATGTGAACACCCGCGTCATCGAATATCGTCGCCGCGTGGAAGGTTCCGGTATCGGCGAGGCCAAGGGTGAGCTTGTGGGCGTGGCGCTGACCGACATGATGAGCGATGGACTTTCGATGGTCTATTCGTTCTTCAACCCGGAAATGGAAAAGCGCTCCTTCGGGACGTTCATGATCCTCGACCACATCAACCGCACCCGCACGCTCGGCCTGCCGCATGTCTATCTCGGCTATTGGGTGAAGGGATCGGCGAAGATGGGATACAAGACGCGCTACCAGCCGCAGGAGCATCTCACGGCACGCGGTTGGGAATTGTATACGGGCGAGGATGAAGGGTAAGACAGCCTGCGGCTTGCCTCCAATCTCCGGTTATTGTCTGGATCGACCAACGATGTTATAACATGGTTGCAACAGAGGTTTGAACCATGAACGCCACCATTCGCAAAGTCGGTAATTCCGAAGGCATCATCATCCCGAAAGATGTTCTGGATCGTATGGGCCTCAAGGCAGGCGATAATCTGGATATTGCCTTGGAAGCGGGGCAGTTGATCCTTAAGCCTGCCGACGAAGATTTCGCTCGCCAGCTTGAGCATGCCGAAAAATTCATGGAGAAATACAAGGTCGCGCTCAAAAAACTGGCCGAATAAATGGTCAAGTTTCTGTCGCGACCTCTTATCGAACGCCTCCATGAGCGTCAGATCGAAAGATTTGGCGGTTCATATGGTCTGAGAAACGAAAATGCGCTGGAATCGGCGCTTGCCCGTCCGGTCAACAAGGCAGCCTATGGTTCCGATGACACCATCGAACTGGCGGCCGCCTATCTTTTTGGACGGGCCATGAACCATGCATTTATCGACGGCAACAAACGGATCGCAATCGTTGCCGCCGGTGTTTTCCTGATGGACAATGGCCACATGATCACAACGAGTGACCAAATCCTGTTCACATTTGTTCTTGGCATCGCAGCCGGGGAAATAGACGAGGAAGGTGCGATCCGCTTCCTGCGCGATCACACCGTCCCCTATCCCTGATTACCCGGCAAACTTACCACTCCGCGGAAAGCCCTTCGGCACTGTACGGCCAGCCGAAGCGCGGTCGCCGCTCCATTCCAGCAGCTCATCCTTGGTCTTGGTGAACTGGCGTCCGGCGCTGTCTTCCCAGGTCAGGCCCGCCTCGATGGCAAAACACTTGATGTCTGAAATGCCGCCATCTTTGTAGCGCTGCAGGCGAACGCCCTTGCCGCGGGTCATTTCCGGCAATTGCGCCAAGGGGAAGACCAGCATCTTGCGGTTTTCGCCGACGACCGCGACGTGATCACCCGAGACAGGAATGACCAGCTTGGCCTCATCCGGCATTCCGACATTCATGATCTGCTTGCCCTTGCGGGTATTGGCGGTCATTTCGCTTTCAGCAACCACGAAACCGTTACCGGCCGTCGATGCGAGAATATGCTTGCGGCTGGCGTCGTGGACGAAGGCGGTGAGAATATCCTGATCGTTTTCCATATCGACCATGATGCGGATCGGTTCGCCATGGCCGCGACCGCCCGGCAGCTTGTCGGCGCCGAGCGTATAAACCTTGCCGCCGGTGGTGATGAGCAGCAGCTTGTCGGTCGTCTGAGCCGGGAATGCCAGTTTTGGCCCGTCACCTTCCTTGAAGGTCAGCGTCGAGGTATCCGCGATATGGCCCTTGAGCGCGCGGATCCAGCCCTTTTGCGAGATGACGACGGTGATCGGTTCCTTTTCGATCATCGCCTGATGGATGGCTTCGAGATCGGCTTCCGGCGCATCGGCAAACTGCGTCATGCGCGCGAATGGCTTGCCCTTGCCCTTTGCAAAAGCCTTGCGCACGTCCTGGATCTCGATCTCGACGACTTTCCACTGCTTGTCGTCGGAGGCGAGAAGCGCCTCGATATCGGCCTTTTCCTTGGTGAGTTCGTCGAATTCCTTGCGGATCTCGAACTCTTCCAGCTTGCGCAGAGAGCGCAGACGCATGTTGAGGATGGCTTCTGCCTGAATATCGGTCAGCCCAAAGCGGGCAATCATCGCCTGTTTCGGCTCATCCTCCTCGCGGATGATGCGGATCACCTCATCGATATTGAGGTAGGCGATCAGGAAGCCGCCCAAGAGTTCCAAGCGGCGTTCGATGGCGGCCAGACGGAAACTCGAGCGGCGGACCAGCACTTCCTTGCGGTGCGCCAGCCATTCGGTCAGCACTTCGTTGAGCGCCATGACCCTGGGCACCTTGCCCATGGACAGAACGTTCATGTTGAGCGGAAACCGGTTTTCCAGATCCGTCAGCTTGAACAGCGATTCCATCAGCAGCGTCGCATCGACGGTGCGGTTCTTGGGCACCAGTACGACACGGACGTCTTCGGCCGACTCGTCACGCACGTCTTCGAGAAGCGGCAGTTTGCGTGCGATCAGCAGTTCGGCGATCTTTTCGATCAGGCGCGATTTTTGGACCTGATAGGGAATTTCGGTGACGACGATCTGGTAACCGCCGCGACCGAGATCTTCCGTTTCCCATTTCGCACGCACGCGAAAACCGCCGCGGCCTGTGCGATAGGATTCGATGATCGATTCACGGCTGTCGATGATGATGCCGCCGGTAGGAAGATCCGGGCCGGGAATGAATTCGACCAGCTTTTCGACCGTCGCATCCGGATGTTTGATCAGATGCAGTGCCGCATCGCAGAGTTCGTGCGCGTTGTGCGGCGGGATCGATGTCGCCATGCCGACGGCGATGCCGGACGAACCGTTGGCAAGCAGATTCGGGAAGGCGCCCGGCATGACGACCGGTTCGCTGTCTTCCTCGTTATAGGTCGGGCGGAAATCGACACTGTCCTGATCGATGCCTTCCAGAAGCAGCGCCGCGACCTCGGTCATGCGCGCTTCGGTGTAACGATAGGCGGCGGCGCCGTCGCCATCGATATTGCCGAAATTGCCCTGGCCATCAACGATCGGGTAACGCTGCGAGAAATCCTGGGCCAGACGCACCAGCGCATCATAAACCGACTGGTCGCCATGCGGGTGGAACTTACCGATAACGTCACCGACGATACGGGCGCATTTCTTGAAGGCCGAATTCGGCCGAATGCCCATTTCGCTCATCGCGTGGATGATGCGGCGATGCACGGGTTTCAGGCCGTCACGGACGTCCGGCAGCGCGCGGTGCATGATGGTCGACAGCGCATAAGCGAGGTAGCGCTCTTCCAGCGCCGCCTTCAGGTCGACCGGCAGAATGTGGTCGTCGCCATCTTCTGGCGGCGGAGTCAGACTTTTTCCCATGAGGCTTGACTAGCGGAAAGCCTGATTCCCGGCAACAAACCGGGGGAATGAGACTGTGGAGAACCTCACGCATCAGTCATCTCTCATTAAGCCTTGCCACAAAAAGGTCCAGATAGACTTCACAGAGAGAATTCAACGCTTTATTGGCGTGGCCTATAAATTCCATTTATTTTCAGGCGGGTTACCTGCCTATTGAGGAGACTATTCATGCGTTACACTGCCTCGGCCAAGTTGTTTGCGGCCGGCACCGCCCTGTTTGCTTTCACCTCCCCGGCTCTGGCCCTGGATGGCAACGACCTCGTCAACAAGCTCAACACCGCGCTGAACATGCAGAACGGCATGGGCATCGTTGCCGGTTCGATTACCGTCGATGGATCGGACGTGACGCTGACCGACAGCCGCTTCGAGGCAGGCAATGGCCAGGGCAGCGTGCCGCTCGGCACGATCGAGCTGGAAGGCGTCGAGGAAGATGCCGGCGCCTACACGATTGAGACCGTGTCTTTCGAAGACATCAACATCACCCAGGAAAAGACCGTTTTCACCGCAGCGGACCTTTCCATCTCCGACATGCGCATTCCTGCCAGCTCGGCAGGCGACACCACCGATGCCGTCCTCTTTTACGGCGAGGCAACCGTTGGCGCCATCGAGGTCAAGCTCGACGGCAAGAGCGTGGCGTCGATCGGCTCCTCCAAGATGACGACCGAAACTGCCGACGACAAGAAATCGATGACATTCGATGTCAAAATTGCCGATATCACGGGCGATCTCACCGCCGTTGAAGATCCGCAGGCACGCCAGACCATTGACGACCTCGGCATCAACGAGATCGACGGCAATATCAGCATGACCGGCAGCTGGGATCTGACATCGGGCACGCTGGCGACTGAAGAATACGCCTTCGACTTCGCGAATATCGGCCGCCTGAACATGGCGTTCAGCCTGTCCGGTTACACGCTCGATTTCCTGCGCTCCGTTCAGGAGGCTGCAAAGAAGGCCGAAGCCAGCGCCAATGACGAACAGGCACATCAGGCAGCCGGCCTTGCCATGCTCGGCCTCGTCCAGCAGCTCAGCTTCAACAGTGCGGAAATCCGTTTCGACGACGACGGCATCACCACCAAGGCGCTTGATGTGGCCGCCAAGAAGCAGGGCACGACCGGCGACCAGCTGGCCCAGATGATCAAGGCCATGGCACCGATGATGCTGGCACAATACAACATGCCGGAATTGCAGAAGGCTCTGACCGAGGCGCTCAATACCTATCTCGACAAGCCGGGCAGCTTCACGATCAGCGCCAAACCGGAAAAGTCGGTTCCGGTGCCGACGATCATGGGCGCCGCCATGGCAGCGCCGAACACCATCCCGCAGGTTCTCGGCGTCACGGTGACCGCCAACGACTAAGGTAATCACTTCAAGCGATTTGACGAAGCCCGGCAGGTGACTGCCGGGCTTTTGCGTTTCAATGGGCAGCCGATGCGCTGAAGGATGCGTGTTCCTTGTCGTGCAGGGCAAATCGATCGATCATGCCGGCACTTGCCTCGTTGACGCCCATGACATCCACATCCACGCCGCGATGGCGGAATTTCAGCACGACCTGATCGAGTGCGCCGACCGCGGAAATATCCCACAGATGCGCGCGGGTGACATCAATGACGATACGCTCCGGCGTTTCCGTGAAATCGAACCCGCCGACAAAGGCCTGTGCGGACGCGAAAAAGATTTCGCCCTCGACGCGGTAGGTGCGCAGCTTGCCATCTTCGGTGAGTTCGGAGGAAACGCGGAACATACGGGCCACCTTGCCGGCGAAAAACACGCCGGAGAGAAGCACGCCGACGATGACCCCCTTCGACAGGTCATGGGTGGCAAGCACCACGGCAACAGTCGCCAACATGACGATAGAGGATGTGCCGGGATGACGTTTCAGATCGACGATCGACTTCCATGAAAACGTGTTGATCGACACCATGATCATCACCGCCACGAGTGCTGCTACCGGCACGACGCGCAGAATATCGTCCAGCACCAACAGCAGGATGAGCAAGAAGGCACCGGCCACGAAGGTCGACAAGCGTCCACGACCGCCGGATGAAACATTGATGACCGACTGGCCGATCATGGCGCAGCCCCCCATGCCGCCGAACAGGGCAGAGACGATGTTGCCGGCGCCCTGACCAAAACATTCGCGGCTCTTGCTGCTGGTCGTATCCGTCATCTCATCGACGATCTGGGCGGTCAGCAGCGATTCCAGCAGGCCGACGGCGGCGAGCGCCAGCGAATACGGAAAGATGATCTGCAACGTCTCGAAGGTGAGGGGCACCATCGGGAAGGCAAAGCCCGGCAGCGATGTCGGCATGGCACCGAGATCAGCGACCGTCTTCACTTCGACGCCAAAGACAAGGACGCCGATGGTGACGACGGCGATGGCAACCAGCGGCGACGGCACCGCTTTGGTGACATAGGGAAAGAGATAGATGATGGCGAGACCGACCGCGATCAGCGCGTAGGTGATGTGCGGCACATTGGTCAGTTCCGGCAACTGCGCCATGAAGATCAGGATGGCGAGCGCGTTGACGAAACCGGTCATCACCGATTTCGACACAAAGCGCATCAGCCGGCCGAGCTTCAGCAGGCCGGCGATGATCTGCAGGATGCCCATCAGGATGGTAGCGGCAAAGAGGTACTGGATGCCGTGATCGCGCACCAGCGGCGCCATCAGCACGGCGGTGGCGGCTGTGGCGGCCGAGATCATCGCAGGGCGACCGCCGCAAATGGCGGTGACACAGGCGATCAGCACGGACGCAAACAGACCGACGGCGGGATCGACACCGGCGATGACGGAAAAACCGACAGCTTCCGGAATGAGCGCGAGTGCGACGACGATGCCGGAAAGAATATCGCCGCGAATATTGGAGAACCATTCCCGACGGTAGGTGGTCAAAGAGATCATGGGTTTGGATTTTTCGCAAAAGGGAGCGCATCCGCCGGGAGGGTATCCTGGTGTGACTACTGTCTTGGATTAGGCTGGATGCTTTGCGTTGTCCGGCGGATCGGCGGCCGGAAGAGCCACCCGGGAGTCTCACCCGAGTCCTTGTGATGAGCGAGCTATAACGGCGAACCAGACAAATGCCAAGTGCGGGATGTGGCTCTTGAGGCGGAAGGGTTTGCGGATAACGTGTGGCGGGGGATTTTGGGGGATGGGGTGATGATCAGGCGAGAACAACAGAAGCTGGTGAATAACGAGCGGCTGAAATTGCTTGCGACATTCGTGAATGGGATGTGGATCGCAATGTTTGCAGTCGGCGCATTGGCACCGCTATTTTCTGATCTTGGCGGGCCGACGGGAATCACGCGGGTGACCGCGATATCCAGCGGAATTTGCTTTATCGGCGCATGCGTCCTACATTATCTGCCAAGCACTATTCTCAAAGGATTGCGGCCATGACCTTCGCTGAGATTGCCCCGTTCCTTGTAACGCCGGTCGGCGGCCTGCTGATTGAGTTGTGGGCTCTTTATTTCGCTCGATCCATCAACAAAGAAGGCCGGAACCGCTGACGCGTTCCCGACCTTCTCTTCAATCTAATCTGCCGTCAGCCGATCATTCCAGAACCTGGATGACCGTATGGGTCTGCGGATCGACGATCACGCGGCGCTCGTTGACGATCGTATAGCCGTAATCGCTATAGCCTTCGACCGGGCGAACCTCGACATTTTCCGGCAGGACACGTCCAACGAGGACATCGCCTTCATAAGGAACGGATTCAACCGGTTCCTGCTCCATCACATAGGTGCGGACTTCGCCGGGCAGGACGCGGGTGGTTGATTGCGTCACGACTGGATCGGCAGGCTGCTGCTCGATGATGACGGTGCTCTGTGCATAGGCCGAAGCCGAAAGAGCAAGGAATGCTGCAGTAGCAGCCATTGTAAACTTACGCATATTGCTTCTCCCTTGAGCGAATTGCTGGGATAGAAACACGCTTAGCTGAAGATGGTTCCGCTTTTTAGGCCGCCCCATTTGGACAGATATCAAGGCAGGACCGCCACAATACGCAAGAGCCGCCCGGTTTACTTGCGGGCGGCTCGGTTGTTTTTACAGGGCGACACTCAGGCGGCGCGGCTGCCGCGAAACTCCTGCGCCTCAACTTCCGCAAGCCTGAACATGCCGACCAGATCGCGCAGGCGCTGGGCCTCGCTCATCAGCAGGGCGCTGGCTGCATTGTTCTCTTCCACCATGGCAGCGTTGTGCTGGGTGTTCTGGTCGAGCAGATTGACGGCGGTGTTGATCTCACCCAAGCCGACCGACTGTTCGCGGGCGGAAAGCGCGATCGCTTCCACCTCGATGTTGATGGCCTCGACGCGGCTGCCAATGCCGGTCAGTGCTTCGCCGGTCTCGCGCACGGAGCGCACGCCATCCTTCACTTCCACGCCGGAGACGCGGATCAGTTCCTTGATCTCGCGTGCGGCATCGGCGGACCGGCCGGCAAGCGAGCGCACTTCCTGCGCGACGACAGCGAAACCACGACCGGCCTCGCCTGCCCGTGCCGCCTCGACACCGGCATTGAGCGCCAGAAGATTGGTCTGAAAAGCGATTTCATCCATGACACCGAGAATGCCGGCGATGCGCGAAGACGAGGCTTCGATACGGCCCATGGCTTCCAGTGCTCCGTTGACGAGGATACGGGTCTGGCCGGCAGAGACATTGGCCTCACCGGCCATGCGGTTGGCATCCTGCGAACGTTTCGACGAATTGCGGACGTTGGCGGTGATCTGTTCCAGTGCCGACGCCGTTTCTTCCAGCGAGGCCGCCTGCTGTTCGGTGCGGCTGGAGAGATCATTTGCGCTGCCGGCGATTTCGCGGCTGCCGCCCTCGATGGCATGGCTGGCATGGGCGATCGACGCCATGACTTCGCCGAGACGGGCCACGGTCTGGTTGAGATCGCCGCGCAGGTTTTCGAAATCCGGCGCAAAAGGTTCGGTCAGTTCGAAGGCGAGATCGCCCGCAGCGAGACGGCGCAGACCTTCCGCCAGACCTTCGGTTGCCTGCATCAGGCGGGCACGCGCCTCTGCTTCGGCCTGACGCTGCAGGCGAACACGTTCGCCTTCGGCATTGGCACGCGCCTCTGCCGCCTCTTCTTCCAGACGACGGTTGGCGATGGCGGCTTCGCGAAAGGTATCGAGCGCACCGGCCATGGCGCCGAATTCGTTGCGACGACCGAGCGACGGGATGGCGAGATCCGTTTCACCACCGGCAAGCTTGCGCATGGCGGCCGTCATGGCGACGACCGGACGGGTGATGGAGCGGCCGATCAGCCAGACGCCGAGACCCAGCACAATCATGGCGGCCAGCACGAGACCAGCGGCAACCATCAGGTTACGTTCGGCAACGCGAGTGTTTTCGGCCAGCGTCGCATCACGCTTGGCTTCATAGGCCGTGCTGACGGCCTGAACCTGTGGCTCCAGCGCCTGATAGGCGGCGGATACACTCTTCTGGCTCTGTGCTTCCTTCAAGCTGGCTTCAGCATAGAAGCGGAAAGCGGAGCGGTAAACTTCCAGCGCGTCCATGACGCGGCTGCGCTGAGCACCTGGACGAAAGGCTTCCTTGACGAGGGCGGTAAAAGTTTCCGCTTCGGCGGCGTGCTTTTCCAGATAGGAGGCATCGCCGCGCAGCAAGAAATCCTTTTCGTGACGACGTAGCATCAGCATGCTGGCGCGAATACCAGCTTCTTCGACGGTTTCGAGCCGGTTTTCGATAGAGTGCACGGCCGAGCGCATGGCGCCCTGCAGGCCGCTGTTCTGATCAAGACCGAGTTCCTGATCGTGCTTCACAAGCGTGGCGAAACTCGTCTCATAGGCGGTCAGACCGTTACCAAGCTGATCGAGCTGGCCGACGAGTTCCGGACTGGCCGTTGCGCGCAAACCATCGAGAGTGTTGCGAACCTCTGCAGTTGCTGCCGAGAACTTGTCGACCGCGCCCATGTCCTTGTGCAGCAGAAAATACTGTTCCCAAAGAAGGCTGTCGCGAACACTGGCCGACATGCGGGACACGGCTGCCTGCCGTTCGCCCAGAGCTTCAGCCGTGGAACGATAACCCGCTTCGATCTGGCGCTGGCCAAGAAAGATTCCGGCAATGGCGACGATACCGATGAGGGCCATAACGGCCAGAAGCATCACGCGGTGGGAAATCCGAAGATTTGAAAAGAACGACAAGAGCAAAATCCCCGAGACAACTGAACTTTGCCGGTGTTCTGCCCGCACAGGCTTTAACGAACCTTCAAACCTGAGGCGAAATTACAATGACAATTTCATGACAGTGGATAACGGGGATTGTCGATACACAAACGGCGACCCGAAGGCCGCCGTCGCAATACTTGATACATTGTCGCATTTACTGACGAATGTCAGTCTTTCTTGACCGGCGGGATCGGGCGGATCGCCAGTTCGCGCAGCTGTGCGGGCTGGGCTTCCGACGGGGCACCCATCAGCAGATCCTGTGCCTGCTGGTTCATCGGGAACAGCGTGATTTCGCGCAGGTTCTTCGCACCGGTCAACAGCATGACGACGCGGTCGACACCGGCGGCCATGCCGCCATGCGGAGGCGCACCGTACTGGAAGGCGCGGTAGAGGCCGCCAAAGCGGTCTTCCACGTCCTGCTGGCTGAGGCCGACCATCTCGAACGCCTTGACCATGACTTCCGGCAGCTGGTTACGGATCGAACCCGAGGCGATTTCAAAGCCGTTGCAGACCATGTCGTACTGGTAGGCCTTGATCGTCAGCGGATCCTGGTTTTCCAGCGCGTCGAGACCACCCTGCGGCATCGAGAACGGGTTGTGGGCGAAATCGATCTTCTTGTCTTCTTCGTTGTATTCGAAGAACGGGAAGTCGACGATCCAGCACAGTGCGAACTGGTCCTTGTTGGCGAGGCCCAGTTCATCGGCAGCGCGGTTACGGGCTTCACCTGCGAACTTGTAGAACTTTTCCGGTTCGCCGGCGACGAAGAAGCAGGCATCGCCTGCTTCAAGGCCGAGCTGTGCAGCGATGGCTGCGGTGCGCTCTTCGCCGATGTTCTTGGCGAGCGGACCGGAGCCGGCAACCTTGCCCTCTTCTTCCTTCCAGAAGATGTAGCCGAGACCCGGCTGGCCCTGCTGCTGTGCCCAGGCGTTCATGCGGTCGCAGAATGCGCGGCTACCGCCGGTCTTGGCCGGGATCGCCCAGACTTCGACCTTCGGGTTCGACGCGATCATGCCGGCAAACACCTTGAAGCCGGAGCCGGCAAAATGTTCGGTAACGGCCTGCATCTCGATCGGGTTGCGCAGATCCGGCTTGTCGGAACCGTATTTGCGGATCGCGACGTCATACGGGATGCGCGGGAATTCCTTGGTGACCGGCTTGCCTTCCGCGAACTCTTCGAAGATGCCGCGCATAACCGGCTCCATCGTCTCCCAGACTTCTTCCTGGGTAACGAAGCTCATTTCGAGGTCGAGCTGGTAGAATTCGCCCGGCAGACGGTCGGCGCGCGGGTCTTCATCGCGGAAGCACGGTGCGATCTGGAAATAACGGTCGAAACCGGCCACCATCATCAGCTGCTTGTACTGCTGCGGCGCCTGCGGCAGGGCAAAAAACTTGCCGGGGTGGATACGCGACGGAACGAGGAAGTCGCGTGCGCCTTCCGGCGAGGATGCGGTCAGGATCGGCGTCGAATATTCGGTAAAGCCACCGGCGGTCATTTCGCGGCGCATGGCGGCGATGATCTGGGTGCGCTTGACGATGTTCTTGTGCAGGGTTTCGCGGCGCAGGTCGAGGAAGCGATACTTCAGGCGTACGTCTTCCGGATATTCCGGCTCGCCGAACACCGGCAGCGGCAATTCCTTGGCGGCGGAAAGCACTTCGATTTCCTTGGCGTAAAGCTCGATCTCGCCGGTCGCCATGGTCTTGTTGACGGTGTCTTCCGAACGCGCCTTGACCACGCCATCGATGCGGATGACCCATTCGCCACGGACGATTTCAGCCGACTTGAAGGCCGGGCTGTCCGGGTCGCAGACGACCTGGGTCATGCCGTAATGGTCGCGCAGGTCGACGAACAGAACGCCGCCGTGATCTCGCACGCGATGAACCCAGCCGGAAATGCGGACATTGGAGCCGACATCCGACTTGCGGAGGGCTGCGCAGGTATGGCTACGGTAACGATGCATGTCTTTTATCCTGGACTGATGCTTTGAACGGCCTTTTCAGGGCACGCGAAGCAGCCCGGCCGAAATCATGGAAAATCGGCGCGAAAAGCGCATGCGCAGTCCGATTTGTCAAGGGTTGCGGGGCAGCCGTCGACACCAGCCTCCACGCGAAGCACACTATCCGCTGCCCGGCGTCAAAAATTTCTCGGCATCCGAAGCCTGCAGATAAACGAGAGGCTGGCTGGTGTCGTCCGTGGTCCCGGTCACGCGAAAACGCCATATGCGCGGCATTCTGCCGAATGGCGTGATTATCCCGTCAACTGTCCCAAGGGTGACGGTGTCGCCCGGTTTTACGCCAAGTTTTGCCGCAACGGTTTTGCTGACGACCACGTTTCCGCCTAGTGGCAGATGCTCTGCATCAAAGGGCGCTGCCGGTTGCGGCGACGCGTCCGGGATGGCCAAATGCTCGCGACGCACAGCACGAAGCAAGGCGCCCATCGATTGAGACCGGGCCGAAACAAGAACCCGTGCTTCAGCGACAGCGGGTATGCTTGCGTCCTCTTTCACCTCGTTGGGCAGCACGGAGGTCATCAGCCAGATGGCAAGTGAGGCTAACATAATGCCCCCCAAGCGGCCGGGTTGTTATATGCGACAACCTTCAGGCCATTGGCGCTTCTGCTGAATGGAAAAAGCCCGATGGGTTGAAGAGCAGCCAGAACCCTCTCTGCGTCTTCCTCTGCGATCTCAATCCATTCGATGTTTCGATAAGGCCCATAAGGAGACGGCAAAACATCACCCAAGCCGGTTTCAAGATAGCTGTCTGCAACCGGAGACAGGCCCGCATCATAGATGTATCCGTCACGGACGAATTTCCAGCGCAATTGCCTGATTTCCAGCGCGACAAGCGCATCAAACAGCTTCCTCCATTTCGCATTACTCATATTCGAGGCCATCATGCGCGATATGGCCGCGTCATCGCGTTGCTGTGCTTTTGTCACCATGTCTCTTGTCATCTTCATATCGGTCGCCAAGCTCATTGCACATTTATCTGTTTGCATGTCTACCACAGAACATGCTCGACCGGCTGCAAGGGTTTTGGCGCCCCCTCCCTGCCCAGCAACTGTTCAAGATCGATCTGGATGGTGCGGGTGATCGAGGTCAGCGGCACGTCGTGGGCACGGTTTGCAAACGGGTTCTGCAGATCGGCACCGATCCGGTCCATGGCGAGCAGCATGAAGCCGACGACGGTGGAGGCAAGCGGCGTGAAGATGGTGAGACTGTCGACCAAACCGATCGGCAGAAGAATGCAGAAGAAATGCACAAAGAGCGTCGGGTAATAGCCGTATTCCCGCGGCAGCGGCGTGTTCTTGATGCGCTCCATGCCACCCTGTGCATTGCTCATGTCCACGAGCACGCGTTCGATCTGGACACGACGGAAGCTGTCGATCCAGCCATTCCTCTCCGCCTCTGCCAGCATGGCACCAGTGCCATTCAGGATCGCATTGGGGATGTTGGAAAAATTCGCTAACGTCCTGCATTCGTCATCGGGCAAAAAATCACCGATCTCCTCCCCCACAGGCTGGCCGCGCAGATGGCACCGCAGCGCCTGAACATAGGCGATCTGGCGCAGGACCAGATCATGGCGCAGGCGCTGGCTTTCCGGCCGGTCATCGATCAGGTGCATGACCTCACGACCATAGGAGCGCGATGCATTGACCATGGCGCCCCATAAAGTGCGCCCTTCCCACCAGCGGTTATAGGCATTGTTGTTACGAAAACCGAGGAACAGGGCGAGCGCAGAGCCGAGAAGGCTCATCGGCAAGACCGGCAGGTTCAGCCACGGATGCGGGAGATAGACATAGGCGAGCGTGACAGCGATATCCCAGATGAATAACAGCGCCAGTGGCCAGCCGATATAACCGAGCATGCGATGCAGACGGGCGGATTGGGGCAAGACCATGAAAAGCTTCCTCATTCACCGACATTACATTCGAATGTTCGAACTTAAGGTGCAATGCAGCAAAATCGAGATGCAATGCAGCATTCCGATTAAATTCGGTGTTATGAAGAAGTGAGGGGCCGGCGCGGAACCAATCGGCGCGACAACCATCAGGAGATGTCTAAAAAATCTCTCTCATACCGGTGCGCAGACCACTCATAAACAAACCGGCCACCCAAATGCAGGATGGCCGGCGAGATTACGGTCGATAAGGATCGTGGATTACCAGGTCCGGCGCAGGGTCAGCTTCACTTCACGTCCGTTGCCGTAAAAGGCCGTGCTGTCGAACACGCTGAGCTGCGAAATATATTCGCGATCGAACAGGTTGGTAACATTGAGCTGCAGATCGGTATTTTCGTTGATCTGGTATTTTGCCATGGCATCGAACACCACATTGGAAGACAGCGGTACGGCATTGGCATTGTCGGCAAAACGCTTGCCGGTGAAACGCGCACCGAGACCAAAGGTCAGGTCGCCGGCGTCGGCGACATCCGGGATCGTGTAATCCACCCACAGCGAAGCCGAATGACGCGGCGTCAACTGCGGCACCCTGCCGACATTGGCGGGCGTCGCATCCTTGGTGATTTCCGCATCCCAGAATGTGTAGGCGGCCGTCAGGTTCATTTGGTCCGTCAGCGCCACCTTGCCTTCGAGTTCAAGCCCGCGGACATTCACTTCGCCCGCCTGACTGAAAAGCCCGTTGCCGATGCTGTAGGCGACATTGGTCTGGGTGAGATCG
Source organism: Endobacterium panacihumi (assembly GCF_050847465.1). NCBI lineage: Bacteria > Pseudomonadati > Pseudomonadota > Alphaproteobacteria > Hyphomicrobiales > Rhizobiaceae > Endobacterium > Endobacterium panacihumi. The sequence continues at coordinate 648,385 of NZ_JBOZRA010000002.1, read as the reverse complement.
AACAGCGCCGCCGTGAACAGCGCATCCATGCCCTCCGGCTGATACTTTGCGCCGATCTCGTATTGCGTGCCTTTCATCGGATTGACCTCGCCGACATAGGTCGTGCGGTTGGCGCCGATCGGCTGGAAGGATTCCGAATAGTTGGCATAGACCGACAGGTTCGGGTTGAACTTGTAGGTGACGCCGACACGGCCGGTCAGAGCCTCGTCTGTCGCATCGAAATAACGCGTGCCGTTATATTGCAGCGTGTCGACGTGGTCGTAACGACCGCCGAAGGTCAAGATCCAGCGGTCGTCGAATGTCAGTTCTTCCTGCGCGTAGACACCGGTGGATTCCTGGTCGATCGAGCTCGGCGTAATCGTGCGAATGAAGATGCCATCCGTGCCGACGTAAACCGGATTATTGTAATCGGCGAGCGGCAGCGCATAACCACGCTTGGTGCTTTCATGTGCATTGTCGCGCACGAAATCGGTGCCGAGCAGGGTCTTGCTGTCGAAGCGACCGAAACTTGTCTGATATTCCAGCTGGTTGTCGACGCCGAAACGTTCGATGGAGCCATCGACGCCGTAAGCGATGCGGCTGCCGGCCGGCCCACCAACTCCCGTGAATGTCCCGTAAACCTGCTGGTAGACCATGTCGAGCGTGCCGTAACGCAGGTTCTGGCGGAAGCTCAGCCCGTTGCCGAAATCGTGCGAAAACTCGTAGCCAATATTGCGCTCGATCGAATCCATGGCGTTCCAGTCGGGCTCGCCGAGATAGGTACGCGGATCGATGCCACGGCCGACCGGGATGCTCATGCCGGTATTGCCTTCACGCTTGTTGAAATTGGTCAGCAGCGTGAAGCTGGTGGCATCCGTCGGATTGAAGCCGATGGCAAGGCCGACATACCGGCGGTCGTCCGGCAGATATTCGCTGTCGACATCGGCGTTCTGGCCCTTGGTGGTCACGCGATAGGTCCAGTTTCCGGCATCGTCGATCGGGCCGCCGAAATCGGCACCGACTTCGGCGTGATCTTCGCCGAGCGTCGTATAGACCTCGCCGAAAGCGACATCCTGCGGCCGCTTGGTGACGAGATTGACAAGACCGCCCGGCGCATTGAGACCGTAAAGCGTCGAGGTGGACCCCTTCAGCACTTCGGCACGCTGATAGGCATAGGGTTCGATACGGGCGCTGGTAAAGCTCATGTTTCGGGTCGGCAGACCATCGCGATAGACGCCATTGCCCTGCGCGCCGAAACCGCGGATGCGGAAGAAATCGTAACGGTTGTCGGAGCCGTATTCATCGACCGTGACGCCGGACGTGTAGGCGATGACCTGCTGCAGATCGCCGGCCGAACGGTTTCTGATCTCATCCTGCGTCACCACCGAAACAGCGGCAGGCGCGTCGATGATCGGCGTATCGGTCTTGCTGGCGGCCTTGGTGCGGCTGGCAACGACGCCCTTGTCCGGACCGATGGCATTGGCATCCTGCACGACGATGGTTTCAAGAACAGTGGCACCGTTTGACGGCTCATCCTGCACAGGCGCCGACTGAGCCATTGTCATGGACGGAATGATCAGGGCGGTGGCGCAGGACAGGGCGCCGATGAGAAGAAAATGTGGCCGCTTCGACAAGATTGGTCTCCGGTACAGACATGCAAACTGACCGGTTCAGTAGGTATGGCGGGAATTGCGTTATAGAAAAATTCCGCTTTTTTGAAAAAAGCCACTGTCGCCTTGCGTCGCTTTTCCGCCACTGTTGCAGGAATACCCACAGCTTTACTGCGGGCTATGCGGATTATGCGTTCTGCAAACGCCGCCATGCAGCCGGCGTGCCACCCACGGCCTGACGGAAAACGCGGGTCAGATGCGCCTGATCGGAAAAACCGAGACGCGCGGCAATGTCGGCGACACTGAGATCGCCCGCCGACAGCATGATTTTTGCCGTCTCGATGCGCCGGGCAAGCTGCCATTGCAGCGGCGTGCTGCCCGTTGTCTGCTTGAAGACATTGGCAAACCAGCTTTCGGACAGGCCGACCATCTCCGCCATTTCGGCAACGCTCAGGCGGCCATCCTCGCGGGCATCCACCGCAGCGATCAGCATTTTCATCTGCATCTCGCTCAGCCTGCCGCCGATTTCCTCGCAAGGGCGACCGGACACATCCAGCAGGCCGCCGACAATACCGTTGATGAGGCTTTCCGCGTAAAGCGACGGTTTTGCCGGATTGACGATCTCTTCCGCCAGAAGGTTGGCGAGCGGTTCGATGGCGCTGATATCCTCGATCTCCGAAGGCCGGCGCATCGTTGCCATCGCCGCCGAGGTGCCGATCGACGCCGACAGAAGCCGCAGCATCCGATCGCGATGCACATGCAGGTCGAGATGGGTGAAACGATGCTGGGAACTGGTTTCCGTCCACATCGGCGTTCCGGGCGGCACGTAGACGGCGCGCGCCATGGAGCGGCGATCGCTCATCTGCCCCTTGCCGCGGTTCGACATGCGGATACGCGTGGAGACGTCGTTGAAATAGACGAGAATGCGCGGATCGGGAGAGAGGAAGTGACAATTGGCGCCCGCCCGGCTTTCCATCTGCCAGAAACAGCCGACGGCACCATCCAGCCCCAGCCATTTGACCGGGGCCGTGGCCCGAAGACCTTCCGTGCGCGACTTCATCGAATGGAGATAGTTCAAAACAGAAAGCCGTCCGCGCTTGCTCGAATGTTTCCAGCGGGACCGGCAAAACCATCCCGCCGATCCGATATCATGACCGGGACTATCATGTTTGCTGTTTTTCGCAAGTCGCAAGCGAAAAACAGCAGGAGCGGCCAAGGAAAGGCTGCATTCGAATGTGCTGAAAAATCCGCCCGGACACCGCTTTGCGTCGTTTATGGCCTGTCGCTCCGGTGCGGGTCGGGCTAGAGATTCGTCAATCTGTCGCGCAGCGATTCTTTCGGTTCCCGATGTCCCATATCCGCCCTCTCGTTCCGCTTCTCGTCACGGCCGGCATTCTGATCGGCGGCAATGGATTGCAGGGGACCTATATTGCCCTGCGCGGCTCGGCTGAAGGCTTTGCCACTTCGACAATCGGCCTGATCGGCGCCGGTTACAGCATCGGCTTTGCCATCGGCTGTCTCTACGTCACCCGTATATTGCGGCAGATCGGCCATATCCGCACGTTTTCGGCGATGGCTGCGATCACCGCCTGCTGCTCGATCCTGCTGCCGCTGGTAACCGAGGCGTGGTTCTGGTTCGTGATGCGCTTTATCATCGGCATGACCGTGGCCAGCCTGTTCGCCACCGTGGAAAGCTGGATCAATGCCAAGGTGACCAACGAGAACCGGGCGCGAACGCTGTCTGTCTATCGTGTCGTCGACCTCTCCTCCGTAACGCTTGCGCAATATGTGATCCCGGTCGCCGGCATAGACGGACCGCTGGTGTTCAGCATCGTGGCGATCGCCATGAGCCTGTCGTTGGTGCCGATTTCGCTCGCCGACAAATCCAGCCCGTCTCCGCCGGAAGCGCTGTCCTTCGACATTCGCGCCGTATGGCGGATTTCGCCGCTCTCGGTGATCGGCGTCATTGCCGTCGGCCTGTCCATGGCGGCCTTCCGCAATATCGGGCCGATCTATGCCGAAGAACTCGGTATGAGCATCACCTCGATCGCCACCTTCATGAGCGCCGGCATCATTGGCGGCGTGGTTCTGCAATATCCTCTGGGCCATTATTCCGACCGGCTGGATCGTCGTCGCGTCATCCTGTGGGCAACGCTCGGCTCGGTAATAACAGGTGCATACCTCTCCTTTGGGGCAGGCACGAACGAAATTGCCAACATCATCGGCGTATTCCTGTTCGGTGCCTTTTCCATGCCGCTTTATTCGCTGTGTTCGGCGCATGGCAACGACCACGCGAAACCGGGAGAACACGCGCTGGTGGCCGCCGGCCTTTTGTTTTTCTGGTCGCTCGGCGCAACGGTCGGCCCGCTGCTTGCCTCCGTGCTTCTCGAAAATTTCGGCCCCCGCGCTTTCTTCGCCTACACGTCCTTCATTTTCATCGGCTTCATGATCTATACGATGGCGCGCATTGGCTCTCGTCCGCCGGTGCCGCCATCCGAGCGCCACGGACGTTTTCGCGCACTCTTGCGGACATCCGCCTATTTCAACCGGCTGGCGGCGCCGCCGGAAGACAAAAACAAGGATTAGCGCGGTCAAAGCCGGATTCTTGCAGCTTTGCGGTGCTTTAGCGTCGCATCTGGCCCCCTTCCGGTTGACATATGCGGTTTAAAGGGAAAGGAAGGTTGATCCTATTCCCGCCTGAAAAAGACCATGATCGAAACCACTGCTGCCCTTCAAGAAGCCTGCATCCAGCTGGCAAAGTCGGAATTCATCACCATCGACACGGAATTCCTCCGTGAAACGACGTTCTGGCCGGAACTGTGCCTGATCCAGATGGCAAGCCCGGACCTCGAAGTGATCGTCGATCCGCTGGCCAAGGGTATCGATCTTGCTCCCTTCTTCGCGTTGATGGCCGATACGTCGGTGGTGAAGGTTTTTCACGCCGCGCGTCAGGATATCGAGATCATCCATCATCTCGGCAATCTCATTCCGCAGCCGATCTTCGATACGCAGGTCGCCGCCATGGTCTGTGGTTTCGGGGACTCGATTTCCTATGACCAGCTCGTCAACCGCATCAAGGGCGTGCAGATCGACAAGTCATCGCGCTTCACCGACTGGAGCCGCCGACCGCTGACCGACAAGCAGCTGGATTACGCAGCCGCCGACGTCACACATTTGCGCGACGTCTATCTCTCGCTGAAAGAACAACTGGAGCGCGAAGGCCGCGCCCTGTGGGTGAGCGAGGAAATGGCGGTGCTAGAAAGCGCCTCCACCTATGACATGCACCCGGACGACGCCTGGCTGCGCCTGAAATCGCGCCTTCGCAAGCCGACCGAACTCGCCATCCTGAAATTCGTGGCCGCATGGCGCGAGCGCGAAGCGCGCAGCCGCAACGTGCCACGCTCGCGCGTGCTGAAGGATGACGGTCTTTTCGAAATAGCCCAGCAGCAGCCGAAGGACACCGAGGCGCTTGGCCGCCTGCGCACCATTCCAAAAGGCTGGGAACGCTCGGCTTCCGGTGCCGCCATCATCGAGGCGGTGAATGCAGCGCTGGCACTGCCCAAGACCGACATGCCACATGCGCCCAAACATGTGCATGTGCCGGAAGGCACAGCGGCTGCGGTGGAACTTTTGAAGGTTCTGTTGAAGCTTGTCGCCGACCGTCAGGGCGTGGCCGCAAAGATCATCGCCAATACCGACGATCTGGAAAAGATTGCGGCCGAGGGCGAGAATGCGCAAGTGGGCGCACTGTCCGGCTGGCGCCGCGACCTTTTTGGCGACATGGCACTGCGGCTGATCAATGGTGGTGTGGCCCTGCGCTTCGTCGACAAAAAGGTGGAAGCGGTCGAGCTTTAAGGTACATCCCAAGGGTTGATGACGGGTATGCCCGCCGCCTCGAACGGGGCGGTATCGCGCGTGGCGACGGTGAGGTCGTTGGCTTGCGCGATCGAAGCGATCTGACCATCGGCCATGAGAATGGATCGCCCCTTTGCGCGGGCGGCGGCTAAGATACGGCCGTAAGCCCGCGCAGCGGTTTCATCGAAGGGCAGAATGCGGCCGGCGAAATATCGGTCGAAAACTTCATTGATGATCGAACGCAGAATGGTTTTGCGACGACCTTCCGGCAATTTTTCCACACCGAAGGCAATTTCGGCCAGACTTGTGGATGCGGTATAAAAGCCGGAGCCCGGTTGCCGGTCCAGCCAATCTTCGACGGCACGATGCCGATCGCTTTTCATCAGTTCCGAAATGACGTTGGTGTCAACGACGATCATTCGAATGAGACGCTGCCCGCTGGCGCCTGGTCACGCGAGAAATCAATATCAGCCAATTCCGGAAATTTTTCGCACAGGCGCCGAAGGGCGGTGCCCAGTCCGACCTCAGGCTCGTCGTCCTCGGCATCAGCCTTTTTACCGAGTATCTCCTGTAGTATCAGTTCGGCTTCAGCTTCCACCGTCGTGCCATTCTGCTCGGCACGCGCTTCCAGAGCTCGGCTCGCTTCATCGGACAGGTTTCTAAGCGTAATGGCATTCATGGCTGCTCTCCGATCTCTCATCGATCGCTGTCCCAACAATAAGCGCCTGCCAAAACCTTTGCAATCCGGCGCTTTTGAGGGGCTTACGGGTGCATCCTTGCGCCCTTGGTGATCTTGTCGACCACCTTCCTGTCAGCCCTGAGGGCGATGCCCACCAGTTTTGCATCATCGGGCCCGAACCGCGCAAACACGTCGCGGTTGGCTGCGTCGTGGCCGGTCGAAAACATCTCCTCGATATAGGCCGAGGTCGTCACCTCGCGCTCCAGCGAACGCCGGTGGATGGTGCGCAAAGTCTCCTGATCGGTGGCAAGCACCACGACAGGCTGGACGCTGAGCGGATTGTAGACATGACCGGCCGCATCCCGGTATGGTTCGCCGATGATCGCCGGTGACTGGGCGACGATGCCGCTTGTCAGAAAAGCGGTGACGTTGAGCTTTTGCCAGGTGGCAAGGTCATCGCGAATAACGATGGCGATCTTGGTGTCGTACATGCAGAAAAACTCCGTTCGCGGTTTCCAGGAAACAGAGCCATTAGCGCGGCAAGCTGCCGAGGGTCTTGAACGTTTGTGCAAACCGGGTTTTGCCGACGGCATGCGCTTTGCTGAACCTTCGCGGGGTGTCGAGCGCATCGAGGCACGCTTTCACGGCAACGGCTTTTCACCGCACCGGCACGACACCTATGCACTGGGACTGACTTTGCATGGCGTGCAGACCTTTCGTTATCGTGGCGCCGAGCGGTTCAGCAATCCCGGCAATGTCATCGTTCTGCATCCCGACGAAGTGCATGATGGTGCGGCGGGCACCGAGGACGGTTTGATCTACCGGATGATCTATTTGCCGCCGGAGCTGATCGGCGCGGTCGACGGGCATCGCACCGCCCTGCCCTTTGTCGCCGATCCGGTGGTGCGCGACATGGGCCTGTGGTCCGCGCTCGCCGACATTCTCTGCGATCTCGAGCACGAACCGGGCGACCTCATTCTGGACGATGCGGTGATGCGGGTGGAAAGCGGGCTGAGACGGCAGTCGGGTACGCGCGTTCGCGCGGTGCAGCCCACGGCACGTGCGGCTGTCTTGCGCGCTCGCGACATTCTCGAGGATTGCAGTGGCGAGGAGATACGCTCCGAAGTTCTGGAGGCGGCGACGGATCTTGATCGCTACGAACTGGCGCGGCAGTTTCGTCGCGTGCTGGGCACCAGCCCGCATCGTTATCTCATCATGCGCCGGCTCGACCGGGCCAAATATCTGATGGCCACCGGTGGCAGGCTGGCGGATGTGGCTGCCGATGCGGGTTTTGCCGACCAAGCACATTTCACGCGACATTTTCGCAAGGCTTTTGGCATGACGCCGGGTCGTTGGCTGGCATTGCGCAAAAATGCACGATAATCGAGAGCAGAGCCCGGCATGGCTGCGCAAACCCTTTATAAATTTCCGAAAACCCTTCCTCAAAAGCTTCATCGATCTGTCAAATGACGATCACCTGAGCGTCATGTACGGTGCGTAATCCGATCCTGTGTCCGAGACCAAAACCACAGGTGGATCCATGACCCGACTTCTTCTCAGCACCGTTGCCTTTGCCGCACTGTTTGCCAGCGCCGCTTTTGCCGACGACAAGGAATTCCCGGCAAAGCTCGCCGGACAGGCCATCCTGCCCGCCAATACAGTCACCCCGGCCCCCGCCGATGCACCGGAGTTTTTGAAGACCTCCGGCAAGTTCACGGCTCCGGGCAAACGTACCGAAAAGCTCGGCACGGTCGATGGCAAGGATTCTGCCCGCGTGACCGACGTGAAGCTGCCGTTCGATGGCCAGCCGATCCAGGGCTTTTCCGGCATCAAGGCGATGGCCGATGGCACGTTCTGGACACTGTCCGACAACGGCTTCGGCTCCAAGGCCAATTCGTCGGATGCCATGCTTTTCCTGCATCAGGTGAAATTCGACTGGGCCACCAACAAGGCCGAGGTCGTGAAGAACATCTTTCTCTCCGACCCGAACCGCATCGCCCCCTTCCCGATCGTCATGGAAGGTTCTGAAAAACGTTACCTGACCGGCGCCGATTTCGATATCGAGTCGATCCAGCCGGTGGCTGACGGTTTCTGGCTCGGCGAGGAATTTGGCCCTTACCTGATCAAGGTCGATGCACTTGGCCAGCTGACCGATGTCATCCCAACCACGGTGGATGGCAAGCCGGTAAAGTCCCCCGATAATCCGACACTTGTCATGCCGGCCAACCCGACAGCCAAACTGCCGATGTTCAACCTGAAGCGCTCGGGCGGTTACGAAGGCATGGCGATGTCGAAGGACGGCTCCAAGCTTTATGGCCTGCTTGAGGGCCCGCTCTTCCTCGAAGACGGCACCGTGGAGAAGGCGGATGGCGCAACCGCGCTGCGCGTCATCGAGTTCGACATCGCTTCGAAAAACTGGACGGGCCGATCCTGGCTTTATCCGCTGGCCGAAAAGGGTGTTGCGATCGGCGATTTCAACATGATCGACGACACGACGGCCCTCGTGATCGAGCGCGACAATGGCGCCGGCACCAAAGACAAGGCCTGTGCTGATCCGAAACAGCCGAAGCCGGATTGTTTTGATGCCCCCGCCGAGTTGAAACGCGTGTACAAGATCGAGATGAGCGACGCCAATGTCGGCAAGGCCGTTCGCAAGATCGGTTACATCGACCTGATGAACATCCAGGACCCGGACAACAAAAAGAAGGCCGGCTCCAAGGATGGCGTTTATGACATGCCGTTCGTGACCATCGAGAATGTAGACGTGGTCGATGCCACCCATATCGTCATCGGCAATGACAACAATCTGCCCTTCTCCGCCGGGCGCGCCGTCGACAAGGCTGACGACAACGAGTTCAGCCTGCTGGAAGTCGGCGAGTTCCTGTCGGCGAAGTGAGCCGGTCAGACCGATAAAGCGATGCGCCCGGTGAAAGCCGGGCGTTTTCATTTGAAAATAATTTCTGCCACATGTCGGCTCGGCGGCCTATCCTTCGTCCTAGTGTGAGAGCCATGCTTCAACAGGAGGAAAAGACATGCCAAGCACGATCAAGCTGCACCGCGTTCTCGCCGCCAAGCCGGAAAAGGTCTATCGCGCTTTTATCGAGGCCGATGCCCTGACCAAATGGTTTCCGCCGAACGGCTTTACCTGCACGGTGCATCATCTCGATGCAAAAGTCGGTGGCACGTTCAAAATGTCGTTCCGAAATTTCACGACCGGCGACAGCCATGCCTTCGGCGGCGAGTTTCTGGAACTCGTTCCGGGTGAACGGCTGCGTTACACCGACAGTTTCGAAGATCCCAACCTGCCGGGCGTCATGGAGGTGACGGTGAGCCTCAAGGCCGTATCCTGCGGCACCGAGATGCACATCACGCAGGCCGGCGTGCCGGATATCATTCCCGCCGAATCCTGCTATCTCGGCTGGCAGGAATGCCTGGCCAACCTGCACCGGCTGGTGGAACCGGAGATCCGGGATTAGGGTTGTCGAACCGATGTGCCGGTTACATCCGAAACCGGCACATCGGGAACGGCTTCAGCCCGGCATCCGGCGCAGCGTAGAGGTGGCTGGCGCCGCCGCAAACCTGATGTTTTCCAGGATGGGCAACAGTGCCGCGATATTGGTCAGACGGCTGATCATCGGATCGTGGCCGGCCATGCGTGCCTGATGCTCCGCTATGCTGATGCGATGGCCTTTCCATTTTTCCACGCAGCCGTGAAAGTTGCCGGCATCTGCCTGGGCGTTCAGTCCTTTCCAGCTCCAGAAGGCAGCAAAAATGGCGGGTTGAAACCGTGGCTCCGCAGCCAACTCGGGTCGATTGACCAGATCGAGACCGCACCGCTCGCCCACCTGCCAATATTCTTCGCGTCCGATCAGTTGCGGACCGCCGCGCCCGATGAACCGAGAGCCATCGCTGCTGCCATGGCCATTCCCCATGTAGTCGCCATAAATCGCATCGATCGCTTTTTTCTGCCAGCCATAACCGGTGCCATAAGCCTTACGGACGGCTGCGGCATCGCTAAAGCGTCCCGGCCAGGTTTTGGCCACACCTTCCGCGGAGTAATAGATGTCTTCCGTCAGGTTCTTAAGGCTGAAGCCATCGGATTCATGCTTGAGATTGGCCAGAGCATAAGCCATCCGGGTGCGGCTGGACGTTATACCTGCAGCGGCAAGCAACGGTGCTCCATCGACAAAGGCTTGAATGATCGCAATCGGGGCCCGCGGAAATATCGCGCGCCAGTCTGCCCCCCGCGGCACCAGCACCATGTCATCTGCATCCTAGCGAAAACAAATGTGACAATATCACACATTATAAGTGATATCGAGATGAATTTTTAACAACAACAGTTGGCACCAGAGACCAAAAACCCAATATCCACGGCCCGCCTGTAAACCGCTTCCACGCGAAGGGGCCCGTTGCGTCCGATCAGGCGATTGCCTCCAGCTTCGGCAAGATGGAGGCAACATTCTTTAATCTCATCATGATCGGATCGTTACCGGCGAGAAGGGCCTTGCGGTCAGCCATGCCGTTTTGCCCTCCATTCCACGCTTTCACGCAGCCGACGAAATTACCCGCGTCAGCAAATCTATTGAGATTTTTCCAACTCCAGAACGCGGCGAGCAAGGCGGGCTGAATGGCGCTTCCGGTCGCAAGTTCCGGCTGCGCCACAAGGTTGACACCACATCGCCTTCCAACTTCCCGATATCCGTCACGACCGGTGATCTGCGGCCCTCCGCGTCCGATATAGCGCGAGCCGTCGTCGGTATCTGGACGGTTCCCCATGCGGCCGCCATAAATTTCGTCGAACGCTTTCCGTTGCCATCCGGGTTTGGTCCCGAATTTTTGCCGAACCGCCTCGGCACTGGAAAAACGGCCAGGCCACACCTCGGCCATGCGTTCAGCCGTGTAATTCATGCTCTCGGTCAAGTTCCTGATCGCAAAGCCACGGCATTCATGCTCGACATTGGCCAAAGCATAGGCGAGACGGGCGCGTGTTTGCGTGATGCCTGCAGCATCCAGCAACGTCGCATCTGCGATAAACGCCTGAATTATAGGCTCGGGTGCTTTCGGAAAAATCGCACGCCAGTCTTTGTCCGTCAGTACAAACACCATGAAGCTCACCCTCCGCAGAAAAGCGATACTATCACACATTTATACTTTTGCGAGTATTGGCGAAATACTCGCGCACTTTATGTGGCGACAATAAATTCTGCCGAGGGGAAGCCTATTCGTAACGAAACGCCAGCCGCTTTCCTGTCAGTTTCGCCAGCTGCTGCAACCGGCCATCCAGCCGCTCGCCGGCAAAATCCCGATAGCTTGGCGGCACCACGAATTCGAGATCGATGTCCGACTGGCTGGAAGGGCGGAAACTCAGATGATTGATCACGCCCGGCATCGATGCGGAAAACAGATAGACCACACGTAACAAGCCCCCCAGGAGCTTGGCCAGTTCGAGCAGACGCGGCGTGCCGATCGCTGCCAGCGGACCGGTGGCACCGTTGTCACTCAGGCCTTCGAACCGGTAATAATTGGCAAGCGCGATATAGGCGCGACCGGCATGGGTTATGCCGGTGAACGACGAGTGGGCGATGATGTTGAGCGCCTGCAGGCCACGGTAATCGGGATGCGCACGCCAGCTGATATCGGCGAGCAGGCAGGCAGCACGGCGATAGCGACTTTCTTCGTCGCTTTCATCGATACCGAAGACAGGCACCATGCGCCCCGTCCATTCCGCCAGTTCGCGCGCGTGTTCGGGAGATCGGGCGCGCAGGATTGCAAGCTGATCGGCTGCGACGAGCAGCGGATCGGATGCCTTTTCCTCAGCCGACAGTTTTGAATATAGATACCCTTCACGCACGCCCTGCGCCGATACGATGATGCGCGACGGCTTCATCACCGCCAGCACTTCCTGCATAGCCACGGCACCGAACGGCAAAAGCGCACGACGATTTTTAGAAACCGCCTGCCAGGCAGGGCTCTTGGCGGCCGTACCATCGACGATTTCCTTGAGAAAGGCCTGCATTTCCGCCAGCGGCAGTTCATAGCCCTGCATCATGTGCAGCGGGTAACCACGCATTTCCATATGCAGTTTGGCAACGTTGCGCCATGTGCCGCCCACGGCATAAAAAGTGCGCCCCTCGCCCTTGGCGAGCAGCTTTGCCGATTTGACCTGCTGGCGCGCAAAAGCACGGGCCTTGGCAATGGACCCGCCGGAATATTCCGACAGGCGCAGGCCGCCGAGCGGAAGCGTGATGCCCTTGCCCAGTTCTTGGTCGTGGATATCGATCAGCTCCAGCGATCCGCCGCCGAGATCGCCGGCAATGCCATCGGCATGGTGGAAACCGCTGGTGACGCCGAGAGCCGAATAATACGCCTCTTCCTCGCCGGAGAGCACATGTGCTTCCTGCCCCAGGATTTCCTCGACATCGCGAATGAAATCCGGGCCATTGGAGGCTTCACGGGCAGCGGCGGTGGCAAGAACGTAGATTTCCTTGGCACCCGCCTGCACCGACAGCGCCTTGAAACGGCGCAGTGCAGCGAGAGCGCGTTCGACCGCCTCGGGGTCCATGCGACCGCTCGAGCCAAGCCCTTTTCCAAGACCACACAACACCTTCTCGTTGAAAAGGGTCGTCGGGGCGCGGGAAAGACCTTCGTAGATGACGACGCGAACGGAATTCGAGCCGATGTCGATAACGGAAACAGGAGCGCTGCCTTGGATGCGCCCCTGAGCTTCAGTTCGTACCATGCGAGCCTACAAGTTGGGCCTTATTTCTTTCGTCCGGACATGACGCCCGCGATCAGTTTCGGCGCACTCGATTTCAGGGCTTCCCCGCGTCCCGAAAGAGACGGGTTGGTCATGAAATACTGCTGGGCGTTGAAAGGTTCCTCTCCATGACGAACCTCCATCCGCCGCGATGTGCCGTCGGGCAATATCTCGTAGCTCTGCTGGTTGTCAATGAGATTGCCCAGCATGATCTGTGAAAGAACCTGTTCATGCACGGTAGGATTGAGCAAAGGCACCAATGTTTCGACACGACGGTCGAGGTTGCGCGGCATCATGTCGGCCGACCCGATATAGACAAGCGCCTTTTCCGACGGCAGGCCGAAACCGTTGCCGAAGCAGAAGATTCGGCTGTGCTCCAGGAAGCGGCCGACGATCGATTTTACGCGAATGTTGTCGGACAGCCCCGGAACCTGCGGCCGCAGGCAGCATATGCCGCGAATGACCAGTTCCACATCGACGCCGGCATGGCTGGCGCGATAGAGAGCATCGATGATCTCAGGATCGACCAGCGAGTTCATCTTCATCCAGATGGCGGCCGGGCGGCCTTCCCTGGCGTGAACAATCTCTTCCTCGATATGGCGCAGGATACGCGGTCGCAGCGTGTAGGGCGAAACCGCCAGCTTCATGCTTTCGGTCGGCTCGCCGTAACCGGTGATGAAGTTGAAGATATTGGCCATGTCGTGGCCAATCTTCGGGTTGCAGGTGAAGAAGGACAGGTCGGTGTAGATCTTCGCCGTGACCGGGTGATAGTTGCCGGTGCCGAGGTGGCAATAGGTGCGCAGCTTGCCGTCTTCACGGCGCACGACCATCGACATTTTCGCATGGGTTTTCAGCTCGATGAAGCCGAACACGACCTGCACGCCGGCACGTTCAAGGTCGCGCGCCCAGCGGATATTGGCTTCTTCGTCGAAACGCGCCTTCAATTCGACGAGTGCCGTCACCGACTTGCCGGCTTCGGCGGCATCGATCAGGGCTCGGACGATGGGGCTGTCGTTGGAGGTTCTGTAGAGGGTCTGCTTGATGGCGAGGACGTCGGGGTCACGCGCCGCCTGCAGAAGGAACTGCACCACCACGTCGAAACTTTCATACGGATGGTGGACCACCATGTCCTTTTCGCGGATGGCGGCGAGGCAGTCTCCGGCGTGTTCACGGACGCGTTCGGGAAATCGCGCATTGTAGGGGGGAAATCGCAGGTCGTCGCGCGGTGCCTTGGCGATTTCGGAAATTGTGTTGAGGGCCAGAAGGCCCGGCAGAACGGCGACGCGATTTTCCGGAACGCCGAGTTCCTGCACCACGAACTGGCGCAGCGAGGCCGGCATTTCCGAATCGGTCTCGATGCGGATGACCTTGCCGCGACGGCGGCGCTTCAGAGCCGTCTCGAAGAACCGCACGAGGTCTTCGGCTTCTTCCTCGACTTCCAGATCGCTGTCACGGATGAGGCGGAAAGTACCGGCGCCCTTGACCTCGTAACCGGGGAAAAGACGGTCGGTGAACATACTCACCACGTCTTCCAGCGTGATGTAGCGAACCGTGGTGCCGGCATCCGGCAGGCGGATGAAGCGATCAAGCGTGGTGGGCAGGCGCAGCAGGCCGGTCATCGGCTCCTTGCCATGCTTGCTATCCAGCTGCAGGCCCATGGTGAAGCCAAGGTTCGGAATGAACGGAAACGGATGCGCCGGATCGATGGCCAGCGGCGTCAGAACCGGGAACAGATCCTCCTCGAAATCGGTCGCCAGCCAGTTGCGGTCTTCTTCCGTCAGAGCCGCCGGGCGGACGATCAGGATGTCTTCCTTGGCGAGATACTGCTGCAGGACGGCAAGCGAAGCCTGCTGTTCCATCTGCAGATTGTCGATCTCCTTGAGGATTTCTTCCAGCTGCTCGGCCGGTGTCTTGCCATCGGGGCTGCGCACCAGAATGTTCTGACGCACCTGGCCTTCAAGGCCGGCGACGCGAACCATGAAGAATTCATCGAGGTTGGCCGCCGAAATCGACAGGAAGCGAATGCGCTCCAGAAGCGGATGATCGGTGTTCAGCGTTTCTTCGAGCACCCGGCGATTGAACTGCAGCCAGGAAAATTCGCGGTTGATGAAACGCTCCGGGCTGGAGATCAACTCCTCGAAGCTCGGGATCGCCTCAACTTCATTGGCTTCATGCGTATCGGCGATCTGGTCCATGCCCCGTCCCTCTGAGTTTAGCCTTGCGGCCGTATAACGTTTTGACGACGGAACTGTGACAGTCAACCGTCCCCGTCGTCGCTAGCGCCTTCTTCGCCGAAGCTTTCCAGTACTTCCGCCGCGATACTGCGGCTGATGCGGGTACCTCGCGCCAGAGCCAGACGGTCGATCTGGTCGACGACACGCTGGGCTGCGGCCAGCGACCGTTCCATTCTGGCGACTATATAAGCGACAATCTTGTCATCGATATTAAGCTGACGATCCGCAAATAATTTTACGATGACCTGCGCCAGCAGTTCCTCGTCCGGTTCGCCGATCTCGACGATGGTGACGGCCTTCAGGCGCGAGCGCAGATCCGGCAGGGTGACACCCCAGGCCGACGGCCATGTTCGCGATGTCATCAGCAGGCTGGAGCCGTTTTCACGCACGCTGTTGATGACGTGAAAAAGCTCCGTGTCATCGAAACCGCGACGATCGACATCCTCGAACAGGACCGGGCCTTCGGCTGCCACCAGATTGGCGATTTCGCCGGGGATCGGATGGATATCCTTCGCGCCGCTCTTTTGCCGCCAGATGCTGGCGAGATGCGTCTTGCCGGACCCGGCAGGACCCGCCAGCACGATGACTGGCGACGGCCATGCAGGCCAACTATCGACAATGGCGGCGGCCGCGCTGACCGGTCCGGACACGAGCAGGTCGTCGCGGCCCGTTGCCGGGTCGTGGGAAAAGGACAGCGCCAGCTGTTCGCTGCGCTTTTGTATCTGCCGGTCGTTCTCGGTCATTCTGATTTCTGGACGGTGATCTGGGTCGTGCCCGTATGATCCACCGCTTGAGGTTTTCCCTCTTCCCACGGCAGTGTTTCGGAACGCCCGTAATAGATATCGCTGTCAAGATATCGCGACAGCACGAAGCGGACAAGCACGCCGACCATGGCGGCGGCCGGAACAGCGACCAGAAGGCCGACAAAACCGAACATGGCGCCAAAGGCGAACAGCGCGAACATAAGCCAGACCGGATGCAGGCCGACGCTGGAACCGACCAACTTCGGCTGCAGGATATTGCCCTCAATGAACTGCCCGAGGAAGAACACGCCGGCGGTAGCGATGATCCAGGTATATTCCGGCCAGAACTGCACCAGCGCCACACCGACGGACAGGACGAGGCCGATCAGTGAGCCGATATAGGGGATGAACGAGATCATGCCCGCGACGAAGCCGATGAGTAGGCCAAAGTTCAGGCCGACAGCCGAGAGACCGGCCGCGTAAAAGATGCCGAGGATGAGGCAGAGCGAGCCCTGACCACGGATGAAGCCGGCAACCGAGCGATCCATTTCACGCGCCAGCTGGCGGACCACCTGCACCTGATCGCGCGGGATCCAGCTATCGACCTTGTTGACCATGCGATCCCAGTCGAGCAGCAGATAAAAGGCAACGACCGGAGTGACGATCAGAAGCGAGACGACATCAACGATCGCCTTGCCGGAATTCCAGACCTGAGCAAACAGCGTGCCGATGAAACCGGCGCCTTGGCTGAGAACCTCGGAGAAGTTCTGCTTCACCGTTTCGATCTGGCTGGTCACCCAGCCGGGCAGGAACGATGTTTCAGGGCTGGAGAGGATCTGCTGCAGCTGGGTGATATAGCCGGGCATGGCGGCGGCGAACTGCGCGAACTGGTTGACGATGACCGGGATGAGCAGCATCAGCGACAGCGCGAAAATCAGGACGAAGCCGACAAGGATGAGGACAGAGGCCATCATGCGGCTCAAGCCCCGCCGCTCCAGCCAGTCGGCAACCGGATCGAGGAAATAGGCAAGCGCCATGCCGGCCACGAAGGGGAGCAGGATCGAGCGGAAGAACCACAGGAATGCGACGAACAGGATGAACACGCCGAGCCAGAAATAGATATGGCGCCGCAGAGTGGTACCGCTGATATGATAGGCCATAAAGTGTCCTCTCGGCTTCGTTCTTGTGCCTTGGGATATGACGGTGCGGCTTCTCAAGGTCAAGCTTGGGCAGCCTTGGCAGGGCACAGCTGTGGATCACTCCCGTGAAATCCCTGTGAACTGCCTGTAAAAACCCATGGAAACCATGGTGGCGCTTGCATCCGGAGGCCCATCGTGCAATTGCGGGCCAAACTATTATATGCATGCCCCTGACCGGGGTTCGCTTTGCTTCCCTTGGGCGTTTCCGGCAGACATGCAATGGCTTCAGTGGAGAACATGCGATGAGCGAGGCGGGCAAGAACGGTCTCACCTATAGCGATGCGGGCGTCGATATCGATGCGGGCAATCTGATGGTGGAAAAGATCAAGCCGGCCGTGCGCTCGACACGCCGCCCCGGCGCCGATGGCGAGATCGGCGGTTTCGGCGGTCTGTTCGACCTCAAAGCCGCAGGTTTCAATGATCCGATCCTCGTTGCCGCCAATGACGGCGTCGGCACCAAGCTGAAGATCGCCATCGACGCCAACCGCCACGACACCGTCGGTATCGACCTCGTTGCCATGTGCGTCAACGACCTCGTGGTGCAGGGCGCCGAGCCGCTGCTCTTCCTCGATTATTACGCCACCGGCAAGCTCGACCCGGAACAGGGTGCTGCCATCGTTCTCGGTATTGCCGAAGGCTGCCGCCAGGCCGGCTGCGCGCTGATCGGCGGTGAGACCGCCGAAATGCCGGGCATGTATTCCGAAGGCGACTACGATCTCGCAGGCTTTGCCGTCGGTGCCGCCGAGCGCGGAAAACTGCTGCCGGCCGGCGACCTGGCCGAAGGCGATGTCATTCTCGGCCTCACCTCTTCCGGCGTTCACTCCAACGGCTTTTCGCTGGTGCGCAAGATCGTGGCGCTTTCCGGTCTCGGCTGGGACGCCCCTGCTCCGTTCGCCGATGGCAAGACACTCGGCGAAGCGCTGCTGACGCCGACCCGCATCTATGTAAAACCGCTTCTGGCAGCCATCCGCAGCACCAGCGCCCTGAAGGCGCTCGCCCACATCACCGGCGGCGGTTTCCCGGACAATATTCCGCGCGTTTTGCCGGACCATCTGGCCGCCGAAATCGAGCTGTCCAACATCCCGGTTCCGCCGGTCTTTTCGTGGCTGGCCAAGACGGGCGGTGTTGCACCGAACGAAATGCTGCGCACCTTCAACTGCGGCGTCGGCATGATCGTCGTCGTTTCGGCTGAAAATGCAAAGACCGTGACCGAGGCTCTGGCCACTGAGGGCGAAACCGTCGTCCAGTTGGGCCGCATCATCGCCCGCGAAGAAGGCGGTGCCGGCACCGTCTACAAGGGCACGCTCGGCCTATGAGATCGGCTGCAACGGTTTCGGGTCGCAAGCGCGTCGTCGTCTTCATTTCCGGCGGCGGCTCCAACATGGTGTCGCTGGCCGATGCCTGCGCGGCCGAAAATTTTCCGGCCGAAATCGTTGCCGTCATCTCCGACAAGCCGGATGCCGGCGGGCTTGCCAAGGCCGCCGCGCGCGGCATCATGACACGCGTGTTCGAACGCCGCGCCTATGGCAGCAAGGTCGAGCACGAGATGGCGATCCTCGAGGCGCTCGCGGTCATCAGGCCGGACATCATCTGCCTGGCCGGTTACATGCGTCTGATTTCCGGCGATTTCATCTCCCGTTACGAAGGCCGGATCATCAATATCCACCCTTCGCTTCTGCCGCTGTTCGCCGGCCTGCACACACACCAGCGCGCCATTGATGCCGGCATGAAGATTGCCGGCTGCACGGTTCATTTCGTCACCGAAGGCATGGACGAAGGCCCGATCGTGGCGCAGGCGGCGGTGCCGGTGCTTTCCGACGACACCTCCGACACACTGGCAGCGCGCGTGCTGACCGTGGAGCACAAGCTTTATCCGCTGGCGCTGAAGGCGCTGGCTGAGGACAAGGTGAAGATGGAAGGGGGCAAGGCCGTGTCTGTCGCGGATTCAGATGCTTCCGGCGCTGACCAGCGGATCGTTTCCGCCGGGCTTTGAGACGCGATTGACGGTTTTTCAGAGCGGCTCTATCCTGCGGCAGCTTCGTTCTTTCAGACCACCGGCACCGGTTGCCTGAAAGAACGAAGTAGGTGGAGCAGAGCGATGACGATCACGGTCAATGTCGGCGATGCCGATCTCAATGAATTGCTGGCGAAAGTGGAAGCGGGCGAGGATGTGGTCCTCGTGCGCGATGGCGTGCCTGTGGCGCAGGTGAAAAGCCTTGCTCCTCAGCCCGCCAGCAAAACGGAACTCATTCAAACCATTCTTCGCGAACGCGAAGGCCGTCCGTCGATCACGCAGGAAGAGATCGCCGAATGGAAACAGGTCGGACGCCGCTAACCGACTTCGTGATCGACGCTTCGGTCGCCATCGTCTGGTTTCTACCCGACGAAACCAATCCGATTGCGGATAAGGCGCTCATTCAACTGGATGCCGTCAAGGCATACGTGCCGGATCTTTTCTGGCACGAGATGCGAAATGTGCTGATGATCTGCTTTCGGCGGAAAAGGTTGACCTCAGCCGAGGTCTGGCATTCGATGCACAGGCTGGAACAGCTCGACATCGTCACTGCAATGAGCGCCAGCGGCGATCAAATCCTCACCCTAGCCAACCGCCACAACCTTACGGCCTACGACGCCGCTTATCTCGCTCTTGCTATCGAGATGCGCCTGCCACTTGCCACGCTCGACAAACAGCTCAGCGCAGCAGCGGCACGGGAAGGTGCGCCGCTGCTGGCTTGATGACATCGGCCTTTTCCGCTCTATCAGCGCCATCCCAACGCGACAGCTTCAGTCGAAGTTCCCGGAAGAAAGCTTGTTGCGATTGATCATGGCCCATTGAAGGGCGATGATCGTTTTGGCGTCGGTGATCTCGCCGGTCGCGATCATGCGATAGGCTTCGTCGAGAGAAAGTGTAACAACCTCGATATCCTCGCCTTCGCCGACGAGACCGCCGCCTTGCCCCGTTTTTCTGCCGGCGTCGACACTGGCGGCAAACAGGGACAGCTTTTCCGTCAGCGTGCCGGGCGTCGGGTGCATGTCGCATATGTGATGCGCGGTGGTGATGTCATAGCCTGTCTCTTCCATGGCCTCGCGAATGACGGCTTCGGCCGGAGCTTCTCCCTCATCGATCAGGCCGGCGGGCAATTCCAGCAGGAAAGCGGCATCACCATTGGCAAAGGCGCCGGCGCGGAACTGGCGGACCAACACAACCGTATCATCATTCGGATTATGCAGAAGGATGGCAGCGGCACTGCCATGGTCATGGATCTCGCGATGGATCGTCACCAGACTTCCATCGGGCATGCGCTGCTCGAAAGTGAGCTTTTCCAGCGTCAAAAAGCCCTTGTAGATTGTTTCCCGGCCAATCAGGCGCACGCGTTCCGCTTCGGAAGTGTCGATGTCGATCATGTCCGTTCCTGTGATTCCATTTTGGCGATGATGCCGGATCAGTCCTTGCGGAGCCAGACCCGGTTGTCATGAAAAGCGGCACCGCCATAAGGGGCCACTGCATCGGCGCCGGTCAAGACATTGATGCCCTCGCCATCGAGATGCGCCGAATTCGGCCAAAGCCCTTCCGCCACCAGCACGCCCGATTTGGCACCCGCAACGATGCGGGCATGCAGGCGGATATCACCACGAGTGTTTCCGATCCGTACGATATCGCCATCGACGATCCCGAGGCGTTCGGCATCGGATGGCTCGATCATCACATCCGGCCTGCCCTCCTTCTGCACCGAGCCTTTTGTTTCGGTGAAGGAGGAGTTGAGAAAACTGCGGGCCGGCGATGTCGCCAGCCGGAAAGGATGGTCTTCATCCGGCGTCTCGATCAGGTCGACATGATCCGGGAAGACCGGCAGATGGGCGAAGGGACCAAGCGTACCGACATTTTCCGGCGGCTTGTCCGGCGACGGGCCGTTCTGCCAATCGGGGCTGAAGCGGAATTTGCCGTCCTCGTAGCCGAAACCGTTCAGGTAATGCGCCGTCTCGAAATCGGGCTGGGCATCGATCCATTTGTCACGCGCCAGATCATCGTAACCCGGCCAGCCGCTATCGGAGAGAATGCGGTCGATGTGACTGCGCTCATCCTCGCCGAAGCCGGGACAGTGGTCGATGCCGAGGCGTTTGGCCAGTTCCTCGATGACAAACAGGTTGGTACGCACCGTTGCCGGCGGCTCGACGATTTTGGGGCCGAGCAGAATGTGCATATGGCCGCCACCGCGATAAAGATCGTCATGCTCCACGAACATCGTTGCCGGCAGCACGATATCGGCAACCCTGGCCGTATCGGTCATGAAGTGTTCGTGCACGGCGACGAACAGGTCATCGCGCATAAAACCTTCGCGGACAAGGCGCTGTTCGGGCGCGACATTCATCGGGTTGGTGTTTTGGATCAGCAGCGCATCGACCGGGCCGCGATATCGCAGCGCCTCAGCGTCGCCGGTCAGCACGCGACCGATCTGCGACTGGTCGAGCATGCGGATATCCGGGTCGGCATAGGCCGTGCCCATTAGGTGCGATTTGTCGAGATGATAGATGGCGCCGTTGTTGTGAAAAGCGCCGCCGCCTTCATATTGCCAGGAGCCGAGCACGGTGGCGATGGAAAGCGCCGCATGCATGGCGGCGGTGCCGTTGCGCTGGCGGGCAAAACCATAGCCGAGACGGAAGAAGGTCTTCTTTGTCGTGCCGACCAGTTGGGCGAAGGCTTCGATCTCTTCTACCGACAGGCCGGTGATGGCAGAGGCCCATTCCGGCGTGCGGGTTTTCAGATGCGCTTCGAGACCGGCCGGATCATCGGAAAACTTTGCCATATAGGCGCGATCGGCATACCCGTCGCGAAAGGCGATGTTCATGACGGCACAGGCGAGCGCCGCATCGGTGCCGGGGCGCACGGTCAGCGCCATGTCGGCCTGTTTCATGGTCGGGTTGTCGTAGATATCCACCACCACGATCTTCGCCCCGCGTTCCTTTCGGGCCTTGATCGCGTGGGTCATGACATTGACCTGCGTAGAGACGACGTTCGATCCCCAGATCACCACGCAATCGGCCTTGGCAATCTCGCGCGGATCGGGACCGCGCAGGTCACCCGTGCCCATGACGTAACCGGTCCAGGCCATGTTGGTGCAGATCGTGCCGAAAAAGCCCGAATATTTCTTGGCGTGGCGCAGGCGCTCGATACTGTCGCGCTGCACCTGCCCCATCGTACCGGCGTAAAAATACGGCCAGACGGCTTCCGAACCATGACGGGCCTCGGCTTTGACGAAGGCATTAGCGATCTCATCGAGCGCTGCCTCCCAGGAAATCTCCTGCCAGTTGCCGTCGCCCTTCGCCCCTGCCCGGCGCTGCGGCACCATCAGACGGCCGGGATGGTAGAGCCGCTCGGAATAACGCGCGACCTTGGCGCAGATGACACCGGCCGTGTAGCTATTGTCGGCCGAGCCGCGGACCCTTCCAATCTTACCATCTGCGGCGATATCGATATCGAGCGCGCAGGCGGAGGGACAGTCGTGCGGACAGACCGTGTGGGCCACGGAATTGTGGCCTGGAAGATTTGTGGCGGAGATCGGCGTCGCAATGTTCATCGGATTTCTATATGGCATGGACAGGCCCGCAAAAAGCGAGATTTGCGGCTCATCAATTTTATTCATCCGGAGCTGCCATGAACTACCGCCACATCTACCATGCCGGCAATTTTGCCGACGTCCTGAAGCATGCGGTGCTGGCGCAGCTGGTTCTCTACATGCAGAAAAAGGACAAGGCCTTTCGCGTGCTCGATACACATGCGGGCATCGGCCTTTACGATCTTTCTTCGGAAGAGGCGCAAAAAACCGGCGAATGGCGCGATGGTATCGGCAAGGTGATGGCGGCGGATTTTTCGCCCGCAGTGGCGGCCGTGCTGAAACCTTATCTCGATGCCGTGCGTGAACTCAATCCAGCTTTCGAGGCTGATGGTGCACTAAAGCTTTATCCGGGTTCGCCAAAACTGTCGCGCATGCTGTTTCGCCCACAGGATCGGCTGGCGGCGATGGAACTGCACCCGGAAGATAATGCTCGCCTGTCGCGCCTGTTCGAGGGTGATTTCCAGACCCGCGTGACCGAACTCGACGGCTGGCTGGCGCTTGGCGCGCATCTGCCGCCGAAGGAAAAGCGCGGCGTCGTGCTGGTCGATCCGCCCTTCGAGCTGGAAGGTGAATATGATCGCCTCGTGAAGGGACTGGCAACCGCCTACCGGCGTTTTCCGGGCGGCACCTACTGCCTGTGGTATCCGCTGAAGAAGGGCGCGCCGATCAAGGCCTTTCACGAGCAGCTTCAGGCACTGAACATTCCCAAAATGCTGTGCGCCGAACTGACCGTGATCAGCGACCGCGAAACGACAGGCCTCAACGGCTCGGGCCTGATCATCGTCAACCCGCCCTTCACGCTGAAGGACGAGCTGCATCTGGTTCTGCCGGCGCTGAAGGATGTCATGGCGAAAGACCGCTACGCTTCGCAGCGCGCCTTCTGGCTGCGCGGCGAAGAGGTGGCCGAGCGCGAAGAGGAATGACAAAAGGCGCCTCTTGGGGCGCCTTTTTCCTCAGCTTTCGTGCTGCTCGCCACGTCGCAGATCCGGCGGATTGTTCGCCTTGAACTGCGAACGCTCGAACACGAGAATCACGACCAGCGCCATCACGAACGGGATGATCAGGTAGAACAGCCGGAAGACCAAGAGGGCGGCAATCACATCCGCCTGGTTCATATCCGGCAGCCCCATCAGAAAAACCAGTTCCAGCACACCGAGACCGCCCGGCGCATGTGACAGAAGTGCAGCTGAGAACGAGATCAGAAAGATGCCGAGCACGATCATGAAGCCGGGATTTCCGGCTTCCGGCAGCGCGAAATAGATGATTCCGGCAGCGCCGATCAGTTCGATCGGGGCGATCAGCAATTGCGGCAGCACCACTTTCGGGGCCGGATAAAAGATGTTGATCGAGCCGAGCTTCAGCGGCTTCAGCTTCATGAAGCTTGCCACGACATAAAGGCCGATCAGCGCAAGAACGAGCACGCCGGTCGCCGCCGACGCCTCGACCGGCACGAGATCGCCAAACCGTTCGATCAATTCCGGCTCATAGACCAGAACCATGCCGGCAAGCAGCAGCGTGCCGAGGATGAAGGTGAAGGAACAGGTGGCGATCAGCACGCCGATTTCAGCCGGCGTCAGGCCACGCGTCGAATAGGCCCTGTAACGCACCACGGCACCGGAAACGACCGAGGCGCCGACATTGTGCGACAGCGCATAGGTGGTGAAGGAGCAGATGGTGATGAACCACCAGTCGATCTTCTTGCCGAGATGCATCAGCGCGATGCGATCATAACCGGCCAGCGCCGCATAGGCGACCATCGTCGATCCTGCCGCCAGCAGCCAGTGCATCATCGGGATTGCGGAAAGGCTGTCCCACAGATCGTCGAGAGACAGGCCGCGCAATTCCTTGTAGAGAAGCCATGCCGAAAGCGCTATCGTCAGTGCGCCAACCGTTGGCCAAAGGTATTTCTTGAATGTCATTAAGCCGCTTCGCTCTTCACTCCTCACCACGGCGCATCAGTGCAGCCGCCCGCGAAGCAGCAGCTTAGCCGCCAACTTCCTAACCATTCAACCTTTCCAACGCATTCGTGTTCCAAGGACCGGGATTTTTCGACCATGACGAGGAAAGTTTTCTCCGCCATCCGGCTCGCATCCATAGCAATGCTGGCATTTCTGTCCGTCCTGACGTTTTCGACAGACGTATCGTCACAGGAGCGCAATCGTCCGCGGGGGCAAGCCGGCGTGTTCGATTTCTATGTCCTGTCGCTATCTTGGTCGCCCACCTTCTGCGACAGCCAGAGAGGCGACCGCAACGCGCAACAATGCGGTGCGGACAAAGATTTCGGCTTCATCGTACATGGCCTGTGGCCGCAATATGAGCGTGGTTACCCGGAATTCTGCACCACAGGCGAACCGGGTCGTGTCCCGAACCCGTTGGGCGAACCGCTGTTCGACATCATGCCGTCCATGGGCCTGATCGGCCACCAGTGGCGCAAGCACGGGGCCTGCAGCGGTCTTTCGCAAGCCGATTACCTGAAGGCGATCCGCACCGCCTATGACCGCGTCAAAATGCCGGCCGGGCTTGCCGATCCGGCCACCGCGCAGTCAAGCTCCGCCAAGGCGATAGAAGAGGCCTTCATCAAGGACAATCCCGGCATGCAGCCGCAGGGCATCGCCGTCACCTGCGAGCGCGACAAGCTCGACGAGGTGCGCATCTGCCTCACCAAGGATTTCGGTTTTCGCACCTGCCCGGACGTCGACCGGCGCAGCTGCTCGCTTTCTCGCGTCACCGTGCCCCCGGCCCGGTAAAGTTTTCAAGTCAAACAGGTAAGTCACTGATGAAGCTGCTGTATTCGCCTGCCTCCCCCTATTCGGCCAAGTGCCGCATGGCTGCCCGTTACCTAAGCCTCGATGTCGAGGAAGTGAAAACCGACACCAATCAGGAACCGGCCGAACTGGTGGACAACAATCCGCTGGGAAAAATTCCGACGCTGATCACCGCCGACGGTCGCGCCGTGTATGACAGCGTCGCCATCATGTCCTATCTCGACCGCCTGTCCGGCAACCGGCTTTATCCGAAAAAGCACGAAAAGCGCACCGATGCGGAAGTGCTGGAAGCGCTGTGCGACGGCATTACCGACTGCCTTCTCGCCATCGTTTACGAGCGTCGTTTCCGCCCGGAAGACAAGGTTCACCAGCCGTGGATCGACAAGCAATGGGCAAAAGTCACGCGCGGACTCGACCATCTGGAAAAGAACCTGCCGAAAACCGGCAAGAAGCTGAATGGCGGCCATTTTTCGCTGGCAGCCCTGCTCGGTTATCTGGACCTGCGGTTTGCCGGCCAATGGGAAGAGGATCGCCCCTTCCTGGCCGCATGGCGCGAAACCTTCGCCAAGCGTTTTGGCGATTACAACGAGATGAAGTCGAACGGCTGAAAGCCTTTTGCCCTCCGGCGCGGTGTCTATACGACCTTAGGATGAGAGCAGGCCGCTAATGCTTGCTCTCACCTTCTCGTCCGCTACTATCGCGTCAGCGGCGGGAGGCCGCGATGGAGGAGATTTCATGACACACTCTGCGTTCACGCGGCGGGCAGCACTGTGGCTTGCCGGTTCAGCACTGGCTTTGATGTCGCTCGGTTCGACCGCCCTCGCCCAGAATTTTCCCAACAACACCATCACGCTGGTCGTGCCGTTCGCGGCGGGTGGCTCCACCGATGTGGTCGGCCGTGTCGTCGCCCAGAAGATGGGCGAGATTCTGGGCCAGCAGGTTGTGGTGGAGAACGTGGCCGGTGCCGGCGGCAATCTCGGCGCCGACCGCGTCGCACGGGCGGAGCCGGATGGCTATACGATCCTGATGGGCACGGTTGCGACGCACGCACTCAACCCGCTGATCCTCAAAACAAAACCTTACGACCCTGAAAAGGACTTTTCGCCGGTCTCACTGCTGGTCGTGGTGCCGAACGTGCTGGTGGTCAATCCGCAATTGCCGGTCAACTCGGTGCAGGAACTTGTCGATCTCCTGAAAAAGGAACCGGACAAATATTCCTACGCGTCCTCCGGCAATGGCACACCGCTGCATCTTTCCGGCGAACTGTTCAAGAGCATGACCGGCACGACCATGCAGCATGTGCCCTACAAGGGGGCAGGCCCGGCCCTCAACGACCTGATCGGCAACCAGATCTCGATCATGTTCGATAACCTTCCCTCCTCCTCCGGCCATATCAAGGGCAAGACCCTCAAGGCACTCGGTGTCACCACCAAGGAGCGCGCGCCATCCTTCCCCGATGTGCCGACCGTGGCCGAAACCGTGCCCGGTTACGAGACCTACACCTGGAACGCGCTCTTTGCCCCGGCCGGCACGCCGCCCGAGGTCGTGGCCAAGCTGAACGAAGCAGCCAATACAGCGCTGAAGGACCCGAAAGTGGTGGAGCGGATGAAGGAGTTCAGCGCCACGATCGTCGGCTCGACGCCGGAGGATCTTGGCAAACACGTCACGGCGGAACTGGCCAAATGGGGACCAGTGGTGAAGAACGCCAATATCCAGATGGATTGAGGCCTGCGCCCTGCCCGCGCACGAAAAAGGCCGGGAGCTTTCGCTCCCGGCCTCCCGAAACCAATCCGATAGTTCGGATTAGAACTTCATGCCGATACCGACCTTGACGCTCTGGTCGTCGAAACCACGCGAGTAGGTGGTGCCGCCGATGTTGAAGTCCTTGTCCTGGTAGTCGGTGTAACGGTACTCGACGCGGGCGGTAATGTTGTCCGTCACCATCGTTTCAGCACCGGCGCCAACCGTGTAACCAACGGCGGTCTTGTCGTCAGAGCCGACAGCGTTGGAAACCTTGTTGTTGGCGGCAGCAACACCGGCCGTGCCGTAGAGGAGAACCGGGCTGAGGTCATAACCGAGACGGCCACGAACAGAACCGTTCCAGCCTTCCTTCATGTCGACGCCGTTGCCGGCGTAACCCTTCTGGTCAGCATAACCGACGTCTGCTTCAACACCGTAGACGATCTGGCCGCTCTGCCAGTTGTAACCGGTGTAGAGCGAGCCGCCCCAACCGTCTGCCTTGCTGTCGGCGTCGCCACCGCTGGCCTTGCCAGAGAAGTCGTAGTTGCCGGTGGCGCCGAGGTAGTAACCCGACCAGTTGGCAGCCGGAGCCGGCTGTTCAACGGCAACCGGAGCTTCCGGGATCTGCTCGACGGCGTCAGCAGCCTGGGCAGCCGAAACTGCGATGAGGCTTACGCCGGAAACGATGATGGAAGCGATAATGGTACGCATACTTATCTCCTTGTATTCGGGTCGGTGAACGCTGCGGAGCCCGTGTGGTTCCGAAACATTTTTTCGTTCGTCGCCCGTTGGAGATGAAATTGGAGGTCAATTGCGGAGATGAAAGAGCCGAAATGTGAATTGTTTGTGGCGGCGAGATGGCTGAAGTTTGATGTTGCTTCATCGCAACACGCACTTTGTTAACCTTACTTAAAAGTTTAAACAAGTATATTATTCTTAATCTTTGAAACTACATTGATGACACCGAATAAAACAATGAACCCGCGACTGCAAGCATCATTTTGATACGCCTTTCGCTTGACCTCTCTCATGTTTATATGGAGCATAAAGACCGTCTCAGCAGAAAAAAGCGTAGATTTACCTGTGAAATCTCCTCAAGCCGTACTTGTGACCGGAGCTGCCCGAAGGATCGGGGCGGCGATTTGCAGCGATCTGGCGGCCAACGGACTTGCCGTCGCCATTCATGCCAATGAGGCACTCGCCGATGCAGAATCTCTGGCTGCCCGATTACGGCAGGAGGGCGCAAAAGCAATCGCAATCCAGGCGAACCTTCTGGACGAGGCCGAAACGGGAAATCTGGTTGCCCGAGTCGCGGCAGAACTCGGCCCCCTTGGCCTTTTGGTCAACAATGCCTCGATCTTTCGTGAGGACAGCGCAGAAAGTTTCGACGCGGAAGCCTTCGAGCAGCATTTTGCCATCCACGTAAAGGCCCCCTCCATCCTCTCCGCCGCCTTTCTGGCGCAGCTGCCGCAAGATGCCTCGGGCCTCATCGTCAACATGATCGACCAGCGGGTCTGGGCGCTGACGCCGCGCTTCTATTCCTACACGCTGTCGAAATCCGCCCTGTGGACGGCAACGCAGACGCTCGCCCAGGCCTATGGACCGCGTGTGCGCGTCAACGCCATTGGCCCCGGCCCGAGCTTCAAGAGCCCGCGGCAGACAGACGAGGACTTTCAGACACAGCTCTCCGCCCTTATATTGAAGCAGGGTCCGGCGCCGGAGGAATTCGGCGCAACGATTCGCTTTCTGTTCAATACGCCCTCGATCACCGGCCAGATGGTCGCGCTCGACGGCGGCCAGCATCTGGCGTGGCAAACGCCGGATGTGGCGGAGATCAATGAATGAATTCTGCAAAACTGCCCGACGGCGGTGTGCTCTATGACGAGACCGACGACGACGACGACGATTCCGTGCTGGACACAGCATTGCCGGAAGGCGATGCCGCGCGCCTGACGACGGCAATTGACTGGAACGAGGCGGTCAAAAACGACAACGGCCTCAAGGGCGCCGACCTGATTGCCGAATTCGTAAAACACCTGCCGAATGCGCCGGGCGTCTACCGCATGTTCAACGAAGCCGGCGACGTCATGTATGTCGGCAAGGCGCGCAGCCTGAAAAAGCGTGTCGGTAATTATGCGCAGGGGCGGCTGCATTCCAACCGCCTGACCCGCATGGTGCGCGAAACCACGCATATGGAATTCGTCACGACGCGGACGGAAACCGAAGCGTTGCTGCTCGAAGCCAATCTGATCAAGCGCCTGCGCCCGCGTTTCAACGTGCTTTTGCGCGACGACAAGTCGTTTCCCTACATTCTCATCAGCGGCGATCACCGCGCCCCTGCTCTTCTGAAACACCGCGGCGCGCGGGCGCGAAAAGGCCAATATTTCGGGCCCTTCGCATCCGCATCCGCGGTCGGGCGCACGATCAACTCGCTGCAGCGCGCCTTTCTGCTGCGCACCTGCACCGACAGCGTTTTCGAAACCCGCACGCGGCCCTGTCTTCTCTACCAAATCAAGCGCTGTTCCGGCCCCTGCACGCATGAGGTCAGCGATGCGGGGTATGCCGAACTCGTCAAGGAAGCCTCGGACTTCCTGTCGGGCCAGAGCCAGAACGTCAAAACCGTCATTGCCAAGCAGATGCAAGAAGCGTCGGAGGATCTCGATTTCGAGCGCGCCGCCGTCTACCGCGACCGTCTGGCGGCGCTCTCCCACGTCCAGAGCCATCAGGGCATCAACCCGGCCGGCGTCGAGGAAGCGGATATCTTTGCCATCCACCACGAAGGCGGGCTGACCTGTATTCAGGTCTTCTTCTTCCGCACCGGCCAGAACTGGGGCAACCGCGCCTATTTTCCAAAAGCCGACCCGCAAATGCCGGGCGCGGAAGTGCTCAATGCATTCCTTGCGCAGTTTTACGACGACAAGCCGGTGCCGAAACAGATCCTGCTTTCGGAAACCGTCGAGGAACAGGAATTGCTTGCGCTCGCCTTTTCCGAAAAGGCCGGCCACAAGGTTTTGATCAATGTGCCGCAACGTGGCGAAAAGCGTGATCTCGTCGATCATGTCGCTGCCAATGCCCGCGAGGCGCATGGCCGCAAGCTGGCAGAAACCTCATCACAGACACGTCTGTTGGCTGGCCTCGCGGAAACCTTCAAACTGCCTTACGTGCCACAACGTATCGAGATCTACGACAACTCCCATATCATGGGCACCAATGCCGTCGGCGGCATGGTGGTGGCCGGGCCTGAAGGGTTCGTCAAAGGCCAGTACCGAAAGTTCAACATCAAATCGACCGACATCACGCCCGGCGACGACTTTGGCATGATGAAGGAAGTGATGACCCGCCGCTTCTCCCGCCTGATCAAGGAGGAAGGCATTCCGAACCGCAGCATTTCAGCAAGCGCGACTGCGGAAACGCCGGCTGAGACAGCAAGCGAAGACATCAACGACGCCGCCTTCCCGGCATGGCCGGACGTGATCCTGATCGATGGTGGTCAGGGCCAGATGACGGCGGTACGCGCCATTCTCGACGAACTCGGCATTCGCGATGTTGTCACCGCCATCGGCGTCGCCAAGGGCGTCGACCGCGATGCCGGCCGCGAACGGTTCTTTGCCGATGGTAAAAGCGATTTCTCGCTGCCGCCACGCGATCCGGTTCTCTATTTCGTGCAGCGCATGCGCGATGAGGCGCACCGCTTTGCCATCGGCTCACACCGGGCACGGCGCAAGAAGGAAATGGTCAAGAACCCGCTGGACGAGATCGCCGGCATCGGGCCCGGTCGCAAGCGTAAGCTCTTGCAGCATTTTGGAACAGCGAAAGCAGTATCACGCGCCGGCTTGAACGACCTGATGGCGGTGGAGGGCATTTCCGAGGCCGTGGCCAAGCAGGTCTACAACCATTTTCACGAAAACCGGCCGGGTTGAAGCCACACCATGCATCGGGGATGGCGCGGCCATGCCGGTCACGCGCCAGAGCCCCACATCCTTGGCAGCGTGACCATCAGACGTGATCTTATCAAAGTCACAAGCGCTCGACGGGTGGCTTTTTCCTGCGGGTTGCTCCGCCGGTTGCAACAACAGTTGCGCCGATGATGATGGCGGCACCGATCCACATCTGAACGACCGGAACCTCGGCAAACACCAGAAACGCCATCAGCGCCACCACGGGAAGCCTGAGGAAATCGAGCGGCGCCAGAACACTGGCATCGGCCATGGCGAAAGCGCGCGTGATGATGGCCATATTGAACGCCCCGAGCACGCCTTGCAGGGCAAGGAGACCCAGTTGCGTCCAGGTCGGCATCGACCAGACAGGCAGCATGATGATCAGGCCCAGCGGCACCATGGTGATAAGGTTCCAGGCAACAAGGCGATCGGTCGTGTCGCGCATCGCCATACGTCGTAACAGCAACTGGCTGGCGGCGGTGAGCACGGCGCCAGCCAAAGCGAACAGCAACCACGGATCGAAACCCTGATTCCCGCTCGGACGAATGATGATCATCACTCCGACAAAACCGGCAAAAACCCCGACAATACTGCCGCGACCAACCTTTTCACCCAGAATGAGCCATGCGCCGAGTACCAGAAAGATCGGCATGGTAAAGTTGATTGCCGTGGCATCGGCCAGCGGTGCATGCGCAAAGGCAACGAACAGACAGATCAGCGCCAGCAGTTTCAACCCGGCCCGGACCGCGTGCAGAGCGCGGAAGGGAGACGCCGTCAGGTTGACGCCACGGACAATCCACGGCGTGACGGCGATCAGACCGAAAAACGAGCGAAAAAAGCCGATCATCAACGGATGAACTTCGCCGGCCAGCAGACGGACGATCACCGCATCGAGACTGTTAAGACAGGCCGCCAGAACCATGATGGCAACGGCAAGGCCAGTGCGGTTGCTGCTCATCCTCAAAGGACCGGAAGGGTAGCGTTCTTCCTGGCGAGGCAAGCATGGGTGGGAAGTGCGGGCTTGGATGGCATGTTCGTCTCCGAATCGCTTTGCCTGTGCAAGCGAGGAAGAAACGAAAAGCGGAACGCACACAAGCGCCGGCTCGAACTACCTCCCGTAGCGCGGCTGAAGTCAGATTATGGCAAAAGCCAATTTGCGCGTCCAGACTGAAATACAAGAATATCAGATGGAGGGCTACGAAAAATGCCCGAACGCCAAGGGTGCGCGTCCGGGCCAGGTCATCGATCAGAGAAGATCGAAACGGTCGGCGTTCATCACCTTGTTCCAGGCCAAAACGAAGTCGCGCACGAATTTTTCCTTCGCATCCGACTGGCCGTAAACTTCGGCAATGGCGCGCAGCTGCGAATGCGAACCAAAGATCAGATCGATGCGCGTGCCGGTCCATTTCAGTTCGTGGCTGTTGCGGTCGCGGCCTTCATAAATGCCCTGCTTGCCGGCAAGCGGTGTCCAGACGGTACCCATGTCGAGCAGGTTGACGAAAAAATCGTTCGTCAGCGTCTCAGGCCGATTGGTGAACACGCCGTGTTTCGGCTGACCAACGGTCAGGACACGCAGGCCACCGACCAGAACCGACATTTCAGGCGCGGTCAGTGTCAGCAGTTGGGCGCGATCGACCAGCGCTTCCTCAGGCTTCATGAACTGGATGCGCTTGTCGTTCACATAGTTGCGGAAACCATCGACACGCGGCTCGAGCGCGGCAAAGGAGTCCACATCCGTCTGCGCATCGCTCGCATCCGTGCGGCCCGGCGTGAAGGGAACAACGACATCGTTTCCACCCGCCTTCGCAGCCTTTTCAACACCGGCAGCGCCGGCAAGGACGATCAGATCGGCCAGCGAAATCTTCTTGCCGCCATTTTGGGTCGTATTGAAAGCCTGCTGGATGCCCTCGAGCACGCCAAGCACCCTTGCCAACTGTTCAGGCTGATTGGCCTCCCAGTCCTTCTGAGGCGCAAGGCGAACACGCGCACCATTGGCGCCGCCGCGCTTGTCGGAGCCGCGGAAGCTGGAAGCGGACGACCAGGCGGTCGACACCAGTTCCTGCACCGAAAGGCCGGAAGCGAGAACCTTTTCCTTGAGCGCGGCGATATCGACCTCATCGACCAGCGGGTGATCCACAGAAGGAACGACATCCTGCCAGATCAGGTCTTCGGCCGGAACTTCCGGACCGAGATAACGTGCTTTGGGGCCCATGTCGCGATGGGTCAGCTTGAACCAGGCACGCGCAAAGGCATCGGCAAATTCCGCCGGGTTTTCCAGGAAACGGCGCGAAATCTTTTCGTAGATTGGATCGAAACGCAGCGCCAGATCGGAGGTCAGCATCGTCGGAAGCTGCTTTTTCGACGGATCGAACGCATCTGGAATGGAAGCCTCGGCGTTCTTCGCGACCCACTGATGCGCGCCGCCCGGGCTCTTGGTCAGCTCCCACTCGAAACCGAACAGGTTTTCAAAGAAGTAGTTGCTCCACTGTGTCGGTGTCTGCGTCCAGGTGACTTCGAGACCGCTACCGATGGCATCACGGCCGACCCCGCTGTTGAACTTGCTTGACCAGCCCAGCCCTTGTGATTCCAATTCGCCGCCTTCGGGATCGACACCCACGAAGGACGGATCGCCGGCGCCATGGGTCTTGCCGAATGTGTGGCCACCGGCCACCAGCGCCACGGTTTCCTCGTCGTTCATCGCCATGCGGGCAAAGGTGGCACGGATATCGCGGGCGGAAGCCAGCGGATCGGGATTGCCGTTCGGGCCTTCCGGGTTGACGTAGATGAGGCCCATCTGCACGGCGCCGAGCGGCTCGGAGAGTTCACGCTCGCCACTATAACGCTCGTCACCCAGCCACGTGCCTTCCGGCCCCCAATACAGTTCTTCCGGCTCCCAAACATCGGCGCGGCCACCTGCAAAACCGAAGGTCTTGAAGCCCATGGATTCCAGCGCGACATTGCCGGTGAGGATCAGAAGGTCGGCCCAGGAAATCTTGTTGCCGTATTTCTGCTTGATCGGCCAGAGAAGGCGGCGGGCTTTGTCGAGATTGACGTTATCCGGCCAACTGTTGAGCGGTGCAAAACGCTGCTGGCCCATGCCGGCGCCGCCACGGCCATCGGTGATGCGATAGGTGCCGGCCGAGTGCCAGGCCATACGGATGAACAGACCACCGTAATGTCCGAAATCCGCCGGCCACCAGTCCTGGCTGTCGGTCATCAACGCATGCAGATCCTGCTTTACGGCATCCAGATCCAGCTTCTTGAATTCTTCCGCGTAATTGAACGCTTCGCCCAGAGGGTCGGACAGAGATGAATGCGTGTGGAGTATCTGCACGTTCAGCTGGTTCGGCCACCAGTCACGATTGGATCGGCCACGCGGGGTGGCACCTTTGGCGCCATGTGCGACGGGACACTGGCCCGTGGTGTCTGTTTTCGTGTCCATGACGTTCTCCTTGGATTGCTCGGACATGCACTGCTGGGAAACGACGGCCCGCCTTCATGGTTTCATCCCTCGCCCATTGTGCGGGCGGGATAAAAAGACGGTGCTATACCGGCTATGTATGGCCGGTTTGGCGGCTGGCAATCTCTTCCCACACCGTTCTTAGCCCACAAGGACGATCGACTTAATTCGTATTTATGGATCGCATCGATAAGATCTTCCGATCGACGTCCGTTGTCTTGGACGACGCGCTTGCTAGAGCCGTTCCGCCGCCTCCATGACAAGGAGCGCAGCGTTGCCGGCTGTTGTTATCCGCCTCTAACAGATCCGCGCCATGTCAACTCAGCCGCCAGCCTGCAAGACCGGCCCTCCGCCTCGGTCTCCTGACCGAGCCAGGAGACAGCCTCTTGTGCAATCAGGTCAACCGGCTGCGCAAAAGTGGTGAGTTGGTATGATGACCAGGAGGCTTGCTCGATATCATCGAAACCAAGCACACAAAGATCATCGGGAACAGAAAGCTTGAACTGATGGCGCGCCGTGTCCATCAGCCCGCAGGCCAGGAGATCATTGCTACAGAAGATTGCATCCGGTCGTATCTCCCGGGTGAGCAGCCGCTGCGCAAGCGTTACACCACTCTGATAGCGCGTCGGCCCAAAACGCTCGACGATGACCTCTATTCCGAATTCCCGCCCGGCCGCACAAAACCCTTCCTCGCGCGCCATGAGACTGGGGGTTTGCACATCCGAATTGGCGAAAGCGAAATGGTGGCAGCCGGCACGCTGAAAAGCGATAAAGGCACGTCTGGCGGCGTCGCGATCGTTCAGGTTGATCATCAACGCGCCATCCCGTTGCTCGTCTCGATTGATGAGAACCAGCCGCTGGCCGCTTTTGACGCAAAGATCGGTAATCGATTTGTCTGGCATTCCCGACAACACGATAGAGGCGTCGGCACGATAGCTGATGGCAAGCTTCAATGCGTCATCGACACTTTTATCCGACTGCTCCGTGTTGATGAGCATGGCAACCTTCGACACGTTCTGCAGCTGTCGGGAAATTGCCCGTATGAGGCTTGCCCGGTAGGGCGTATCAAGTTCGGACACGATCAGGCAGACAAGGCCGCTTTCGTTGCGCATCAACCCGCGTGCCAGATGGTTGACGTGGTAGCCCAGCGCCTCTGCCGCCTCCATGACACGGCGACGTGTTTCTCCAGAGACGCTGGCGCCGGGTGTGAATGCGCGCGACACGGCAGAGCGCGACACGCCGGCCCGATCCGCCACTTCCTTGGCGCTCACGAATAGTTTCTGGTTCATGACCGCCTGCTCCCATACTTCCCGGCACTTCTTGTAAGGGAGTGCGACAGGGATATGACATCTGCCGAGCAGCCGCAGATATTCATGTTTTAAGTTCGGATATCAACATCTTTCGTATGCAAACGGAAACACCGGAGACCACCCGCCCGACACGGGTGGCCGCATTTCCATCGCTGATGTGGCGGATTACGGGACCTTGACGATCAGCTTTCCGAAATTGCCGCCTGTCAGCATCGAGGTGAACGCATCCGGCGCGTTTTCAAAGCCGTCGACAATATCTTCACGATAGCTGATTTCACCCGACGCCACCCGCGGGCCGATATCGGCGAGGAATTCGTCGAAATGATCCTGTGCGAATTCCGTCTGGATGAAACCGCGAACGACAAGGCTCTGTCGCAGAATGGCCGACATCGTCCCCGGAAGCCTGTCCTTTTCTGAAATCGACGACCCATTATAGTGGGCGACCAGGCCACACACCGGAATGCGCCCGTATTTGTTGATCTGCGGCAGAACCGCATCCCAGACGTGGCCACCAACATTTTCGAAATAGACATCGATGCCATCTGGACATGCGTTCTCCAGCTGCGAGGCAAGGTCTTCAGCGCGATGGTCCACGACGGCGTCGAAGCCAAGCTCGTCTTTGACGTAGGCGCATTTTTGCGCACCGCCGGCAATGCCGACGGCTCTTGCACCCCATAATTTCGCAAGCTGTCCGACCATGGAACCAACGGGTCCTGAGGCTGCGGCAACAGCGACCGTTTCGCCCGGTTTCGGATTGCCGATGAACTTCAAGCCACTCCAGGCGGTGAAGCCAGGCATGCCAAGCGCGCCGACTGCGGTGGTCAGAGGCGCGCCGTGGGTATCCACTCGTCGCAGGCCGTCGCCATTGATGACGGCATGTGTGCGCCAGCCCGTGTACCCACGCACAATATCACCTGGATTAAAGTCGTTATGTCGCGACTTCAGCACCTCGCAGATGGTTTCGCCCTCCATCACGCCGTCGATCGGCACCGGCGCGGCATAGGACTTGGCGTCGCTCATGCGTCCGCGCATATAAGGGTCGAGTGAAAGATACAGCACGCGCAAGGTGACATCACCTTCGCCGGCGTCTGCCAACTCGACATCCTCAAGGCGAAAATTCTCCGGCTTCGGCGCACCCTTGGGCCGGCTGGCAAGAACGATCTGCTTTGCGGTGATCATATTGGAACCTCGATATTTGGCCAGGAAATGCTTTTGCAAAAAATGAGCAAGTGTTCTGCATGAACGAACCAGCTTGGTGGGAGTTCCGTGCCTTCGGGCAATGGCCTTCGGCTTTTAGAAAGGCCATGACTTTGTCCAAGGATACGGAAGAATGGCTGGCCATATCGCCAAATTCAACCTGCAATCTTCAGCGTTCTTCCTGCAGCGAGTGCATCGGCTTCTTCGTTGCCGATGACACCGGCATGCGCTTTGCACCACGCGATTTTCACATGCACGTTGTGCTCAATCAGGCTATCGAGACTCTGCCAGAGTGCAGCATCGGGAATTTTGCGTCGGCGGGCACGGGGATTGGGATCGATCCGTTTCCATCCATTGCCCCGCCAGATCATCCGCCAGCGATCGACGCCCTCGATGACGTGAGCGGAATCCGTCCACACCGTTGCAACGCGTTGCAGGCCCGCCATGTCAAGCCAGGACAAGGCTCTCAAAACCGCCATCACCTCGAATGAATTGTTGGACTAGCCCGTGCTTGTTCCACGCTCGGCATGGATACGATGGTCGCCATCGAAGATCACGAATGCCCATGCCCCCGTGCGGTCGCGGGCATTGAACGATCCGTCGGTAAAAATCTGCAACGCGTCATTATGAGTAGAGGGCATGGCATTCGGTTCCGCAGAAACTGCGGCTTCCCATACATGCTTTGCGAACGACAGGCCAATCGGGGCCGCAGCAATACCGCGCCTCTCGGCGCCCCCTTGATCAGAATCGTCTACCGATCGGCCTCGCCCAGCGGACGGGCCGATCGGCAGCGGACTTACCAGGTGTATTTCAACGTAGCGCGGATCGTACGCCGGTCGCCGTAGAAGGCCGTATCCGGTGTGCTGAAGGTTTCGACATGGTTGATATATTCCTTGTCGAACAGGTTCAGCACATTGACAGAAAGCGAAGCGTTGTCTGTGACCTTGTAGTTCAGGGCAGCGTCGAAGACCGTAAAGGACGCCAGTTTGACGGTGTTGTTGTTATCGCCATAACGCGCGCCGACGAAGCGTGCGCCGAGCCCCATGGTCAGATCGCCCAAAGTGCCATTGCCGGGAACGGTATAATCAACCCAGGCGGATGCCGAATGAGCCGGAATGAACTGCATGCGGTTGCCTTCCTGACCCTGCCCCTCACCCTCGATGATTTCCGAATCTGTATAGGCGTAAGCGATAGTCATGTTCAGACGGTCCGTGAGTTCCGCCTTCGCCTCCAGTTCAATGCCACGCGCATCAACCTTGCCAATCTGGTGACGCTGGGTGAAAAATCTGTAGACGGGCACATTTGTTTGCGAAATATCGAAAACAGCGGCAGAGAATAAGGCATTCATACCCTCGGGCCGGTACTTGATCCCTGCTTCATACATGACACCCTCTACAGGCTTTGCAGCGCTTACGAGACCGCTGCCCAATAGGCTCGGGAGAGGCGAAACCGGCGCGAACGATTCCGAATAAGTACCGTAGAGGGATATCTGATCGGTCGCTTTCCAGGTCAGGCCAACACGCGAGGTGAAGGCATGTTCATCGACGGACTGGCTGTCGGACAAGCCTAGCCAATCGGGAAAAACGCTTTCCGCGCTGCTTTGAACCTTGTCGTAACGGCCACCTAACGACAATATCCACCGATCATCAAGGGTCAGTTCTTCCTGCACATAGAGGCCGAGCGTCCTCTCCGATCCGGATGAGATTGCGGAGGTGCCGGGAAGCATCGGCCTTATCACGCAGGTCGGGTTGCAACCATCGGCATTACGAATGTAGCCACGGATGTCGCTCTGGTCCTCTTTGGTCCGTGAATAATCGATGCCGACCAGGGTCCGGCTGTCGAAACGGTCAAAGCTCGTATCGTATTGAAGATTGCTGTCGATTGCGAAACGCTGCAGATCGCCATCGACCAGCATCACATTCCGTCTTGCTGTCGATATTTCCGACGGAAAAACATTTCGGTTGACGAGATTGATATCCGTATAACGCGCCGTCTGGTTGAATTTCAGGCC
Source organism: Endobacterium panacihumi (assembly GCF_050847465.1). Taxonomy (NCBI): domain Bacteria; kingdom Pseudomonadati; phylum Pseudomonadota; class Alphaproteobacteria; order Hyphomicrobiales; family Rhizobiaceae; genus Endobacterium; species Endobacterium panacihumi. The sequence goes on along the minus strand of NZ_JBOZRA010000002.1, from coordinate 609,290 downwards.
ATTCCCGAAATCATGATCGAAGACGTAACCGATATTTTTTTCGATCGTATCATTGCGGTCGAGCGACTTTTCTCCAAGAAAAGTATCCGGATCGAGACCTGAACCAAGCGGAATGCCATAGCGGTTGGCGCCCTTGCGCTTGTTGTAATCGGCCAGAAAGGTCAGGCTGGTGGCGTCCGTCGGCTTCCAGGTCAGTGCCGGTGCGATGTAGACGCGATCATCCTTTGCCCAGTCAAAACCGTCTTCGGCATTCTGCCATTTGCCGGTCAGGCGGTAGGTCCAGTCGCCTTCCGCGTCGATCGGGCCGCCGAAATCCGTGCCCGTCTCGGCATGGTCTTCGCCGAACGTGGTGTAGACTTCACCAAACTTCGTCTCCTGCGGCCGCTTGGTGATCATGTTGACGAGACCGCCTGGCGCGTTCAGGCCATAAAGCGTGGAGGTCGAGCCTTTCATCACTTCCAGTCGCTGCATGCCGTAGGGCTCGATGCGGCTGCCGGTGAAATTGTTCACCCGGTTCTGCAATCCATCGCGATAGATGCCCTTGCCGGTTTCGACGAAGCCGCGGATGGCGATGAAGTCATAACGCTTGTCGGCGCCATAGAGATTGGTGTTGACGCCGGACGTATAGGCAAGCGCCTGATCGAGATTGGTCACGCTTCTCCGCTTCATCTCGGGTTCACCGACCACGGATACCGAGGCCGCCGTATCGAGAAGCGGCGTATCCGTCTTCGTTCCGGTGGCGCTGCGCGTGGCGACAAGCCCCGTCAACGGGCCTGTTGCGTTCTCTCCTTCGACTGTGATCGTTCCCAGAACTGTCGAACCGTCTGCGGAACCGACCACGCCTGCACCATCCCCGACTGTGCTCAGGTAGACGATATTTCCCTGCACCCGGTAGGAAATGCCGCTGCCGGCCAAAAGCCTCGACAGGGCAACCTGGGCACCCACGTTACCACTGACCGACGGAGCGGATTTTCCCCGCGCGATCGAGGGCTGATAGCTGATCTGCAATCCGGCCTGGCGCCCGAAGATCACCAGACTTTGCGACAACGGACCGGCCGGAATGCTGAAACTGCGGCTCGCAGTTCTTTCCTGCGCGGCGGCCGGAACGGCTGCGATGCAAGTGGATGAAAACAGAAATGCGGCAACCAGTCCGGCGGAACCGCCGCGGTTTTGGAAAAACGTCATGATACCCCTCAAGCCAGTTTGAAGACGCGCCACACGGTTTGCGACAGGCTTCGAATTGGTTGACGAAAAGGTCCGCGATCTTTCCCAAAAAAAATTGCGCTTCAAAGAGTGGTCAACACCACGGTCCACGGTGCGACCTTGCGAACATGTCCGCCATGCGGCCCTATGACGGCCTGCATTGCCAGAAGCGGATCAGACAGATCGTAAAGCCCGCTGACCCTTGCAGCCGAAAGCCGTGCCTGCGGAATAAAAATCTTGCTGTCCTGCCACCGCGCAATCCGCCCGATCACGGCCGCCACGCTTTCATTATCGACAACCAGGGTACCGGTTCGCCACTGGCCCGCCTGACCTGGATCGCTGTGACCACGTTCGATGCCGATACCGTCATCAATCCGGATCCAATCCCCCCGATGGATCTCGTCATCTGGAGCCACCGCATCATTGAAGCGAACCTGCGCGACACCCTCTGCAAGCGTCACACAACAGCTTTGATCATCCGCCGTCAGTTCCACCATGGCGTCAGAGCAGACGACATCCATGCGCGCCGTCTTCAGAACAAAAGGGCGGTGATCGCGCGCGATCGAGCAGTATAACAAGCCGTCCTGCAACTCGAGCACGCGGCGGTTCTCATCGAACGTCACTGAAAACGTCGTATAAGGCCCGGCCGAGATACGCGTCCCGTCATCGAGCGTGATGTCGCGCACCTCTGCCACCTCTGTTCTGGTCGTGCCTGCGGGGTCTGACAATCTGCCGCGATAGGCCAGCGATCCGCCCACAAGCGCAAGCGCGCCCAAGGACAGCAGGACCTGACGGCGCGACACACGTTTTGTCTCATGCGCCGCCGCGCCGCCGTCGAGAGCGATGCCGCCGATGCGATAAACCTTCTTGGCCTCCAGCCATGCGGCGAGCTGTTCGTCGCCTTTCGCGCAGAATTCCATGATTTCGCGCTTGATGGCGTCATTATCCGGCTCAGCCTGCCAGCGCAGCAAAAGCGCCAGCGCCTCACGCCAACAGTCGTCTTTCAAGACATCGTCCGTCATCGCGCTCCACCATGCCGCCGCCTCTTATTGTGATGACGGATCATGACCGCGACTTTCCCACAGCTTGTTGTTAAAGGCCATGCCGACGCAGAGCGTCCCGGAGCAATTGGTAGCCATCGATAACATGCCGGCCTGCATTGCTGGTGGAAATCCCCAGTTCCCTGGCAATCTGCGCTATGGTCATCTCACCCATGCGGTGCAACTCGAAGGCCCGGCGGGTCTTGTAGGGCAGTTTTTCGAGAACCGAAAGCGTGATCTGGAGCGCCTGTCGATCGGCCACAACCTGTTCCGGCGACGGCGACAAATCGACCATCTCGAACAGATCAATGTCCGCCAGCGGCTGTCGTGATGCTTTGCGCTGCGCATCGATCGCAAGATTGCGGGCTATGCGGGTTATATAGGCTTTTTCCTGATCGATCCCGTCCAACGGCGCTGTGATGAAACGCACGAACGTGTCATGCACGATATCTTCTACATCGTTACGATTGGAAAACAGTCTTGCGATGATGCGGGAAAGCCGATTTCTTTCGGATGTATAAAGCGCGCTCAACTGACTGGATTGCATCGTCCATCACCCGTCATTTTATCTTGACTTAATTACTCAGCTTTTGGCGAAATGCAATCGAAATCCTATGGGAATTTTTTAAATGGGCGTGTTGCCCTCTTGGGATGTTGCCCCCGAGCCTCATACGGGCACGCATTCGGCACCGCTTCCTTCTCTCCCCAATGCGGCGGCCGAACGTTTTGTCCGACGACCGACATCACCGCGATACAAGACAACAGTTTTGCGGCGCTCCGCTTCAGAGGGCGAAGACATGGAGCGCACAAAAAATGTGCTGATCAATCTCGGCGTTCGGTTTGAAGTAACCCCAACAGGGGCATTTGCAGTCGCACCGCTTGAGAGAGGTGGGGCGATCATCGGATATGTTGCGCGATAGCGCAGAGAGTGATCACGGATGACCAGATGGGGCAGAGCACCTTTGTGGTGCGATTTCGGGATCGATCCAGCGTGAACAGCGACCAGCCTGGTGCCCATCGATCTGAAAATAGAGGAGGAATCGAAAAAGCCTGCCGCGGGAGGAGGTGCGACAGGCTTTTCGAAAAGTATCGAACAGCGACTGGGAGGAGGAGTGCCGCTGTTCACGCAAACACCTCTGGGAGGAGGATGAGGATGTCTGCAACACGAAGCTTTGCGGGAGGAGGTGCATCGCTTCGTTGGATGTGGTTATACGGGTATTCGGTGACATCAGTAAGGCGGCGTAGCACAGTTCAGCCATGCATAAAGCGCATAGCAATTTCGAAACACGCCGGAATCAGGGCAGACCTGTGAAATGGCACCCGCTCGATTTTTTTAGCCCAGAGGCTGTCTCCGCCGGTTTTGCTTGTTGAGCCGCAGGGCAAAGGTTCTCAGCGAAATTGCCTCTTGGGTGCGAATGGCTTCGGGCGACGAGACTTTCGTTTCGATGCGCAGCGGTTGACGCTCTCCTGAGCCGCCCGCTTCATCGCCGTCCGAATCTGCGTTTTTTCGCAGCTCAAGAATCATGCTCACCAGACCCATACGCATAACCACTCTGACTTTTGCAATTGGCCACGCCGTATCATGACGATCTTTACAAGCCGATAACAGTGCCTGATACGCCATCCGGGCAAACATGCATGCCTTCATGAACAGCGCGCGATGATCGTTGGTTCAAGTGGCAGGTGGGCGGATGAGGTGCGCAATGGCTGTTCTTGTCCATTCGGCAAAGGCCTCGCTCTGCTCCGATTGCGAATCAAGTCGGGCAATACGCGCCTCGACTGTTTCCGTCAGACGGTCTCGCAAACCGGGATCGGTTGCACTCGCCTGATCGACCAGAGCCCGCAACACTGTCTTGAGCGCAAGATCCTGAGCAGCCTGGATCAGATCCGCCCTATCCTTCTCGTCTTCCTCGGTCATGTCAGGCCTGACCTGCCCCGTCTCCAACGACTGGCCACCATCTTCCGGGCTCCAGTACTGGGTGATCTTTTTGCCGATGTGCAGAATGCGCGCCCCACGTTTCGGATTGCCGCCCTTCGCTGTCTCCGCATCGGCTCCGCAATGTCGAAGAAACAGGATATGCAGCGCGGCATAGGAAAAATAATCATAGTTCGGCTGGCGGTGCTTGTAGCCGATCGCATTCAACGCCTCGGCAGCATCACGCCTTGCCACATCGAGTGCCGCATCGATGGCGGCCATCATGGTTTTTTCCGATTGGCGGAGTATCTCGCCTGGATTTCTCTCAGAACGATTGTCAGTCATTTTTATCTCTTTCCCGAATTTTCCTGATGCCCATCCTCATTTTCCCTTCCCGCGATCATGCGCCAACACCGTTCAGCGCGCCGTATCCGAGGATGCTTCATGTTCAAAAGCCGTTCATCATCTCGAAGTTCCAATTGCCGCAACATGCATTCCGTACACGTACGAAAATCATGGCCAGTTCCGAAACTGCCACGGGCACCTCGATCGGTCACATCGCGGTTTTCATGCCGCGGGGAAAGGCTGACGGCCAGCCTCGTCGTCGCCAAGGATTTCCGGTGGAATTTCGATGACGGCAGGAGCAAGCGGCGATGATGTTTCGATCAGATCGAACAGCCGGTCGATCATCGCCGGCACATTTTGCCGAACCATCAGGAAATGCGGATTGAAGACGGCCGCAAGCGGATCCCAGTCGAAGCAGCCGAAGACGATCTCGCCCATATCGTGACCACTGCTGTTGAACCAGTGCGCAATTCCTTCAAGCGTGATCGTTGAATTGACGAACATGGCCGCAGGCAAACGCTGGTGCCGGGCCAGATAGGCATCAAGCGCCAGCGCCGCCTTGGGGCCGGCATATCCGCAGGGCAAAATACTTTCGGATGGAGCAGCCAGGCCGTTTTCCGCCAGCGCCTCCTTGAAGCCGGCTATTCGCTCCTGCGTATTGTGATCTTCACGGCGCCCGCCAATGAAAAGCACCGGCTCATGCATTTCACCGCGCGCCTGCAATCGGGTCAATATGGCCTTGGTCAGCGCCCGCGCGCCCATGCGGTTCGCGGATATGACGGATGGCGCCAAACGACCGGGAAGATCGAAATTCAGCGTCGCGACGCCTTGCGCGTTGCACATTCGGGTGATGCTGTCCGGATCAGTCGCGCCCGTACAGATAAGCTTTTCGACCCTGTAGGAGAGCATCATCTGGGCAGCCTGCTGCTCCTGTTCCGGATCACGGTTGGTGCAGGACACGATCGCGAAATATCCCCGCTTGCGCGCTTCCGCCTCAAAAATCTGCGCGATCGAACTGAAGTAGCGGTTGTCGTACATCGGCACGATCATGCCGATGATGCCTGAGCGCTCACGCCGCAGGGCACGCGCCTGCATGTTGATGGAGTATCCCTCTTTTTCCGCCACGGCGAGAATGCGCTTGGCCAGCTTCTCGCTGACACGCCTGTTCTGCCAGCTGCCGTTCAAAACGGCACTGACCGTGCTGGGCGACGAGCCTGCAAGATTTGCAAGATCGTAGATGGTCAGTCGTTTCGGCACATCGTCTGGCAATTCTTGTTCTCCTGATGGGGAATCGGAAATTAGCATTGACAAGCGGAACCGCAACAACATAATGCACAACCGATTGCGCAACTCCGCACAACGGATTGTGCATCGTCGATTTGCACGCCGGGAGGATTGTGCCGGCGATATTTGGGAGGCTACTGATGAAGCGCAGGAATTTTATTCTGGCAGCGATGCTTGCCGGCTCGGTACTCGGTGCAGGCACGGCATTTGCCGCTGATAAGCCGACGATTGCGGTCGTCGCAAAAGTGGGCGGCATCCCATGGTTCAACGCCATGGAAAAGGGCATTCAGGAACAGGGCAAGGCACTCGGCGTCGACGCCTACATGATCGGCCCGACCAGCGCCGATCCTGCCCTTCAGGTGCGTGCCGTCGAAGACCTGATCGCCCGCGGCGTCGATGTCATCGGTGTTGTTCCGAATGACGCCAAGGTGCTTGAGCCGGTTCTCAAGAAGGCACGTGACAAGGGCATCGTCGTCCTGACCCATGAAAGCCCGGCATCGGAAAACATCGATTACGATTTCGAGATGATTTCCGCCCAGCAACTGGGCGAAGAGCATGCAAAGCTGCTCGCCAAGACGACCGAATGCAAGGGCTCCTACGCCGTGTTCGTCGGTGGCCTCAGCGTTCCGGCACACAATGCCTGGGCGGATGCAGCTGTTGCCTGGCTGAAGACCAATTGCCCCGACATGAAACAGGCCGCCGACCGCTTCGGCGTAGCCGAAAGCGTTGATGACAGCCGTGACACGGCACTTGACCTCATCCGCGCCAATCCGGATCTCGCCGGCATCATGTCTTTCGGCAGCCAGGGCACGGTTGGCGCGGCACGTGCCGTCAAGGAACGCGGCTTGTCCGGCAAGGTCGCCGTCATGGGTCTGTTTTCTCCGGGCCAAGGCCGTCGTCTCGTCCATGAAGGCGTGATCACCGGCGGCTTCCAGTGGAGCCCGCTCGAAGCCGGCAAGGCCTTCGTGGCGCTCGGCGACATGCTCGTGAAGGGCCAGAAGGTCACCGATGGGGCCGACCTGCCGGTCCTCGGCCCGGTCAAGATGGACGGCAAGGTTCTGTTTGCCTCCAAGCCGCTCGAACTGAGCAAGGACACCGTGGACGGTCTGGCCGAACTCGGCCTCTGATTTCCTCCCAAGGACTGTGGCGGCCGCGCGTCTGACATAACACGCGCGGCCGCCATGCACCGACGTCCAAGGCAAGGTCGAATACATGATGGAAATTGCAATACACGCCAGGCATATCAGCAAGGTGTTCGGGCAGGTGCGCGTTCTCGACGAGGTCGAGTTCGAGCTGCGCCGTGGCGAAGTCCTGTGCCTTGCCGGCGAAAACGGCTGTGGCAAAAGCACGCTGATCAAGATCATCAACGGCGTCTATACGCCCGAGGCGGGTGCTGAATTCCAGTTCGGAGACGACAGCGTCACCCGCATCACGCCGCATGACGCACGCGCCCGCGGCATCCACGTCATCTGGCAGGATCTGGCGCTGTTTCCACATCTGACCGTCGCGGAAAACATCATTTTCGACGATTATGTCGCGAGCCCGCTACGCCCCCTTTCCCGCAAGAAAGCGCGCGAAGAGGCACGCAGAACCATCGACAAGCTTGGCCTTGATCTGCATGTGGACGCCATTGTCGGTGATCTGTCGATCGCAAAACGCCAGCTTGTCGCCATCTGCCGCGTCATGCGCGCCGACGCCAAGATCATCTTCATGGACGAACCGACCGCATCGCTGACCTCGCGTGAAGTCGAATCCCTGCTCGATATTGCGCGAACGCTTTCAGCTCAGGGCATATCCATCGTTTTTGTCAGCCACCGCCTGTCGGAAGTGCTCGATGTCTGCCAGCGCGTGACCGTGCTTCGCAACGGCAAGCTTGTCGGCACATATTCCACCGAAGGCATGACACAGGCGCGACTGTCGGAACTGATGACCGGCCGGGAACTGACGCAGACACCCCGCACACAGGACAGGATCGGCGAGACCATTTTCGAAACGCAGGGCCTCAGCCGCGAGGGTGAATTCGAAAATGTTTCCTTCACGCTCCGCCGCGGTGAAATTCTGGGCCTTGCCGGACTACTCGGCGCCGGCCGCACCGAGCTGGCACATGTTCTTTTCGGCATGACCAGACCGACCGCGGGCCAAATACTCAAGGATGGCAAACCCTTGGCCCTGCGCTCCAATCGCGATGCGGTTGCAGCCGGCATTGCCTATGTCTCCGAAGACCGGCTCAATCTGGGGCTGGTGCAGAACCAGTCCATCAACATGAACACGGCTGCAACAGTGCTGCCGCAACTCGGAACGCGGTTTTTCCTGTCGCCGAGCCGCATCCGGACGCTGACTGCGGACTGGATCGCCCGGTTGAAGACCAAGGTCGCCAATGCGGAACTGCCGGTTTCATCGCTGTCCGGTGGCAATCAGCAGCGCATTGTGCTCGCCAAATGGCTGGCCACGCGGCCGGACGTGCTCATTCTCGATTGCCCGACCGTGGGCGTCGATGTCGGCGCCAAGGAAGGCATTTTTTCCATCATCCGCGAACTTGCGGATAGCGGAATGGCCATCATCCTGATTTCCGACGAAGCCGGAGAGCTCTGGCACAACAGTGACCGGATCCTGCTTCTGCGGGAGGGTCGTCTGGTCAACGAAACGCGCCCCGCCGATATCGATGAAGAAGCGTTGGAGGAGATGATCAATGCGTAACATGCGTTTCGGCACCGAAGCCGTGCTCGCACTTCTGATCGTGATCCTGTGCGTGTTCCTGAGCTTGACCACCAGCAGCTTTCTATCGTTGCAGAACCTCTTCGACCTGATGAACAACCAGTCGGTCAACATCATCTTCGCTGTCGGCCTTGTCGTCGTGCTGATCGCCGGCGGCATCGATATTTCCTTCGCCGTCGCAGCGTCAGTCGTACAATATGTCGTGCTGACCCTTTTGCTTTCGGTCGGGGGCGGCAATTGGGTTTCGGGTCTGGCGCTGGCTGCCGTATGCGGCGGTTTGCTCGGGCTGTTCAATGCCTTTCTCATCCAGAAATTCCGAATCGTGTCGATCATCGCCACGATCGGCACGTTCAATCTCTATTTTGGCCTGCTGATGTATTTCACCAGCGGTGTCTCCATCTACGACATTCCGGACTGGCTGTATGATCCGGTTCCGCTGGTGGCACTTCCGGCAGAACGTGGTACCGCCACGCTCTATCTGCCCGTCGCGGTGATGATCGTCATGGCATCGCTGACCTGGTTCATCCTGACGAGAACCGGTTTCGGCCGCTCCGTTTATGGCTATGGCTCCAGCCCCGAAGCCGCACTTCGCTCCGGCGTACGGGCGTGGCAGGTACAGGCCTTCGCCTATGGCTGGCTTGGGCTCTGCGCCGGCATTGCCGGCATGATGCAGGCCCATATCGTTCAGGAGGCCGTTCCCAATGCGCTGAACGGCCAGGAATTGCCGATCCTCGCCTCCGTCGTTCTCGGCGGCGCCACGCTGGGCGGCGGACGCGGCACGGTAATCGGTGCGATCCTCGGTGTGCTTCTGCTCGCCGTCGTGCAGAACGGTCTCAACCTGATGGGCGTCACGCCCTACGCATTCCAGATGATCGTCGGCTTCATCATCCTGGTCGCTATCACGGCGAGCAATCTCGACAGGATACTGCCCGGCAGAACCCGGTCGAAGGAGGTATGATCATGGCGTCCGAAAACCTAACCAAAACCGCTCCTTCACCTGTTGCACGTTTGAGCGGCGACTCGATCGAGCTCGGCGTCATGGCGCTGTTGTTCGTGGCCAGCATCGTGTTGTTCTCGCTGGTCGCGCCCGGCTTCCTCAGCCGCGGCAACTTTTCCTCCATGGCGGTGCAATTGTCGGAACTCGGCATTCTGTCGCTTGCCATGTTCGTGCCGATCATTTCCGGCGGTCTCAACCTTTCCGTCACCTTCACCGCCAACATCGCCGGCCTGACCACCGCCTGGCTGGTCAAGGGCGCGCTTGCCGGCGCCGGCATTGCCAGCCTGCCGGTCGCGGTCGCCGCCGGTCTTGGTGCCGGCGGCCTTACCGGCTTCGTGATCGGCGCCATCGTTGCTTATGTCGGCGCGCATCCGATCCTCGTCACCCTTGGCGCCATGATTTTTCTGCGTGGCCTTGGAGAATTCCTCACTCGCGGCGGCGATATTTCCGGCATGCCGGAAGCCTTTCTGACGATCGGCAATGGATCGCTGCTCGGCATCCCTATGCCGATGCTGATCTTCCTCGTTGCAGCCGGTGTGCTCGCCTATGTCATGCAGTTCACCCGCACCGGTTTTTCGATCCACATGATCGGCTCCAATCTCAGGGCAACGGAATATTCGGCGATCAACGTCAAGAAGGTGCTGATCGTCCTTTACACGATCTCCGGCGTGCTTGCCGGCTTGGCCGGCATGGTCATGCTGGCACGGTTCAACTCGGTGCGCATCGGACATGGCGAAAGCTATCTGCTGATCACCGTCCTTGCCTGCTTCATGGCTGGAGCAAACCCGTTCGGTGGCTTTGGCCGTGTGCTGCCGCTCGTGTTGGGCCTGATGAGCTTGCAAGTCATCGCATCGGGCATGAACCTGATGGGCGCAAGCCAGCATCTGGCGACGGCCGTATGGGGAGGCTTCCTGATCATCGTCATGATGGTTCGCGCTCCCTTCCTCAAGAAGACTTGAAAGACAGGCAGATGAACATGAGCGTCCAGGATTACGTCGTCGGCATCGATATCGGCACAGGAAGTGCACGCGCGGGCGTGTTCGACCGCAAGGGCAATCTTCTCGCCGAGGCCAAGAAGGCGATTGCGATCAACCGCCCGCAAACACATTTCGTTGAACAGAGCACGACGGATATCTGGGATGCGATCTGCCATTCGGTGCGCAAAGCCGTGAAGGATGCCGGCATTCCGACCGCCAGCGTCAAGAGCATCTCGGTCAGCGCCACCTGCTCGCTGGTGCTACTCGACAAGACACACGCGCCGCTGCGCCTTTCCGAGGGCGATCCCGCCTGGAACATCATCGTGTGGATGGACCACCGCGCCACGGCCGAGGCGGCCGAATGCACCGCCACCGGCGCTGCACCGCTCGCGAACCTCGGTGGCGTCATGTCACCGGAAATGGAAATGCCGAAGCTGATGTGGCTGAAGCGCCACCGCCCCGATCTTTATGCAAACGTCGGTTATGCCGGCGACCTAGGCGACTGGGTCGGTTTCAAATGCACGGGTTCGCTCGACCGCTCCGTCTGCATGCTGGCCTGCAAATGGACCTATGATCCACGCCCGGGTTTCGGATGGGACAAGGATTTTCTGGCTCAGGTCGACATGCTGGACGTGCTGAAGACGGCAGCGCTGCCGCAAGAAGCCCTGCCGGTCGGCGCAACGCTCGGCAACCTCACTGTCGAGGCGGCAAATGATCTTGGCCTCAATACCGACTGCATCTTCGCCGTCGGTATGATCGATGCCTATGCCGGTGCGCTCGGCACACTCGGCCGCAGCCTCACCGACAGGCCGGAGCAGCGTCTCGCCCTTATCGCCGGCACCTCCACTTGCCATATCGCTGCGCAGCCGATGCGCCGCGAAGTTCCGGGCATCTGGGGACCATATCCCGGTGCGCTTTGCGATGGTTATGTCGCCAACGAAGGCGGTCAGAGCGTCACCGGTGCGCTTCTCGACCATATCGTCGCGCTTTTTTCGGCAGGCCGTGATTTTGGCGATGATCCGCATGGCGCGCTGTCGGCGATCCTGCTGGAGCGCCTCGAAAACGGTGACCCGGCCCCGGATATCCATGTCCTACCGGATTTCATCGGCAATCGCTCGCCCATTGCCGACCCTGATCTGCGCGGCAAGATCACCGGCCTGACCCTCGAAGACCCGCGCGAAAATTTCATCAAGATCTACTGGGCAACCGCCACCGCGCTGATCTACGGAACCCGCATGATCATCGAGCGTATGAATGCCAATGGCTATGCGATCGATACGCTCCACTTGAGCGGCGGCCACAACAAGTCGCCGCTTTTGCGAAAACTTTACGCGGATGGCACCGGCTGCAAGGTGGTGTTGTCGGAGGCGCCGGAACCCGTGCTTCTGGGCGCAGCGGTCTCGGCGCTGGCACCGTTTGCCGATGGTGATGTTCTGGCGGTCGCCAATGCGCTTGAGCCGGGAGAGACCGTCCTGTCGCCCGACCCCACCTCAAAAGCCATGCACGACAAACGATACGAAGCCTTCCTTGCCCTTTACTGACGTCATCGCGGTGCCGCATCCGGCACTGTTTTATGACTGATAAAAATGAGCAAGCGTACTGCGCTGCTCCGGTATCGAAGCCGGGTCAGTCCACCTGCAGGCAAAGGTATTTGACCTCGACATAATCCTCGATGCCGTATTTCGAACCCTCGCGACCCTGCCCGGACTGCTTGATGCCGCCGAATGGCGCCACCTCGGTGGAAATCAGCCCGGTATTGATGCCGACCATGCCGTATTCCAGCGCCTCGGCGACCCGGAACACCCGGGAAAGATCCTTGGCGTAAAAATAGGATGCGAGGCCGAACTCGGTATCGTTGGCCATTTCGACCACCTCTTCCTCGGTCTCGAAACGGAAGAGCGGCGCGACTGGCCCAAAGGTTTCCTCCTTCGCCACCTTCATCGCCGAGGTCACGCCGGTCAGAATGGTCGGCTGGAAAAACAGCCCGCCCCGCGCATCGCGTTTGCCACCAACGGCGATCGCACCGCCTTTTTCGAGCGCGTCGGCAATATGTTCCTCGACCTTTTCCACCGCCTTTTCGGTGATCAGCGGGCCGGCCATGACACCCTCTTCAAAACCATCGCCGACTTTCATGGCCGACACTTTTGCCGCCAGCTTTTCGGCAAAGGCATCGTAGACGCCGGCCTGTACATATAGCCGGTTGGCGCAGACGCAGGTCTGGCCGTTGTTGCGATACTTTGAAATCATCGCGCCTTCGACGGCAGCATCGAGATCGGCGTCGTCGAACACGATGAAAGGCGCATTGCCGCCAAGTTCGAGGCCAAGCTTCATGATCTGCTCGGCACCCTGCCGCATCAGGATCTTTCCGACGCCGGTGGAGCCGGTGAAGGTGAGTTTGCGGACCTTGTCGTTTTCGGTGAATTCCAGCCCGATATCGGCCGATCTTTTCGAGGTGACGACATTGAACACTCCGGTCGGCAGACCAGCGCGCTCAGCCAGAACGGCCAGCGCCAGAGCGGAGAGCGGCGTTTCGGCCGCCGGTTTCGACACCATCGTGCAGCCTGCCGCGACGGCCGGCGCAAACTTGCGCGCCAGCATGGCATTGGGAAAATTCCACGGCGTAATCGACGCAACAACGCCGATCGGCTGTTTAAGGACAATGATGCGCTTGTCTTGCTGATGGCCGGGAATGGTATCACCATAGATGCGCTTGGCTTCTTCACCGAACCATTCGACATAGGATGCGCCGTAGAGAATTTCGCCTTTTGCCTCGGCCAGCGGCTTGCCCATTTCCATGGTGAGGATTGCCGCCAGATCATCGGCATTGGCGACCATCAGGTCATAGAGCTTGCGCAGAACGGCCGCGCGTTCCTTGCCGGTCTTTTTTGCCCAGAGTTTTTGCGCCTTGTGGGCCGCATCGATAGCGCGGGCAGCGTCAGCGCGCGTCATGTCCGGCAGGGTGGCGATCACGTCGCCGGTCGAGGGATTGGTGACGTCGAATGTCGCACCACCCTCACCTTCTGAGCGCCACTCACCGGCAATCAAAGCCTTGTCGGTGGCGAGCGACCGATCTTTCAGTTTCGCGAGAAGTTTTTCGGACAGGGCCATGGCGCCGGCCTCCTTGGATGGGCTGATTGCGGCAATGGTTGCCGAGGTCCGACATGATCGGACCTCGGCACCGGGATCAGGCGAAAGCGTGAGTCGATTTCGGCTCGAAACTCAGCCATGCCTGATCGCCGCGGCTGATACTGGAAATCGCCTCATGACCGAACGGCAGGCGAACGGACAGGCTTTCGCCATTCCCGGTCTGGGTGCTCACCTCGATATTGTTACCGAGGAAAGTAATATCGTTGATCGTCACGGCAAGACCGTTATCGACATGGGCGCTCGACAAAGACAGACGCTCCGGTCGCAAAAGCAGCGAAGCGGATTTGGCTCCTGCTTTGCCGGCATGCATCGGCACACCATCGATCACCGTGCCGCCGGGCAGTGCCAGTTTTGCCTTACCATCCAGGCTCGACAGGATTTCCGTATCGATGAAATTGCTGTCGCCGATAAAACCCGCCACGAAATGGGTGGCCGGATTGGCATAGAGTTCCTGACCGGTGCCGATCTGGTCGATCTCACCCTGGCTGAACACCGCGATCCGGTCGGACAGGCGCAGCGCCTCTTCCTGATCGTGTGTGACGTAGAGAATTGTTACGCCTGTTTCCTGATGGATACGGCGAATCTCGAACTGGATCTCTTCACGCAGCTTCTTGTCGAGGGCGGACAGCGGCTCGTCCATCAGCAGGACCGGCGGATTGTAGACCAGCGCGCGGGCAAGTGCGACGCGCTGCTGCTGACCGCCGGACATCAAGGCCGGCTTGCGGTCTTCAAAACCTTCGAGACGCACGAGCTTCAGTGCCTTTTTCACCCGCTCGGCAATTTCGGCCTGACCGACACGACGGATGCGGAGCGGAAAGGCAACGTTTTCACCGACGGTCAGATGCGGAAACAGTGTGTAACGCTGGAACACCATGCCGATATTGCGCTTGTGCGATGGCGTCGACAGCAGGCTCTGGCCGTTGAGCAGGATATCGCCGTCGGTCGGGTCCTGAAAGCCTGCCAGAATATAGAGCGTCGTCGACTTGCCCGAGCCGGATGGCCCGAGAAAGGTCATGAACTCGCCCTTGGCTACGTCCAACGTCACGTTCTTGACGGCAGTGACCTGGCCATAAGTCTTGCGGATGCCTTTGATGGAGAGAAATGGCTGGGTCATGCTTTGCGTCCCTTGCGGAAGAGTGCGGCCAGAACCATCAACAGGATGGTGAAGGCGATAAGAATGGTGGAGGCGGCGGCGATGACGGGCGTCAGATCCTGCCTGAGCGTCGCCCAGATCTTGACCGGCAGCGTCTGCAGCGTCGGGCTGGCCATGAATATGGCGAGAACGACTTCATCCCACGAGGCGAGGAAGGAGAAGATGGCGGCGGCAAAAATACCGTGGCTGACGGCAGGCACCGTCACCCTTATGCGGGCTTCCCAGGGGCTGGCCCCGCACAGGATCGCCGCGTCCTCGATCGACTTGTCGAAACCTTCGAGTGCATTGCCGATCGAGATGATCGAGAACGGCAGCGCGATCAGAAGATGCGCGATGATGAATCCTACCGTGGTGCCCGCCAGTCCGAGCTGCAGAAACAGCGCGTAAAGGGCTACGGCGAGCACCACGACGGGGAGGATCATGGGGGTCAGGAACAGGGCGCGAAGGGCTTCGCGCCCGAAGAAGGAGCCTCGATTGAGGCCAAGGGCGGCGAGAAAGCCGATGACGACGGAAAGAACCGTGACGATGGCGGCGATCTTCAGGCTGGTCAGCGCCGACCAGAGCCAGCGCGGATCGGCAAACAGCATCTGATACCATTTGAACGTCCAGGACGGCGGCGGAAAGATCAGCCATTGCGACGAGCCGAAGGAAAGCGCCGCGATGAAAACGATCGGCAGGATCAGGAACAGACAGACCAGAACCGTAAGGCCGATCAGGAACGGTTTCAAACCGCCGAGCTTATCGAAATCGAGCAGCATGATTGTTACCTCGCCCGATTGGGGTTCAGGAATTTGAGCTGGATGGCGTAAAGAACGAGCGTCACGATCAGCAGCACGAGAGCGGCCGCGCCGCCCATGCCCCAGTTGACCAGCGACTGCACGAATTGCGCCACGAGTTCGGCCAGCATCATGTTGGAGGTGCCGCCGAGAAGGGCCGGCGTGACGTAATAACCAAGCGACATGACGAAAACCATCAGCGCGCCCGAAGCGATGCCCGGCAGCGACAGTGGCAGCAGCACGCGGGTGAAACACTGGCGTTTGTTGGCGCCACAAAGAGCAGCTGCCCGCAGGATGGCCGGATCGATCGACTTCAGGATGCCGATCAGCGGCAGGATCACGAAGGGCAGCATGATATAGGTCATGCCGATGGTGACACCGACGAGATTGTTCACAAGTGCCAGCGGCTTGTCGATGATGCCGAGGTTCATCAGCATCTTGTTGACGACGCCGGTACGCTGCAGCAGCACCATCCAGGCATAGGTGCGGGCGAGAAGGTTGGTCCACATGGACAGAACAATGATCGCCATCACCAGCCGCGACCACTTGTCGGGCATGATGGCGAGCAGCCACGCCACCGGAAAACCGATCACCACGGCCACCACGGTGACCAGACCGGCAACCGTGAACGTGTTGAGGAACACCCGCAGATAGGTCGTGGAGCCAAGCAGCTCACGGTAGTTCTGTAAACCGGGCGTGGGCTCGAGCACGCTGCGCATCAGCAGCATGAGAACGGGGATGATGAAGAAAAAGGCGATGAGCAGCAGAGCCGGCACGACATAGCCGAAACTGCCGTTGCGCCTGATCTTTTTCTCTCCACCGTCAGTCGTTGCCGACAGAACCATTACAAACCTCCCGGTTCCCTCACGGAATTCACGGGCCGGCACAACCGGCCCGTGTCACACATGTCTTCAGGTGAAAATTACTTGGCCTGCCAGGCGTACCAGCGGGTGCCGATCTCGTCGCGATGGGCGGCCCAGTAGCTCATGTCCGCGTTGACCTGGGTTTCGGCCTGCTGGTCGGGCAGCGTCTTGCGCAGGTCCGCATCCATCAGTTTCGGCGAGTCCGTGTTGATCGGCGCGTAACCGGTCATCGTCGCGAACTCGGCCTGAGCCTTGTCACTGGTGGCGTTGGCGATGAACTTCATCGCTGCGTCCTTGTTCTTCGTGCCTTTCGGAACGACGAGCGCATCGGCGGCGGTGATGTTATTCGTCCACGACGTCTCGACGGTGACGCCGGTCTGGGCCAGCGCGGTCAGGCGGCCGTTCCAGAAGGAGCCGAACGGAGCTTCGGCCGATGCCAGCAACTGCTGCGACTGCGCACCGCTATCCCACCAGACGATTTCCGACTTGATCGTGTCGAGCTTCTTGAAGGCACGGTCGAGATCAAGCGGATAAAGCTTGTCGGCCGGCACGCCATCGGCGAGGAGTGCTGCTTCGATCACGCCCGGCGCGGACCACTTGTAGAAAGTGCGCTTGCCCGGGAACTTTGCGAGATCAAAAAGATCGGCCCAGCTTTTCGGGCAGCCATCGACGGCATCCTTGTTGCAGCCGATAACGAAGGAATAATAGAAGCTGCCGACCGAATAATCGGTGACGAAACGCGGATCGAGTTTTGTCTTGTCGATGACGGAAAAGTCGAGCTTTTCGAGAAGGCCTGCATTACCGGCCTGAACCGCATAGTCACCCTCGACGTCAACGACATCCCAGGCAACATTCTTGGATTCCACCATGGCCTTCAGCTTGCCGTAGTCGGTCGGGCCGTCCTGGGTAACGTTGACGCCAGCCTCAGTGCTGAACGTATCGGCCCAATGCTGTTTCTGCGCATCCTGCGTGGTGCCGCCCCAGCTGGTGAAAACCATGTCGGCGGCGCTTGCCTGTCCTGCGAAGGCGACGGTAGCGGCGAGAATGGCGATGATCGTCTGCTTTTTCATGTTTTCTCCTCCCTGAGAAAAACCGTGATCTGCGAATGTGTTGTGTGGCTCTAGACCGGCGTCGTGCCGCCCAGAGGCGAGAATGCTGCGGGCGACATGATCTTGTTGTCGGCGGTGACGATCAGGTCGCGTATCTTGGGCAGGAAAGCCTGCCATTCGGGATCGGCTCCCAGCCGAGCACGCCGCGCCTGACGGTCATCGAGGCTTTCGAACCCCCAGATATGGACGATCTCGTTGATCGGCCCGATCTCCGATGAGAAGTAGCCGACGAGATTGCCAAGGTGCTTTTTCTGAATAGTGATGCCGATCTCGCCGACCACCTTCAGGTATTCGGGAATGGCGCCGTTCTTCAGCCGATAGGTTCTGATCTCGTAGAACATGGTCATCACCGCATCACGAAAGGATCTGGGAACGGCTCGTCGGACGTTCTCAGCCACACCGTCTTGGTGCGGGTGAAATCGAGTGCGGCGGCAAGGCCACCTTCTCGGCCATGGCCCGACTGGCCGTAACCACCGAATGGCGCAATCGGCGACACGGCGCGATAAGTGTTGATCCAGACGATGCCGGCACGGATGCGTTTCACCATGCGATGCGCCCGCGTCAGGTTCTGGGTGAACACGCCGGAGGCAAGGCCGTATTGGGTATCGTTGGCCAAGGCGACCGCTTCATCCTCATTGGTGAAGGATACGACCGAGAGCACCGGACCAAACAGTTCGGTTTCGACCGACGGCGAATTGATGCCGTCGCAATCGAGAATGGTCGGCAGGTAATAAAATCCGTCGCCCTCGCCTGCGCGACCACCGGTCACGACCTTTGCGCCTGCACTGATAGATGCAGAAACGATCTCTTCGACGTGGTCACGCTGGCGCTTGGTGCAGAGCGGTCCCACTTCGGTCGCCATTTCCAGCGGTGTGCCGATGCGGATCGCTTCCGCCTTGGCCTTCAGAAGGCCGACAAACTGATCCTTGACCGAGCGCTCGACGATGAGACGGGAACCGGCAACGCAGCTCTGGCCGGTGGCAGCAAAAATGCCGGCGACCTGCGCATTGGCAGCGCTTTCCAGATCGGCATCGGCGAACACGATGAAGGGCGACTTGCCGCCGAGTTCCAGCGAGGTGCTGGCAAGGTTTTCGGCCGAATTGCGCACCACATGCGCCGCCGTGACCGGACCACCCGTAAAGGCGATATGATCGACGCCCGGATGACGGGTGAGCGCGCTGCCGCAGGATGGGCCGAAACCGGTGATGACGTTCAGGACACCCTTGGGGAAACCGGCCTCATGCACGAGGCGGGCAAATTCCAGCATCGGTGCCGGACCATCTTCCGAGGCCTTGACCACCAGCGTGCAGCCGGCAGCAAGCGCCGGACCGATTTTCACGGCGGAGAGAAAAAGCTGGCTGTTCCACGGCACGATGGCGGCGACGACACCGACCGGTTCGCGCCGTGTCCAGACATCCATCTCGGCCTTGTCGATCGAAAGCGTCGAGCCTTCGATCTTGTCGGCGAGACCGGCGTAATACCGATAATAATCGGCGACATAGGCGATCTGCGCCGAGGTCTCGCGGATGATCTTGCCGGTATCACGCGTTTCCAATCCGGCAAGGCGCTGAGCATTGGCCTGGACCAGATCGGCGAGCCGGTATAGCAGTTTTCCGCGCGCAGAGGCGGTCAGTGTCGGCCATTCGCCATGCCACAAAGCCTTTTCGGCCGCCTTCACGGCCCGATCGACATCCGTCTCGCGCGCTTCCGGCATGGAGGCCCAGACCTTGCCGGTCGAGGGATCGATGCTGTCGAACCGGGCAGAGCCATCTTCGAAAACACCATCGATGTATTGTTGAAAGTCGTGCATCTCAGCCTCACCGGAACGCTGGCATGACGTCGGCGATAAAGCGTTCGAGCGACGCCTTCTTGCGCTCGAAGCTCATGCCGGTATCGATCCAGAACGAATATTCGTCCCAACCCTGTTGTTCGTAAACCTTCAGGCGATCGATCACCGTTGCCGCATTACCGATCGGCATGTTGGTGATCATCTTTTCCGGCGAAAGGTTCGGGTTGGCCGCCAGTTCCTCTTCGCTCAGGGTCTGGATCAGGCCCTGATGGATCGGGCGCTCGTTCTTGAACCAGGCAAAGAAGTAATTGTAGTAGGTGCTGATTTCCTTCGCTGCCTTGGCAATATCAACCTCGTCAGAGCCCACATAAGTGTGCTGCAGCAGCATGATTTTCGGACGCGTCACATCCGGCGCCTTTTCGCAGGCCGCATCGAACCGTTCCATCAGACTGGCAATCTCGGCCTCGCCATTGGCAAGGGGCGTGCACTGTACGTTGCAGCCATTGGCAACGGCAAATTCGTGGCTGTTCGGATCACGCGCGGCCACCCAGATCGGCGGATGTGGCTGCTGCACCGGTTTGGGCGCGGAGGTTGTTTTCGGGAATTTGTAGAACTCGCCGTCATGGGCGTAATCACCTTCCCAGATGCCCTTGATGGCCGGGATCAGTTCGCGCATGCGCTGGCCGGCGCCCCACGGATCGAGACCCGGAAGCAGGCGTTCATATTCAAAACTGTACGCGCCACGAGCAATGCCGAGATCGAGACGGCCGCCACTGATGAGATCGGTCATCGCCGCTTCGCCGGCAAGCTTGATCGGATGCCAGAAGGGCGCAATCACCGTGCCGGTGCCGAGGCGCACATTCTTGAAGCGCGCGGCCAGGTCGGCCAGATTGACGAAAGGGTTCGGCGCGATGGTGAATTCCATGCCGTGATGTTCACCGGTCCAGATGGCATGCATGCCACCCTTGTCGGCAATCTCGCAGAGCTTGATGAACTCTTCGTAGAGTTCCTCATGGTTCTGGCTGGCATTCAGCCGCTCCATATGAACGAAAAGCGAGAACTTCATGGGATCACCCTTTTTTGGCCACGGCGTGAACGCGGCCCTTTTCCTGATTGCCGAAATAGATGCCGAAATTGCCGAGCGTGCTTTCTTGCGCGTAACGCTTCACGGTCTCACGGATGGCGGCATCCTGGATCTTTTCAAGTGGCAGTTGCTGGAGCGGGAACAGTTGGCCGACTTTTGGCGCGCCCTCGCCTAACGCGGCGCGATAAACGATGTGCTGGCGGCCGGCCTTGGTGTCCTCGTAGATGGAATAAAGCAGGCCGGTCTGGATCGAGAGACCGATCTCGGCGGTGAACTGCGGCTCGAGCGCCTCCATGCCTTCGCTTTCGGCCTTGTCGACGAAAGGCAGCGTCCAGCCGCCATTCGCATCCGGCACCAGCAGGATTTCGCCAGCCCGCTCGGCAACAGCACCGACGGACAGGCTGCCTTCGACATTGGCGAGCAGGTTCTTCTCGGTGAGTGCCGGCGTGAAATAGCCGCCACGGGCATAACCGAGGCCGGTCTTGCCGGAGTTTTCGAACCCTTCGATCTTGCCGATCAGTATGACATGGTCACCGGCATCGACGCGTTCATTTGCCGAACAGTCGAACCAGGCGGCGACATCGGAAAACACGGGGGAGCCGAATGGCCCCTTCTGCCAGTCTACCGCAGCAAAACGATCTTCCACCGGGCGGGCAAAAGTGTTGGAAACATCCTTCTGGTCTTCGGAGAGGATGTTGACGGCAAATCCCTTCGTGGCCATCAGCGTCTGGTAATTGCGCGATGTCTTCGCCAGGCAGACCAGAAGCAGCGGCGGATCCAGCGATACGCTGGTAAAACTGTTGGCGGTAAAGCCGATGGGCGCACCATCATCATTGAACGTGGTCACCACGGTGACACCGGTCAGGAATGCACCGAACGCATCGCGCAGCGCTCTTGGATCTGTCATTGTCACTCCTCCCATTCCTCCTTATCGGACCGGCTGCCAGCTGAGCCAGTCGGCCAGTGCCTCACTCACCTCCTCCGGCGCCGTGAGATTGACCATGTGTCGGTGGCCTTTGATGACGACAGCCCTTCCTTGAGGGGCGGCCCTGGCCATGTCTTCGGCCATCTCGGCCGTCGAATTCTTGTCGCCATCACCCGTCAGGAACAAGGCCGGCGCCTTCACCTGTGGCCAGCTGTCCGAATAGACCGCATCGCCGGTGGCAAAAGCCCGATAGGCGGCGGCATATCCGCCGGGATCGACCTTCTGCAGCAGCTCATGCACGAGACGATAGGCGGCACCATCCTTTTCATCCGACGAAAACCATCTTTCCAGCGGTGCTTCACGATCGAAGGCTCCGGAAAAGATCTCGTCGGCGCGGGCTTCGACCGCCTCGCGCGCTGCCGACGTCCGTTTGTAGACGCCGTTCAGCAGAGCCACTCGACGGAGTTTAGACGGCTCCGTCGCAGCAAATCCGGCAGCAATCAATGCGCCCATAGAGTGACCGGCGACGCTGACTGCATCCAGCCCCAACTCATCGACCAGCCTTGCAAACCAGGCGACGAAATTGGGCAGTTCCGGCCGCGCATCGAGCGGCACCGAAAACCCGTGCCCCGGAAGATCGACCGCGATGACGCGGTGATCTTTCGAGAGCCGCTCGATCTGTGGTCCCCAGGCTTCGATGCGCATGCCCACACCATGGATGAGGACGAGCGTCTCGCCGCCTTGCCCCTGGTCGAAAAAGGCAGCGCCGGAAGGCGTCTTAGACCGCGGCAGGGTTTGCAGCATCGTGACCCAGCTCCTTCAGGTCCTGATAGCGATCACCGATGCGGTGATGCGGACGGCCACCGATCGAGGCACCGAGCGCGACGACGATTTCGTCGGCAGCCGGCGCATCCGGAATGGCGCACTGGATCGTCAGGTAATGCGAGCGACGGCCTTCGTCGTTCTTGTCCATCAGCGGGATCATGATCGGCGCATTGGCCGGACCGCGGGTGTTGCAGAAGGCGAGGTAGGACTTTGCGCCAACGGCGGTGCGGTAATGATTGCCGAAACGCAGCGTGTGGATCAGCGCCGAACCATGCTCAATTTCGCCATCCAGACCAACGACCGCCGATTTCCCGTACCCCTCGACAGCTTCACCCGAACCGACCGTATCGATGATCATCTTGGTGAGCAGTTCACCGAGCACCGGAGCAACCTCATGGATCTCAGGCTTGAGATCCTCGACAAAACCACGACCAGCCCACGGGTTCTTCATCACGGCCAAAGCCGCGATCAGCTTCAGCGGCGTCACCGCTTGCTTGCCGCCTTCAACGAGCGTCGTTTCGATCTGCAGAAACGTCTTGCGGATCACCGGTGCCATGGAATGCCTCCCTGCAATTTCATCTGACCGTATGTTGGTATACCATCGGACAGCATGTCAAGTGCTTGCCGGAATCATTTTTTGAAGCTAAAGAAGACACATGATCAAAAACGCTGACCCTCTCGCCGCCCTGCGCATCGAAACACCACCTGCGACCTTGCGGGAAATGGCCTTGGAACGCATGCGCCGCGCCATCATCAGCGGTCTTTTCGAGCCGGGCACACGTTTGGTCGAGCGCACGCTCTGCGAGCAGATGGGGGTGTCGCGTTCAGTCATCCGCGAAGTCATTCGTCACCTGGAGGCGGAAGGGCTGGTGGAGATGCTGGCCAAGCAGGGGCCGATTGTTGCCCGTCTCGAATGGGACGACGCTCGCCAGATCTACGAAATCCGTGCCGCCCTGGAGGCGACCGCCGTTGCAGATTGCGCGAGGGTGGCGGACGAAAAGGTGAAGGCTGAGCTGCGCCAGTCTCTCAACGAACTCGACAGGACATCCCGGCAGAATTCGCCGCTCGGCATTCTCGATGCAACGACGAGTTTTTACCGGACAATTTTTCATGCCGGCGGGCACACGATCGCCTGGGACATCGTCAGCCGCTTGAACAGCCGCATCTCGCGCCTGCGGGTCATGACGCTGTCCACGCCCAATCGCACCACATCCGGCCCCAGCCAGATTCGCGAAATCTTTGCCCGGATCGAAAGGAACGAACCGGAGGCCGCTGCAACGGCCTGCAGGGCGCATGTTGCAGCAGCGGCTGCGATTGCTGAAAGCATCATCGGCGGAAAATAGAAATCCGCAACGAGGTTCAAAGCCACTCCACCGAACTCTTGCATTCACGATGAAGCAGGCGCGGCAGCGCCCAGGGCGGCCATAGCTTTGCTCGACAATTGCCGGGCAACACAGGTTGAAAACCTGCCTGCGCCGAGGAAGCGGTCATAAAACTGATGCCATTTCCTTCGGCCTCTGGCTTGTCCGCGTCTTGACTCCTGAGCATGGCAGCTTACGGAAGTAGACGCGAGCGAGAGACAACTTTAGGACATTTCATGAAATTCGGCACCAGCGGATTACGGGGTCTTGTGACGGATCTTCAGGGCCATACTTCGGCTTTGTACGCGACCGCCTTTGCCAGGCATTTGCTGGAGTCGGGCTTCGCAAAGGTGGGCGATCGCATTTTCGTCGCCGGCGACTTTCGCCCCTCCAGCCCCGATATCGCCGCAACCTGCATTGGCGCGCTGGCTCGCGCAGGTTTTGCACCCGTCGATTGCGGTGCGATACCCACGCCTGCGCTGGCGCTTTATGCCATGTCGAAAGGCTGCGCATGCCTGATGATCACGGGGTCGCATATTCCAGCGGATCGAAACGGCATCAAGTTCTATCGGCCGGACGGCGAAATCGACAAGACGGACGAGATTGCGATCACGCGAATCGCTGCCGAAATCAGTGACTCGATCATCGATTTGACGCCCGGCGTCGCGCCAAACGAGGAAGATGAGGCGCTCGCTCTTTTCCTGGTGCGCAATGACACACTTTTGCCTGCGAACGCTCTGTCGGGCTTGAAGATTGGCGTTTACCAGCACAGCACCGTCGCACGTGAAGGGCTTGCCAAGGTCATCGCCGCTTATGGCGCCGAGGTCGTGACACTGGGTCGCTCCGATCATTTCATTCCAGTCGATACCGAGGCCGTGTCACCGCAAACCGTCGAACTTCTGCGCAACTGGGCGCAGCAGCACAAGCTTGACGCGATCATTTCCGCCGATGGTGACGGCGATCGCCCACTGGTGTCCGATGAGACGGGAACGCCGCTGCGCGGTGACCTGCTTGGACTGATCGTTGCCCGCTTTCTGGAAGCGAACGTCGCCGTTACCCCCGTTACCTCCAATTCCGGCATCGAAGCTGCCGGCAGCTATCGTGTCATCCGCACCCGCGTCGGTTCGCCATTCGTGATCGAGGGCATGGTCAGCGCCAGCGCGGATGGCGATACCGCGGTGATGGGTTTTGAAGCCAATGGCGGTGTCCTGACTCAATCCGATTTCGACGTGTCAGGCACGACGCTGACCGCGCTTCCCACACGCGACAGTTTTCTGCCGATCCTGGCCACGCTGTTTCTGGCGAAGCAGCAAGGCAAGCCGCTATCCGCCATTGCTGCCGATTTTCATCTGCCTTTTGCCGCAGCGGACCGGCTGGAGAATTTTCCCGTCGAGACCAGCGCGGCATTGATGACACATCTGCGTGCATCGCCTGAAAACCTGAAGGCGTTTCTCGCCCCGCTGGGCGGCGTTGCATCCGTCAGCGATATCGATGGCCTGCGCGTCACGCTTTCCGATCGCTCGATCATTCACCTGCGTCCGTCAGGCAATGCCCCGGAAATGCGCTGTTATGTCGAGGCTGAGGACGAGAAGGCGGCCGCAGCACTGCTTGACAGCGGCCTGTCGCTTGTCCGCGAATGGGCGAAATTCCATTGATCCGATTGCCTGTTTAGGGCTGTGCATCTACAAGACATCCGTCCGTTCACCGGAGAGACCCATGACCCAGAAGATCATTCCCGTCATCATGGCCGGCGGCAAAGGCACGCGCCTGTGGCCTCTGTCGCGGTCGAGTGCACCAAAACAGTTCATTCAGGTTGTCAACGAAACGACGCTTTTCCAGGAAACGCTGGAGCGCGTGGCAAACGGCGCTGTTTATGAAGCCCCCGTCGTCATCACCAATCAGGATTTTCGTTTTACCGTCGCCGAACAGGCCCGCGAAGTCGGCATCGATCTTTCGGCGATCATTCTCGAGCCGGTGGCGCGCAACACTGCCGCCGCCATCGCTGCCGCCGCTTTTCACCTCAAGCAGGTGTTTGGCGAAGACGCCGTCCTGCAAATTCTGGCCTCCGACCACGAGATCGATGCCGGCCGCGACTGGAGCGAGGCGATCGCCACCGCTCTTAAAACTGCCAACTCCGGCAGGATCGTCACGTTTGGCATCAAGCCGACCGAACCGGCAACGGGGTATGGCTATATCGAACAAGGCGAGTCTCTTTCTTCCGGCGCGCACAAGGTCAAGCGGTTTGTCGAAAAACCACAGCTGGATGTGGCCGAACAGATGTTGGCCGCCGGTGGCTTCTTCTGGAATTCCGGCATCTTCATGTGCCGCGCCGATCTGCTCTTGAACGAGCTCGAAAGCTTTGCACCTTCGGTTCACGCCGCAGCAAGCTCTGCGGTCGAGAATGCCTCGGTTGATCTCGATTTCGTCCGCCTCGATGAGAAAAGCTTCGCGGCGAGCCCGGATATTTCCATCGACTACGCCGTGATGGAAAAGACCGCGAACGCCGCCGTCGTGGCGGCCTCGTTCGCATGGTCCGATCTCGGCAGCTGGGATTCGGTGTGGAAGCTCGGCGACAAGGATGACAATGGCAATGTTGTCATTGGCCATGCAACCGTCATGAACACGGAAAACTCGCTTGTTCTGTCGCGCGCGTCGCATATTGCGGTACAGGGACTGAAGGACGTTGCCGTCATCGCCAGCGAGGATGCCGTCTATGTCGGCCGCATGGAAGACGCACAGGATGTCGGCAAGCTGGTCAAACATCTCGCAAAGGCGGAGGCAACCGCCAAGCTGACGGAAACCCACCCGACCTGCTATCGCCCGTGGGGCGGTTACACGTCGATCCTCAACGGTGATCGCTTTCAGGTAAAGCGGCTGTTTGTTCTGCCGGGTAAAAAACTCTCGCTTCAGAAGCATTTTCACCGCTCCGAGCACTGGATTTGCGTGAAGGGCACAGCCGAAGTCACCATCGGCGATACCGTGACCTTCGTGCGCGAAAACGAATCCGTCTACATCCCGCAGGGCGATCTGCACCGCCTCTACAACCCGGGGCGGATCATGCTCGAGATGATCGAGGTTCAGACCGGATCCTATCTCGGTGAAGATGACATCGTGCGCGTATCCGACGAGTTCGGACGCGGCTAAGCTCGACGCTGACATTGCGGCGCCGTCGCGGATGGACGGCGCCGTATTCACGATGCTTTCGAGACCTTAAAATGCGCGTTCTTCATGTCTTCAAGACCTATTATCCGGATTCGTTCGGCGGTGTAGAGCGAACGATCCACAGCATTGCCAAGGGTGCGCTGGCGCATGGCATCGCCTCGGAAGTCCTGTCGCTCAGCCGTGATCCGGCAGGCCATACCGTGGAGTTCGCTGGGCACATGGCACATAAGGCCAGGCTCGATTTCGAATTCGCCTCAACCGGCTTTTCGTTCGATGTCATTTCCAGGTTCAAGGCTCTGAGCGCCGAGGCGGACATCGTCCACTACCATTTCCCCTGGCCGTTCATGGACATGCTGCATGTCCTGCATCCGCCGAAAAAACCGACGATCGTTACCTACCACTCCGATATCGTCAAACAGAAGTTTCTCCTGCAACTTTACAAGCCGCTGATGCACCGCTTCCTCGGCAGCGTCGATCGGATCGTCGCAACCTCTCCGAATTATCTGGAGAGCAGCGAGGTGCTCAATCGCTATCGGCAAAAGACGGAGATCATCCCGATCGGTCTCGATGACACCGATTACCCGCGTGCCTCTGAAAACCTCAAGAACACGTGGCAGGCACGTTTTCCAAAACCGTTCTTCCTGTTCGTCGGCGTGCTGCGTTACTACAAGGGCCTGCACACGCTTATCGATGCCGCCCGAAATGTCGATGCCGATATTCTGATTGCCGGCGAAGGCCCGATGGAAGAGGAACTCAAGGCGCAAGCTACCCGTGCCGGTCTCGCCAATGTCCATTTCATCGGTGCCGTCAGCGATCTGGACAAGGCAGCGCTTCTGGAGCTTTGCAAGGCTTTCGTTTTTCCCTCCCACCTTCGATCGGAAGCCTATGGCCTGTCACTGGTGGAGGCCGCCATGTTCGCAAAGCCGATGATCTGCTGCGAAATCGGCACCGGCACCAGCTTTGTCAACAAAGATGGAGAGACCGGCATTGTCGTGCCGCCGCAGGATGCCGTCGCATTGGCACAGGCGATGACGGCACTTCAGGAAGACCCGCACATGGTCGCTTCTTTTTCCGCAAACGCTCTGGCCAGATACCGGCAAGAGCTGCAGGCCGCCACGATGGTGGAGAAGTATTGCCGCCTCTATCGTAGTCTCGGCCGGTAGATCACGGCGGGCTGCAGCGAAACGATGCGGCTGGCGGCAGCCCATTTACGCTCTCAGCATCCGTATGATCGCCGAAAAATCCTCGCTGCCGTGCCCTGCCTGTTCGAACTGCGCATAGAGTTCCGCAGCATGCGCGCCCAGCGGCGTCTCGGCCCCCGATTGAGCCGCCGCCGCCTGCGACAGCATCAGATCCTTCAACATCAACGCTGCTGCAAAGCCGGGACGGTAATCCACGTTGGCGGGCGAAGCCGGCACCGGTCCAGGCACCGGGCAATAGGTGGTGAGCGACCAGCACTGACCGGACGAGGTGGACGCCACGTCGAACAGAGCCTGATGGGACAGCCCAAGCTTTTCACCGAGCGCAAACGCCTCGCAGACGCCGATCATCGAAATACCGAGGATCATGTTGTTGCAGATCTTTGCCGCCTGCCCGGCCCCATCCGCACCGCAATGAACAATCTTCCGGCCCATCGCTTCAAGAATGGCCTGGCCTGCCGTAAACGCCTTGTCTGATCCACCTACCATGAACGTGAGCGTTGCCGCCGCGGCACCGCCGGTGCCGCCCGATACCGGCGCATCGAGCGACGGGCAGTTCATCGCCTCTGCAAGCGCATGTGCCTTGCGCGCGTTTTCGACATCGATGGTCGAGCAGTCGATCAGCAACGTCCCTTCCGGCAGAAGCGTCGTCAGATCGGTCCAGACGGAAACCACATGATCGCCTTTTGGCAGCATGGTGATCACACATTCCGCTTGCGTGACCGCTGCGGCCAATGTGGCAGCGACACTGACGCCCGTCTCCGCCGCAGCGAGAAGCGATGTTTCGGAAAGATCGAAACCTGAAACCTGATAGCCGGCCTTCACCAGATTGGCGGCCATCGGCCCACCCATGTTTCCAAGCCCGATGAATGCGATGCGCTTCATAACCGTCTCCCTTGTCGTCTGCCGCATGCGTTTCCGTTCAGCGATTGTCCGCGAGGATCATCTCGGCAGCCTTTTCGGCAATCATGATCGTCGGGGAATTGGTATTGCCGGAGGTGATCGCGGGCATGATCGAGGCATCAGCGATGCGCAGCCGCCCGAGTACGCGCATCTTCA
This sequence comes from Endobacterium panacihumi, assembly GCF_050847465.1. Taxonomy (NCBI): domain Bacteria; kingdom Pseudomonadati; phylum Pseudomonadota; class Alphaproteobacteria; order Hyphomicrobiales; family Rhizobiaceae; genus Endobacterium; species Endobacterium panacihumi. The sequence continues at coordinate 580,362 of NZ_JBOZRA010000002.1, read as the reverse complement.
GCCGCGGATCGACAACGCTCTCCGGGTCGCTCCCCATGCGCGCCGTGCCGACAGGGTGAAAGATGGTCGTGCCGATATCGCCGGCGGCTTTTTCGAGATCCGCATCGCTCTCACAGTCCGGGCCGGGCCTATATTCCTGCGGCTGGTAACGGGCAAAAGCCGGCTGGCCGACGATCCTGCGTGTCAGCCGGATCGACCGCACGGCAACATCAAGATCCGCTGCCGTCGACAGGTAATTCGGCCGGATCGCGGGCGCTGCGGCGAAATCCGGGCTTTTCAGATGCACCGAGCCCCGACTTTCCGGCCGCAGGTTGCAGACACTGGCGGTCATGGCTGGAAAGGCGTGAACCGGTTCGCCGAACCGGTCGAGCGAGACAGGCTGGACGTGATACTCGAGATCGGCGGTCTCCTTGTCCGGGCCGGAACGCGTGAAAATGCCGAGCTGGCTTGGCGCCATCGACATCGGCCCGGAGCGTTTTAACGCATATTCGAGGCCGATCGCCGCTTTTCCGAGCCAGCGGGACGCCTTTTCATTGAGAGTCGGCACCCCTGTCACTTTGTAGACGAGGCGCAGTTGCAGATGATCCTGCAGGTTTTCACCGACCGCCTTCACCTCCTTCACGACATCGACACCAGCGTCGGACAGCACATCGCCACGACCGATGCCCGACAATTCCAGAACATGCGGCGTGCCGATCGCGCCAGCGGAGAGAACCGTTTCGCGCTGTGCAAGTGCCGTTTTCGTCACGCCGTCATGATGAAACTCGACCCCCTTGACCTCGCCGCTTTCGACAACCAATCGGCGGACATGTGCCTTGGTAAGAACGCGCAGGTTCGCGCGCTTCATCGCCGGGCGTAGAAAAGCTTTCGATGTGTTCCAGCGGATACCCGATCGCTGATTGACGTCGAAATAGCTCGATCCTTCGTTGTCCCCGCGATTGAAGTCCTCGATGATGGGAATACCGGCCTGTTCGGCCGCCTTCTGGAAGCTGTCGAGAACCGCCCATCGGACGCGTGCCTTTTCAACACGCCATTCTCCTCCGGTGCCGTGCATGTCATCGGCGCCCTTGTAAAAATCCTGGCTCTTGCGAAAGAGTGGCAGAACATCCTCCCAACCCCAGCCCTCACATCCGGCCTGACGCCAGAGATCGTAATCGCGCGCCTGCCCTCGCATATAGATCATGCCGTTGATGGAAGAGCAGCCGCCGAGCAGTTTTCCGCGCGGATAGGATAACGAGCGGCCGTTTAGCCCCTCATCCTTTTCGGTGGCGAAACACCAGTCGGTGCGCGGATTGTTGATGCAGTAGAGATACCCGACCGGGATATGCACCCAATGATAATTGTCGGTACCGCCGGCTTCCAGAAGCAGTACGCGGTTGCGTGGATCGGCAGACAGGCGATTGGCCAGCACGCAGCCGGCACTACCGGCACCGATGACGATATAGTCGTAGTTTCCCTCCAGGCTCTGCATGGTCTTCGCCTGTCAGCGCCGGTGCTCGAAGCCGAGTTTTCGGCCAAGCCGCGAGGCGTAGAACTCACCGATGATGCCACGCCGGAACAACAACACGCAGACCATGAAGACCACGCCGGTGATGATGGTCACCGGAAATTGCGACGTCGCCAGATAGTTCTGCAGGGTGACGACGAGGCCGGCGCCGAAGATCGGGCCGATCAGCGTGCCGATTCCGCCGAGCAGCGTCATCAGGATGACTTCACCGGACATCTGCCAACCGACATCGGTGAGAGTGGCGAACTGGAAGACCAGTGCCTTGGTACCGCCCGCAAGCCCCGCAAGGGCCGCCGACATGACGAATGCGCCGAGCTTGTAACGAGCAACCGAATAGCCGAGTGAAATGGCGCGTTGCTCGTTTTCGCGGATCGATTTCAGGATCATGCCGAACGGCGAGTTGATGAACCGCCAGATGACCACCATACCGGTCAGGAATACGGCGAGCACGAAATAATACATGTTGGTGGTATCGGCGAGATCGATGAAGCCGAACAGATGTCCGCGCGGCACCGACTGGATACCGTCCTCACCATGCGTGAATTTGGCCTGCAGGCAGAAGAAAAAGAACATCTGAGACAGCGCCAGCGTGATCATTGCGAAATAGATGCCCTGCCGGCGGATGGCGAAGAAGCCCATGATCAGACCAAGCCCGGCTGCCCCCGCCGCCCCCACCAGAATACCGATCTCGGGCGGAAATCCCCATTCCTTCACGACATGCGCTGTGAAATAGGCTGCCCCTCCGAAAAAGGCAGCGTGTCCGAAGGACAGGAGGCCGGTGTAACCGAGCAGCAGGTTGAAGGCGCAGGCGAAGAGCGCGAAGCACAAGAGCTTCATCAGAAAGATCGGGTAGAAGAACATCGGTGCGATGGCCAGCAGCAGGATGCCGATGGCGAGAAATGCCATATAGGTTTTCGATGCGGCGGACGAACGTTCGCTGCGACCGGTTGCCGTGGTTGAAATGGCGTCACTCATGTCAGGCTCCTTCCTCAGGCATCCCGGCCAAACAGGCCGGCCGGGCGGATGAGAAGCACGATCGCCATGATCACGAAGATGACGATATTGGACGCTTCCGGATAAAAAACCTTGGTCAGTCCCTCGGCGATGCCGAGCATGTAGCCGGTCAGGATGGCGCCCATGATCGACCCCATGCCACCGACCACGACGACCGCAAAAACGACGATGATGATGTTTGACCCCATCAGCGGCGACACCTGATAGACGGGTGCAGCCAGCACGCCGGCAAAGGCAGCGAGGCCCGCGCCGATGCCATATGTCAGCGTCAACAAGAGCGGCACGTTGACCCCGAACGCCTGCACCAGCGTGGCATTTTCGGTCGCAGCACGCAGATAGGCGCCAAGCTTGGTCTTTTCGATCAAAAGCCATGTGCCGATGCACACGACCAGAGACACGACCACCACCCAGCCGCGATAATTGGGCAGGAACATGAAGCCGAGATTGGTGGCACCCGTCAGTTGCGGCGGCGGTGCATAGGGCTGCCCGGAAGACCCGTAGAGATAACGAAACGTGCCCTCGATGGTGAGCGCCAGACCAAAGGTGAACAGCAGACCATAAAGATGATCGAGCTTGTAGAGCCGCGACAACAGCAATCGCTCGATCACTGCGCCGAACAGGCCGACCACCAAAGGGGCGAGCAGCAGTGCGAACCAGTAGTTGATGCCGAAATATTGCAGCATCAGCATCGCCACGAAAGCACCGAGCATATATTGCGCGCCATGGGCGAAATTGATGACCCGCAACAGACCGAAAATCACGGCAAGGCCGAGGCTCAGCAGCGCATAAAAAGAGCCGTTGATCAGGCCGATCAGCAACTGCCCCATGAAGGCTTGCAGCGGAATGCCGAAAATCATCGTCATGGTCACACCCCCAGCACTTTGTGCAGCATGTCCATTCGCTGCGGCAGTTCACCGACAGGAAAGTCGGCGACCATTTTGCCGTGATCCATCAGATAGAAGCGATCGGCCACCTTGCTGGCGAAACGAAAGTTCTGCTCGACCATCAGCACCGTCATGCCGCGCGCTTTCAGAGTTTTCAGAACCTCGCCGATGCGCTGCACGATAACCGGTGCCAGCCCTTCGGTCGGCTCATCGAGGATGAGAAGCCTGACACCGGTGCGCAGGATGCGGGCGATCGCCAGCATCTGCTGCTCGCCACCGGACAGCTTTGTGCCGGGACTGGTGCGGCGTTCCTGCAAGTTCGGGAAAAGCGCGTAGATTTCATCAAGCGACATGCCGCCCCCCGCCACCACCGGCGGCAGCATGAGGTTTTCCTCGACGGTGAGCGTGGAAAATATCCCGCGTTCTTCCGGAACGAAACCAAGGCCAGCATGTGCCGTCTTGTGCAGCGGCACGGAGAGCATGTCCTTGCCCGCAAAGCGGATCTCACCCTTTCGCTCGCGTAAAATGCCCATGATGGTGCGCAGCGTCGTGGTCTTGCCGACACCGTTGCGACCAAGGATGGTGATGGTTTCACCCTCGCCCACCGTCATGTCGACGCCATGCAGGATGTGGCTTTCGCCATACCAGGCATTGAGGTTGGAAACTGTCAGGAGCGGCTGCACCATCACGCCTCCTCCGTGCCCATATAGGCGAGCCGCACGCGCTCATCCTGTGCAACGGTGGCGTAATCGCCCTCGGCCAGAATCTCACCGCGCTGCAATACCGTCACCTGATGGCAGATATCGGCCACGACGGAGAGATTGTGCTCCACCATCAACACCGCCCGGGTTTTCGCCACCTCGCGGATGATGTTGGAAACAGCACCGATATCCTCCTGCCCCATGCCGGCCATCGGTTCGTCGAGCAAAAGCACTTTTGGATCGAGCGCCAGCGTCGTGGCGATCTCCAGCACGCGCTTGCGTCCATAGGACAGGTCAGCCGCCAGCATGTTGCGCTCGCGTTTCAGGCCGACGGTCTCGATCAGTTGGTCGGCGCGGTCGTTCAGTCGATCGAGAGACGAGATCGGCAGCCAGAACTGCGTCGACAACCCGTTCGGTCGTTGCAGCGCCACCCGCACATTGTCGAGCACGGACAGATGCGGAAATACCGCCGAAATCTGGAATGAGCGGACCAGCCCCATGCGCGCCACCCTGTCTGGCGCCACCTTGGTAATATCGGTACCGAGCAGGGTGATCGATCCAGCCGTCGGCTGCAAAAACTTGGTGAGCAGGTTGAACACCGTCGTCTTGCCGGCACCATTCGGCCCGATCAATGCGTGAACGCGGGCGTGCTCAATGTCGAGGTCGACGTTCTTCACCGCCATGAAGGCGCCGAACCCCTTGGACAGGCCGCGGGCGGACAACACCACCCGCGGCTGTTCCTCGTGCATGACTGTCGTGGCCACTGCCATTATTTGACCAGCTCGCAGCCGGCCTTGGCCGGATCGAGATAGGCTTCCTTGCCGGGGATGGTGGCGAGCACGGTGAAATAATCCCACGGCTCCTTGCTTTCATCCGGCTTTTTCACCTGTAGAAGATACATGTCGTGGATCATGCGGCCATTGGCGGCCACCGTGCCGCCGCGGCCAAAGAAGTCATCCACCGGCATCTCACGCATCGCCTTCGCCACCGCATCGGCATCGTCCGTTCCGGCCTTTTCCACTGCCTTCAGGTAATGAGTGACGGCCGAATAGGTGCCGGCATGCACCATGTTCGGCATCTTCTGGGTCTTGGCGAAGAATTTCTTACCGAACGCGTGGCTCTGGTCGTCAAGGTTCCAGTAATATCCTTCGGTCAGCGTCAGCCCCTGCGCCGCGTCAAGGCCCAAGCCATGCACTTCGGCGAGCGTGAACAGCAGCGCCGCCAGTTTCTGACCACCCTGAACGATGCCGAATTCCGCTGCCTGCTTGATCGAGTTGGCGGTATCGAGACCCGCATTGGCAAGGCCGATTACCTTTGCCCCGGAAGACTGCGCCTGCAGCAGGAAGGACGAAAAATCCTGGCTGGAAAGCGGATGCCGCACGGAGCCGAGGATGGTACCGCCGTTGGCCTTCACATAATCGCTGGTCTGTTGTTCCAGCGAATAACCGAAGGCATAATCGGCCGTCAGAAAATACCAGCTATCTCCGCCCTGCTTGACCATGGCGCCGCCGGTGCCGACCGCCAGAGCATGGGTATCATAAGCCCAGTGGAAACCGTAGGGCGTACAGGCCTTGCCCGTCAGGTCCGTGGTAGCAGCACCGGTATTGATGGTGATGCGCTTCTTGTCCTTGGACAGCGCCTGTACGGCGAGGCCGACCGAGGACGTCGTCAGGTCCATGATCGCATCGACCTGCTGGGTATCGTACCACTGGCGGGCGATGTTGGAGGCGACGTCCGGCTTGTTCTGGTGGTCTGCATCGACAATCTCGACCGGCACACCCAGTACCTTGCCGCCATAATCTTCAACCGCCATGCGCGCCGCTTCAACAGACGACTTTCCGCCGAAATCGGCATAAACGCCCGACTGGTCGTTCAATATGCCGATCTTCACTTTTCCGTCTGATGGGCTGCCGGATGCGGTTTGGGCAAAGGCGGTGCTGCTGGCCAAAAACAAGGCCAGCGATGCCAGGAACGTCTTTCGCATGATGTCTCCTCCCAGAGATTGCAAAACGTCGTTGGGGCGCAGGTCTGTGCAGTTTTGGAAATTCGCCCTCCTCAAAGCGCATCTCCTGAAAGCATGGTTGAGGAAAACATGCGTTGACGCAAGAAGCCGGCCATTATTAATTGCAAACAGCATCTGTGCATTTTTGAACAGATACGGGAGGAGCATGCCCGGCAATACCAACTTCAACCCCAATTTCACCTGGGACGATCTGCAGTATTTCCTCGCCGTTGCCCGGACGGGGCAGCTATCGACCGCCGCCCGGCATTTACGCACCAGCCACGCGACGGTGTCGCGCCGCATCGACCGCCTTGAATTCGCGCTCAAGGTAAAGCTGTTCGAGCGCAATCCACGCGGTTACGTGCTCACCACCATGGGGCAGCGTTTCATCGAAACGGCGGAAAAGATCGAGCTGGAAACCGACCGGCTGCAGGCCGATATCAACGACGGCGTCGCCGCTCACCGCGGCGTGATCCGGCTGAGCATGCCGGAAGGGTTTGCAAACTTTTTCTTCGCCCACCGGATCGACGATTTCACCCGCCAGAACCCGAACCTGTCTCTGGAACTGGTGACGATCCAACAGATCATGTCGCTGTCACGCAAGGAGGCCGACATCGCGGTCACGCTCGACCCGCCGAAGGCCGGTCCGTATATGATCGAGAAGATCACCAACTATACGCTCAGCGTCTATGGCTCCAAACACTATCTCGCCGACAAGCCCGAACTGAAACGACGCGACGATCTGCTGGACCACCCGTTCATCGGCTACATTCAGGACATGATCTTTGCACCAGGCCTCGATTATCTTGACGACGTACATCCGGGTATCAAGCCGCGTTTCCAGAGTTCCAGCATCTATGCGCAACTGACGGCGACGCTCAATGGTCAGGGGCTTTGTATCCTGCCGCATTTTATCGCCTGCCAGCAGCCGGATCTGCAGATCGTGCTTGCCAACGAGGTTCAGCTCACCCGCCACTACTGGCTGATCCGCCACCGCGATACGGCGCATATCCCACGATTTCGAGCGGTCGCGGATTATATTTTTGCGGTCGTCGAGACGAACCGTGACGCATTTCTTGGCCCGAAAGCTGGTGGCACAGTGACGCCCTGACGGGGAAAGGGAATTCCCCTCCCCCGTCGAACTCTTAGGGACGCTTGCCGGGCCCGGCCAGGAGATCCGCCTGATCGGCAACGATGGCAGCCGCCTCGTTTTTCAGCACGTCTTTGGCGTTCTTGCGGGCGGTTTCAATTGCAAGGTCCGCGGTCAGGCTGCGCTCGTTCGATTGCAGGCCATCGTCATCCTGCGGCGCAGACCCACCGGCTTCCTGACGTGCCTTGAGACGCGCGGTCATGGCGTCCATTTCCTTGCGGCGCTCGACCTCATTAAGGGAAATGGTGCGCTTTTCGCGTTGCGCCTTCAGTTCATTGGCATCCTCGACGAAGCGCTGGAAATCGGCGTCGTCCTTGACACGCGCTTCGTGGCGTTCCCGCAATTGCGGCACCACAGCGGTCATGTCGCCGGCATCCTTGTGTTTTGCGGGCTTGATCTGTGTCCATGGCAGGGCGTTTTCGTAACTCGCCTCACCGAAGGTCTTCGGGTCGGCAAGGCCCGGCAGAGCGACATCCGGCGTCACGCCGCGCAACTGCGTGGTTCCGCCATCGATCCGGAAGAACTGCGCGATGGTCAGCTTCAATTCGCCGAGATTGGCGTCGCTGTTCTTGACCATGCGGTCGAGATTGACGACCGTCTGAACGCTGCCCTTGCCAAAGCTCGGGTCACCAATGACGACGCCACGGCCGTAATCCTGTATCGCGGCGGCAAAAATCTCCGAAGCCGAGGCTGAACCGCGATTGATGAGAACGCCGACCGGCCCAGTCCATGCGGGCTTGGGAAGATCATCGCTTTCGATCCTGATCTCGCCCTGGGCATTGCGCTGCTGCACGACCGGCCCTTTACCAACGAACAGGCCGGTCATTTCGATCGCTTCGGTCAACGAGCCACCGCCATTGTCACGGAGGTCGATGAGAACGCCGTCAACATTCTCCTGCTTCAGTTCACCGAGAAGCTTGGCGACATCGCGGCTGGCCCCGCGATAGTCCTTCTCGCCCTTCTGACGTGCGTCGAAATCCTCGTAGAATGCCGGAAGCGTGATCACGCCGATCTTGCGCGTTGTGCCGTTTTCCTCGACCGGGATGACGGTCTTGGCAGCGGCCTGCTTTTCCAGGCTGATCTTTTCGCGCACAAGGCTGATGACGCGATGGCTGCCGCTTTCGCCTGCATCCGCCGGCAGGATATCCAGCCGCACGACGGAATCCTCCTTGCCCCGGATCAGCTGCACGACCTCGTCGAGACGGGTGCCGACAACTTCCTCGATGGCGCCATCTTCACCCTGACCGACACCGATGATGCGGTCGCCGACAGCGATCTTGCCGGACGACTGAGCCGGACCGCCCGCGACGAGTTCGCGGATGGTCGTGTAGCCATCACGGTCCTGCAGGACGGCACCGATGCCGACCAGCGAAAGCCTCATGGAGATATCGAACTCTTCCGAGGCCTTTGCGCCAAAGTAATCCGTATGCGGATCGACCGAGGTCGTATAGGCGGCCATGAACGACTGGAAAACATCATCGCTCTTGTAGGTGTAAACGCGGTCGAGAATGTTCTGGTAGCGTTTACCGAGCGTCTTGCGAATGGTCTCGTCGGTCTGGCCGGCAAGTTTCAGACGCAGCCAGTCGTTCTTGACGCGTTTGCGCCAAAGCTCGTTGCTTTCATCCTCGGATTTCGCCCAGGGCACATCCTCGCGCAGGATCGTGAATTCTTCCTGTGCGGTAAAATCAAAATCCTGTTTCAGCAGTTCTTGCGCATAGGTCATACGATCGACGACACGCTTGGAATAGGTGTCGAACATCGAAAACGGAATCGTCAGGTCTTCACCGAGAATAGCGTCGTCAAGCTTCGCATTGCTCGCCATGAACGTGTCGATATCGGCCTGCACGAACAGCGTTCTGTCCGGATCCATCGACTTGATGAACTGGTTCATGATCTTGCCCGAAAGGGCGTCATCAAGCTTTACAGGCTTGTAGGCATAGCGTGACAGGAATTGCGCGCTGATATTGGCTGCCTGCGCCTGCCGCTCGATCGGCGCGAGTTCCGGAAGCTCCCGGGCCTGAAGAGAATATGCAGGCGCTGCAAGTGAAAGGATTAAGCCGATTAGACCGTATCTTATGTGCATTCAGCCGTGACCCTTTAAGATTTCGGATTGTCTCATGCCGGTTAGGTGGAGCAATTATGGCGTTTTGGCAACCGAGGACGGCAAACAACCATTGGTGATCCACCACCTGATACTGCCGATTTGAGCATCAGCACCATGTTTCAACCGCTTGCTTCACCGTCTGCCGCCCCTTATCTGTGGCACTCCTTCATGCAATCCGGAGCGTTTCCTTGGCCACCTCCCCGAAATCGCCTTTCGCCAATCTTCCCGTCGCCCCCGCCGCGCTTAAGAAGCCGGTAACCGACACCCACCACGGCATCACCCGCACCGACGATTACGCCTGGCTGCGCGCCGATAACTGGCAGGCGATGTTCAAGGATCCGAGCCTGCTTGATCCGGAAATCCGCTCACATCTGGAGGCCGAAAACGCCTATATGGAAGCAGCCCTTGGCGATACGGCCGAGCTGCAGAAGAGGTTGTTCGCGGAGATGCGTGGCCGTATCAAGGAAGATGATTCCTCCGTGCCGATGAAGGACGGACCGTTTGCCTACGGCTCGTTGTTCGTCACCGGCGGTGAACAGCCGCATTATTTTCGTACACCCCGCGAAGGCGGTGACAAGCAGACGCTTCTCGACGGCGACAAGGAAGCCGCGGGCAAGGACTATTTCCGCCTTGCCGGCATCGACCACACGACGGACCATACCCACGGCATCTGGGGCTACGACGACAAGGGGTCGGAATATTACACGCTGCGCATCCGTGATCTGGCAACCGGTGAAGATCTGGAGGACGTGCTGGAAAACACAGCCGGCGGCGGTGTGTGGGCGCCCGACGGCAAGAGCTTCTTCTATACGCTGCAGGACGAGAACCACCGTCCGTCAAAGGTCTTTCACCACATCGTCGGCCAAAAACAATCCGAAGACCGTCTGGTGTTCGAAGAAAAGGACCCGGGCTTTTTCATGGGCGTCGGCGGTTCGCTGCTCGATGATGTGATCTATATCGACATCCATGATCACGAGACCTCCGAATACCGCCTGCTGTCGACAAAGGATCTGACCGCCGAACCGAAGCTGGTGGCGAAGCGCGAGGAAGGCATCGAATATTCGATGACCGAAGGCGGCGATGTCTTCTACATCCTTACCAATGACGGCGATGCCAAGGATTTCAAGATCGTCGAAGCACCGGCCTCCGATCCGGGCAAGGCGAACTGGAAGGAAGTCGTGCCGCATGAGCCCGGCCGCCTGATCATCTCACACATGGCCTATGCGCGTCATCTCATCTGGCTGCAGCGTAAGGAAGGCCTGCCGCAGATCGTTATCCGCGACCGCGCCACCGGCGAAGAACATGCGATCGCCTTCGACGAGGAAGCCTATTCCCTCGGTCTGTCGGGCGCCGCCGAATACGACACCGACACGATCCGTTTCTCCTATTCGTCGATGACCACACCGACGCAGTTGTTCGACTACAACATGGTCACCCGCGAGCGCGTGCTTCTGAAAACCCAGGAAGTGCCGTCAGGCCACAATCCGGATGACTATGTCACCCGCCGCGTCATGGCGCCCGCGCATGACGGCGAACTGGTGCCTGTCTCGCTTCTCTACCGCAAGGACACGCCTCTCGACGGTTCATCGCCTTGCCTGCTTTACGCCTATGGCGCTTATGGCATGACCATTCCGGCCTCTTTCTCGACCAACGCCCTGTCGCTGGCAGATCGCGGCATCGTCTATGCCATCGCCCATATCCGTGGCGGCAAGGACAAGGGTTTTGCCTGGTATGAAGACGGCAAGATGGAGAACAAGCAAAACACGTTCAAGGATTTCATCTCCGCCGCCGACCATCTCGTTTCGACCGGTTTTACGTCTTATGACCGCATCATCGCCGAGGGCGGTTCGGCTGGTGGCATGCTGATGGGCGCGATCGCCAACATGGCGCCGGAAAAATTCGCGGGCATCATCGCCGCTGTGCCGTTCGTTGACGTGCTGACCACCATGCTCGATGACACCTTGCCGCTCACCCCGCCGGAATGGCCGGAATGGGGGAACCCGATCGAATCGGAGGAGGAATATCGCTGGATCGCCGCCTATTCTCCGTATGACAACGTCACTGGCCGGGCCTATCCGCCTATTCTGGCAATCTCTGGCCTCACCGACCCGCGTGTGACCTATTGGGAGCCGACCAAGTGGGTGGCGAAGCTGCGCGACAACACGACCGGTGATGCGCCGATCCTGCTGAAGACCAACATGGCCGCCGGCCATGGCGGAAAATCCGGGCGTTTCCAGCGGCTGGAAGAGATCGCCTTCGAATATGCCTTCGCCATCAAGGTTGCGGCCAAAATGTAATGCGACGATCTGCGCGCCGCCTTCATGTTCGGGTGGCGCGCATCCGGTCTTTTGCCTCGATACCGGCAGATCAAGGCATCGCCGGCACGACAATATTCAAAATTTCTGATTTGTGCGACGCGAAACAAGCCGTTGAAATCAGCCGGAAATCTGTCGAAAACCCCTGAACGACAACGGATGCTCCATCTCGCACGCGCCAAAACGCAAGCTCCGCGCAAGGTTCCCGCATTAACCATTGGTTAACGGAACCACTGACGGAACAGACCGCATGAAAATCGATAGCGGACTGAGCGGATATGGCTATTCCCACCGGTCCTACGACATAGACCGCACGACCGAGGAAGCGCCGCAGCGAGAGACGGAAACGCGTCAGCGATCCGCCTTTGCACTCACAGGCAGCAGCACACTTCTTTCCACCTCGCTTGCCAGCGCGCTCTGGGCGGTGGAAGGCAGCAATGACTACGACAACCATGGAAGTAGCCCACTCTTCCAGACGGCAGCACCGTCGATCGAATGGGTGGAAGGCGCATACCAGGAATTTTCCGAATACAATTGACCTGTAGTCGGAAAACGGAACTCACGAGGGCAAAGCCGTGTTGCGATTGGCGGATCGCAGCACGGCTTTACTTTTTGGAGAACCGGCGGTCACAGAAGCTAGCTTTTCGGCGAAACTTCCACGGTCACATGCGAAAGCCCTGTTACCGTCTTCAGCCTGTCCTTGTAAAAGGCCGGCACCTGCGGATTTTGCGCGACGATTGCGATGATGGCGGCATGGTGGCCGGGGCCGACCTGCCAGACATGCAGATCGGTGATACGATCGCCGTCGGTCTCCACTTGCGCACGGATTTCCTTTGACATCGCCTTGGCCTGCGGCAGAGCATCGAGAAGCACGCCCGATGTCACCCTTATCAACCCCCAGGACCATCGCGCGATGACAAGGCCACCAACCACACCCATGACAGGGTCCAGCCAGTTCCAGCCGTAGAGCTTGCCGAGCAGCAGTGCCACGATGGCCAGAACCGAGGTCAGCGCATCGGCCAGAACATGCAGATAGGCGGCACGCAGGTTGTTGTCCTTGCCGGCGGCATGGCTCGCATGAGCGTGGTCACCATGGGCATGGCCCGCGTGATGACGGTCATGCCCATGACTATGGTCGTGGTGGTGATCATGATTATGCGCCTCGCCATGATGGTGACCGTGATGCGCATGATCGTCCTTCAGCAGCCATGCGCTGGCGAGATTGACGACCAGCCCAATGACAGCCACCATGATCGCCTGGCCGAAATCGATGGCAACCGGACTGGCCAGACGCTGCACGCTTTCCCACGCAATCAGAAGCGCTATCAATCCCAGCACGATGGCGCTGGCAAAACCGGCAAGATCTCCGAGCTTTCCGGTGCCGAACGTGAAACTGCGGTTTCTCGCCTGCTTTCTGGCGACGGTATAGGCGATGGCGGCAATCAGCATGGCGCCGGCATGGGTGGACATGTGCCAGCCATCCGCCAGCAGCGCCATTGAACCATAGACCGTACCAGCGACGATCTCGGCGATCATCATCGCCGTGGTGAGCGCAATCACCAGCCAGACGCGCTTCTCGTTGCGATCGTGATCCTGCCCCAGAAAGACGTGATCATGTTCCATTGCGTCCGTCGAAAGGGACATGGGTGTTTCCTTTTGCCTGATTGGTCGCAGACCTGCGCAGCCGCCATCTTCCGCGCGTCAGCGGATATAGGTCCTGAGCGCTTCCGCCAGTTCATCGACGGCCGCCGCCCGCTCTTTTTCGCTTTCGGCGTGCAACACGTGTTCACGAAGGTGGTCTTCCATCACCTCGCCGGTTAGGCCCGAGAGCGCGCCACGGATCGAAGCCAACTGCTGCAGGATCTGCCCGCACGGCGCCTCCGCCTCGAGCGCGCGCTCGACCGCTTCCATCTGCCCTTTCATCCGGCGCACCCGCGCCAGAAGCTTTGCCTGTTCCCGAATGGTGTGCGACATGCCGACCTCTTTACTATAGGGGGGTACCCTATATTGAGGACAACGCAAACGCAACGTAGATCGACAAGAGAAGGACGCCAGACGGCGCCCTTTAGAAATCCCTGTCAAAGGCTGGACATAACAGCCAGCAGAGCGGCGACCGCGGTTACACCGCCAACAAGAACAAGCCCGCGCATGCCGGGGCTCAAACCAGACGAAGGCCGGCGCGATCAGCCGATGCAAGACGTCGCATGGGATCGGCTGCATTCAAACCGGGCAGGATCGCCCCATCCGGCACGCAGCAGACAGCGCCGGGCTGGTGATCGCTTTCAAATATCGCAAAATGCACGGCCGAAGCGCGATCGCGAAAAATGCCTCCAACCAATCCATCGCGGTCCTGTACGATCCAGCAGCCTTTTTCGTCGCGACCAACGGTAAAACGAACGCCGGAAAATCCAGCCGGCACCTGCATGAGGGCTTTGCCCATGACATATATCCTTCAGGGATGTTTATGACTGATGCGCCAGATGCAGCATCGCGATTGCGCAACCGGTCAGAGCCAGCACGATCGCGAGACGCAGGAAAGCCGCCCAATCACATTGACCGGCCGCGGAAGAGGGTGCGTGACAATCTGCGCCACGACGAACAACCGGCGCCGGACGACGTTGATGGCGCTGGTGGTAGCGGGCAAACTGATAAGCAAGAATTCTGCTGTTCATCGTTTCATACTCCATGTCCTGCAGAGTTGTTTGGCTCGCCGGGAGGTTCGTTGCGCCTGTCCGGCGTGCCGCTGCACAGTCCGGAAGATATTCGCCGGCCCGTATGTTTTCGATTGGAAAGGCGAGCCGAAGAGATTGGCATTTCATAGGAATGGGAATGCGATACGCTCACCTCCGAACTCCGCGCATCAAGCGACCGCTGGAAATCCGGCCGGTTCGATCGGCGCATCAGCGCTGGTAAGCACCCGCCGCAGGTCTTCCCGCATATCTGCATCAACCGACACCAGCGGCAGCCGCACGGTGTCAGCACCACCGTGGAGGATGCCGAAAGCCGCCTTGATGACGGCCGCATCCCACTGGCCGGCCGAGGCACCAAGCAAGGCAGCCATTTCACGCCTGAACGCGCCGGCCGCGCCCGCAAATCCGCGCCCCAATGCAGCCAGGCGGAATGGAAACAGATTGCCGTAGGCGGACATCATCCCGTGGCCCCCGCAGGCAAGGAAGGCAGGCAGGTCGATCTCATCGCCAGAATAGTGATGATAACGTCGGCGCAGAACGGGATCGAGCCGGGCAAAGGCGGAAAGCCGGCCCGCACCATGGCGAACACCGACGATCGTCTGGACATCGGACAGATCGGACAAAAGCCCTGCCCCGCCTTCGATCACAGTCCGCTGCGGATCATCATCGACGATGACCGGCAGATGAGTCGCTCCGGCAATGTTTCGGAAATGCGCCACCACACCAGCGCGTGTCGGCTTCGAATAATAGGGCACGGTCACCAACAGCCCATCCGCTCCGAGCTGCTGCGCGCGCTCCGTCAGCGCCACACTGCGTGCCGTATTGTAGGTCCCGGTTGCGACGATCACGGCAAGGCGGCCCTGCGCGCCCGCCACGCAGATCGACAGAACGATATCGCGCTCGTCATCGCTCAGCGCATACCCTTCGCCGATGACATCGCAGACCATGATGGCGTCGATCCCCGCGGCGCACTGTCGATCGACAAGGGCTGCAAGCGCGACATGATCGATCCTGCCATCAGCAAAGGGCGTCATCAGCGTCGTTACTGTCCTGATGTTGGAAACTCGCGCGGTCAATGTCGTCTCCTTGTCTCAGCGAAACGGAATGACCTAGCCTTGATGCGCATAGGAAATCGAGGCGATGCGGCAGAGCGCCGCATAAGGACCGCATAGGAATGGCGACCAGCTTCGAGCAGGCCTCGAAATCTAACTTGTTCTCGGTTTCACGAGGATGTCGATTATGACGACCATTGGTAGCACCACCTATTCCTATTTTACCTATTCAGGCCTGACACGTGGAAATACCCAGCCGGATGCATCGGCCACCGGCGACGCGCCCGTGAAAGGGCGCAGCTCGGTCGGCTCCGCGCTGACCGGCACGGACACCGGCCATGACGATGGCACATCCGCAAAACTGTCGAGCGCATTATGGGATCTTGCATCCACCAATACCGCAAGCGCGCGGGATGAAGACGTCTGGCAGGATGCCGCCGACGGCAGAACGGAGGCCGAGAAGCAATTCGGCGAACTGGCCGAGATGACCTTAGCCGAACGCATCCGCGCCAAATATCTGGAAGCGCGCGGCATGACCGAAGAAAGTCTTGCGCAGATGGATCCCGAAGCGCGGGCGGCCATCGAGGAAGAAATTCGCAAGGCGGTGCAGCAGGCACTCGGGGTGGAGACGGAGCTGGATGGCGATACGGCGGACGCCGCGCAGACGGCGCAAGCTTAGCTCAACGGTTGATCCCAACGCGGTCGATGCGGATTTCGGCATCCGACTGACCCCATCGACATCCGGGATATAGTCACGGAGCGCTAGCCTGCTCCTTGAAATATCCCGGCTCCTTCCAGTCCAGATTGAGCGAGGTCTTGCCGATGCCCGGGTTGAAGGCATTGGTCGGATCGAGTTCGCGATAAAATGCCTTGAGGCTTTCTGACGCCTCATAAAGATGGCCGACATTGTGCTCGGCAGGATATTCCGCACCGCGCGCCTTCAGCAGCGCCAGAATATCATGCTTGAGCGCCTCGCAATCCTCACCCTTCTTCACCTGATATTCCTGATGCAGGACATGGCAGAAGAAGTGACCGCAATACATGGTGAACTCGATCTTAGCGGCGATTTCCGGCGGCAGACGCTCGAACCAGTCGAGCGTATTGCGCGGCAGCGCGATATCGAGTGCAACGATATCCTCGACGGTTTTGGGATGCACGGCGCGATACCGCACCATGGCCCCGCCGACGGAAAACCGGTTGAGCAGCGCCGCCTTGCCTTCTTTCTCGTCACACTCGAAATAATCACCGCTCGTGGACGGAAAATGCCGCGCCAGATAAGTGCGCGCTTCATCCATGCCGGCATCCCCCATCTTCAGAAGCAAATGATGTTCGTAGCGGTCGCGGTAGTCGTTCATGCGGCGCGGTAGATGGCTCGGCATGCGATCGAAGATGAACTGCAGGATGCGGTCGCTGACCGCACCGCCGAGCCCGAGCTTTTCGGTGATGCCGTCAAACCGGCTCTTGCACGAAAAGGCGAACGGCACCTTATCCGTGCCGAAGGCCTGGATGTAGAGGAAGAGGTCCTTGCCGTAGCGGCCGCTCGCATCATAGGCGGAACGGTGCATGTATTCCCCGGCAATCGGCAGATTTGTAAAGCCACCCAGGATGTCGCGCCTTATGGTCTCGAGCTCAGTCGGATCGTTGCTGCCGATGTAGAAAATCTGTGTTTCCTCGTCCGCGGCAAATGTATCGAGCCGCAATGCGAAGACGGCAAGCTTGCCGGCTGAACCGGACGCCTCGTAAAGTCGCCGCGGATCCGCATTGAAACGGGCCGGCGTACCGGCTGAGATATCGCGGACATGGTCGCAATATTCATGGTCGGATGCATGCAGGTTCGTGGCCTCGACGATATCCGCCTCGCTGAACATGCCGTTATCCAGCCGTTGCAGGATCTCTTCAGGCGCCTCACCCAGCGCCACGCCGAGATTGTTCACCAATTGCAATCGGCCTGCCGCATCAATACGGGCGTAAAGCGCGAACTGCGTGAAGGCCGGACCGCGCTGAATGAGCGCTCCGCCGGAATTGTTGCACACGCCACCGGTAACGGACGCACCGATGCAACTGGAACCGATCACCGAATGCGGCTCGCGACCGATCGGCCGCAACGCTTTTTCCAGTTGGTCCAGCGTAACGCCCGGATGCGACACGACCTGTTGACCGCCATTGACAAGATCAAGGCGGCGCAGCCGCAAGGTGTTGATGACCACGACCGGCCGGTCATACCCTTCGGGCACCGGCGTCGAACCACCCGTCAGCCCCGTATTGGCAGCCTGCATGATGATGACGACCCCGGCCCGATGGCAGGCCTGCAGCGCCCGCCACATCTCCACCAGCGTGCCCGGCCGAACGACCGCAACCGCCGCCCCGCCACCGTACCGATATCCCTGGCGGAAACGCCGGGTCTGCGTGTCGCCGGTCAGCACATGACGGCGACCGACGGCATCACGCAGTTTGTCGAGAAGATCGTTCATTATCCTGCACCTTCACCGACCGTGACGTCGGCCGTCATTGTCCCGCAATCAATAGCTGTCGACCGTCGTCGGCCCGTCAGAGCCATCCCTGTATCGGCTGGAAAGCGAAGCCAGCGTCGTCAGCAGCACTGTGACATCGGCACCGACCGCAACAAAACTTGCACCCTTCCCGATAAACCGCCGGTTCAACTCCTCGTCGAACGTCAGGATACCGGCCGGTTTTCCGGCGGCAACGATGGTTTCGATCGCCTGATCGATCGCCGACAGAACCGCGTCGCTTTTCAGCGGCTGGCCGATATCGGCGGACAGATCGGCAGGGCCGATGAACACGCCGTCAATGCCGTCGGTCCGCGCGATCGCATCGAGGTTTTCCAGCGCCTCTCTGGTCTCGACCTGAACGAGAAGGCAGATTTCGTCACTGGCTTTTGCGGCGTAATCGGCAACCGTACCGTAGCGCGAGGCGCGGGCCACGATCGCCCCCATGCCGCGATCGCCATGCGGAGGGTATCGCACGGAGCGCACGCATTCGGCCGCCTCTTCCGGCGTATTGACCATCGGGATCAGCAGCGTGCGGGCGCCGATATCGAGCAACTGCTTGATCATCCATTTCGAACCGACCGGGGGACGCACCACGGGCTCGACGGACAGACCATCCAGAACCTGCAACTGCCGCATGATACTGCGCAGGTCGTTCGGCCCATGTTCTCCGTCGATCACCAGCCAGTCGAAACCGGTGCGGCCGACGATATCGGCGACAACCGCTTCGCCGGTATTGAGCCACAGGCCGATCTGTCGCTGCCCGTTCGCTATGGCTGCCTTGAATCTATTCTCGCTCATGTCTCTCCCATTGCTCCTTGAATACCTGCTGTCAGCATGCCCACCACTCCTCTAGATCGGCTTCAATCCGATGATCGGCGGTTTGAAGACAATCGTTTTCACCGCGGCGTCGCCTACGCCCTTTTCCCCGTTTCGTGTCGCATCGATGATCAGCCGCGCAGCCGCCTCCCCCATGGCGCGCCGCGGCGATTTACTCGTGGCGATCGGCGCCGGCAGGCTGTCTGTGAGGTCCAGACCATTGAAGCCGGACAGCACGATCTGCGATGGCACATCAATGCCGAGCTCCATACAGGCAAACAGCCCACCGGCAGCCATGTCGTCGTTGGAATAATAGATGCAGTCGATGTCGGGCTTTGCAGCCAGCATGTGTGTCGTCAATCGTTTGCCGAGCGCGATCGAGGAAAAGCCATCGTCCAGTTGTTCGGCCACGAAGGACAGGCCTTGGTCCGCCAGCACATGTTCGAACGCCGCCTTGCGCTTTCCTGCCCGCAGATCCCTTGCGAGCGCGCTGCCGACATAGGCAATTTTCCGCCGCCCTGCCGCCAGCAGCGCGGCCGCCATGTCGCGGCCCGCATCGCCATGCGACAGCCCGACATTGAAATCGATCGGCGTACCATCGAGATCCATGACCTGAATGACCGGAATACCGGCGCTTTTGAGCATGCGCAGCGTATCGTCCCGCTGATCGAGACCGGTGACGATGATCGCCGAGGGTTGCCATGACAGCATGTCGCGGATGATCTCGCGCTCTTTGGCTTCGTCATAATCGGAAATGCCGAACACTGCCTGCATGCCGGTGCCTTCAAGGCCAGTAGTGATGCCGGAAAGCACTTCGGGAAACACGGTATTGGACATGCTGGGCACGACCACGGCCACCAGATTGGTGCGTTGTGACGACAGCGAAAGTGCCAGCCGGTTACCGACATAGCTCAGACGCTCAGCCGCCTGCTGTACCCGCACGCGTGTGTCGTCCGCCACGTCGGAAGCACCACGCAACGCCCGCGAGGCCGTCATCTTGCTGACGCCCGCCAAAGCCGCGACTTCCTCCAGGGTGGATCTGCGCATCAACGATAAATCCCCTCCCGCGCACAGCAGTACGGCTGCTCGCGCCGTCACAGTCATAGGATGTTTGTGGTAGAAGGAAAACTGCCTCCTATTGACAATATCCAAAAAAATCGCCCATGTTACCGATACCGGTACCGTTATCGCGGCATCGGAACTTGTGTGGCACCTGGGGAGGAGACGCCGTGCAGGACATCAAAAATGCTGCGGTCATCGGTCTTGGATCGATGGGCTGGGGTGCTGCCTTATCGCTTTTGAAAGCCGGTTTTATCGTCCACGGATGTGATGTCCGTGGCGAGGTGCGCGATCGTTTTACGGAAGAAGGCGGACATGCCTGCGCCGCACCGGCCGAAGCCTGCATTGCGGCTCAGACCGTCTTCATCTACGTCGTCAATGCCCGTCAGGTCGAAGACGTGTTGTTCGGCCCGCATGGCGCGCTCGAAACTGCCAGGCCGGGAACCGTTTTCCTGCTCTGCACGACCATGGCTCCGAGTGATGCCGTTTCCATTGCTCAAAAGCTCGAAGCAGCAAGCATGCAGGTGATCGACGCCCCCGTCTCGGGCGGGCACCTGAAAGCGCTGTCGGGAGACATCACCGTTATGGCCTCCGGCAAGGCTGCGGCATTCGATGCGGCCGCATCCGCGCTCGACGCCGTTTCGGCAAAAATCTTCCGGCTGGGCGATGCGGTCGGAACCGGCTCGCAGGTCAAAATGATCAACCAGTTGCTGGCCGGCGTTCACATTGCCGCCGCCGCGGAAGCCATGACGCTGGCGGCCAGTGCCGGTATGGATCTGCAAACGGTCTACGATGTCCTGCGCGTTTCGGCCGGATCCTCATGGATGTTCGAAAATCGCGGCGAACATATCGTGTCGGGGGATTACACGCCGCGCTCCACTGTCAACATCTTTGTCAAGGATCTCGGCATCGTCACCTCGGAGGCGGAAAAAAGTGGCGCCGTGACGCCGCTTGCCAGCCTTGCGCTCAGCCTGTTTTCCGATGCCTCCAACCAGGGGCTCGGGTTGGAAGACGATGCTGCCGTTGCAAAAATCCTGGCGTTTCGAAGCGGCACCACGCTGCCCGGCATGAAAGGCTGACGGGATGGGAACCGTGCTCGGCTGCATCGCTGACGATTTTACCGGCGCAACCGATCTCGCCGCCCTTCTCGCGCGCAGTGGTTTTCCGGTGTCGCTGCGCATCGGCGTCCCGGCTGCGGATGACGCTGAGACGGATGCTGCCGCATTCGAAGTGATCGCTCTCAAAATTCGCACACAGCCGGCCGCCATCGCCATCGCGCAGGCCCGCGATGCGTTGATCTGGCTGCAAGGCGCGGGTGCGAAACGGTTTTTCTGGAAATATTGCTCGACCTTCGACAGCACCGACCAAGGCAATATCGGCCCGGTTGCAGAAATGCTGATGGAAAAGCTCGGTGCGCGGCAGACGATCTATTGCCCGGCTTTTCCACAGAACAGCCGCAGCGTCTATATGGGGCACCTGTTCGTCGGCCGACAACTGCTGTCCGAAAGCCCGATGAAGGATCACCCGCTGACGCCGATGCGCCAGTCCGACCTTGTGCGCCTGCTTCAGCCGCAGGTGCGCGGCGGTGCGGGCCTGATCGATCGTAACACGGTTCTGCAGGGTGCAGGTGCCATCGCAAGAGAACTGGACAAACTCGCCGCCGGTGGTGTTGCGCATGTCGTCGTTGATGCCCTCAGCGACAACGATCTCGCGACCATCGCCGCAGCAGTGATGGATATGCCGCTTGCCACAGGCGGCAGCGCAATCGCGGGTGAGTTGCCGCGCCTCTATGTGAAATACGGCCTTGTCGCAGCGCCCGAGGAAAACCGGCAGGGAATGTCACGGGATGGCATCGGCCCTGGCCGGATCGTGCTGTCGGGCAGTTGTTCCGCCATGACCCGGAAACAGGTCGCGCATTACAGCAAAAAAGTCGCAGGCCTGCGGCTCGATCCGCTGGCGCTCGCCAATGACGGCATGGAGACGGCGCGCAACTGGCTGCGACAGCAGCCACTCGATGAACCAAAGCTGATCTACGCGACCGCCGAACCGGATGACGTTCGTCATGCCCAGGAGGTTCTGGGGCCGGAAAAAGCCGGACAGATTGTCGAACAGGCACTGGCCGACCTTGCCGTTGAGGCATTCTCCTTGGGCACCCGCCGTTTTGTGATTGCCGGGGGAGAAACCTCCGGCGCTGTGACCGAAACACTCGGCATTTCGCGACTGGAGATCGGCCGAGAAATCGCACCGGGCGTGCCGTGGACCTATACGACGGTTCAGGGCGAGCGGATCGCACTGGCGCTGAAATCCGGCAATTTCGGCAGCGAGAGCTTTTTCGCCGATGCCTTCCAGACATTGGAGGCGGCATGAGCGAAGAAGCGACATTGCGCGAAGACATCTGCATGATGGCCAAGTCGCTTTATGACCGCGGCCTCACCGCCGGCGCATCCGGCAATATTTCCGCCCGGTTGAGCGATGGGCGCCTTCTGGTAACCCCCACCGGCAGTTCCTTCGGTAGACTCGATCCATCACGTCTGTCTTTGTTTTCAGCTGACGGCAAGCTCATGGATGGTGACAAACCGACCAAGGAGATGCCGCTTCACGCAGCCTTCTACGAGACGCGACCGGAAAAGACCGGCGCCGTCGTGCACCTGCATTCCTGCCATTCGGTGGCGCTGTCGCTGTTGCCCGAGGTCGACCCCGACAACATGTTGCCGCCGCTCACCGCCTATTCGGTGATGAAACTCGGCAAGGTGAAACTGCTGCCCTATTTCATGCCCGGCGATCCGGCCATGGGCGACGCCATTCGCGGCCTTGCCGGCAAACGCTCTGCCGTCATGCTGGCAGCCCACGGCCCGGTGGTGGCGGCCAAGGAACTGGAAGCTGCCGTTTATGCCATCGAGGAACTGGAGGAGACGGCAAAACTCGCCATGCTGACCCGTGGCGCCAATCCGAGGTTACTGAGCGAGGCACAGATCGCCGATCTGGTGAAAACCTATGATGTGGAGTGGGATTGAAATGGCCCGCTTTTCTGCAAATCTCGGTTTTTTGTGGCAGGAGCTATCGCTGCCTGACGCGATAAGAGCGGCCAAGGCCGCTGGTTTCGACGCGGTGGAATGCCATTGGCCTTACGAGACCGCACCCGAGCAAACGCGGCGCGCTCTCGAAGAGACGGGTCTTCCCATGCTCGGCCTCAATACCAGCCGCGGAAATTCGCAGGCCGGCGACAACGGGCTGTGCGCCGTGCCGGAACGACGGCAGGAGGCAGCGCAGGCAATCGATCAGGCCATCGACTACGCGGCCAGAACCGGCACAAGCAACGTCCACGTCATGGCCGGGAGAGCCATCGGCGAGGAGGCACGCGCGACCTTCATCGCCAACCTGCGTTATGGCTCGACAAGAGCCGCAGATCTCGGCATCGGCATCCTGATCGAGCCGCTGAACGACCGCGATGCGCCCGGATATTTCCTGCAAACGACCGATCAGGCGCTCGACATCATCTCCGCGGTCGGTGCGACAAATGTCAGACTTATGTTCGATTGCTACCATGTGCAGATCATGCAAGGTAACCTGACCCGCCGGTTGCAGGAGGCCATGGCGGCGATCGGGCATATCCAGATCGCGGCCGTGCCGGATCGGCGCGAGCCAGATCATGGCGAGGTCGATTACAGCCATATCATCGGCCATCTCGATGCGCTGGGTTATGACCGCCCGATCGGCGCCGAATACCGGCCGGCGACATCTACCGAAGCCGGCCTGGGCTGGCTCAAATCTTATCGTGAGACGCAACGGATGCGGAATACGGAGAACAATGACATGACTGAATGACGTTCAGTGGTTCGAAGTGAGGAGCGAACCATCGGACAAAAGAAATCAACGGCGACACTGGGAGGAGAAGCCGGAATGCATGTGATGATTTTGGGTGCGGCAGGCATGGTCGGTCGCAAGCTGGTGGACCGGATTGCATCAAGCCCGCAGATTCTGGGTGGCGAGATCAGCCGCCTGACGCTGGTGGATGCATTTAAGCCAACGGTTCCGACGACACTTCAGTCGATCACCACGGCGCAGACGGCGGACCTTGCCGATGCGACCGTCGCCCCGAAACTGATCGCCACGCGCCCGGACCTGATTTTTCACCTTGCCGCCATCGTTTCGGGCGAGGCGGAAGCCGATTTCGACAAGGGTTACTCCGTCAATCTCGACGGCACGCGGGCGCTATTCGAGGCCATCCGCCACGAGGGTTTAAAGGAACGCTACGTTCCGCGTTTCGTGTTCGCATCGTCGATCGCCGTATTCGGCACGCCGTTCCCGGACATCATTCCCGACGAGTTCTTCACCACGCCGCTCACCAGCTATGGCACGCAGAAGGCTATCGCCGAGCTGCTGCTTGCTGATTATTCACGACGCGGCATTTTCGACGGCATCGGCATCCGCCTGCCGACGATCTGCGTGCGGCCGGGTGCGCCCAACAAGGCGGCATCGGGCTTCTTTTCCAACATCCTGCGCGAGCCGCTGGTCGGCCAACCCGCCGTGCTTCCGGTCAGTGATCAGGTGCGTCACTGGTTTGCCAGCCCCCGCGCGGCGGTCGGCTTTTTCGTGCATGCGGCGACGATCGACACCGCAAAGATCGGTCCGCGGAGAAACCTCACCATGCCGGGGCTTTCGGCGCTCGTTGCTGAGGAGATCGAAGCGCTGCGCCGCGTGGCCGGTGACAAGGCGGTGGCACTGATCCGCCGCGAACCGGATCCGGTCATCGAGCGGATCGTAGCCGGCTGGGCCACGCAGTTTGACGCACGGCGCGCCTCTTCCTTGGGCTTCAAGGCCGAAACAAATTTCGAGGAAATTGTGCAGGCGCATATCGAAGACGAGTTGGAAGGTAAGATTGCATGACGGCAGCGGATAAAAACGGGCAGATCGCATTGGTCACGGGCGGCGGCACCGGCGTCGGGCGCGCCATTGCCAAGGCGCTGGGTGGTGCCGGCTACACGGTGGTCATCTCCGGTCGCCGCGAGGACGTGCTTAATTCGGCAGCGACAGAACTGGCGAATGAAACCGGTGCCGAATTTCTCGCCGTTGCCGCCGATGTTGGTGATCCCGCTTCGGTCCGCGCACTGTTCGATGCGATTTCGGAAAAATATGGCCGGCTCGATCTGCTGGTGAACAATGCCGGCATCAACGTGCCCAACGTTCCGATGGAGGAACTGTCCTTCGAGGACTGGAACGCCATCGTCGCCGCCAACCTGACTGGCGCATTTCTGTGCAGCCAGCAGGCTTTTCGCATCATGAAGGCCCAAAATCCCCGCGGCGGCCGCATCATCAACAACGGCTCGATTTCCGCCACCACGCCGCGACCCAATACGGCCCCCTATACCGCCACCAAACATGCCATTACCGGGCTCACCAAATCCACCGCGCTCGATGGCCGCCATTTCGATATCGCCTGCGGCCAGATCGATATCGGCAACGCCTCGACGGAGATGACCCGGAAAATGGCGAAGGGTGTGATGCAGGCCAACGGCGAGATCGCCATCGAGCCGACCATCGACGCCGGCCATATCGCCAATGCCGTCGTCTATATGGCGAGCCTGCCGCTCGATGCCAATGTGCTGACGATGACCGTGATGGCGACGAAAATGCCCTTTGTCGGACGCGGCTGATCCATCCGCCACCGATCGCCTACGCAGACAGGAAAAGACGGGAATTCATAACATACCCAGGGAGGGAGCATGGCAGACGTTCAATTCACCGATGTCCGCAAATCGTTCGGCGCATTTCCGGTCATCAAAGGTGTGGATATCGAAATCGCCGATGGCGAATTCGTCATCCTCGTCGGCCCCTCAGGCTGCGGAAAATCCACCCTGCTGCGCATGCTGGCAGGACTTGAAAACATCTCCGGCGGCGAGATCAGCATCGGCGGCAAGGTGGTCAACACGCTGCCGCCCAAGGAACGCGATATCGCCATGGTGTTCCAGAACTACGCGCTCTACCCACACATGACGGTGGAGCAAAACATGGCCTTTTCGCTGATGCTCAACAAGGCGCCGAAAGCCGAAGCCGACAAACGCGTCAAATATGCCGCCGGCATTTTGGGCCTCGACAAGCTGCTGGAACGGTATCCGCGGCAGCTGTCCGGAGGCCAGCGCCAGCGTGTCGCCATGGGCCGCGCCATCGTGCGTGATCCAAAGGTCTTTCTGTTCGACGAGCCGCTCTCCAACCTCGACGCCAAACTGCGCGTTGCCATGCGCGCCGAGATCAAGGAACTGCACCAGCGGCTGAAGACCACCACCGTCTATGTCACACACGACCAGATCGAGGCGATGACCATGGCCGACAAGATCGTCGTCATGCATGACGGCGTGGTCGAGCAGATCGGCAGCCCGCTGGAGCTTTACGACCAGCCGGCAAACCTGTTTGTTGCCGGCTTCATCGGTTCGCCCGCCATGAACATGATCAAGGGCAAACTCGACCCGCAGGATCGCAGCCGCTTCATCGCCACGGATGGCACCATCCTGCCGGTTGCCAACGCACCGGCAGGAGCGCTCGGCCGCGACCTGATCTACGGCCTGCGCCCCGAATATATTGCCCTCGATGCCGACGGCATTCCGGTCGAGATCGTGGTGATCGAACCGACTGGTTACGAGACGCATCTCATCGTACGGCTGGGCGGCACGGAAGCCAATTGCGTGTTTCGCGAACGTGTCGGCGCCAGACCGGGCGAAACGCTGCGCGTCTCGATCGATGCCACCCATGTCCATCTCTTCGATGTCGAAACCGGAAAGAGATTGACCGACTGATACCGCGCGGATGGCCACGGGCAGGAGGAGGAGCCTTCCCGTTTCACCATCCTCGTCGGCGCATTCCGTAACCGAGAATGCAAGGGCCGCCATTCACCAAGCGGGACAGTGGATGCCGGGGGATTTTCGACCCGTGTTTTGGAGGAGGAATATCATGACGATCAGAAGACGTGACTTTCTCGCAGCAACCGCCGCCACCGCTGGTGTCGCCGGTCTGGGCATCCGCCCGACCTTCGCGCAGGCCGAACCGGCCTACAAGCCGGAAAGCGGCGCCAGCCTGCGCCTGCTTCGCTGGACACCCTTCGTGAAGGGCGATGAAGAAGCCTGGCTTGCCAATACCAAAAAATTCACCGAGGCGACCGGCGTCGAAGTCCGTGTCGACAAGGAAAGCTGGGAGGATATCCGCCCCAAGGCCGCCGTCGCCGCCAATGTCGGCTCCGGTCCCGACCTTGTGATGTGCTGGTTCGATGACGCGCACCAGTATCCAGACAAGCTGGTCGATCTCACCGAACTCGCCAACTATCTCGGCGGCAAATATGGCGGCTGGTATGACGGCATGCGCGGGTATGCCGCCCGTGGCGACCAGTTCATCGCCATGCCGCTCGCCGCCATCGGCAATGCCGTCGTTTACCGCGACAGCCACATGAAGGCAGCCGGTTTCAGCGAATTCCCGAAGGATACGGCCGGTTTCCTCGAACTGTGCAAGGCGATGAAGGCCAAGGGCACGCCCGCCGGCTTCCCGCACGGCAAGGCCGTCGGCGACGGCAACAACTATGCGCATTGGCTGCTCTGGAGCCATGGCGCGCAGATGGTCGATGCCGAAGGCAAGGTGACGATCAACAGCCCGGAAACGCTGGCGGCGATCAACTATGCGAAGGAGCTTTACGCCACCTTCATTCCGGGCACGGAAAGCTGGCAGGACGTCAACAACAACCGCGCCTTCCTCGCCGGACAGGTGTCGCTGATCGCCAATGGCGTTTCGGTCTATTACACCGCCAAGGGCGATCCGAAACTGGCGGAAATCGCCGCCGACATCCGCACCACCAATTTTCCGATCGGCCCGGTCGGCAAGAGTGTGGAACTGCACCAGACCAGTTCGCTGCTGCTGTTCAAGCACACGAAATACCCGGAAGCCGCCAAAGCCTATATCAAGTTCATGATGGAAGCCGACCAGATGAATGCCTGGATCACCGGCTCCAGCGCCTATTGCTGCCAGGCACTGAAATCCTTTGCCTCCAATCCGATCTGGACCGCCGATCCGATCCACGCGCCGTACTCGCGCGCGTCGGAAACCCTGCGGCCGAACGGTTATGCCGGCCCGCTGGGTTACGCCTCCGCTGCCACCATGGCCGATTACGTTCTGGTCGACATGTTCGCCGCCGCCGTCACCGGCCAGCGTTCGCCGGAAGATGCCATGAAGGAGGCCGAACGCCGGGCCAACCGCTATTACCGCGTCTGACGCGCTCTCAATGATGCCGATGCGGCACGCCGGCTTTTGAGCCCGGCGTGCCGCCATTCCCGATCAGGAGGTTTGCCATGGCGACGGTGATTACCAAGGAAACGCGAGGGCCGTTCAACTCGCTCTTGCAGAACAACAATGTGCTCGGCGCCCTGTTCATGCTGCCGGCAGCGATCTTTCTTTTGTGTTTTCTCACCTATCCGCTCGGCCTCGGTGTCTGGCTCGGCTTCACCGATACCAAGATCGGCCGCGACGGCATTTTCATCGGGCTGGAAAACTACCAGTTCCTGATGGAAGATGACGTGTTCTGGCTGTCGGTGTTCAACACCGTGCTCTACACCTTTGTCGCCTCGGTGCTGAAATTCGCGCTCGGCCTCTGGCTGGCGCTGCTGCTCAACCAGCATCTGCCGTTCAAATCCTTCTTTCGCGCCATCATTCTTTTGCCCTGGGTGGTGCCGACCGTGCTGTCGGCGCTCGCATTCTGGTGGATCTATGACGCGCAATTCTCGATTATCTCGTGGTCGCTGATGCAGATGGGGATGATCGACAGCCCGATCAATTTCCTCGGCGATGCCACCAATGCCCGCATCTCGGTGATCCTGGCCAATGTCTGGCGCGGTATTCCCTTCGTGGCGATTTCGCTGCTCGCCGGTCTGCAGACCATTCCCGCCTCGCTGCAGGAAGCCGCCTCGCTTGATGGCGCCAGCGGCTGGCAACGGTTCCGCTATGTGACGCTGCCGATGCTCACCCCGATCATCGCGGTGGTCATGACCTTTTCGGTTCTCTTCACCTTCACCGATTTCCAGCTGATCTACGTGCTCACCAAGGGCGGTCCGGTCAATGCCACGCATCTGATGGCGACCTTGTCCTTCCAGCGCGGCATTCCCGGTGGACAGTTGGGCGAAGGTGCGGCCATTGCCGTGGCCATGGTGCCCTTCCTGCTCGCCGCCATCATGTTCAGCTTTTTCGGATTGCAACGCCGCAAATGGCAGCAGGGCGGACAGGATTGAGGGGATAGATAGATGAACACGCAAACCACCACCACTCGCCCGGCCGATGCCGTTTTGACCGACAATGCCGAGGGCATGAGCTATCTCAACCGCCTGCCCCGGCGTATCGTCATGCTCTACCTGCCGATGGCGGTGTTCACCTTCGTGCTGCTGTTCCCATTCTACTGGATGGCGATCACGGCGGTAAAACCCAATGACCAGCTGACCGATTACACCAATTACAGCCCGTTCTGGGTGGTCGGCGCCACGCTCGACCACATCAAATACCTGTTCTTCGAGACCTCCTATCCGGGCTGGCTGTGGAACACGATGCTGGTGGCGGTCGGCTCGACGGCGCTGTCGCTGGTGGCCTCGGTGCTCGGCGCCTATGCGATCGAACGCATCCGTTTTACCGGCTCGCGGCAAGTGGGCTTGGTAATCTTCCTCGCCTATCTCATCCCGCCATCGATCCTGTTCATTCCCCTGGCCTTCATCGTTTTCCAGCTGGGTTTTTATGACAGTCGTCTGGCGCTGATTTTCACCTATCCCACATTCCTCATCCCCTTCTGCACATGGCTGCTGATGGGTTATTTTCGCTCGATCCCGTTCGAGCTGGAGGAAAGCGCGCTGGTGGATGGCGCCAACCGCTGGCAGATTCTCGTCAAAATCATCCTGCCGCTGGCAGTGCCGGGCCTCATCTCGGCCGGCATCTTTGCCTTCACGCTGTCGTGGAACGAGTTCATCTACGCGCTCACCTTCATCCAGTCTTCGGAAAACAAGACGATCCCGGTCGGCGTGCTGACCGAACTGGTGCGTGGCGACGTATTCGAATGGGGATCACTAATGGCCGGTGCGCTGTTCGGATCGCTGCCGGTGGTCATCCTCTATTCCTTCTTCGTCGACTATTACGTGTCGTCGATGACCGGAGCGGTGAAGGAGTAGAGAACCGCTTGCTCGAGCGCGGCTCCCAAGTCGGCGATGAACAGGTACTCAAAAGTCTCACTGGCCGTTCCCGAATGGAGCGGCCAGTGAGCGTTTTCATGGGAGCGTTGTCATGCGCGGTTTCTAATGGGCGTGCCAGGGCGTGGGGGTATATCCCTCCACGATGGCAGAGATCCGGCCATCGCTCAGCTGGCGTTTGCGGACCAGAACGCTCATGACGCGCGCGGCCGTCGAGAAAGTCATCTCATCGAGAGGACCTTCCCCCTCCCAGGGTTTTGTCAGCTGTTCCGTGACGCCACCGACGACATTGGCGGGGACGATATCGGAGCAGCCGCGCAACGCGGCAAAAACCTCGGATATCGGCATCCTATCGGAACCGACGGCGAGAGCCGGCTCCGGATCACCGATCTGCCAATCTTCAAAAGCATCGAGGGAATCACGAAAATATTGCTGCAGGGTGATCGGCGCATGACCATTTTCAAGCGCGGGAAGGATATGAGCCATCAGCTTTCTCCATTTCTGCTTGTGAGGGGTAAGTCGACCAGTTCAGTCGTTTTACACGTCTATCGGCCGACCGTGAAGCCTTTTTGATGCAGGACGCTTGATTGCAGGCCGAGGGATGCCACGGCACAGGTCAGGAAAATACGTGCCATCCGCTTGTAAAGACCGGCTTTTGATTGCCCTTGTCCTGACGCAACCCGCCTATTGCCATTGGTCATCGCTTGAATGCGATGAGCGCATAATGAGGCATAAAATCCTCAACCACCGAACCTTGGCGCGATATTTTTCCACTTCGTCGAATATCTAGCAAAATTATAGATTTATTTTCCAATAGGCACTCATTTCTCATTGAAACCCTGGTGTCATCTCTGTAGATTTCGTGTCGTTGACGATCGACCCAAGGAGATGAACATGATTGTAAGCCGCACGAATGCGCACTTTGTGGCGTCCATTATTCTTGGCCGCTCTTCACTCCGTTGTTGCCACTCACATGCCTCGCGAATGCCGGGCGCTTCCAGCGCCGATCATCCATCGAGACAATCAGGCCCGGACGGGCGGAGTGAGCACCATGAGCATTGAACATGCCGGCCTTCCGGTGGGAATTGCGGTCCGACAGGACGACGCCTACCGTTTCATTGCGGTCAAATTTCACGTCATCGATCTCGATGAGCGTCGATTTGCCAATCTGAGCGAATTGAAAGCTGCTATACGTGATCATGTCATTCAGAATAGTGGTGCATTGGCAGCATGACCGACATGAATTTCGAATCTTCCAGCCGACAAAAGTCGCGGCATAAGCTTGCTTCGCTTTTTCGTATCTCTGGCGAATACGCTGCGCGGGACGTATTGCGACTTGGATCCCTTACACTGGTTCTGGTCGGATCGGCACTTCTGCTTACCGGTGCTTTGTGCCGAAACACGGCGACACTGCCGGAATGGACGGGGATTGCGCCGGTTACCGCTGGCATGGTGATCCTGATCTTTCTGACCGGACGACACAGCTGAGGACATCTCCCGGCAGATTTGAAACAGATCTGCCGGGACGTTTTCGCCAAGCACTACACAGCCTGGGTTGGATTCGCTTCCGCCTTTCGGGCCAAAGCTCTTCCCACCACGATGACGAGCACACCGGCAGCCGCCAAGCAGGCCGACAGGAAAAACATCGGCAGGATATTGCTGCCCGTGGTGTCGTTGATCCACGGCACGACATTCTGGGCGATGAAGCCGCCAAGGTTGCCGACCGAATTGATCGCCGCAATGCCCGCGGCCGCGCCCGCTCCTTTCAGGAAGCGTGACGGCAGGCTCCAGAACACCGGCTGGCCCGCAAAGATGCCGGCTGCGGCAATGCACAGGAAAACAAACTGTATGATCGGCGTGGTGAATAGGGCGGACAACGCCAACGCAATGGCACCGATAAAGGCCGGCGCAACGATATAAGGCGTTTTCCTTTCAGTCTTGTCCGCTGCGGCAGGCACCACCCACAAGACGATGGCAACGATGATCCACGGGATAATGTTGATGAAGCCGTTGGTGGTGTTGGACACGCCAAACCCCTTGACGATGGTCGGCAGCCAGTAGCTGAGCCCATAGGCGGCCAGCGGAAAGCCGATATAGCAAAGCGCCATCAGCAGTACGCGTGGATTGAGAAGCGCCTTGAAGCCGTCATCGGCATCGCCTTCCATTCCCTGGTTTTCACGCGCAAGCCGGTCCTTGAGCCACTGCTTTTCATCGGCCGTCAGGAATTTTGCCTTTTCGGGCGTGTCATCGAGATAAAAGAAAGTGACGATACCGGCGACCACGGCCGGCACGCCCGTCGCCAGGAACACCCATTCCCAACCGGCAAGCCCAAGAAAACCGTCCAGATCGAGCAGCGCACCACCCAGCGGGGCGCCGACAGCATTGGCCAGTGCGCTGAAGATCATGAAAAGCCCCACCATGCGGCCGCGATAATCCTTGGGGAACCACAGCGTCAGCAGATAGAGAACGCCCGGAAAGAAGCCGGCTTCCGCCACACCGAGCAGGAACCGCAGAATGTAGAACATCGTCATGTTCTGCGTGAAGGCGAGGCCGATTGTCACCAGGCCCCAGGACACAAGGATGCGGGTAAACCACACCCGGGCACCGAACCGGGTCAGGAAAAGATTGGCGGGCACCTCGAAGATGA
Organism: Endobacterium panacihumi; assembly: GCF_050847465.1. Taxonomy (NCBI): domain Bacteria; kingdom Pseudomonadati; phylum Pseudomonadota; class Alphaproteobacteria; order Hyphomicrobiales; family Rhizobiaceae; genus Endobacterium; species Endobacterium panacihumi. The sequence continues at coordinate 547,712 of NZ_JBOZRA010000002.1, read as the reverse complement.
AATAGCCGACGAAAAACAGCGACGCGCCAAGACCATAGGCATATTCACTCATGCCCAGCGCATCGACCATGTCGAGTTTTGCGTAGCTGACATTCTGACGGTCGATGTAAGCAATAAGATAAAGAAGGCCGAGAAACGGCATGAGCCGCCAGGTTATCTTCCGGATAAGCGCCTGTTCCGAAACCATGCATTTCCTCCAATGCAGTTAAGGCTTTGAACAGCAATTAGTGTGATGCCGATAGTCGGCAAGTGGAGGACACACGTCATGTTTGTGGCGGCACCTCTACCGGCGGCGCTTCAATCCGCCTTGGGATCATGAACATCCTCATCACGAAACTTTCGCTCGTAGGGAAGCGTGAGGATGGCCGATGCCGCCGCCGCGGCGCCCAACAACGAGGCGAACGGCACCACGACCAGAATGATCGGAAGGACGGGATTGGAAGCACGCCTTATGAGGCTTTGCAGGTTGCCGACATCGAGCGCAATAAGTGCTGCGCCGACGACCACGCCGATAACGGCACCGCCAAGGGCATTGAGCGCCATGAAACGCAGCATATCCTGATGATCGCGCCGCGCTGCCTCCGGGCTCATACGCGGCTTGCGATCGTTATGCAGGAAGGCATCACGCCTGCGTTGGCGATCCGCCCACCGTTTGAGAGGTTTGAGCGGATCGTTCAGTTTTATCATCCAGACAATCGGTACAAGCATCACGTCTCCTCCGCAGCTTGTCGATCGTCAATGAATATCAGATTTCGAAAAAGTTCTCGAATGATTCCGGAAAACTTTTGCGCGCCACCCGTTCATCGATCCTCAGCATCGTCTGGTAGGAAAGCGGATCGAAATCCTTGTCCGCCGGCACGACTTCGCGCCCCAGAAGAAGGTTGAGACGCGCGGCATCGAGATTGCCGCGTTCAAAGGGCTCGGCACCAAAATGATGCCAGAGCGCATGAAGAAACGCCCCGTCGACGCGGTGTTCGGCCATGCCGGGACGTTTGCGCCGAGGAATTTCTTTCAGCGGCGTCACACCCTTGGGGTTGGCGCGGCGGATAGTGAACTGGATCCCCGTGCTTGGCATCCCGCCCGGAAAACCGCGATGTTTGGTCATTTCGGGCAGGTTTGCCATCGTCTTGATCCTTAAGTGTTTGCGACCTTGTCGGCCGTCTTGGTGTCGAAATCGGAAGCGTCGTGACGCTCGCGCAGTTGCTCCGCCGGTTCGCCGGATGTCCGGTTGACCATACGGCCGCGCTTCACCGCCGGCCGTGCGAAAACCTCCGCCGTCCAGCGCTGGAGGTGCTTGTAACCCTGAACTTCCAAAAAGTCACCGGCATCGCCATAGGCCTGACCAAGCGCCAGATTGCCGTACCATGGCCAGATCGCCATGTCGGCAATCGTGTACTCTTTTCCAGCCATGAACTGGTTTTCGGCAAGGTGACGGTCGAGCACATCGAGCTGACGTTTGGTTTCCATCGCGTAGCGGTCGATCGCATATTTGATCTTGATCGGCGCATAGGCATAAAAATGGCCAAAGCCGCCGCCGACGAACGGTGCCGAGCCCATCTGCCAGAACAGCCAGTTCATGGCCTCCGCACGGGCGCGCAGATCGATCGGCAGGAAAGCACCGAATTTTTCGGCAAGATAGATCAGGATGGAAGCGGATTCAAAAACCCGGATCGGTTCACCGCCGCCTTTTGGCGCACGGTCCAGCAAAGCCGGGATTTTCGAATTCGGATTGATGCCGACAAAACCGGAACCGAACTGTTCACCCTGACCGATATTGATCAGCCAGGCATCATATTCGGCATCGCTGTGACCGGCGGCCAGAAGCTCTTCCAGCATGATGGTGACCTTGACGCCATTCGGGGTGCCAAGCGAATGAAGCTGCAGCGGATGTTTGCCGACCGGCAGTTCCTTGTCATGTGTCGGCCCGGCAATCGGGCGGTTGATATTGGCGAACTGGCCACCATTGCCCTTTTCCCAGGTCCAGACTTTTGGCGGTTCATAACCGGCTGGAAAATTGTCGGCGGAAGATTTCTCGGTCATCAAAACGGTCCTTTGCTTCGGATAGCAGTTGGCGGATGAAAAACGCTGAAACGCTATATAGGCAATGGACCGTCCGGATGCACAGGTCAGACACCTGATCTACCGACAAAAATTGGAAAACTATTCCGTCACCGCTCCCGCTTTGCCAGCTCGGCATCGACCAGATCGCGCCAGCCACGCGCCCTCACGAGCACATCGGGGAACAGCCCCTCAATCGCAAGGAAAGATGCGGAAGGATCAGCAGCGTCGACAGTCCGAGCCGCGCCGAGGATTTCCTCTCGCCGAGGATCATTACAATCCTGCTGCTTGACGACAGCGGCGATCCAGGCGGCAACGACATAGGCGAATTCCGCCGCGTCACCGCCTGCGGCCAACGCTTCCACCGCTGGCGCAAAAATGCGCTGCGGCAATTTCTGTGTGCTGTCCGAAGCTATCTGCACATTCCGATGTGCAATCGCGGGATTGGCGAAGCGGGCAATCAACTGGCGCGTATAATCATCGAGATCGATACCGGGCACGGGATCGAGCGTCGGCAGAACTGCTTTCATATGGCGCTCGACCAGCGCCCGCAGCTCCGGCACGCCCATGACGTCGCGCACATAGTCCAGACCATGCAGCAGGCCGAGATGGGCAATCAACGTGTGGCCGCCATTCAGCAGCCGCAGCTTCATCTTTTCGTACGGCTCGACATTGTCGACGAAAAGCGCGCCGCCCGCCTCCCATTGCGGCCTGCCGGACACGAACCGATCCTCGATCACCCACTGCATGAAAGGTTCGGTTTCGATCGCGAGGCTATCCTCGACACCGAGAAGATTTTGCGCTCTGGCACGCGTCTCGTCCGTGGCGGCAGGCACTATACGGTCGACCATGCTGGACGGAAACGCGCCATTCTCCCTGATCCATCGCGCCAGTTCGGGATCGCGTCGTTCGGCCATATCCAGAACCAGTCGCTGAACGATATGTCCGTTGGACGGAAGATTATCGCAGCACAGAACGGTGAAGGGGGAAAGACCATTGGCACGACGCAGTGCCAGACCCTCGACCAAAAAGCCGAGAACCCCGACCGGTTCGTGCGGATTGGCGAGATCGGCCGCGACAGCCGGGTGAGCAACATCCAGTCCGCCGCTGACGGGATCGAGACCATAGGCCTTTTCCGACACGGTCAACGTGACGATCCGGATCTCTTCGCTGGACAAAAGATCGAGCACTCTTACCCGATCCTCAGCGGCACAAATCCATCCGACCGTCGCGCCGATCACTTCCGCCTTGTCATCCCCCTCCCCGCGTACGATGACCGAAAACAGCCCATCCTGCTCCGCCATCGCTTTAACAGGTTCCGGCGAACGCAAGTTGACGGCAACGATGCCCCATGGCCCGAAGGCGCTTTCCAGGGCACGCTGCGTGAAAACGGCCTGATGAGCGCGATGAAAGGCACCAAGCCCGATATGCACAATACCGGGTTTTAGCGCCGCACGATCATAGGCCGGAGCCTTGACGTTTTCCGGCAGGCTGGTCGAGGATGAAAGCCGCGCCATAGCTTCACCGCATGCCGTATTGCGTATGGAGAAGCGTGCGCTCGATGCCGCGCAATTCGGCCAGCCCCTTCAGGCGACCGATGGCCGGATAACCGGGCTGAGCGCCCCGCGTCACGTCGTCGAGGATTTCCTGACCGTGATCGGGACGCATGGGAATTTCGTGATCCTCCCTGCCCTCGTCGCGACGGCGTTTTTCTTCCTTCAGCAGAGCGGCGATGACCGCCACCATATCCGTGCCGCCCTCCAGATGCTCGTCCTCGTAGAACGAGCATGGCAGGCTGTCTTCGTCCCGCGTGACATTGCGCAGATGAACGAAATGGATGCGCGAGGCGAACCGCTCGGCAATCGCCGGCAGATCGTTGTCGGCACGCGCGCCGAGAGAGCCGGAGCACAAGGTGACGCCATTGGCGCGGCTGCTGACCATGTCGAGGATGTAAGCGTAGTCGGCTTCCGTGGAGAGAATGCGCGGCAGGCCGAGCAGCGGCCACGGTGGGTCATCCGGGTGCGCGCAAATGTTGATGCCGACCTGTTCGGCCACCGGCACCACCTCGCTCAGGAAATCGATCAGATGGGTCTGCAGTTTCGTTGCCGTGATGCCCTGATATGTCCGCAGCTTTTCCAACAGCTGATCCAGAGTATAGCCATCGGCCGAACCCGGCAGTCCGGCACCGATATTACGGCCGAGTGCTACGATTTTTTTATCGTCCATTTCCGAAAAACGTCGGGCAGCCACATCCTGCAAGGCTTCCGGATAATCGGATGCAGCATCCGGCCGCTTCAGGATGTTGATATCGAAAGCGACGAAATCCGTCAGATCGAAACGCATGGCGCGTGCGGCATGCCGCGTTTCCCAGCGCAGGTCTGTCCGCGTCCAGTCCAGCACCGGCATAAAATTGTAGCAGACGGTGCGGATACCGCTGTCCGAAAGGCGGCGCAGGGTCTCTTTCCAGTTATCAACGTGAGTGCGCCACTCTCCCGTTTGAGTTTTTACGTTTTCCGACACCGGCACGCTTTCCACCACATCCCAGAACAGACCGCCGGCCTTGATCTCTGCGTGGCGTTTGGCGATTTCATCCACCGGCCAGACATCACCGGTCGGGATGTGATGGAGCGCGCTGACAATGCCTTTTGCGCCCGCTTGTGCCGCGTCCTGCACAGTCACCTTGTCGACCGGTCCGAACCATCGCCATGTATGTCTCATGCGTCTTGTCCCTTGATATTCAGGTCTGAAAGTCAGGCAGTGAGGGGCCCGCGCCCTCCTCCGGCGCGGGCATGATCGATCAGCGGATCAGCCCCATCTCGGTCGGCAACCACAAGGTGATGGCCGGGATGAAGGTGATCAGCACCAGTGCGATCAGCAGCGGCACAAGCCAGGGCAGGATCGCCATGGTCGTGCGCTCTACCGATAGCTTGGCAACACGCGACAGGACGAACAACACCATGCCGAGCGGCGGGTGCAAAAGACCGATCATCAAATTCAGTGTCATGATCAGGCCGAAATGGACCGGATCTATATCAAACTGAAGCACGATCGGCAGCAGGATCGGCACGAGAATGGTGATCGCGGCAATCGTATCGAGGAAGCAACCGACAAACAGCATCAGCAGATTGACGAGGATCAGAAAGATCCACTTGCTGTCCGTCAGGCTGGTGATGGCCGTTGACAGAAGCTGCGCCGTCTGGCTGACCGTCAAAAGCCAAGCAAAGACCGAGGCGGCGGCAACGATGAACAGGACAGAAGCCGTGGTTTCGATCGTGTCGAATGTCGCCTTGGCCAAAGACTTCAGCGTCATCGTGCGATAACGCACGAGGCCGAGGAAGAGCGACCAGAGAACCGCCGCGACTGCCGCTTCCGTCGGCGTGAACCAGCCCATGGTCATGCCGCCGATCAGGATGACCGGGGTCATCAGTGCCATGACGGCGGAGAAGTCAAAGTACCAGTCGCAGGCAATCAGAACCACGAGCGCGATCAGGATTGCCCAGTTGAGCGAAAGGCCTAGAAGCGTCAACAGATAGATACCGACCGGCACCGCAAAAACGATGAGCACTTCCAGTGACGCGCCAAAGAGGTTTCGCAGGCTGAAGGGCGTGTCCGATCCCCACTGTTTGACATAGGCGAAGACCGCGACGGTGAGCATCATCAACACGGTCATGACGACGCCGGGCACAATGCCGGCCATGAACAGCGCGCCGATCGAAACATTCGCCATCATGCCGTAGATGACGAAGGGCAATGACGGCGGGAAGATCGGCCCGAGTGTTGCCGATGCGGCGGTAACGCCGACGGCGGCTTCCACCGGATAACCATGATCCTTCATGGCCTTGATCTCGATCGTGCCGATGCCGGCAGCGTCAGCCAAAGCCGTGCCGGACATGCCGGAAAACACCACCGAACCGATGATGTTCACCTGCGCCAAGCCACCCTTCATCCAGCCGACCAGCGCGACAGCGAAGGAATAGATGCGCCCCGTCACGCCGGCCGAGTTCATCAGGTTGCCTGCGAGGATGAAGAAGGGCACCGCCAGAAGCGGAAAGCTCTCGACGCCGGCAATCAGTCGCTGCGCGGCGATGATGTCGGGCGCAACGTTGTAAAAGACGATGTAGAGGACTGACGATGTGGCCATGGAAACGGCGACGGGCAGACCGAGCACCATCAGAAGCAGAAAAGAACCAATAAGAAGCAGCATACGATCAGACCTCTGCGTGCTGGAATTCTTCGGGACGCTCAAGCACCGAATAACCACGGCGCATATTGGCGACGAACACCTGAATGGAGCGCAGCAGCATCAACACGAACGCGGCAAGAACGGTGTAGAAGACGATGTTGCGGGGCAGCTGGACGGTGACCATTTCCTCGTCCGCAACGATTTCCATGTAACGCCACATGAGCCATGAGCCGTAGGCGAAGAAACCGATACGGATGATATCGACGAGTGTCGCCATGATCCGCGTCACCTTCGGCGGCAGGTAATGGTAGAGAACATCGACCTGAATGTGCCGCGACATGCGCACGCACATGACCGAACCCAGAAACACCACGCCGATCAGGCAGTTGACGGCAATTTCCTCGGTCCAGGCATAACTGTTATTGAGCACATAGCGCGTGAAGAACTGCAGAAATACGCAGGCGGTCATCGCCCAGAACAGGCCAAGCGTCACCCAGTCCTCAAAAGCATAGACCTTCAGATCGACGTCGACTGGGGCTTCATCAAAAGTATGCGCAAGCTCCTCAGGCGTGACCTGAGTGTGAATTTCCGGCTGCGTTGTCATGGATTTCATCCCGTTTGATGTGGGGATGGCGCGGCCCGTCAGTGGCCGCGCCGGATGCCGATGGCGCCTTTATTTGATGGCGCGGATAGCTTCCCAGTCGGACTTTTCGTAACCGAACTCTTCGAACGTCACCTTTTCCAGCACGGTCTTCTCGAAGTCGGCCTTGTCGACTTCGACAACGTTCAGGCCACGCTTCTTGAAGTCGTCGACGAGCTTTTTCTCACGCTCCTCGATAATCTTCGTGGTGCGCTCGGCGGCCTGCAGCATGACCTCCGTGAAGATCTTCTTGTCTTCATCGGAAAGGCTCGCCCAACGGCTCTTGGAAACAACCGTGTTGAGATGGTCAACGATGTGACCGGACAAAACGATGTTCTTCTGCACTTCGAAGAACTTTTTCGCCTCGATCGTGGTCAGCGGGTTTTCCTGCGCATCGACCGTACCGTTCTGCAGCGCCAGATAAACCTCGGCAAAGGCGATCGGCGTGGTGTTGGCGCCGCAGGCGCGCGGCATGGCGAGATAGGCCGGCACGTCCGGCACACGCATCTTTACGCCCTTCAGGTCGGCGCAAGTCGTGATCGGTTTGTTCGATGTCGTGTGGCGGGTGCCGTAATAGCTGACGGCGGTGATGACATTACCGGTCTTGTCCTCATAGCCCTTGGCGAGGCGCTTGAAGACGTCGCTCTTGGTATAAGCGATCAGGTGCGCCGGATCGCGGAAAATGTAGGGAAAATAGGTGACGCCGATCGGCTTGTAGTCACGCGAGGCAAAGCTCGAGCCGGAAATGATCATGTCGACCGTTCCGAGCTTCAGGCCCTGGTTGATATCGGCTTCCTTGCCCAGCTGCGAAGCCGGGAAAACGTCGATCTTGTAGCGGTTATTGGTGCGCTTGGCGATTTCCTCCGCCGCCCATACCGATTCCGTGTGGAAGGGTTCGGATGTCTCGTAGACATGCGCCCATTTGAGTGCGGTCTGCGCCTGTGCCGCCATGGACGACGCCATGATGACGGCTGCTGCTCCCAGCAGCGTCTTGAACCTGAATGTCATGCTCTCCTCCCGAGTTGATTTCAGATATGTCTCGATAAAAATCCGCCGCCTCCTCGCGGCCGGATCAGTCTTCCCGTACCGGCTCCTCTCCAAAGCTTTCCGAAAATCTCTTCTGCGAGCGGGTCAGATGCGCCCGCATGGCCTCGCGCGCCGCTTCCGCGTTCCCGGCTGCAATTGCGTCACGAATGTTCTGGTGTTCTTCCAGCGCCATCTGCCAGGTATGCGGCCCCTCGAAATAGCTGGCGAGTTTTTTGAAATAGGGCGACAGGCGGCGGTCGTAGATCAGGCCGGTGAAGCGGTTCAGCGCCGAATTCCCGAGGATATCGGCAATCGCCGTATGAAAGGCGCGGTCGGTGGCCAGCGCCTGATGCGAATCCTCGAGCGACACGGCCATTTCCGCCAGAATTCCATCGAGCACGGCGATATGTTCCGGCCGGGCGATACGCGCCGCTTCTTCGGCAATGGCGCTTTCGATCAGGCAACGCGCCTGGAGAAGTTCGAACGGACCGTCACTGTCATCTGCCGGCAAGAGGGTTTTCATTGGTGGCTTGCGACTGACATAGACACCGGATCCCATGCGGATCTGGATCAGCCCCTCAACCTCCAGCACGATCAATGCCTCGCGCACGGTCGGCCGCGATACGCCCAACCGTTCGGCAAGCTCACGCTCCGCCGGAAGACGCTCGCCGGCCGGCAGCTCCCCCGCTTCGATGAGCGCACGCAACTGTTCCGCAACCTGCCGATAAAGGCGGCGCGGCTCCAGAGCCACAAACATGAAATCCTCCCCGCGCCAACAGTTCCTCCTCCGTGGCGCTGGTGGTCAGATTGTCTTACCAATTTGCAGATGTCAATATTTCATAAAGAAATTGGGCCATTCCTATAGGGTGGCTATAGGAATGGTAAGCAACAAAGCACGCTCGGGTGTTCAGCCCTGCAGCGCTACTCCGTATTTTTCGCCGAGCGCAGCAAACGCTTCGCGCGTTGCCGGATCGATCACGACTCCGTTTTTCTCGCGCTCGGCAGCCACAGCCCACTCGCGATCGCCGGGCGCCATCACCCGCTGCCCTTCCCGCGCGGGCGAGTTACGCAGAACCTCCAGATAACGTGCCATGCCGGCATCAAATGTCGCCTGATCGCCAAAGGCATCCGGTTTGATGGCAATGACGAAGGCGCCGAGACCACGCGGCGTCGCCATATCCGCCGACATCATGCCGGGAATATCAAAACTCAGCCGCATTCCGGTGACGACAGCACTGAGAATTTCGGCAAGTCCGGCAAGGCCGGCGCCCTTGAAGCCGAATTCCCCGCCGAGCGGCGCCAGCATATCCACCGCCTCCGCATTCCGCGTATCAATACCGGCAGAATCAGAAGCCACCGCCTGCGGCAGTTCCGTGCCGGTGCTGCGATAAAGAAGCACGCGGTTGAAGGGAATGGCGCTCGTCGCCATGTCGAGCAGCCACGGATTTCCTTCGCCGGACGGCACTGCGACCGCAATGGGATTGGTACCGTGAAACCGCTGGGCACCGCCATGCAGGCGCACAAAACTGTCGGAATTGCAGAAGGTGAAGCCTATAAAACCTTTTCGCGCCGCCTCGATGGAATAGGCCCCGGCCGGACCGAAATGCGAACTGTTGCGGATGCCGACGGCGCCGATGCCGAATTTCCCGGCCAGCGCCACGGCATGATCCATGGCCGTATACGTCGCCAGCGCCCCATGCCCGTCACCGGCATCCAGCGTTTCGATGGCACCAAAGGCATTCACCACCTTCAGTTCCGGCGTCTTCTTGATGCGCCCACCTTCCAGCGCCCGGACATAATGATCAAGCAGCCGCACGCCATGGCTATCCACGCCATGGCGGGTGCCATGCATCATCGCCCTCGTCACAGCATCGGCGGTCGCATCATTGGCACCACAGGCGGAAAGCACAGAACGGCAGAAGCGATCAAGCTCCGCCAGAGAAACACTGTTTTGAACATGCTGATCCACGCGTTTGGCTCCTCCCATTTAACCGTGTGCGGCAAGCCTAATGCATGGGATCGCAAACCGAAATGGTTTGTGTGCAAGACGGAGGATGGCGCACCAAACCATTCGACGCTAATGATTTGACACCCGCCTCGATCGCGTCGATCTGACCGAAGGTTTTTCATGCCCGACCAGCTTTCTTCCCAAGCAACATTTCCCCTCGACCTGTCCACACGATTCCGCGGTTTCGATGCCCTGAATGAACCGCACGTGGTCATCGACGAAGCGGTTCTTCGCCGCAATATCGAGGATATGGTAGCGCTTGTCGGCGGGCGCGCGGCGCTGCACCCGCATATCAAAACCCACAAGAGCCTCGAAATTGCCCGGCAGCAGAAGGAAAATGGTGCGGCCGGCTTCACCACCGCGCGGCCTTTCGAAGCCGCCATGTTGTTGCGCGACGGCCTTTTCCCCGTCACTCTCGCCTATCCGCTCCTCAATCCGCAGACAATCGCCGGACTTTTACGGGAGGCGACGAGCGTCGAAGACATCCGCTTCATTGCTGACAGCCGCGAGACCGTGGAAGCGCTGATTGCCGGCTCACAGGAAGCCGGGCGCAGGGCCAACGTGTTCATGAAGGTCGATGTCGGCCTGAATCGCTGCGGCGTCGACCCGAACACGGAGACGGCTCTCAAGATCGCGGGTGCGATTGCCGACAGCACGGACCTTACCTTTGCAGGTCTTCTTTCCCATGCCGGCCATGCCTATGGCGCCGGCAATCCCGTCGTCGTCACCACGATCGCCGAAAGCGAACTGGCAATCATGAGTGCGATGCGCCGGAAGCTGGAAGAGGCCGGAATAGAAGTCCCACGCGTTTCCATCGGCAGCACGCCGACATTGGTAAAGAACGCCGGTTTCGACGGCATCGACGAAGTCCGCCCCGGCAATTACGTGTTTTACGATCTGACCGCCGTCCGCCTTGGCCTGGTCGAGCGCAACAGCCTGTCACTTGGCGTCGCCGCGCAGATCATTGCCGTCAACGACCATTACGCCATCGCCAATGTCGGTTCCAAAACCCTGTCCTCCGATCTCGGTGCCCATGGCACCTCGGCGACAAAATCCTTCGGCGAAGCCTGGATGGTCGGCCATGACACGCCGCTGCCGGTGGCCAAGCTGTCGGAAGAGCACGCGTTTCTGGAATTTATCGGCAAAGCCCCGAAGGTCGGAACGCCGGTGCTCATTTTGCCCAATCACTCCTGCCCTGTCGCCAATCTGAGTGGCGGCCTGCTGGCACTCGGCTCCGGCGACCATCCGTCGAGGGAAATCCATGTCGAGGGATTTGTCGGGAATTGGCGGTGAGCCCTTCTTGTCCAGATGCCGTCTGACCTGCCTGCCGGTCACCGACCTAATCCGCGTGACTGCAAATAAATGGCAGAAAAGTGACACTCGTCATGCATTTTATAAACATGAGTATTTAACTCAGATTCAAACTTGACTCATTGAGGCAGGATTTCCTAGCTAGCAGCGACATTTCCGGTGGGGAAATCAACTGTTTTGGGGCCTGCAATGAAGTCATACAATTCCAGATCACGCGCGCTTATTTGTGGCACGGCCATGGTGTCCATCCTCTGCGTCACGTTTCCGGTCCTGGCGCAGGACGCAGGTCAGCAGAACGAGACCCAACTCGGCCCGATCGTCGTTCAGGGACAAGGCGGCACGGCCGAAGCCCCCGCATCTCCCCTGACCGAGCGAACAGAACGGACCGTGATCCAGCAGCGCATGGTCACCGATTTCAAGGATTTTGCGCGGCGCGTCGATGCCGGCGTCAACTTCAGCAACCAGACCAACAGCGTGAACCTGCGCGGCCTGCAGAACGATCGCGTGCTGACGACGCTGGACGGCATTCGCGTGCCGTGGCTGACCGATCCGCGTGATTCCGCGCGCGGTGGCCTGAATGCATTCGACTTCGATAGCCTTTCCGCCATCGACATCACCAAGGGCGCGGATTCGAGCCGCTACGGCTCCGGCGCGCTCGGCGGTGTCGTGGAGTTGCGGACCCTTAATCCCGAAGACCTGATTGACGGCAACAAGAACTGGGGCGCTCTGGTCAAGAGCACCTATGACAGTGGCGATGAAAGCTGGGGCAATAACGCCGCCATAGCAGGACGGTTCAACGACACATGGTTGCTCGTGCAGGGCGGTTACAAGAAGGGCAACGAGACCGGCAACGAAGGCACGATCGGGGGATACGGCACCACCCGAACCGAACAGAACCCCGGCGATTTCGACCAGCGTAACGTTCTCGTCAAGCTGCACCAGTATCTCGATGGCGGTCATCGTTTCGGCCTGACCGGCGAAATCTTCAATCGCGACGAAGATTTCAGCAACATGCGGGGCACGACGTCCTCGTATCAGCCGGGTTCCCTGCAATCGGGCGAAGAGGTTGACCGAAAGCGCCTTTCGGCATCTTACGATTTCATCTCGCCCGATAGCAGCGACTGGCTCGACCAGGCAAACGTCATCGCCTACTGGCAGAAGCAGAGCCTGAACAATACGACGGACGGCTTTCGCCTTCAGGATAGCCGCGCCACCCTGCCGGCGATCCCTGCTATTCCGCGTATCGGTTATGGTGGAACCGCGAGCGGTGCCGATTTGTTTTATGGCTTTCCCACCGGCGTGTACCAACGTGACAACCAACTTGAGCAAACCAGTTACGGTCTGAGCGGCAATGCCTCCAAGGAAGCAGAGCTTGGCGGCCTGTCCAACACCTTCCGCTTCGGTGGAGAAATCTACTGGCAGGATACGCATCAGTATTCCGCGGGCGTCGATAATTGCCCGGACGTCGACTGGTCAACGATCCCACAATACACCTTCCCCGGAGGCTCCACGCCCGGCCCGCAGAGCTGCCGCATGCTGCATTCCAACTCGTCGGACATGCCTGACGTCGACAGCTTCACATTCGGCATGTATGTCGAAGACGATATCAAGTTCCTCGACGATCGCCTGACGATCACGCCCGGCATTCGTTTCGACTATTACGAACATTCGCCGAAGAACACTGCCGCCTATCAGGACAGCCCGCTGTTCGATCCGGAATATCTGGAAGGCACCAGTGACTCGCGCTTCTCGCCGAAACTGCGCGCAGCCTTCAAGGCAACGAACGAACTGGAGCTTTTCGCCCAGTGGTCGCAAGGTTTTCGCGCACCCAGCGCCACTGAACTTTACCAGACTTATGGCGCACCGGGCTCCTACGCACGCATCGGCAACCCGGACCTGAAAACCGAAACCAGCAATGGTTTTGAGATCGGTGCAAATTACAAGGCAACCGATTACAGCATCTCGGCTACGGTCTTTAATAACTACTATCGCAACTTCATCGACACGGTGACGATTGTACCGCCGGGTGGAGAATTCCCAATCGGCGGCATCACCGGCTACGATAATTTGGACCGTGTCCGCATCTATGGCATCGAACTATCCGGCGAATGGCAGTTTGCCACCAATTGGCGGACATGGGGTTCATTCGCATGGTCTCATGGCAAGGACACCGGCACGGATCAGTATCTGAATTCGGTCGCTCCTCTTCGTGCAATTGCCGGCCTTGGTTACGGGACCGACACATGGGGAACCGACGTGTCGCTGACCATGGCTGCGGCACGCAACAAGACGAGCGGTACCGGCTTCAAGGCACCGGGTTACGGTCTGGTGGACACAACATTCTGGTGGCAGCCGGAACAGATCGAAGGTTTGAAAATTCAGGCCGGCATCTTCAACGTTTTCGACAAGAAATACTTCAACGCCATCGACGTGCCTGACGGCACGACGGTTGCTTCCAGAGATTTCTTCAGCGAAACCGGCCGTTCCTTCCGCGTTTCGATCACCAAGAAGTTCTAAATCTCGACAAATCCTGTATCGGCCGGGCTGTCACGCAGCCCGGCCGCTCTCGTTTTGAAGTCGCTCACAACCGCGCCTTCGTGCTACGCGGCGTCGCCAGAAGCAGGTTCGTCTCGCTGGCTGTAATCCCCGGCACCAGCCGGATGCGGCGCAGGACATTGTCGAAATCGGCAAGGGTCGCCGTTCCCAGTTCGACGATCAGGTCCCAGCGCCCGTTCGTCGTGTGAATTTCCGAAACCTCCGGAAAACCGCCCAGCGTCTGGATGACACGGTCGGCAACCCGACCCTCGATCTCGACCATCATGATGCCGCGAACCGGCAGCTCCACCGTATCGGCGCGCAGGATGACCGTGTAGCCGATGATGCTGCCGTTCCTTTCCAGCTTTTCCATGCGCGCACGCACCGTCGCCCGCGATGTTTTCAGATCGGCGGCCAGATCGGATATGCTGCGGCGTGCATCGTGACGCAAAAGCGTCACCAGCTTGTGGTCGAATTCATCCATGAGCAGATTGATAAATCATGCCGCCGAAATGGAAAGCTGTTTCGGCATATTTGGCAAATATATCTATTCAATCTGCCAGCCCGCCATGATCTTTTTCAAATCAACGGAGTGATGACATGCATTGCAGATTGATCGGTATTCCCCTTCAGGACGGCGCCTCGCGGCTTGGCTGCGAAATGGGGCCAAGTGCGCTGCGTGTCGCCGGCATCCGCACGGCGCTGGAGGAACTCGGTCACGAAGTCACGGATATCGGCAATGTCACCATCACCGATCTGCCGGATGTGCGCCACCCCAACCCTTCTGTCCGCAACCTGCCGCAGATCGCCGCGTGGACCAAAGCGCTGACCGAGGTCGCCTACCGCGAAAGCGGTGAAGGCATGCCGATCTTCATGGGCGGCGATCATGCCCTTTCCGCCGGCACGGTTCCGGGTGTTGCACGCCGCGCCGCCGAACAAGGACGCCCTCTCTTCGTGCTGTGGCTGGATGCACATACCGACTTCCATTCGCTCGACAGCACCACCAGCGGCAACCTCCATGGCCTGCCGGTTGCCTATTATACCGGCCGCGCCGGCTTCGACGGCTATTTCCCGAAACTGACCCACCCGGTCGATCCGGCAAACGTCTGCATGATCGGCATTCGCAGTGTCGATGCCGCCGAGCGGGAGGCAATCAAGCAGACCGGCGTCACCGTTCACGACATGCGCACGATCGATGAGCATGGCGTTGCCGTGCTGTTGCGCCGGTTTCTCGAACAGGTGGAAGCGGCGAACGGCCTCCTGCATGTCAGCCTCGATGTCGATTTTCTCGACCCGGCCATTGCGCCCGCTGTCGGCACCACGGTGCCTGGCGGCGCGACCTTTCGCGAAGCGCATCTGGTGATGGAAATGCTGCATGACAGCGGCCTCGTCGGCAGCCTCGATCTGGTCGAACTCAACCCTTTTCTCGATGAGCGCGGCCGCACCGCCACGCTTCTCGTTGATCTCACCGCCAGCCTGATGGGCCGCACCGTCATGGACCGTCCAACAAGGAGTTACTGATGCCGCTCGAACAGAACCTCAACATCGTCCCCTTCGTCAGCGTGGAAAACATGATGGATCTGGTGCTCGCCACCGGAACCGAAACGTTCCTTGCGGAGCTTGCCACCTATGTGGAGGAGGATTTTCGGCGTTGGGACCTGTTCGATAAGGTGGCGCGTATCGCCTCGCATTCGCGTGACGGCGTGATCGAACTGATGCCGGCCAGCGACGGCCGGCTTTACGCATTCAAATATGTGAACGGCCACCCGAAAAACACCAGAAACGGGCGCCAGACAGTGACGGCCTTCGGCGTGCTGTCGGACGTGGATAGCGGTTATCCGCTGCTCCTGTCCGAAATGACCATTCTGACGGCGCTGCGGACCGCGGCCACATCCGCGGTTGCTGCCAGATACCTGGCGCCAAAGGGCGCAACCACAATGGCGCTGATCGGCAACGGCGCGCAGAGCGAGTTCCAGGCGCTGGCCTTCAAATCGCTGCTCGGCATCGAAAATCTGCGGCTTTACGATATCGATCCGTCGGCCACAGCCCGTTGCCGGCAAAACCTGTCGCATCTGGGCCTCAACATCACTGCCTGCCGCAGCGCCGAAGAAGCCGTCGAGGGCGCGCAGATCATCACCACGGCGACAGCCGACAAGCGCAATGCCACCATCCTGACCGACAACATGATCGGCCCCGGCGTTCATATCAATGCCGTCGGCGGCGATTCTCCCGGCAAGACGGAATTGCATCGCGATATCCTGCTGCGATCTTCGATCTTTGTCGAATACCCGCCGCAGACCCGTATCGAGGGCGAGATCCAGCAATTGCCGGCGGACTCACCGATCACCGAATTCTGGAAGGTCGTGACGGGCGAGGCCAGGGGCCGCGAAGCCGACAATCAGATCACCCTGTTCGACAGCGTCGGTTTTGCGACCGAGGACTTTTCCGCCCTCAGATATGTCCACGACAAGTTGAGCAGCGGCAACCGCTTCGAAAAGCTCGATCTCGTGGCTGACCCGGACGAACCGCGCGACCTGTTCGGCATGTTGTTGCGACGGGCAGCGCTGCCGTTATGACGACGCCCGCAACAACATGACCATTTATCGTTTTCACGCGAACGCCTTGCTGCACCGCCTCTGGATGCAGCAACGCACATGAACTCAACCAGTATCATTCCTTTCGTGACAGCACGGTAAAAATATAAGCCCTGTTTTATAATTCGCCGTTATTTCGGCCGCGAGACCACCTCCAATTTAATTCAAATTTAAACTGAATATCGTTCAGTCCGCGGCAGTGCAGTCCCTTATGGCACCGTGCGCATGAGGCGCAGCGACACCGCCCGCCAGGCATGCTTTCAGCCAACAATCACCTTCGTCGCTCCTCCCCGCCGACACAAGGAACGTCTGCTTGTCCAAGAAAACCAATTTGATGACGCGCATCCTGATTGCCGCGTCTTTCGTCGTGGTCGCCGCATTTGCCGGCTTCTCACTCTATATCGACAGTCTGCAGCGAGCCTCCGCTGCCGAGTCCGTGGCACATAACATGGATTCTTCGGGCAAGCAGGCCGCCCAGAGCATCTCCAACTGGCTTGGTGGCCGCGTCATGCTGACCGATACCGTCGCCAAGGGAATGGAAAAGGCAGAAACCAACGCCGCCAAGATGGCAGTACTCAACAACGACGTTCTCGCCAGCCAGTTTCTGTCGACCTATTTCGGCGGTGAAGACGGTATCTTCATTCAGTACCCGGACATGGCGATGCCATCCGATTACGATCCGCGCAAGCGTCCGTGGTACAAGGGTGTCGTGGCCACTGGTGCAGCCGTTGTAACCGAACCCTATATCAGCGCCTCGACTGGCCAGCTGAACGTCACGGCCGCCGTCCCGGTCAAGATCAACGGCAAGCTGGTCGGCGTCACGGGAAGCGACTTTTCCATCGAATCGCTGGTGAACGCCATCAAGTCGATCGATGCGGGGCCAAAGGGCTACGCCTTTCTGGTCAACAAGGCCGGAAAAGTGCTGATCCATCCCGACGCCAAGATGATCGACAAGACGATTGCGGATCTCTTCCAGGGCACCGTGCCGGCAATGTCGACAACCGTCACGGAAACCGAAAGCGCGGGCGAGACCAAGCTCGTCAGCTTTATCCCGGTGACCGGTCTGCCGGGCGCCGAATGGAGCATCGGTTTTGTCGTCGACGAAGAAATCGCCTATGCCTCGATCGGTGAATTCCGTATCGCCGCCACGATCGCCACGCTGCTCGGCGTTGCGGCCATGATCGGCTTTCTCGCCACCCTTCTGAGCCGCCTTGTCGTCAAGCCGGTCACCCAAATGACCGCCGCCATGGACGAACTGGCCGCCGGCCACCTGGAAGTGGCCATTCCCGGCCAGGATCGCACCGACCAGATCGGCTCGATGGCCGCAGCCGTCGCGGTCTTCCGCACCAATGCCAAGGAACGCCTTCGCCTCGAATCCGATGCCGAGGACAACCGTTCGCTCTCGGAAAAAGAACGCGGCGAACGCGAACGTGTCTCGGCCCGCAATGCCGCCGATATCCGCTTTGCCGTGGATGCTCTGGCCGATGGCTTGACCCATCTTTCCAACGGCAATCTCGAATATCGCATCTCGACGCCTTTCGTGGCCGATCTCGATCGCCTGCGCGAAGACTTCAACACCTCGATTGCCAAGCTCAATGCCGCCCTGACCAAGGTTGGCCACAATGCCCGCGCCATCGATGCCGGCGCCAGCGAAATCCGCCACGCGGCAGATGATCTGGCACGCCGCACCGAACAGCAGGCCGCTTCGGTCGAAGAGACGGCCGCAGCGCTTGAAGAGATCACCACGACGGTGAAGGATTCGGCCCGCCGTGCCGAGGAAGTCGGCCGTCTGGTCAATCGCACGCGCGACAATGCTGAACAGTCGGGCAATGTGGTGCGCAATGCCGTTCGCGCCATGAGCGGCATCGAACAGTCCTCGTCGGAAATCTCAAACATCATCAGCGTCATCGACGACATCGCCTTCCAGACCAATCTGCTCGCACTCAACGCAGGCGTCGAGGCGGCACGCGCTGGTGAAGCCGGCAAGGGTTTTGCCGTCGTCGCCCAGGAAGTCCGCGAACTCGCCCAGCGTTCGGCAAACGCCGCCAAGGAGATCAAGGCGCTGATCACCACATCCGGCGCACAGGTGCAGGAAGGTGTCGCCCTCGTTGGAGAAACCGGCAAGGCACTCGAAGCGATCGCGACCGAAGTGCAGGAGATCAACGGCCATATCGCCGCGATCGTCACCGCATCGCGCGAACAGTCGACCGGCCTGCAGGAGATCAACACCGCGGTCAACACGATGGACCAGGGCACGCAGCAGAACGCCGCCATGGTGGAAGAACAGACCGCTGCCAGCCACGGCCTTGCTTCGGAAGCCTCGGCCCTGAAGGAACTGCTGGCGCAGTTCCGCCTCGGTGACAGTTCGGCACGCAGCAGCTACAGCCGCGCCGCCTGACGCAGCGCAGGCCGCGACGAACACATGGCCGGGGTCAAACCCGGCCATTTTCTTTTGCCGAATCAAAAAAATGACGAAAGGCCGCAATCGAGCGTTCGTCGTACGTCACAAGTCGCAGAATGGGGAGGGCGGCGCAGGCCCGGTGCGCCAAGCTCAAAGCTTGCACCGGCCGGCAGGAGAAGGTAGCGCGTACGCAATACAATAAAACGCGCAGGGGCTTTATGGCCTCCAAATCCTCAACGAAAGATAAACCGCAGGAAGATTTTTATGGAAACCGTCACAATCGAGACACGTGCCGATTTTGCCCAATGGGCCATCGAACGCGCCCGCGCCATCGTTGCCGATCAGGGCGGCAATCTGGCGCTTGCGGCACGCGACATGGAGGACGGCAAGATCGCCGAAACCGGCAATGCGCTTGGCCAGGCGATTGTCGATGCGCTTCTGGAAGTTTTCGACGGTCTGGCGCCGGAGGAATAAGCCTGCCTCCCCTGCCATCAAGGCAGATCGAGCTTACGAAGCCATCTGCGTCGCAGCTGGCTTTTCAGCCGCATTCAAAAACAGCATGTCGCTGACATCGCACCAGCCGTCAGGGCAAAGCCCCTTGATGGCGTCAGGCCACTCGGCCTTGCCCGCCGCATTCACATAGCCCAGGCAATCACAGAGTGCGGCACCCTCGAAATGAAGGTAAGCCAGCCTGCCCGGAACAAGTGCCTGCATGGGACGCCACATGAAAACTCCTCACCACTTACGTAATTC
This sequence comes from Endobacterium panacihumi, assembly GCF_050847465.1. Lineage (NCBI taxonomy): Bacteria > Pseudomonadati > Pseudomonadota > Alphaproteobacteria > Hyphomicrobiales > Rhizobiaceae > Endobacterium > Endobacterium panacihumi. Next base: position 528,203 of record NZ_JBOZRA010000002.1, on the reverse strand, counting down.
TGCGCTGACCATGAATGACGACGCTTGCGCGGGTCTGGTGACGAGAATGTGACAGTAACTTTATCGGGCGGATCGCATCGCTGGCACAGGCTCGGTTTCGTGATGGGGTTTTTCCGCTTCGCTTCTTGCAAAGCGTTTAAACTTGAGTATCAGTGTCCAATTATTGGCCGGCGCCACGGTTTCGCATTCGATAGCCGGCAGAAAGGGCATTGTCGTGGTCTCTCGCTTCCATCTTGGCCGGACCGTTTTTATCGGATTCTTGCTTCTCTCGGGCAACGCGCTCGCCGCCGAAAACGGCAATCCCGACGCCAAACGCATCGTTTCGATCGGCGGCACGATCACGGAAATCCTTTATGATCTCGGCGCTCAGGACCGTATCGTCGCGCGCGACTCCACCAGCTTTTATCCGGCTGATGCGAATGCCAAACCGGATGTCGGCTACATGCGGGCGCTTTCCGCCGAAGGGATTCTCGGCCAGAAGCCCGACTTGATCCTGATGGAGGAAGGTTCGGGGCCGCCACCGGTCATCGAAATCCTGAAAGCCAGCGAAGTGCCGATGGTGATCATCCCCACCCCGCCGGATGCGGGCAAGATCGGTCAGAAAATCCGTGATGTCGGTGCCGCCGTCGGCCTGACCGACAAGGCCGAACCGCTGGCCGCCGAGACCGAAGAGGGGTTGAAAACGCTCGCAGCCGATGTCGCCAAGGTCACATCTGAGAAGAAGAAAGTCCTTTTCGTGCTGTCGCTGTCGAATGGACGCGTCATGGCGGGTGGCGCCGATACGGAAGCCGGTGCGGTGATCGAACTTGCCGGCGGCATCAATGCCGCCCCGACGATCAACGGCTACAAGCCGCTATCGGACGAAGCCGTAATTGCGGCAAAACCGGATACGGTCCTGTCCATGTCGCGCGGTGACCATTCGATCAAGCCGGAGCAGGTGTTTGCCCTGCCCTCCATGCAGACCACACCGGCTGCCGCCAACAAGGCACTGATTTCCATGGATGGCCTGTTGCTGCTGGGCTTTGGCCCGCGCACACCGCAAGCAGCCCGCACGCTGGCGGCACAGCTTTATCCCGGCGAGATCAAGGCGCCATGAAGGCGCTGTCCCTGGCCCTGCGCCCCACGATCGAGGGCGACCGCACCCAGCAGGGCATATGGGTCATGCTCGGGCTTGGCCTCTTGCTGGTCATATCCTGCCTGATATCGCTGGGCGTGGGGCCGACAGGCGTCGGCCTTGCCGATCTCTGGGCCTATCTTACCGGCAATGCCGATCGGCTGACGACGCAGGAACGCGTCATTCTCGAAGCCGTCCGGCTGCCGCGCACCGCACTCGGCCTGCTCGTCGGCGCGGGTCTCGCCGTCTCGGGAGCGATGATGCAGGGCCTGTTTCGCAATCCGCTGGCCGATCCCGGCATTGTCGGCGTCACGGCCGGCGCCGGCCTTGCCGCCGTCGCCGCCATCGTGCTCGGCAACGGTATTCTCGCGCCGCTCGCCTTCGTTCTCGGCAACCAGTTTTTGCCGCTGATGGCGTTTTTCGGCGGCCTGATCAACACCTGGGCGCTGTATCTGATCGCCACCCGCGACGGCCGCACCTCGACAACCGCCCTTATCCTCTGCGGCATCGCCATCGGCGCCCTGACGGCCGCCGTCATGGGCCTCATGATCGTCATGGCCGATGACAGGCAGTTGCGCGACATCACCTTCTGGAGCCTCGGCTCGCTTGGCGGCGCCACCTTCGGGCGCGTCATGTCCATCCTTCCTTTCATCGCCACCGTGCTGGTGATCATCCCGTTCGTGGCGCGCGGTCTGGATGCACTCATCCTCGGCGATGCGGCCGCGTTTCACATGGGCATCCCCGTTCAGCGGCTGAAAAAGATCATCATCGTCGCGGTTGCTGCTGCCTGCGGCTCCACCGTGGCCGTTGCCGGTTCGATCGGTTTTGTCGGCATCGTCGTGCCGCATCTGCTGCGTCTTGCCATGGGGCCGTCTCACCGCTTTCTCCTGCCCGGCTCGGCGCTGGGCGGCGGCGCTCTGCTGTTGATCGCAGACAGCGTCGCGCGAACCGTCGCAGCCCCGGCCGAACTGCCGATCGGCGTCATCACCGCACTGTTCGGCGCCCCGGTCTTCCTCTTCCTGCTGCTCGGAAAGAACGGCATCAGCATGCGTGACCTGCCATGATCATCGCCGACAACATCACCGTCACCCGCAGCGGCCGCGACCTGGTCAAATCGGTCGATATCGAATTGCGGCCCGGCTGTTTCACCGTGGTCATAGGCCCGAACGGCGCCGGCAAATCCACACTGATGAAAGTTCTTTCTGGCGAAATGCGCCCGGATGAAGGTGCCGTTTCCTATCACGGCAAACATCTGGACCTCTGCCGGCCGGAAGACCTTGCAAAATGCCGGGCGGTGCTGCCGCAGGCAACGCAACTGGCCTTCCCTTTCACCGCGCTGGAGATCACCCGCATGGGCGCTGTGGCCTGCGGCACGCTCGACCCGTCCGATCAGGCGCGAAAAGCCCTGAAGCGGGCAGGTCTGCAGGGGTTCGAACGCCGCCCTTACCCGTCATTGTCGGGCGGGGAACAACAGCGGGTCCATTTTGCCCGCGCTCTGGCTCAGGTGCAGCAGCCCGTCTCCGACGGCGTGCCGAACGCGCTGTTTCTCGATGAACCAACGGCAAGCCTCGACCTTGGCCATCAGATTTCCGTGCTTGAAACGGCACGCGATTTCGCATCCGGCGGCGGCATCGTGCTGGCCATCCTGCACGATCTCAATCTGGCCGCAGAATTCGCCGATCATCTCGTCGTCCTGCACAATGGCAAGGTCGTGAAATCCGGCGTCTGTGCCGATGCGATCACCGACGACATCATTGCAAAAGTCTACGGCATCGGCGGCGCCGTCGGCCGCCTGCCGGCCGCCCACATGCCCTATGTCCTGCCGCAATCGCGCCATCGGTAAGATCGAGAGGGTCTTTGCCAGGCTGGGCGGATCGGTCCGCCTGTCTTGGCTTTACGGTCCCGAGCGAACCGTCTTTCGCCATACCGGCAGCGCCTTCAAGGTCGTATTGGCGCCAGCCTGCCCGGCCTCCCGCCCATCGGTCACGCCTTGAGCAATGATCTCCGCCATTTCCTCGATCGGCTGGCGAAAGGTCGTCAAGGCATATCCCTCCCAGCCGGCCTGTTCGATATCGTCGAACCCGAGCACACAGAGATCCCTCGGAATGGTCATGCCGAAATCCTGTCGCGCGACATCCATGAAACCGCAGGCGAGAAGATCGGTGACGCAGAACACCGCATCCGGCCGGGCCGCCCCCGGCAGCAACAGGCGCGCGGCTTCAGCACCGCTGCGATAGCTGGTTGCCCCCGCCTTGATCAGTTGCGGCGGCGCGAATCCGGCATCCACGATGGCAGCGCTGAACAGCTGCTCTCTTGCCAGCAGGCTCGGCGAATTGTTGGTCGATGAGACGATGGCAAACGACCGGCACCCGGCGCGCACCAGCATATGCCGCGCATCGTTCATGGCGCTGCGATGGTCGAGATTGATGTGATCCGCCTCCTCGATCTGCCCCTGCCGGTTGATGAGGATGACATGCTGGCCGCTTTCGATGCAGGTGCGCACCAGCGAAACCGGCGGAGCACCCGACAGAACGATGCTGGCGGAGGCGCGATAATTCAGCGTCTGATGCAGGGCGGCGCGTGAATCCGCCTCGTCGCCGGCTGTGTTGATGACCATGACAGCACGCCCGGCCGCCTGTATGCGCCGTGTGAGCGCTTCCAGCAGCGCCGATTGATAGGGCGCATGCAGATCGCCGCCGAGAATACAGATCGGCCGGCTTTTTTCCTGCGAAAGGCCGCGGGCGAGATGATTGACGTGATAGTTCAGCGTTTCGGCGGCCGCCAGAACTTTGCGGCGTGTTTCATCGGAAACACTCGCGCCTGCGGTAAACGTGCGCGATACGGCGGAGCGGGAAACCCCGGCCAGCCGCGCCACCTCGCTTGCGCTTGCAAAACTCTGCGGCGGCCGGTTGGTCATGCGACAACCCTGTCCTTCTTCGCTTCGATGAGACGGATCATATCCGTCGCGCGCTCGGCAGCCCCGATCAGTTCCGGCTTGGGGGTTTCGAACCACTCGTCCGGATGCAGCTGGCGCCTGTCACGGACATGGTCGATGGCGGAATACAGCGTCGGATAGATCTGCGGCATTTGCAGATGCAGGAACAGCGAAACCAGCGAGACCGACCGGCTGCGACCGGCCCGGCAATTGACGAGAACATTGCCCTTGTCCCGATGCGGGTAAGACGGCTTGTCGGGAAATGTCTGGTCGAGCGCGCCACGCAGGAGGTAGTAGCCTGCCATCAGCATCGTATCGGCATTGCCGGCGCCATCGACCAGCCCCAGCTTGTAATAACGCAGGAAACCCGGGCCGGAAACCAGTTCGGCATCATCGGCCGGCTGATCGCCACCCACCAGATTGACGTCGAAATTGACCGCGCAATTGACGATCACCTTGATGCCATGACGGTTCAGAAGCGTCGGCGTGCTGACGGCCTCGCGGCCACCGATATAAAGATCGACATCCCAGCCCGGCAGGTTCTTCTGGATCAGGCTCAGATGCGGACGCTCGTAATGGGGGGCGCTCATGCAGCCTCTCCCTTCCGCTCTGTCCGACCAAGCGGAATTGCCATCGCCGCCGAAAAATCCGCGGCAATGCCGGGTGCTGCGGCAAAGATCGCTCCACCCGCCAACAGTTCGTTTTCGCTCGCCGGATAGGTGCCGGTCACACCACCGGCTTCGCGCACCATCAGCAGGCCGGCAAGGCAATCCCAGGCATGCATGTGCTGTTCGGCATATCCATCCGTTCGGCCCTCTGCCACCCAGGCGATCGCCAGCGCACCGGATGCACCACGACGGATATTGGCACCATTGCCGAGCACCCGTTGCTGTGCCACCAGATAATTTTCCGTCGTCACCCGCGGAGACCAGCCGATTTCAACCGAGGCATTGCCGATGGCGTCCGTCGCCGCCACCGATATCGGCTTGCCGTTCTTGCTCGCCCCTTCACCCTTGCGGGCAAAATAGAATTCGTTCGACGCCGGATTGAAGATGGCGCCGAGCAGCGGCTCACCCTTGACGCAGAAAGCGATGGACACGCAAAAATGCGGAATGCCGCGCGCGAAATTGGCGGTGCCGTCGATTGGATCGATCACCCACAACTCTTGCGCCAGAACACCGCCGGCCTCTTCGCCGAGAACGCCATCCTGCGGAAATGCATCGGCAATTGCCGCACGCACATGGTTCTCCACGGCGCCATCGGCCTCGGTCAGAAAATCCTGGCGCCCCTTGAGGGTGAAATCGCCCGGCTTGCGGGTGCGGAAAGCTTCGAGCGCCAGCGCTCCGGCGGAGGCGGTAACAGCGCGCAAAAAGCTTTCGCGTTGGTTCAGTTCATCGACAGTCAGCATGGGGTCTTTCGGCAGCGGGCAGAGGGATGACGGGGCATCGCGAATACGAACCCCGTCATGTTTCGATCAGCAATATGCGGCGATTATTTCTTGTAGTTCAAGGACCAAAGGTCCTGCCAGTCCTGACGGCCTTCCCAATCGGCCTTGCCGGTGGACGCGTCATAGGTGAGGATCTGCTCCCTGATCTTACCGACGCCCGAAGCTTCGTCCGCCGGCAGTTCGATGGTGGAGTTGGTCGACATCTTGCCGTCGATCGCCTGGGCCGCCATGCCTTCCTCCGTCATCATGTAATGCAGGAACAGTTTTGCGGCATTCGGGCTCTTCGTGCCCTTGGCAATGAGGCCGAGCGACGGATAGCTCCAGCCCGCATGCGGGTTGATGCCGGCGCAGAGACCGAGCTTCATGCCGTCCTTGTTGTCGCGGAACTTTGCCGTCGACAGGAGGCCGACAAAGCTCTCCTTGGTGTCCGGCGCGCCGACCGCTTCGGCGGCAGAGCTGTCGCTGTCGGTCAGAAGCGGGCCGTTGGCAGCCAGTGCCTTCACCCAGGCGGCCGTTGCACTGGCCTCGTCCGTTTCCAGCGGCTTGCCGTACTGGGCCTGATAGGCATCGGCGACAGCCTTGTCCGCATGCGCAGACATCTGATTGAACCAATCGGTGTAGGAGGGTTTGCCAAGCGGATCCTGCATGGCCACCTTGCCCTTCCACTCGGCTTCGGTCAGCTGCCAGATATTGGTGATCGGGCATTTGTCGTGCAGTGCGGTGTTGTAGCTCCAGACATTCGGCTCGAGATAAACGACCAGCGGCTTCTGGTAGATGGCCGGGATGTCCTTGGCCAGATCGGTCGGCACCCAGCTTTCGGCATAACCGGTTTCGACCAGCTGCGAAATGCCGGCCGGCGCATCGAGCAGGATCATCACGTCGGCCTTGATATTATTGGCCTGCGCTTCGCGGATGGCAATTTCCAGCGTGTCCGGCGCATTCGCCTTGATGCCGGTGGCCTTCACGCCGTATTTTTCGGAAAAGGTTTTGGCCTGGGCAACGATCTTGCCGCTCGAATTGTAGACGGTGATCGGCGCTTCCTTTTTGGCAGCCTCGATCAGGGCATTGAGATCGAATTTTTCCTCGGCGCCGGCGTTTGCGGCGCCCAAAGAAACGGCGGCGGAAAGCATCAGCGCGGAAATCAGAGTGCGGGAAATTCTCATCGGTATTCCTTTGAGTGATAAAACGAAGGATTGGTGAGGACGTTATGCGGGTAAAAGCGCCGGCCGGCTGATGCCGGCTGGCTGTGCCGCGCTTGCGGCGCGGATTTCGCTTGCCTCGATGCGCCGACCAGCGGCATCGAACAGGTGCAGGCCTTCCGGCCTTGCAAAACAGTCGACCATGTCGCCGGCTTGCGCCGTCGGGCGGATATGGGTTGCGTGAAAAAGCCGTTCGTCCCCCAGCGACAGCTCCATGATCCAGCTGCCGCCGGTGGGCATGACACTTTCGAGCCGCAACGCGCCGAGAGACACCGCATCCGTCACTTCCGACAGGGCAATTTCTTCAGGCCGGATACCGACCGCCGCCGCACCCGAAAGCGGTGGCCGGCTGAACAGACGCGAGGCGAGACCGCCCGGCGCGGGATTGCCGTCGAGCGCGATCATGTTGATCGGCGGATTGCCGATGAATTCGGCCACGAACCGGTTAACCGGTCGAGAATAGATATCGTCCGGCGAGCCCACCTGCTGCAACCGGCCACCGTTCATCACCGCAATCGTGGTGGCGAGCGTCATCGCCTCCCACTGGTCGTGGGTCACGAACACGATCGTGGTGCGGAATTCCTCATGCAGCCGGCGAAGTTCTGCCCGCATCTCAAGCCTGAGTGCGGCATCGAGATTGGACAAAGGTTCATCCAGCAGCAGGATGTCCGGGTTGACCGCAAGCATGCGGGCAAGTGCCACGCGCTGCTGCTGGCCACCGGAAAGCTGCGACGGATAACGCGCCGCGTAATCGCGGATACGCAGCTTTTCCATCACGTCATTCACTTTGGCGCGGCGCTCCGCCTCCGGCAGCTTGCGCAGGCGCAGCCCGAAATCGATGTTGCGCTCCACGGTCATATGCGGCCAAAGCGCGTAAGACTGGAACACAAGGCCAAGGCGACGCTGTTCCGGCGGGATGAAGGTACCGCTGCCGAGACTGTCGACCACGCGGTCACCGATGGCGATCTCGCCACCGCTCAGGTGCTCCAGGCCGGCAATCATCCGCAATGTCGTCGTCTTGCCGCAGCCGGATGGGCCGAGCAGACACATGAACTCGCCGTCCGATATGGTGAGGTTCAGATCATCGACCGCCGGCTGGCCATGGCCGCCATAATTCTTGGCCACATGGGTGAGTGTGATATCGGGCATGTCAGCTCTCCAGACCCTTGGCGATGCCGTTACCGGTCAGACGATTGATGAGGATGGTGCCGGCGAGCGCCAGAAGCGCGATCATCAGCACGACAGCATTGGCGGCCTGGGTGTAGTTGTAATCCACGAGACGCAGCGAATAGGTGGTCAGCACATCGGTGGCCGGCACGGCGAGGATGATGAACAGGCTCACCCCCTTGATGCCGGAAATGAACGGCAGCAGGATCGCACTCGCCAAAGCCCGCTTCTGGATCGGCAGGACGATGCTGACCATGCGCCGCCACCAGCCGGCGCCGGCTACACGCGCCGCCTCTTCCGGCTCCTTGCCGAGCTGCGCCATCGCGGCAATGCCGGAACGCGAGGCGAACGGCATCTGGTCGGCAATCAGCGCCAGAATAAGGATGATCGAGGCTCCATAAAGCGCCGGGATGGGGCCGCGCGGCACGGCAAACAGCGTCAGGGTTGCCGCGGCAAAAGCGATGCCGGGCACCAGATAGGGCATGAAGGTGATCTGCCGCAGGAAAGCACTGAGCGAGGCGAACGGGCTGCGGATGACGACATAACCGACGAGCAGGCCCAGCACGCCGGATGCCAGCGAAGCCGCGCCGATGATCACCAGCGTGTTGAGACCGGCCATCCAGAATTCGGGCGTCAGCAAAATGCCGTTGCGCAGCGCGACCGTATCGAGGTTCGAGCCGATCCAGTAATCGAAGGTGAAGTTTTCGGGCGTGAAACGGCCCGGCACCCGCATGATGGTGGACAGGAAAAGTGTCAGAAGCGGCACGACCACACCGACGGCAAAAAACGCGAAGGCAAAAGCCGTGGCCGGAAGCTGCCAGCGACCGAGCGGGCGGCGGCGATCCATCGCACCCTTGCCGCCGACAATGGCGAAACGCCGTGCTTCGCGCATCATCCGCGTGTCGATGTAGAGGGTGAGCACGCCGATCACCATGATCACGGCCGCCATCACCGCCGCCATGCCGGTCTGCCGCGTCGAGATCGCCCGGTAAAGCGAGGTCGACAGTGTATCGAAACCGACCGGTAGGCCGAGCACGTACGGCACGGCAAACTCACCGATACAATCCGCGAAGATCAGAAGCCCGCAGGAAAGCAGCGCCGGACGCATCAGCGGCAGCACGATCTGAAACGCCACGCGACGGCGGCTGGCACCGAGAATGCGGGCGGAATCCTCCAGCTGTGCATCGAGCCGCTGCAGGGCGCTGCCGAGAATGATGATGACGAAGGGCGCGTAGTGCAAAGACAGGATGACGATCATCGGAAGGCGGCCATAGGCCAGCCAGTCCGGTGTCGCAAAACCCAGATTTTCCAGCCAGCCCGGCTGCCCACCGACGGTGCGGTTCTTGAAGATCGTCGTCCAGGCCAGCGCCAGCGTCCATGTGGGCAGCATGAAGGGAATGATCAGCGCCGTCGCAAACCAGCTGCGGCCCGGCAGTTCGGTCCTGTTGATCAGCCAGGCGAGCACCCCGCCGGCCGACATCGACAGGATGATTGCGCCCGCTGCCACCGAAGCGGTGTTGAGAAGCGGCTGCCACAACAGAATGGACGACATGCGCGAGGCAAAGGCGCGTGTCAGATAATAGAGCGTGAAGGCACCTTCCGGCGCCCGCGTGCGGGCGGCATCGCCGATCTGCACGATGGCGACATTGACGAGAATAGAGATGACCGGCGCGAGGATGAGAAACGAAAAGAGAAGGGCCAGGCCAAGGCCGATCGCAATCACCGGGTCGCGGCTCGCCACCGCAAGCCGGTGACGAATCCGCTGATAACGGGTGGTCGCGCCGGACACCGCCTCTCTGTCGATCATCACCATGATGGTCGCCCCTTCTCTCTTCTATTGAGGCCGGACCATAAAAACGGTCGATGACAGCGAGATGACAATTTGCACATATGTGCACATCTGTTTCGATTATCGAACGGGCTTCATAATGCTTGAAATCTGGACACTGTGAACAATTAGTTCCGTATCGTTCAGAACGATAACCGGCTAAAATTGCTCATAGTCGCAACGCGAATGAGCGCCGAAGCAGACCGCTTCGGTGGCGGCAGCCGAGATTCAGCGTCAAACCGCCGCATCCTGGCTTTACGCAGCTCGGTGACATCGCGGCGGCTTTGTGGCATTGAGATCGCATGAGGGCGATCAGGCAAATCCTATCCGACAGGATACTGGCCACCGCAATGGCGGTGATCATCGCTTATGTGCTCGTTCTGCAGGCGTTGACGGGCGGTTATGCCCGCGCATCAACAATCAGCCCGGCCGAAAATCCGTTCCACGCGATTTGCGCATCAACGGGCATTGTCGACAATGCTTCGGAGAAAAACGACAATCCGCTCAGGAAGAGCGTGGAATGCCCGTGCGCGATGCTCTGCCGCCTCGCCAATTCTGCGATGCCCGCCATTCTTCCCGGCATCGCCGTCGTCGTCCGTTCGGCAGTGCTGGCCGACGGTCCGGAACCGCATCAGGCGGATATCGCCGTTCTATCGCCGCAGCGCCGCCTGCTGGCCGAACCGCGCGCCCCACCGGCCAAATCCTGAGAAATCCGCGTGTTCACATCCGCTCTCAGGAGACATGCCCAAGGCGGTATCTCTCGTTTCATATTCGCGCTCCCCTCGCCTGCCGGGCAACACACCGCATACGAACCGGCCGAGCGCATTTTTGGAGGACATTATGCTCAGGAAACACATCGGCATCTATGCCGCACTCGGCTCCATTCTGGCTTTCGCACCCGCCCAGGCGCATGAATTCAAGGTCGGCCAGATCGAGATCGGCCATCCCTATTCACGCGCCATGCTGCCTGTCGCCAAGGTCGGCGGCGGTTATCTGAAGATCACCAATGCGGGCGATGCCGATCGCCTCGTCAGCGCCAGCTCGGAGCGGGCGAGCAGCGTCGAGTTTCACGAAATGAAGATGAACGGCACCGTCATGGAAATGCGCGAACTGCAAGGTGGCATTGCCGTTCCCGCCAGATCCACGGTCGAATTGAAGCCCGGCGGTTATCATGTGATGTTCATGAATGTTGCAAAACCCTTCAAGGAAGGGGAGATGGTGAAGGCGACGCTCGTTTTCGAAAAGGCCGGCCCTGTCGATGTCGAGTTTGCCGTGGGACCGGTTGCCGGCGACAAGGGCCATGATGCGCATGCGGAGCATGGGAAATGACGTCTAAAAATCCGTTCATGCTGGTCGCCGGCACGGTTTCGGGCATTTTTGTGCTTGTCCTGGTCGGCGTCATGGTGTGGATGTCCAAGGATACGCCGCGTGCGGGCACGTTCGGCGCCGCCTTCTCCCTGGTCAACGACCGGGGAGAAACGGTCGATCAATCCATGTTCAAGGGCAATCCGTCGCTCGTCTATTTCGGTTATACCCATTGCCCTGAGGTCTGCCCCACCACGCTTTACGAGGTGGCGGGCTATTTGAATCAACTGGGTGAGGAGGGCGAGCCGCTCAAGGCCTACCTTTTCACGGTCGATCCCGAACGAGACACGCCCGACATCATGAAGGGTTACGTCACCGCATTTTCCGACCGGATCACCGGCGTGACGGGAAATCTCGACGAGATGCGCAAGGTCATCGCCGGATGGAAGGCATTTGCGCAGAAACGCCCCAACCCGAGCGGTGGTTATTCCATGAACCACACGATGGATCTCTTCCTGATCGGTGCCGATGGCCGATTGAAGGGCCTTATCCCCTATGGTGCGGATTCGGACGAAGCCGTGGAAAAAATCCGCAGCGCGCTTCTCTGATCGATGACACCGGTGCCGCCGGCCCATGCTGCGGCGGCACCTGAAAACCCGGCCCCTTGAAGGGCGGCATGTTCGCCGCTCACACCACCGGCAATATCGAAAAAAGCTTTGACCTGCGGATTGCCGATGTCTCAAAGCTTTGCTAAGGGGTGGCACCGTTTCGACCGGTTGCAAGAATCTTCGCTTGAGCGGAGTGATCCGGTCTGTTGATGGGGCGTCGCCAAGCGGTAAGGCACCGGTTTTTGGTACCGGCATTCCCAGGTTCGAATCCTGGCGCCCCAGCCACTGCTCATCGATAAATTCCTGCCCCGTCGCGCCTTCAAAGAAAGTGCCGCATCAGCTTCATACCAGCGTCATGCGGGTGGTTAATAGATCTTAACGGTCTTGAAGCCAAAGGAAGGATTCCCATGTCTGTCACTTTGCCCGCCGGCGTTTCGTCACTTTCACAAACAAATCATTCCGCATCTTTCGAGCAGAAGCTCAATGCAGCAAAATCCAGCCAGGTTCTGGTCGAATACCTGAAGGAAAACGGCAAGTCCGCGATCAATGAGCGCGAGCTTTCCGACCTTGCCAACAACACCAATGGCAATGTCTCGTCCGAAGTTTCGGCCGCGGCATCCTACATGGTCCGTCATGAGGACGTGTTTACCGCGATCGAAACCCATGATGTGGCCGGCGAAGATGGCCTGTCCGGCGTCTGGAACCTCGAATGGGCCGCCGCCGGTGGTCTGGAAGGTTCATCCGTCGAAGCCATCGCCGCCATGACCGAAGCTTTTGATCGCGCCATCGGTGCCTCGGCCAAGATCACCGAGATCACCACCGAGAGCAAGACCGAGCTCGACGCCACCAAGCAGCGCGCGCAGAACTGATTTTTTGAATGCAGTCAGCCGGCGGAAGAGATTGTTCCGCCGGTTTACCTTCCCCGCCGAACAGGCTGCGCAGGGCAGAATCGTTCCGCTCACACCTGCATGTCGTCATCGCCGAAACCGATGACGTCGGGTGTTGCGGCCATCACGAACTGGCCGTTCAAAAAGCCCAGCAAGCGCTGGAATGCCCGTCCATGGGTCTGCATCTGTTCGAAATTCTCAAGCGCCGTCCAGCCCGATCCCAGCATCAGGGCGTTGTCGTTGAGCGCGCTCAGCTCTGCCAGAAAGGCGGCGCGCGGCGCATCGAAGCCGATACCCGTCAGCGTCAGCCGAACCATCTCAATCGTCGGCTCGTCATCACCGCCAAGATCGACGGCAGCGGTTCGGCGAATGTCCCGCATGGCCGTCCGGCTTCCGGCAACGGCCGCAAACATGCTCGGGCTTGCGAGCAAGTGCGAACGAACCTCCCCGAGGCGGGGATCGATCGTTTCCGCAGAAAGATCACGAAGCGCGCGAAAGGCCTCAAGCCCCGCCTGTTCGAAGCGCTCAAGCCGCGGCGCCATGTCGCCAAGCAGGTCAGGCTGGCGGCTGAGGAAGGCGGCGAGGCGCGCAATCGCCTGATCTTCTCCCATATCGCGCCATGAAAGCCATTCGAGGCAGAGCGGACCGGCCGTTTTCACGACATCGGAATAGGCGGCATCAATGCGTGCATTCAGATCCGCAAAAGCCGAAACCATCAGCGCCACCAGCGTTTTTGCCCGGGACGGATTTTCGTCACGATGCGCGAGTTCGGCGGCAACGGCCAGCACCAGCCGAACACCGGCCCCGATGGCGATGGTGCGCGTGAGGCCGGAAAATGTGGCGTTGTCGTTCTGATTGGCAGGCGACAGTATGATCGCGCAAAGATCCTGCAGCAAACGCATTGATGACGGTGATCGCGGATCCCTGTCCACGGCAGCAGTCACATGCGCGAGCACGAGCGCCATTTTCGCATCACGCGGTTTTTCATCCGTCACGCCAGGCGAATTTTCACCACGAACCGCCTGTTCCACAATCCTGGCGATGACAGGCGCTGAATGATCGAGCAGCACGGAAACCTGTTCGGCAGGCATCGCACGCACGGCGGCATGCAGTTTTTGCGCCGCGCCCACAGGTCCGGACGTCGCCAATCCCTGCTCCACGTCCGCCGCAGCCGTTTCGACCGCCTGTCTCTTCGACGTTTCCCTGGTTGCCGGCGCGAGGATGACCTCCGCTTCGCCCTGCCATTCGGCGCTCTGTCCTGCCTGTATCGGCGACGTGTTTTTTGTCTCGCCGCTCGCGCTCGCAGAGGCTGGGAAGGTTACTCCGCCGCCATCCGTGTTCAGCCTGCCGCCAAACTCGGCTTTTGCAGATCGAGGGCTTTGCGGAGACACATCGGCGAGTTCTTCCGCTTCGCTCCCGGCACGCCTCATGTGGGCAGTGTCCGTTCTGCCATCCCGCAAAACGGATGCGCGCTGCATGAGGTCAGCAGGACCGGCCAATGTCGAGAGGGCCGTGCCGGAGGAAAGCTGTTGCCGGACATGCCCATCGGATGCCCCCTCCCCCTTTTCCAGGTCTTCTATTTCCGCCCAGTTCTTCTGGCTGGCGGATTCGGAAAACGTATGACTGAGGCCGAGCAGACCCTCGAGTGCTGGCAGAATGGGAGTGTTCATAAGGCACCCTCGCCACTGGTGACAAAACCACGCAGGATTTCGAACGTGCCGCGCATCGCACCGATCTGGTCGAGCAGCAGCGGCACCATGAAACTCAAGTACAACACCATCAGAAACGAGAACATCAGGTTCTTCACGGCCAAGGATAGATCGAAAACGTGAAGCTGTGATGCCATGCGCGACAGAAAGGCCATCATGATATCGACGATCAGGATGGCAATCACCAGCGGCGCAATGATCAGAGCACCGATCTGCATGATACGGTCGAGCACACGCAGGATGCCGACAAAGGCGGCGGGATCGAGCACCGGTGAAAAACTGGCGGCCGGCCAAAGTTCGTAACTGCGGTAAAAACCATCCAGCAACAGCATGAAGCCGCCAGACATGAAGAACAGCGCCAGAAGCGAAATGGTAAGCAGCGTTGCGGTGACGGAGGATTCACCGGCAGAGGATGGATCGACAAGCTGCGACATGGTGGAGCCGCGCTGCAGGTCGATCAGGTCGCCCGCCACTTCCGCCGCCCAGAACGGAATGCCGAATGCCAGCCCGATCAACGCGCCGACCACCATTTCCTTGATCAGCAGACCGGCAAGATCGAAACTGGTCGGCTGGCCGTTGAGCGCAAGCTGCTGGAAGATCGGAAAGATCATCGGCAGCGAGATGGCGAAGGCCACGGAGGAGCGGATCATGCCGGTGAGGCCGAGCCGCGTGAAGGCCGGCGTCAGCATGATCATGCCGAGCGCACGGGCAATCGCGATCGAGGCCGCGACGAGCACGGGATAGGCAAACTCGGTAAGCGCTGCCGTGACCGCCGCAAGGTTCATCGCTGCACCTACCGTGTCAGCGAGGCGAAACTGTCCAGCGACTGGCTGGCGAGCGCACCCACCTGTGCGGCCAGAAGCGGGCCGACAAAGATCAGCACCAGCATGACGGCCACCAGTTTTACCGCCTGCGGCAGTGTCTGGTCCTGTATCTGCGTCAATGCCTGAATGAGACCGACGGCGACGCCGATGACGATGGCAACGCCGAGCGCGGGCGCCGACACGATCAGCACCGTCACCAGCGCCCGGTTCATCTCATTGAGAAAGATTTCCTGGCCCATCGGCTATCCTCCATAGCTCAGGATCAGTCCGTGCATCAGCCGCGACCAGCCCTCCACCGCCACGAACAGGAAGATCTTCAGCGGAATGGAAATGAGCGTCGGCGACACCATCATCATGCCCATCGCCATCAGCACGTTGGCAACGATCAGATCGATGACCAGAAACGGAATGTAGAGAAGAAAGCCGATTTCGAAGGCGCGTGTGAGTTCCGAAGACACGAAGGCCGGGATCAGCACGACGAGATCGTCGTCCTTCAGATCCGCACGTGCTTCGGGTGACCAGACACTTTCGGTCGCTTCGATGAAAAACTGCCGCTCGCGCTCGTTCGCAAAACGCTTAAGATAATCCCGCAGCGGATCAGCCAGCGTTTCACCGACACTGCGCAAACCTTCGACACTTTCGATATCGATCGGCCGGCTCTCCACCGCGCGGTACATGTTGCCGACCAGCGGCGTCGTCACATAAACGGTCAGGATCAGTGCAATGCCGTAGAGCACCAGATTGGGCGGCGATTGCTGGATACCGAGCGCATTGCGGATCAGGAACAGCACGACGGAGATTTTCAAAAATCCCGTCATGGTGACGACCGCCAGCGGCAAAAGACCGATCGTCGAAACGACGATGATGATGGCGATCAGGTTGGGCTGGAATTCTGTCATGATGGCTGGCTGTCTGCGGCTTCGGGCATGAGGGAAACGATACGGACGCCCAGGCCGGCACCGATCATGATCAGTTCACCGCGTCCGAAACGCCGGTTGTCGATAACGAGGTCGACACCGAGATCGTCGAAACAGGACAGCGGCAGAAGCTGGCGCGGCTTCAAAGCGTCGATCGCACCGAGCGTCATGGTGGTGCGCCCGTTTTCGGCGATCAGATGAAGAAGATGCGGGCTATCCTGGCCGGTACGGATATCCGCAAGCGAACCGGCCATGGCACGCGCGCTGCGGTGATGGAAGGGTCCATCCAACTCGATGCCTTCCGACTGGCGCCGGACGGGAGCGACCAGCACGCCACCAAGAGCCGCAACCGGCCGACGGGCGGAGAGCATGACCACATCGCCGGGCCTCAGGCTGTCCAGTTCCTCGACGGAAATATCCTGCGAGCCCGCCTCGATGACGATTTCCACCGTGTCTGCGGAAAAATCCGCCGGCTCTGGCGGCTGCAGCCGATCGAGAAAATCCGCCATGCCAAGCGCAAGCCGGTCCGTCAGCTCGAGCCGCAATGGCAGCATCGCGCCATGCTCGGCCTCGATCGCCATGTCCAGCGAGTGCGGCAGATCCCCCTGCGCTGCCTCTGCGAAACGAATGTCATCACCGACATGCGTCTCGATCCGGCGCAGAAGGTCGAGGCCGGCCAGTTCCAGAAGGAGTGCCCGTTGCGGCGGCTCCTCGTCGATCAGGGCGCCTTTAAGCTTCAACGGCTGCTGCAACCACGCGACCAGCGCATCGGAAAAATGCAGGCGGCCGATATCCTGGCCCATCTCGAAGGCAACCGTGACTGAACGATTGCCTTCGAAAGGCCGTGCCGCATGCAAGGCCACGTTTCGGCCCCCGATCACACAGGCAATCGGCTCACGTGCGCGCGACAGGCGCTCCGGCAATGTCACCGGCTCGGGCTCGCATGGCGTTGCCAGCACGTCGGCCACGCTTGCGCCACCACATCCAAGTCCGAAAAGAGCCCCTGCATCCCTCAGCATGACAACCGCACCCGGTCTGCACTCATCTCTTCCGCTTCCATTTCATGTGCCGCATCGATCCGCGCGAACTCCTGCCGTCTCAGCCGGCTGTCGGCTTCGGCCAGCTTGTCGCGTTCGAACAACCGCTGCCGCCATTCGTCCTGCGCTGCCGTCAGTTCCGTCTCGCACTCGGCAACGGCGCTCACCGCCTCATCACGGCGCGTCAGCAGGGCCTCGCGCTTCTGATCCGATATGCCGAGCCGTTCGCGTGACCGTCCCAGTTCGTTTTCGGAGACAGGCCGCATGCCCATGGCCTCGAAAAACCGCTGTTCCTGCGCGCCGGTCTGCAGATCGTGCTCGGCAATCTCGGCGTCCAGCAGTGCAACGGCACGCTCCGCGTCGCGCAGTCGGGCGGAAGCAACCGACACCGCCGACCTTGCCCTTTCTTCGCGCAGCGAACGCAGGCTCAACAACTGCGAGAGATCGGAAAGGCCGCTCATGAAACGATATCCTTCATGCGCTGGAGCGTTGCCTGCATGTCGCAGATCTCATCAGACGGCTGGCGCAAAAAGGCCTCGATTGCGGCGTGACGGCTGACGGCAGCATCCGCGCGCGCATCGCTGCCGGCCTTGTATTCGCCGACACGCAACAGAAGCTCGATATCGCGATAAGCCGCCATGTTCTCGCGTATCCTGGCGGCAAGATCATTGTGTCCGGTCGACGCGACGGTGTTCATCAGCCGGCTGCGGCTTTTCAGGACGTCGATCGCCGGAAAGTGGTTGCGCTGCGCCAGTTCGGCGGACAGCACGATATGACCGTCGAGAATGGCCTTGGTTTCTTCAGCCACCGGGTCCAGCCCGCCGTCACCCTCGGTCAGAACCGTATAAAGTGCGGTGATCGAACCGCCCCTGCCCGGCCCCGCCCGTTCCAAGAGGCGCGGCAAGGCGGCAAAAAACGAGGGCGGAAAACCACGCCGGGTCGGCGGTTCGCCGGCGGCAAGGCCGATCTCGCGCTGCGCACGGGCAAACCGCGTGACGGAATCCATCAGCAGCAGCACATTGCGCCCCTGATCGCGAAAATATTCGGCAATGGCGGTCGCCACATAGGCGGCCTTGACGCGCTCGATGGCCGGACGATCCGACGTCGCCACCACCGTCACGGACTTTTTGCGCGCTGCGGCGGTCAATTGCACATCCACGAATTCGCGCACTTCGCGGCCACGTTCACCGATCAGCCCGACCACGATGACATCGGCCTCCGTGCCGGCAACGATCGACGCCAGCAGCGAGGATTTACCAACGCCCGGTTCCCCGAAAATGCCGACACGCTGGCCGCGTGCCACCGTCATCAGACCATCGATGGCGCGCACACCAAGACGAAGAGGATGTTCGATGATATCGCGCTTCAGCGCATGCGGCGGATCAGCCTGAACCGGATAGGTTTCGGATGTTGCAAGCATGGCGGCATCAGAGTCCAGCGCCCGCCCCAGAGGATCGATCACGCGACCCAGCAGCGCCTCGCTGACCGGGACGCGCAACGAGCGTCCGGTGGCGATCACTTCCGCCCGCGCCGACATGCCTTCAAGATCGCCGATCGGCGAGAGAACCGCGCGTTCATCCTCGAAACCGATCACTTCCGCCGGCACTTGCCGCCCAGTCACCGGATCGCGCAGATGGCAGAGTTCGCCGATCCGTGCCTGCGGCAGGCTGGCATGCACGATGACGCCGCGAATTTCCCGCACACGCCCGCGTGTCGGCCGCGTATCGACCGAGGATACCGCCAGCGACAGCCGCGGCAGGATGCTTTCGAGATTTTTCGGGCGCGGCATTTCGTTCATGCGCCGCCCCGCTCCTGATACTGGTCCTGCATGGCGGCGCGGATCGCTTCCAACTGCGTATCGATGCCGACATCGATGCTGGTCGAGGCGGTTGTCACCGTACATTGCCGCGCGGACAAATGACGGTCCGCCGCCACCCGCACCGTCAGGGCACCGGACGTCATGGCTTCGAGACGCTGCTGCACCTCACCCAAAATCTCGGGCGCAACATTGACCACAACGGCCTTGTCGTCCCGCAGCCCGTCCAGAGCCTCACGCGCGGCCCGCGCCACAAGCTCTGCATCATCGAACCTGCCGATGACGCGCTCGACGATCTGCATGGCCAGCATGGCGACCATCGGCTCCACCGAGCCGAGATAACGTTCCACATCGGCTTGCGTACGCATCAGAAGCGCCGCAGCCTGTGCCTCACCAGCCTTGCGCCCCTCTTCGCGGCCGGCCTCACGGGCCTTGGCCGCTTCATCCTGAGCACCGGCGCGAATGGCCGCCGCCTCAGTCTTGGCACGCTCCAGAAAGGCGTAACCATCGGTCCAGCATTCAGCCTCCTCCGCGCGGATGATCCGGGCGAGCGGTCTCGTGGGCATCTCCGTCATGCGGCCGAACTCTCGGCAGCGCCAAGACGCCGCATTATGGCCGGGCCGCATTCCTGAAATCTGCCATCGTCCGTCATCGGAACGGCATGGTCGTTCGGCCATTTCAGTCGCACGCGCCGTTTCACTGAAATCGGCAATGCGTCGATCCAGGCGGCAAGACACGACGTACCATCACGTACCACCTCTGCTTCGAGCTGATCGAGATCATCAGTCCTCGCCATGTCCAGAGCCAGATCCGCATGGCGACGCGCATCATCCAGCGCCTCCGGCCCAAACCGCTCGCCAAGTGCTGCCAAAACCGGCCCGCGGATTTCCTGCACAAACTGCCGCGCGTGCAAAACCACGCCGGCACGGATGGCCAGTTTTTCGAGGTTTTCTTGCGAGAGCGCCGAAAGAATTCGATCAGCGTCATCCGCCGTCTCACCCGCATCCCCAAGATCGTAATGTCGCGTGACGATCTCTGCGAGCCGTCCAGAAAACCGGGCATCGCCCAGCAATCCTTCAGGAAGACCATCGGCCCCGACGGTGCGAAAACATGTCGCGATCCGATCCGGATGCATGTCGGCGATGAGAGCGTTCATCGAAAACTCTCCAGCTGATATGTCTTTCGATCACGCTGACGCAGCAGAAGCGCGCCGACACCGACGCCCAAGGCAACAACAAGTCCGACCAACCCGCCAACGATCCACATGGCGCGTGAAACACTGCTTTCCAGCATCCACAGACCGAGGAAAGACACCATAGGCTGGCTTGCGGATGCGGGCGATGCCGCGGCTGCCGCAACCGGAACCACCGAAACCTTGTCATAGGAAAGACCGGCAATGCCGTTGGCAACCAGCGTCTTGATCTGCGGAATGAGCGGATCGATTTTTAACCCCGCCTCGTGACGGATAAACACCGAAGCCGAGGAGGGAGACGCCTCGCGCCGAAGCGGATCATTGTCCGGCAACACGATGTGAATACGGGCAGACAGCACACCATCGATTTCCGACACGGTGCGCGAAAGCTCTTCCGAGAGCGCATAGAGCATTTTGGCGCGTTCCTGCGTCGGCGAGGCAACCAGCCCCTCCTGCTGAAACACTTCGCCCATCGTGGCAAAGGCCTGTTTCGGAAGGCCTGCATCTTCCAGCACCTGCACGGCCTCGCCAAAACGCTCGCCGTCGACAACGACCTTCATCTTGCCATCGTCCTGCAACACGCGACTGGCGGGAATGCCGTTGCGCTGCAGCGTCGCGACCATGGAATTCGCCTCGCGCTCGGCAAGATTGGTGTAGAGATCCTGCTGACAACCCGCGAGCAGAAGTGCGCAGGCTACGAGCGCCGCGCTGCCGAGCTTTTTCAGCGGCGCGGACAGGACTGGGGTGACGAGAGTACGGACAGGCCCCGGATTTTCCATGCGCATCACTGACCGCGCAACAGCGTGTTGGCCGCGCCCGAAACCTGCGTCGTGCCGCGCACGACCATCTGGGTTTCGATCGAGTGATCGAACATCATGCCCAGCGACTGGATCACCTTGTCGATCTGGTTCTGATCGACCGGCAGAGCCGAATTGCGCGTCTGCGAAAGATCGGTCACGCCGGCGCCTTTCGGGCCAAGACTGACGAGTTCGCCTCCAGTCGCCTGTGGCGTGCGCTGGGTCAGGCCGCTGGCGCGCTCGGCAAAACTGCCGCTGCGTTCGAAAAATCCCTGCAGGTTCTGCATCAACTCCTGGCCAAGCTGCGTCGGGCCTGCACTTTCCGGCAGGGCCTTGGCCTGGCTCGCGACATGTTCGAACAGGTTCTGACTGGCCTGCGCGCCCATGTCCTGCACGGCTGTCGGCTGCGGCATGCCCGCAGCCACGATCGGTGTCGTCATCGGTTTTCCTCCGAAAGAATCGCGTTTCTGTCAGCGATTACTCGTCGGACATCGCCTCATTGAGGATGTCGTTGGCGCGCGGCATGATGATCATCTGGCCACCGATGGCGATGGCGCCTTCGATCATCATCTCTTCCAGTTCGGGCGTCATTTCGCTGCCCTGCGCATTGTTGACGGCGGCATCGAAAGCAGCCTCGCCATTGGTCGTTGAAACGGAATCCACGCCGGAAACAGGGGTTACAGCCATTGTCTTGCTCCTCTTTTCATCGGTGGGCGAAAGCGTCTTGCCGCCCTCACCCGTTTCAGTCTTCCCCGCCGAAAATCATTTTCGCGCGGCATTCTCCTGAGGACGACCGGACGCACCATTCTCTGGCCCGGTCGCAACCACTTCCGTCATCACCCCGCCGCGAAACACGCGAACACGCGGATCATCGCCTGCGATCACCGGTTCCGGCTGCAGACGTTCGACGAGCTGGCTGACGACATTGATGTAAGCAGGCGGTCCTGACACGGTTATGACATTGCCGTTACGGGCGGCGCGCAGCGAAAACCGCTCGTCGGCCAGCCCGAGGTCGCGCATTTCATTGGCCACGACGTCACCACGCAGGCGACCGGCATCGATCACCCGTGTCACGAATTCCCTGTCGGCGCTGACATGCAGGACAGAGCCGTCAAAATACCAGACAAGCCCATTGGTCGCCGCCAGCCGATCGATGAACTCGCCCGCCGTCCTTGCTTCGATTCGCCCCCGAACCCGGCCATTCACGGCATCGGACAACACCACGGGAAGGCCGACATTGCGCCCGAACTCGGTCAGCGCGACGCGCACATCCTGATCGAGCACGACATAGTTATAGGCGCTGCCGGACCAGGCCGGCGCAGCCTCGGCAGGTGAGGACAGCACCACGCCCGCCGCCAACAGCAAGGCCAATGCGGCACCAGCGACGCGAATGCGCGGTGCATTGCTGGCGACACTGGTCTTCAACGCGGGCAGATGGGCAAAGCGAAAAATCATGCACGAAGGCTATCGGAACACATCCGGCGAATGAACAAGCCAATATGAAATTTTAATGAAATTTAACCGTAAGAAACGCCGATCAGACACGCGCCTTTTGATCGGAAAAGATTCGTCTCGCTCACCCGTCCATGGTCGACCCCGGTGACCCGTAAAGGGTATGAACGGCGATCGTGTTGTTAATAAACGCCGCTCCTCGAACAGATTTTTGATTTCCTTTTTCGCATGGCCCGCCCGATGGACACAGAGGCGCAATGGCATGATTAAAAACAGCTTTTAAGCTATAAAATACATCAGCACATACGCATAAACACGCCGTCAGGCTTAATGTTTCGGCAAGAATTTTCACTTTGTCGTTAATCTGTAGAAAACCGCCTCTAGGTTTCGCCACGTCGCGGCCTTTCGAGGAGAGTGCCGCGCTGCGACGCATCAATGCGGCGTATCGATGAACCTGAAACAGGAATGGAGACCACCCATGGCAAACGTACCTGCACCTTCGAGCACCGGCGGCGGTTCTGACGCGGCTATCGCTAAGATGGAAGCTGCCTTCGACGCAGCCATCGAAAAGTCGGCCAAGATCACCGAGATCACCACCGAGAAGAAGACCGAGCTCGACGCTACCAAGCAGCGTCCGCAGAACTAATCCGGTTTGGCGCGGACGAAATTGCGCGTCCGCGCCGCCTCCGCTCCATGAAGGGGCGCTCGTGGCCGGTTTGCGCCAACCGGCTGTGTAACGAATGAATTCGGTCAAGGGGGTGCAACCATGCCGCCGAACAGTTTGAGTTCTTCCAGCGCCAATGCGCTGTCCACGGCGATTGTTGCAACGACACCAGGAACGCTGTCGCTGGATGTCCTTTCGGGCATGCACAATGGCGTGCGCGCGCCGATCGATGGCGACGCCTGCACGATCGGCTCTTCCCGCACCTGTGACCTCGTGCTGTCCGACGCCGATATTGCCGAAGAACATCTTCAATTGAGATTTTATGGCCGTCAGGTCGCGATCAACGCCATTGGCGGCCCGGTCGTGATCGAGGGCCGCCCGCCCGTTCAGCGCGGGTTTGGCTGCCGCGCCAATCTGCCGGTCACATTGGTGGTTGGCGGCGCGAAACTGCGCATTGGCCGCAATGGCGGACAGAACATGATGGCAAGGCGCTGGGGCCCCTATCTGGCGGTTCTGGCCGTTGCGCTTGTCATGATGCCGATCGTCGCCGTTCAGGCTGGCATTTCCGGCCTGTTGCCGCACAAAGCTGTATCGCCTGAGGACAACCTGATCGTCGGCACCGTTCCGGCCGCGCCGCTTGCACCCACGGATGCCGAAATCGTCGGCACGTTGCAGCAAAAAATCGCGGAGGCCGATCTCGGCAATCTGGCCGTGACCTCCGATGGTCGTCGTATCGATGTTGCCGGTGAAGTGCCGCCGGCGCGCATGGATGCCTGGCGTGGCGTACAACGCTGGTTCGACCAGTCACATGGCGGCCGTTATGTGCTGACCAGTTTCGTCGCCCCTGCAGCGCTCACCGATGCGCCAAAATTCATTTTTCAGGCCGTCTTCTTCGGCGACAATCCTTATGTCCTCGATGCCCGCGGCGAACGCCGTTATCCGGGTGCTGCCCTGCAGGACGGATGGATGCTGAAATCCATCGAGAACGGCCAGATCCTCGTCGTGCGCGGCGGGCAGGAGTTCAAGCTGACCTTATGATGCGCATGAGACGTTCAGGAGGTTGGCAATGAACGAACCATTGCGGCCCGTGACAATCGATCGGCAGCGGCTGGACCGGGCGCTCACAGAGGCTGCCAAACGCGCCGATCCGGTCAGCCGATCGCAGATCGAGGCGTTCGAGAATGCCGTGCGTCTGCGCCGTCGTGGCAGTCTTGCGCATGGCGCCTCGCTGCGTGGCGAAATCGACCAGCTGACCATGCCCGAGATCACCGATCCCGGCATATTTGGCAATGAGCGGAGCATGAACCTGCTCGATCATGTGATCACCGCCATCCTTCCCAATCTCGACGCCAATGAAGACGTCACCTCCATCGCCAAGGCGATGCTGGAGGAAGAGATCGACCGCCGCCGCGAATTGCAGGCGCGGATCGATGAGGAAGGCGGTCCGGAATGAACCGCACCGACGCCGATTCCGCCGAACTGATGCATGCGCTGGGTTATATCTACATGCGCAGCGGCCAGAAGGGTCGCGGCCTCGTTTTCTTGCTGATTGCCAACCGCATCGAGCCGGAAGATCCCGGCATCCTGCGCAGCCTTGCCGCCGCCCTGATCGAAAACGGTGCGGGCGAACGCGCGCTCGGCGCGCTGGACCGGCTGATGGAAATCGACGGTGATCCGTCCTCGCATCTGCTGCGCGCCCGCGCCTTCTGGGTGCTCGAAGACAAACCGCAGGCCTATCGCTGCTTTCGTGACTATCTGCAATTGCGGGGGCCGTTATGACGGGCATTCTCGGCACGCTGAACCGTTTTGCGCGCATGGCATCCTATCGCTCCGATGTCATCGTCGCGAGCTTCATGATGCTCGCCGTCATCATGATGGTCATTCCGCTGCCGACACTGGCGGTGGACATGCTGATCGCCGTCAACATGTCGCTCAGCCTGCTCGTCCTCGTCGTTGCCTTTTATATCGGCCGACCCGGCGATTTTTCCTCGCTGCCGCCGATCATCCTCATCGCCACGCTGTTCCGTCTCGCCCTGTCGATCACCACGACGCGCCTGATCCTTCTGCACGCGGATGCCGGTGATATCGTTGCGACCTTCGGCAAATTCGTCATCGGCGGCGAAGTCGTCGTCGGTCTCGTCGTCTTCCTGATCATCACGGCTGCCCAGTTTATCGTCATCACCAAGGGCGCCGAGCGCGTCGCCGAAGTCGCGGCCCGCTTCACGCTGGACGCCATGCCCGGCAAGCAGATGTCGATCGACAACGACCTGCGCAATGGTGATATCGACCAGACCGAAGCCCGCGCCCGCCGCGGACGGCTGGAGCGGGAAAGCCAGCTTTATGGCGCCATGGATGGCGCGATGAAATTCGTGAAAGGCGATGCCATCACCGGCATCATCATCGTTTTCGTCAACCTGATTGGCGGCCTGCTGATCGGCATGCTCAGTCGCGGCATGAGTTTTGGCGATGCCTCCCACACCTATTCGCTGCTGACGGTCGGCGACGGCCTGATCGCCCAGATCCCGGCGCTGCTGATCTCGATTGCCGCCGGCACGGTCGTCACCCGCGTTGCCTCCGAAACCGAAGCCGATCTTGGCACCGAGATCTTTCGGCAGCTCGGATCAAGCGACAAGGCGCTGTGGCTCGCCGCTGTCATCCTTCTCGGCGCCGCCTTCGTTCCCGGTTTTCCGACGCTGATTTTTCTCGCGCTCGCGGCCCTCTTCGGCGGTTTCGCCTTCGCGATCGGCCGCCGTCGCCCCAGGACCGCGACCCCACCGGTGCAACAGCCGGAACCCGAGATGATCGAGGTCGAGGACGGCCCGGTCATCGAACATACCGTCATCTCCAGCGGTTCGACCCGCCACCGTGTCGTCGCCCATGTCGGCGCGCATATCGGTGAGACGGTCTGGCCCGAACGTTTCCGGCTGGAGGCGGACCATGTCCGTGACATGCTGAAGGCCGATCTCGGGCTGGAAATGCCGGCCGTCGAAATGCGGACCGACCCGGCGCTTCTACCAGACCGGTTCCGCATCGATCTCGAGGGCGTGCCGATCGTCGAGGGCGAAATCCCGAAAAACGCCCTGCTGCTGAACGACGATCCGATGCATCTCGACCTGCTGCAGGTGCCGCGCCTGCAAGGCCCCGCGCAGGTGGCCGGTCAGCGTGCCATCTGGATCGGCGCCGACGAAGCGGAATCGCTCTCCGAAGCCGGCATCGGTTTCCATGATCCGGCGGCGGCGCTAGCCAAAAGCCTGTCGCATTCGCTGCGGCGATATGCGGCGCATTTCATCGGCATTCAGGAAACCCGCGAACTCTTGACCCTGATGGAAGGCGAATATTCCGAGCTGGTGAAGGAAGCGACGCGCGTCGTGCCGCTCAACAAGCTCTCCGATATCCTGCGCCGGCTGGTGGAAGAGGATGTGCCGATCGGCAATCTGCGCGCCATTCTGGAGGCGCTGGTCGAATGGGGTGGCCGCGAAACCGATACGCTGCTTCTGACGGAACGCGTTCGCATCGCGCTTGCCCGCCAGATCTGCCACCGTCATGCCCAGCTCAACCGCGTTCTCTCGGCCTATGTCCTGTCACGCGCTGCCGAAGACGCCATCCGCAACGCCATCAAGAGCACAGGCGTCGGCAAGATGCTGGCCCTTCCGGAAGACGCGTCACGCGCCATGCTGTCGCAACTGCGCCAGGCACTTTCCGATGGTGGCGACCAGCAGACGGCGGTGCTTCTGACCTCGCTCGATATCCGCCGCGTCATGCGCAATTACCTTATGCGTAACGATATCGAACTGCCGGTCATCTCCTATCAGGAGATCGCGCCCGAATATTCCGTGCAGTCGCTGATGTCTGTCACAATAAATTCACAAATCCGAAATCGATCAACGAAATCAGAGAGTAACGAGGCCGATTCCGCGCAGGAAAAGCCGGCGCTAACGTTTGGTTAACCATAAACCGCGCGTGTAGCCCTCGAAGGGGTGCCGGGCGAATCTCTTTGGCCACTGTCCAAAACGACAACGCGCCATGGAACGGCACAATGACACGGCACGTGGGGAGACGACCACAAGAATGACGAGATCCACCATCCTGGCAAAGGGACAGTTTTTCCTTCTGCTTTTCCTCGCCTTCTGTCTGCTTGCTCCGCAGGTCCGCGCAGAATCCTTCAGTATTGATGCCAAGGCCGGTGAAGCGGTGGCGATGCCGCTCGGCCAGGGCCGCATCCTGCGTTTCGATCAGCCGGTCGAATCCGTCTTCATGGCCGATGCCAAGATCGCCGACGTGCGCGTCGTTTCCCCCGGCGTCGTCTACGTTTTTGCGCTGAAAACCGGCCGCACCAACCTGATCGCGCTCAGCCCCGACGAACAGACGCGCGGCTCGGTGGATTTCTGGGTCATGCCGGATTCCCGCCCCGTGCAGGAAGCGCAACGCGCCGTGCAGCCCAACAGCACGATCAAGATTTCGCTGTTCGGCGAACAACCCTTTGCCAAGGGCCATGCCAACACGATGCAGGAGGCGATGGACACCTCGAGCACCATCGAGGCCTATGCACCGGAAAACAAGCCCGCCATCAACAACACCACCGTGTCCGGCTCCAATCAGGTCAATATCCGCGTCCGTTTCGCCGAAGTCTCCCGCAACCAGCTGCTGCGCTACGGCGTCAGCTGGGATGCCTTTGTCAGCGCCGGCAATTTTTCCTTCGGTTTCGTCTCCGGCGGCAATCTCGCCCGCGATGCGGCAAGCGGCGCCTCCAATGCGCTGAGTGCCGGCGCGGCCTGGAACGGCAGCCGCGTCGATGCGCTGCTCGAAGCCCTGCAATCGAACGGCATCCTGACGGTTCTCGCCGAACCCAACATCACCGCCGTGACCGGTGAAACCGCCAGCTTCCTCGCCGGCGGCGAAATCCCTGTACCGGTGCCGGTCACCAACGAACAGGTCGGCATCGAATACAAGCAATACGGCGTATCGCTGCTGTTCACCCCGGCGCTACTGCCGAACGGCCGCATCAACATGCGAGTGCGTCCGGAAGTGTCGAGCCTGTCTGCCAGCGGCATGGTCAACATCGCCAACCTTCAGGTCCCGTCATTGCAGGTGCGCCGCGCCGATACCACCGTCGAAGTCGGCAGCGGCCAGACCTTTGCGATTGCCGGCCTTTTCCAGCGCAATGCCTCGCAGGATATCGAAAAGGTGCCGATGCTGGGCGACATGCC
This sequence comes from Endobacterium panacihumi, assembly GCF_050847465.1. Taxonomy (NCBI): domain Bacteria; kingdom Pseudomonadati; phylum Pseudomonadota; class Alphaproteobacteria; order Hyphomicrobiales; family Rhizobiaceae; genus Endobacterium; species Endobacterium panacihumi. Next base: position 500,098 of record NZ_JBOZRA010000002.1, on the reverse strand, counting down.
GATCCTCGGTGATCTCTTCAAATCCAAGCGTTACCAGCGCAACGAGACCGAACTCGTCATCCTGATCACGCCCTATCTGGTGGAGCCGGTCGAGGCGCGAGCCATGAAGACCCCGCTCGACAGCCCGAACGGCGCACTCTCCGGCCCGGTCGCCACCAAACGCACGAAAATCAACAAGGGGTTCGGCTTCTATGTCGATTGAGACTTATATCACCGGACCACGCCTTGCCCTCGCAATCACTGCCACGCTGGCTCTTTCAGGTTGCCAGAACAGCAAGGAACGCGATCCCCTGCCCTATTCGCCGAACTATCATTATGCGCAAGGGTCTGGTGCGGTCAGCAAGGGCTATGAAAAACAGGCCAGCGGCCGCCTCGTGCCGGATGCCTGCGTGACGCCAGATGTCACCGAAGACCCGATGTATCTGCCGCCGGGCTGCGCCAACAACATGAACCTGCAATTGATGGTGGAGCGAGAGAGCGATCTCGTGCAGGGCCGCAAGACGGGTCCCGCCATGGCCGCCCCGGTCGTGCGCGCCGCCCGCAACAGCATCGATGGCGTCAAACCGGCGCAGACGCCGGACGACCAGCGCGATGTCAGCACCACGGGATCAATGAACTGATGGGTGGCCGTCCAGCCTTAGCTGGACGCCAGCAGGCCGATGGCGCGGGCTCGCGCCGCCGGTTCCTTGATCGTGCGGACTTTTCGCGCTTCCGCCAGGAAGGTGCGCTTTTCGGCTTCCGGATAATCCGGCACGGCAACGGCCGCCGCATCCTTGTCCTTTTGGCCCAGCGTCAGCGCCAGCATCAGATTGCGAAAGTGCCGTGCTTCGGCACGCGGCGACTGCGTGACCGCACGCAGCGTCGAAACGGCCGCATCGTTGCGGCCGGAAATCGCCTGCGCCAGACCGAGATTGGACTGCGTGTCGAGATTGCCCGGATCGATGTTGCGGGCTTGGCCGAAGGCGTTTTCGGCACCCTGCCCGTCACCCGACAGAACCAGCGCCGTGCCGAGACGGTTATAGGCCGTCGAGGTCTTCACCAGAGGTGCGGCGACCGCCAGCGTGCGGGCCGCACTTTCCACCTGCGTCGCCTGCAATTGCGCGGTGCCGAGGCCGAGAAGAGCCTTGCCGTCATTGGGCGAAACATCGAGAGCCTTGCGGAAGGAACCGATCGCCTGATCGGGATCGCCGGCGGCAATCTGGGCATCGCCGAGCCGCGTATAGGCGCCGACCTTGTCCTTGGAGGATTGCGCCGCACGCTCGTAAAGAGAGGCAGCCGTGGTCTTGTCGCCACGCCGCTCGATATCCTGCGCCAGCTTGATGAGACGGGCTTCCTCGTTGGTGGGGCCGGTTTCCACCGTTTCGCTGGTGGTGGTGCAGCCGGCCAGCATAAGCCCGCCCAGCATAAGCCCGCAGAGAACCAGGGCGTTCAAAGAGTGATTCCGCATGTCATCCCGTCCGTTAGGTCCGGCGTTTTTCTAGCCGCTGCGGCACCGGCTGACAACCGACGAACGGCGACTTTCCCTTATTTGCAGCCTCACAATGTTTCGAAACGGAGCATTTCATGAGCGGCGATACAAGCGAGGAAAAAAGCCAGCCGGCTTCCGACAAGAAGATCCGCGATGCCCGCGAAAAAGGTCAGGTTTCCAAGAGCCAGGATCTGGTGGCCGGCATAATGCTGCTCGCCTCCATCACCTATCTCGCCTTTTCGCTTACCGCCGAACAGGCAAAAATCGAGGCCTTGCTGGATCTCATCGCACGGCGTGTCCACACCGATCCCTTTGCGGAATTGTGGCCGGTCGTTCTGGCGCTTGCCGGCAATATCATGACCAATCTGGCGGTGCCGCTTCTGGCCGTCACGGTGGCGGCCATCGTGCTCACCAATCTCGTGGTCATGCGCGGCTTCGTCTTTTCCGTCACGCCGATCACCCCGAATTTCGAGCACATCAATCCGGTCTCCGGCGCCAAGCGTATCTTTTCGATGCGCAGCGTCGTCGAGTTTATCAAGGCGCTGTTCAAGGTCGCGGTTCTCGCCACCGCCTTCGTCATCGTCTTCCGCATGGGCCTGCAGGCGCTGATGTTGTCCTCCACCTGCGGCGAACCCTGCATCACCAACACGTTCAAGGCGCTGCTGCAACCGCTCATCATCACCGCCATCATCGCCTTCATCATCGTCGGCCTGATCGACGTTCTGGTGCAGCACTGGCTGTTCCAGCGTGACCTGAAGATGACCAAGAGCGAACAGAAACGTGAGCGCCGCGATGCCGAAGGCGATCCGGCCATCCTGCAGCAGCGCCGCAAGGAACGCCGCGAAATGCAGGCCTATGCCACCAAGACCGGTCTGATGAACGCCTCGCTTATCGTCGGCGCACCGGATGGCTGGACGGTCGGCATCCGTTATGTGCGTGGTGAAACACCGGTGCCGATGATCGTGGCCCGCGCCAGCCCCAGCCAGTCGCGCACCATGATCACCGAGGCGCTTCTCACCGATATCCCGGTCATCCGCGAAACGGCGCTGGCGGATGCGATTGCAAAATCCGCACGCACCGGCGAACCGGTGCCCGAAAAAATGTTCCAGCGCGTCGCCGACCTTCTGGTCGCCGCCAAGCTGATCTGATTGTTATACCGAGGACGACAGACAATGCCGCGCACATATTCCAACCGCTTGCTCACACTGACGGCGTCGCTGCTGCTGGCCGCGGCACCCGCCTTTGCGCAATCCGGCACGCGTCCGGCATTCGATGAAGGTTATATCGACTTCCTGTTTTCACCGACACGACCGGGCGCATCCTCCCCATCAGCCCCGACGGCATCTCATCGGGAGAATGCCGATCGCAGCACACGTCAGCGCATCGCCTACCACAGCAACGAAGCCGCCGGTACGATCCTGATCGACACCGGTGCCCGGCGTCTCTACCTGATCGAGGCCAACGGTTTTGCCCAGAGCTATCAGGTCGGCGTCGGCAAGGAAGGGTATGGCTGGCACGGCAGTGAGCGCATCAGCGCCAAGCGCGAATGGCCGGACTGGCGCCCGCCCGCCGATATGCTGGCCCGCCGCCCGGACCTGCCCCGCCATATGGTCGGCGGCCCGGACAATCCGCTCGGTGCCCGCGCACTTTATCTCGGCGATACGCTCTATCGTATCCACGGCTCCAACGAGCCGGAAACCGTCGGCACGGCTGCGTCATCGGGCTGTTTTCGCATGACCAATACCGATGTGATCGATCTCTACCAGCGCGTCGGCATCGGGGCGAAGGTGCGGGTGTTTTAGAATACTCGGTGTGAGAGGCGCTATCGCGACGTTCAGATAGCGAAATTGACAAAAGCCCGGGGACGTTTTGAAGGGTCGATTCAACGATATCAATATCTTGACTCCGAGTTCATCCCCGCATTTCCAGAATGTGCGACACTCATCGCGTTCTGTTTCGGCTACACCGGTCTGCATTGCCGGCGAGATAGAGCCGGTGATCGCATGGGACGCCCTGATGCAGGTGATCCACGCGGGGCTGCGCAGAAAATGGTCTTCCTCTCGTCTGAAAGATGGCGGGGCGTGCGTGTGTCGCACACAAACCGGCTCGATCTAATAACCAATAACAGCGAGTCGCCGCAGAAGGACCGGAGTTGCGCGGAAAAACCACCGAACGGGGCACGTCGTGCGCCATTATAAAATTAAATTAGGAGGCACAGGGCGTGCCCCGGCCGCATAACCCGCAACGACAGCGGGCGTTTTTTGAAAATCGAAGATCACCAAGGGCGGAGTCTGCCTATCGTTCCAGAGCCGGCACCGGCGGCATCAAATCGCTATCGCTCGCCCCGCGCCACCAGCCAGATGAGGTAGGGTGCGCCGATCATGGCCGCAAACAGACCCAGCGGCAGTTCATACGGAAAAGTCGCGGTACGGGCGCCAAAATCCGCAAACGCCATGACCACGGCGCCGAGCAGGAAGGAGGCGGCCATATGATCGCCGGCGCGCACGAAGCCGGCGCGCAGAGCGATATGCGGCGCAATCAGGCCGACAAAACTCAAAGGCCCGACGAGCAGCGAGGCGGCACCGGTGGCAATGCCGCAGATCAGCAGAAGCACGACACGGCTGACCGGCACCGATACGCCGAGTGAACGCGCAACCGGCGCGCCGAGCGGCAGGACGGCGAGCCAGCGCACAACGAACAACGACACCAGCAGCCCGACCACGGCAATGGCGGCCAGCAGCATTGCCGTGCCCGCCGTTGCCGTCGAAGCGGAACCGCCAAGCCAGGCAAGGATCTGCCAGGATCGCTGATCGCCGATCGCCATCAGGGCGGCAAGAACCGAGGAACTGAGCGAGCCGATGGCAATGCCGGCAAGCAGCAGCTTGTCCGCCGGCAGGTGGCGCCTGCTGGCAAAGGCCAGAACCACCGCCATGACGATCAGCGCGCCGGCCCCTGCCCCGCCCAGTTGCGTCAGCGCGCCGCCCATCGGCCAGAAGGTAAGTGCAGCCGCAAAACCGAGGCCGGCACCACCGCTGACGCCGATCACCTCCGGGCTGGCCATGGCATTGCCGGTCATGCGTTGCAATATGGCGCCGGTGAGCGCCAGCAAGCCCCCCGCAGCAGCTGAAGCCAGCAGGCGCGGCCAACGCAAGGATGCCAGATCGGCGACCTGGCCGATGTCGAGAAAAATCCAGCTGGCACCGGTGCGGGCCACCACCAGCGCCAGGATGACGATGGCGATGGCGGCGAGCACGAAAACCGGCAGGCCTCGGTATAACGGGATCGGCTTGAGGATCAGTGCCGGCCTTTCATGCAATTCCATGGTGCGCACGCGCGGCAGAAGCCACAGCAGCAGCGGCCCGCCGATCAATGCCGTGACGGCGCCGGTCGGAAAGGTTTCGCCGGCACTGCTGGCGACATATTGCACCAGACCATCACACAGGAAGAGAAGCAGTGCCCCGGCAAAAGGCGATAGCGACACGACCATGGCCGGCCGCCGGATACCCAAACCACGCACCAGAGCCGGTGCGGCAAGACCGACGAAACTGACGAGGCCAACACCGGCGGCAACGAAACCGGCCAGCGCCGTCGCAACCGTCGCAACGGCAAATCGGATGCCGGCGAGATTGACGCCAAGCGCGCGGGCTCCGGCATCGCCCAGGCCAAGCAGAAGCAGTGGCCGCAACAACAGGCCCGAGAGAATGGCGGCGGCCACCAATTCGACCGAGAGCGACTGGAAAACCGACCAGTCCTGCTGGCTGAGCGAGCCGCCATTCCAGGTGACCAGCGACATCAGGTATTCGCCCTGCGCCAGTGTCAGCGCGGCAGAAAACGCGGCAGCGGTCACCCCGACCAGAAGACCGGAGACGACCATGGTGACCGGCTCGAACGCGCGCCGCCATGCAAGCGCGAAGACGATGGCCGCGGCAGCCCCTGCGCCGAACAGCGCGACAAACGTGCGGTTGCCATCGAGGAACTCGGGGAAGAACAGCGTGGCGGTGACGATGGCAAGCTGGGCGCCGGCGGAAATGCCGAGCGTCGAGGGATCGGCGATCGGATTGCGCAGCAATTGCTGCAAAAGCGCGCCGGACAAGCCCAGTGCGGCACCGGCCGCCAGCGCCACGGCGGCACGCGGAAAGACACCGTAAAAGAGGATGACCTCGTCCATCGACAAGGGTTTCGTGGTAAAGATGATATCCGCCCAGCGGCTTGGCTCGACCAGAAGCGATGCCTCATGCACGAAGAGAACGATGGCCGCCAGGAGGGCGATCAAGGGGACGAGCCAGACAGAATATTTCATCGACCGGCACCTTCGGCCTGATGTCCATCACCGAGAAGCGCCTCTGAAAAAAGCCGGGCAAACCGCATGCCCGCCGTCACGCCACCGTAGGGAGCGATATTGCCGAGCTGCAGGACGCGACCTTCACGCACCGGCTCCAGCGCGTTCCAGATCATGCTCTCGCGCAGATCACGGCGGGACTGAACGGGGATTTCGGAAACGATGACGATACGGGCATCTTTTTCGGCCGCCAGCTGTTCGATCGGCACCGGCGCGGCGAAGGTAAAGCGAGAGCGATCGTTCCAGGCATTGCGCAGACCGAGCCGAGACAGGACATCACCGAACATGCTGTCGGTGCCAAAGATGCGGACATGCCGTGCATCACCGATATTGACGAGATAGGTGGGCCGATCGGCGAAACGTGCGAGCGACTGACGCATGGTGTCGAGCGTGCGAAAAACATCCGCCGTGACGCGCGCCGCCTGTTCGGCTCTTCCCAACCGCTCGCCGAGCGCGCTGACGGCGGCCATTGCCTTGTCGAAAGGTGGCTCGCCCTTGATGTAAAAGGGCAAGGACATGGTCGGCGCGATGGCGGACAGTGCTGCCTCATGACGCGTGTAGAAGGGTGAGATCAGGATCAGGTCGGGCCTGACCAGATGCAGCAGCTCGAGATTGACGGAGCCGCGCAGCCCGAGGTCGATGACGCTGTCGGGAATGGCCGGCTCGACGGCATCCGAGCGGAACTGGATGAGTTCGGTGGCGGCCACCGGCATCACACCGAGAGCGATGGCGGTTTCCAGCATGGCCCAGTCGATAGCCGCGACCCGCGGTGACGGCTCTGCAGCATTCAGGCGACCGGCAGGCAGCCCGGCGGGCAGCAATGACAAAGCGGCGCCGAGAACAAAATCCCGACGCCGGATCGAAACCGATCGTGACTGCTGTGTTTGGGACTTACCAGCTATAGGAAACTTTCCCCATAAATGTGCGGCCATCGCCGTAATAACATCCGAACGCACTGCAGCTGGCGAGGTAATTTTCGTCTGCAATATTCTGCACGTTGAAGGACGCCTTGTAGCCATTCTTGCTGTAGCTGACGGCGGCATCCACCAGCGTCACCGCATCGAGATTATAGGTATTGGCGCTATTGCCGTAACGCTGCCCGACATACCGCACACCGCCGCCGATTCCCAGACCTTCCAGCGCGCTGTCCTGCTGGAAGGTATAATTGACCCAGAGACTAGCCGCATGTTCCGGCACGTTTTCGACACGCTTGCCATTGTCCGCACCCGAACCGATTTCCGTATCGGTATAGCTATAGGCGGCGCGCAGATCGAGACCTTCCGCAAGGCCGACGACACCTTCGAGCTCAAGGCCGCGTACCTTCACTTCACCGATCTGCGAAATCACGCCATTGATGGTGCGCGACACGTTCTGCTGTTTCAGGTCGTAAACCGAGGCTGCGAAAAAGCCGTTCCAGTCGGTCGGCTGGTATTTGACGCCAAGCTCCACCTGCTCGCCGGAGGTCGGCTTCAGCGGCTCGCCAGAACTGTTTGCGCCCGCAACCGGTTCGAAGGAAGTGGCATAGCTGACATACGGCGCAATGCCATTGTCGAAGAGGTAGCTGAGACCGGCGCGGCCGGTCAGTTTCTGGTCGGTCTGGTCGAGCGAGCGGGCGATACCGGTAATGGCGCTCGTTGACGTGCCTGATGTCCCAGACCAATCGTGACGCAGGCCGAGAGTGGCGCGCCAGTTCTCGATAGCCAGTTCATCCTGCACATAGACACCGGCCTGCCAGAGCTGGCTATCGACCGTTGTATCGGTGGTGCGTGAGATGAGGTTGATCGGTCCGCCATAGACCGGCGCCAGCATGTCGAGCGTCGTTGCCTGCCAGAACTGGGTGCGGACATTGTTGTCGAAATAGCGGTAATCGAGACCGACGAGCAGCTTGTGATCAACGGCGCCGGTGGCAAAATCCGCCTCGAAATTATTGTCGACATTGAACGTGCGCAGGGCTTCGTTCTGGAAGGTGGCATTGCGGCGAAGCGTGCGGCCATCGGCAGCGAGGCCGGCAGTCGACATGCCGAGCGCCGTGTAATCCCAGTCGAAATCCATGTAGCGAAGGTTCTGGCGGAACGTCCAGGTCTCATTAAGGTGCTTCTCGAACTCGTATCCGAGATTGACCATGGTCCGTTTCGAATCGTCGAAACTGGGATCGCCGACATAAAAGTCGCGTGGCAGTTTGTAGCTCGTCGCATTCAATGTCAGCTGTGGCGGCAGGCCCGACGGCGTGCTGGGATTGTCGCGCTGGACACTGGTCAGGATCGTGAGTTTGGTATCGTCGTCAGGCTGCCATGTCAGCGCAGGCGCGATGAAAAACCGGTCATTGTCGAGATTGTCGGTCTGCGCACCGGCGTTCCTGGCAAGCCCGGTTAGCCGATAGGCAAAATCAGAACCTTCCGTCACCGCGCCGCCGAAATCGAAGAAGCCGCCATAATAGTCATAGCTGCCGGCCCGGGCGCCCACCTCGCCAAAACGTTCGAAGGTCGGGCGCTTGCTGATCTGGTTGACCATGCCACCCGGATTGCCCTGACCATACATGACCGAAGCCGGGCCGCGCAGCACTTCGACACGCTCCAGTCCATAGGTTTCGAAGGCCGGTGCACCGGCGGTTCGCATCATTCTCAGCCCATTGAGAAACTGCGCCTGACGGCCATCGAAACCGCGAATGATCGGAGAGTCGAAACGAGGATCGGCGCCAAAGGGTTGGCCGACGACGCCGGGCGTATATCCCAATACCTGACCGAGGGTCTGTGCGTTCTGCGCCTCGATCTGGTCTCTGGTAACCACCGATACGGATTGCTGGGTTTCGACCAAAGGCGTGCCGGTCTTGGATGCCGTCGAACTGGATTTGGCGACATATCCTTTCACCGGACCTTTAGGATCTTCGCCGTTGCCAGTAACGACGATCGGCGCAAGCGTCGTCGCTCCTGCGGCATCCTGCGCAAACGCCTGTCCGGTGCCGAAGCAAGCGGCAGAAGTTACGGATGCGGCAAGCATCAAATGGGTTTTCGACAGGATCATTATGCGCCCCCGCAACATCGTCCGCATGCGCAGTTGCACCCGGACCATCAATCTAGACTTATTTGCTCACCTTTTACAGCGTGGCATTCACCTGATCCAATAATCGGGAGATGGATTTTTCAGAACTATCAACTATGAAAGAAGGAAGATTGCATAAGCACAGATTATTCACATGAGGATGTCATGGCCGCCCCAAAGACACCGCGCGCAAGCCAATTCGAATTGCGGCATCTGCGTTATTTCATTGCGCTGGTGGAAGAGAAGAATTTCGAGCGGGCGGCGGGTCGGCTGGGGATTGCACAACCGGGACTGAGCCAGCAGATCCGCAATCTCGAAACGCTGGTGGGTCTGCCATTGATCGACAGGTCGAAACGCTCGGTCCAACTGACGCTGTCCGGTCAGGTTCTGTTCGATGAAGCACGCAAGATCGTGGCGCAGGCGGATGCGGCCTTGGCTCAGTTGCGGCGCGTAGGACGTGGCCAGACCGGGCGCATCTCCATCGGATATGTCGCTTCGGTTGCCTATGCCGGGGTACTGACGGAATCACTTTCGTCCTTCCGCACAGATTTCCCCGATATCGAGCTGCAACTGGTGGAAATGGAAATGCGCATGCAACTGACCAGGATCGCCGAGGGTGAGCTGGATTTTGGTTACATCCGGCCGCCTGTCGCCGTGCCAGCCGGAGTGACGACGATGACCGTGCTGCGCGAGCCATTGGTGATCGCTCTGCCGCAAATCCATCCGCTTGCCTCCGTTGAAGAGGTGGACCTGGCCGCACTGTCTGCGGAAACGTTCATCACGCCGCGCCAGCCGGCCGATGTCGGTTTTCACTCCAATACGTTGGATGCTTGCCAGGCGGCCGGGTTTGAACCGATTATCAGCGCGACGGGCAGGGATTTCACCACCATCGCCAGCATGGTGGCGGTGGGGCTTGGCGCGGCCGTCGGGCCGCAATCGCTATCGTGCCTGCGATTGCCGGGTGTCCGATATCTGCGGCTGACACGCAACCGGGTGACATCGGATCTGGCCGTTGCCTATCGCAAGACGGAAAGTTCTGCCGCCGTGCGCGCCTTCGTCGCCCATCAGCGAACGAAATATGCACCGGCAAAGACAGGTTGAAGCCAACCTAGCCCCGCCATTCCCTTGCGAGCGACCGATCATCCAGACGCAGAAGATCGATGGCGCGCCGGGCGATATGCTCGACGATATCCATCACGCTTTCAGGCCGGTGATAGAATGCCGGCACAGGCGGCATGATCGTGCCCCCCATCTCGGTTACCGAAACCATGTTGCGCAAGTGACCAAGATGAAGCGGTGTTTCGCGCGCAAGCAGAATGAGCGGCCGACGTTCTTTCAAATGTACATCAGCAGCGCGGACGAGAAGGTTGTCGGCAACACCGGTGGCGATGCCGGCGAGTGTACGCATCGAACAGGGAGCAACGATCATGCCCGCCGTGCGAAAGGAGCCGCTGGCGAGGGACGCGCCGATATCCTCAATGGGGTGGTGATGGTGGCAGAGGTCGATCAAACGAACAAGCGCATCCGGCCCGACCTCCTGCAGGAACGTGCGGGTTGCAGCCTCCGAGACGACGAGATGCAGCTCCACGTCCGGCAGATCCGCTAAAAGCTCACCGGCGCGCAAGGCGATCGCTGCACCGGATGCACCCGAGACGCCGAGAACCACGCGTTTTTTCGGTGCGATCATGACGGCAAATCCAGCCCGAGTTCTTGCCAGATGGCCGAAACCTTTTCTTCGACCTCCGGCGTCATGGAGAGCACCTTGCCCCATTCGCGGTCCGTTTCCGGACCGATCTTGTTGGTGGCATCCAGCCCCAGCTTGCCGCCGAGACCGGGTTTGGGAGAGGCAAAATCGAGGTAGTCGATCGGCGTATCGGTCAGTACCACCATGTCTCGCGAGGCATCGAAACGGGTCGCCAGCGCCCACATCACATCCGGCCAGCTTCGGACATCGACATCGGGATCAACGGCGATGATGAGTTTCGTATAGGAAAACTGCGGCAGCATGGACCATAGGCCGAGCATGATGCGCCGCGCCTGACCGGCATAACGCTTGTCGATCGATACCACGATTGCGCGGTAGGAACAGGCTTCCGGCGGCAGCCACAGATCGACGATCTCCGGAAACTGTTTTTTGACGAGAGGCACGAACAGTTCGTTCATCGCCTCGCCAAGCACCGAAGGTTCATCTGGCGGGCGGCCGGTATAGGTGGAGAGATAGACCGGCCTTTTGCGCATGGTGATGGCCGTCACCGTCATCACAGGAAAACGATCGACGGCATTGTAATAACCGGTGTGATCGCCATAAGGCCCCTCATCCGCCAACTCCGTTGCCGACACCGTGCCTTCGATGACGATTTCCGCGTTAGCCGGCACGAGAAGTGGCTGGCTGACGGCCTTGACGACGCGGCTGCGGCGACGACGCAAAACACCGGCAAAGGCCAGTTCGCTCATACCTTCCGGCAAAGGCATGACGGCGGACAGAATGGTCTGCGGATCCGAGCCGATCACCACGGCGACGGGCGTATCCTTGCCGTTCCTCTGCCATTCGCGGTGATGTTTTGCGCCGCCACGATGGGCAAGCCAGCGCATGATCAACCGGTTGGCCCCAAGCTTTTGCATGCGGTAAACGCCGAGATTGACGTCTGAGAGATCGTCATGGCTGCGCGTGACGATGAGCGGCCACGTGACAAGAGGGGCCGGTTCGCCGGGCCAGCACCATTGAATCGGCAGCCCGGCGAGATCAATATTGTCACCGCGCAAGACCAGTTCCTGACAGGGGGCGGATCCGACTTGGCGCACACCCAGGGACAGGGCGGATTGCAGCATCGGCAACTTGCCCAGCGCATCCTTCAGTGAAGCTGGGGGACGCGGCTCGCGCAGATCACCCAGCAATTTGGCGAGGTCGCCGATCTTTCCCGGCTCAAGCCCAAAACCCAGCTCGATACGCTCGCGGGTGCCGAAGAGATTGGCCAGCAAGGGGATCGTGGAGACATTTCCATCTGCATCCACCGGCCTTTCGAACCACAAGGCCGGACCGCCGGCATGCAGGACGCGGCGATGGATTTCCGTCACCTCATGCACAAGGCTAACCGGCCCGGAAATACGCTTCAGCAGTCCGCGGCGTTCCAGCTCCAGCGCAAAATGCTGCAGATCGCGATAGCGGAGCGGAGTTGGATTTTGATGCATCCCCTTCTTTGACCGGGGATTTTGCTCCCGTCTTTGTTCTAGCTCAAAACGATGTTGCGCTGCGGTCGTTAGCCTTTGCGCGAAATGATCCGGAGACGTCCGACGCAAATGCAACTCATCCCTCCCCTTCTCACCCGCCCCCTCAACGCCATTCCGCTTGTCGTCATCGAGCGCATCTGCCGCCTGATGTTCAAGCGCATCGGCACGGCTCATCCGGGACTTTTCGAGCGACTGGGGGAGCATAAGGCGAAACGTTTCGCCTTCCTGCCGACAGATGTGCCGCTCGCCTTCGTGGTCGAGCCCTCCAAAGACAGCGTTTCCGTATCGCGCAAAACGTCCGCTGTTCGGGCCGACGCGGTGACGGAAGCGCCGCTGTTCATGTTGCTGGCGCTGATGGAAGGGCGTTGCGATGCCGATGCGCTGTTCTTTTCGCGCGATCTTTCCGTCACCGGTGACATGGAGGCGATGCTCGCCATGCGCAACGCGCTCGATGCCAGCAATATCGACCTTTCAAAGGACCTCGCCCGGCTTGCCGGCCCGTTTGCGCCGATGGCCGGCCGGGTGATTGGAGAAATCCGTAACCGCGCTCTTCGGGGAGAAGCCGCATCATGGAACTGATCTGTCCCGCCGGCACGCCGGCTGCCTTCCACGAAGCCGTGGATGCCGGAGCCGATGCCGTTTATTGCGGCTTTCGCGACGAAACAAACGCCCGCAACTTTCCCGGCCTGAATTTTTCGCGAGAGGAACTGCGCGACGCCATCGCTTACGCCAGGAAAAAGGGGGTACAGACCTTTGTGGCGCTCAACACATTTATGCGCGCGGGCAGCGAAGAGATCTGGTACCGGGGCGCGGCCGATGCGGTTGCCATGGGCGCGGACGCTCTCATCCTTGCCGATTTCGGCCTGATGGCGCATGTGGCCGAAAGATATCCGCAACAACGCCTGCATGTCTCGGTGCAGGCATCGGCTTCAAACCCGGATGCGATCAATTTTCTCGTCGATACCTTTAATGCCCAGCGCGTGGTTCTGCCACGCACGCTGACGATCGCCGACATTGCCCGCATCGGCAAATCCATCCGTTGCGAAATGGAAGTGTTCGTGTTCGGCGGATTGTGCGTGATGGCGGAAGGCCGCTGTTCGCTCTCGTCCTATGCCACCGGCAAATCGCCCAACATGAACGGCGTCTGTTCGCCGGCAAGCCATGTGCGCTACCGCAAGGATGGTCGCGATCTCGTGTCGGAACTCGGCGCTTTCACCATCAACCGCTTTCCGGAAGGCGAAGCCGCGGGTTATCCCACGCTGTGCAAGGGTCGTTTCGATATCGCCGATGCCAAGGGCTATGCCTTCGAAGACCCGGTGTCTCTCGACGTGATGGGCGAACTGGAAGCGCTGAAAGCTGCGGGCGTGAGTGCGCTGAAGATCGAGGGACGGCAGCGCGGCAAGGCCTATGTCGCCGAGGTGGTAAAGGTGATGAAGGCCGCCGTTAACAGCCCGCCGGAGCGCCGCGCCGCCCTGCTTTCACGGCTGCGCACCATGAGCGAAGGACAAAAAACCACGTCCGGCGCCTACGAAAAACGCTGGAGATAATGCGATGACGGAGAAACAACGCCCGGGCCTAACGCTTGGTCCGGTCTATTACCTGTGGGACGCCGCCAAGTGGCGCGATTTCCATTTCCGCATCGCCGATGAGGCGGCAATCGACCGGGTTTTGATCGGCGAGACCGTCTGCTCCAAACGCCAGCACTTTATCGAGCCGCATCTGGCCGAAGTGGTGGAGCGGCTCGAGAGCGCCGGCAAGGAAGTGGTGTTCTCCACGCTTTCACTGGTGACGCTGGCGCGCGAAAGCAAGCAGATCCGCGAAATGGCAGCGGAGAGCGACCACATGCTGGAAGCCAACGACCTTTCGGCGCTGGCAGTGCTGAAGGACAAGCCGCATACGGTCAGCCCGCTGATCAATGTCTATAACGCACCCACTGCACGCCTGCTCGCCGGTCGCGGCGCCAAAACGATCTGCCTGCCGCCGGAACTCTCCTTCGCGTCCGTGAAGGAAATCGTCGCTCATTGTCCCGAGATCGACTTCGAGGTGTTTACGTTCGGCCGCATGCCGCTGGCCATCTCGGCACGGTGTGCGCATGCCCGTTCCAAAGGCCGGATCAAGGACAATTGTCTGTTCGTCTGCGGCGAGGAACCGGACGGGCTGCCAGTCAAAACTCTGGATCGGCAATCGTTTCTCACACTGAACGGCGTGCAGACGGTGTCGCATGCCTGCCAATCCTTGCTCGGCGAACTCAACGACCTGATGGCAGCCGGTGTGCGCTCTTTCCGCCTGTCCCCCCAGGATTGCGATATGGTGGAGGTGGCAAAACTCTATCGCGCCGTACTGGATGGAGTGATGGGCGCGGATGAGGCGATTGCCAAACTGCAGCAGGTCTATCCGTCAGCGCCGCTTGCCAATGGTTTTCACCATGCGCAAGAGGGCGCTGCATGGGTGGCGCGGGCAAGGAATTTGCAGGCATCCTGAGGAAGTAAGGGGGCGCCGCGGCATCCCTCTCCTCCGTCATCCTCGCCCTTGTGGCGGGGATCCAGCAGACGCGCGTCTGCGCGTCAAAAAAGTCTTTCCAGCCCAAGGACTTGGGCTGGCTGGATTCCTGTGACGAGCACAGGAATGACGGAAGATAGAGATCTACCGCTTCAAAAACTCAGCGCGCCAGCCAGCCACCATCAACCGGCAGGACCGTGCCATGCACGTAATCCGACGCCTTCGACGCCAGAAACACCGCCGCACCGCCGAGTTCGGACGGCGTGCCCCAGCGGCCGGCCGGGATACGCGCCAGAATGGCCTCGTTGCGGTCCGGGTCCTCGCGCAGCGCCGTCGTGTTGTTGGTCGAGAAATAGCCGGGCGCGATGGCGTTGACGTTGACGCCCTTGCCCGCCCATTCGCAGGCGAGCAGCTTGGTCAGGCCCGCCAGACCGCTTTTCGAGGCGGTGTAGGACGGGATGCGGATGCCACCCTGAAAGGACAACAGTGACGCGATATTGATGATTTTGCCACTGCCGCGCTCCAGCATATGGCGACCCGCCGCCTGCGAGAGAAAGAACGCCGTCTTCAGATTGACATCGATGACGGCGTCCCAGTCTTCCTCGGTGAAATCGACGGCATCAGCCCTGCGGATGATGCCGGCATTGTTGACCAGAATATCGAGCTTTCCGAAGGTGGCAATCGTCTCCGACACGATGCCTTTCACCGGCTCGATCGTGCCGAGATCGGCCTTGATGACATGAAAACCGGTGCCGGCGTTTTTGACCGCCGCCTCGGTTTCATCCATCGACGAACGGCCGACGGCAACGATGGAAGCGCCGGCTTCAGCGAGCGCAATCGCGATCGCCTGACCAATGCCGGTGTTAGTGCCGGTGACAACGGCCACCTGGCCGGAAAGATCGAACAAGGTCATTCACACCCTCACTTCAGGAATTCGGCACGATGTGGCGTAAACACGTCGATCAGCCGGCCGGCTTCCAGCGCCTTGACGCCGTGCACCAGATCCGGCGGCACGATGAAGCTGCCGCCCTTGGTAAGCGTTTCGGTGCGCCCGTCGATGGTGACTTCAAACGCGCCTTCCGCGACATAGCTGGCCTGGATATGCGGGTGGTTATGTTTCGCACCGATAGCACCGGCCTCGAACACCACTTCAACCATCATCATTTCCGGCAGATAGGTCATGATACGGCGGGTAACGCCCGGTTCCGGGCTTACCCATTCGGCACCTTCCGCCGAGACGAAAAGATCACTGGAGGACATGACCACCCCTCACTTCAGGTCTTCGATGGCGACCGGATCGACATCGGTGTAATCGACATTGTCGCCGGCCATGGCCCAGATGAACGTGTAGCTGGACGTGCCCGCACCCGAATGGATCGACCAGCCTGGCGACAGGATCGCCTCTTCGTTCTTGACGATCAGGTGGCGAGTTTCGTCCGGCTCGCCCATCAGGTGGATGACGCGCGCCTTTTCCGGCAGGTCGAAATAGAGATAGGCCTCCATGCGGCGGTCATGGATGTGGCAGGGCATGGTGTTCCAGACAGACCCCTCGGCAAGCGTGGTCATGCCGACGACGAGCTGGCAGGTCTTGGCACCTTCCGGGTGGATGAACTGGAAGATTGAACGTTCGTTGCTGGTGGCCTGGGCGCCGAGATCGATGCGCTTGGCATCGTTGATGCCGATATGCTTGGACGGATGTTTGAAATGCGCAGGTGCGCTGAGCAGATAGAACTTTGCAGGGTTAGCTGCATCGTCAGACGCGAAGGTCACGGACGAGCCCAGACCAGCATAGACCATGTCACGCGTGCCGGCAGCGAACTTTTCACCGTCCACAGTGACCGAGCCTGCACCACCGATATTGACGGCAATCAGTTCGCGGCGGGCGAGAAGGGCATCGGTGCCGGCCGGCTTGATGGTTTCCAGTTCGAGCGGCGAGGATGTCGGCATCGCACCGCCGACGATCATGCGGTCGTAATTGGTATAGTTGAGCTGGATGCGGCCTTCCACGAACAGCGGCGGCAGCAGGAAATGGTCACGCAGTTGCGCCGTATTGAAGCCGGCAGCCGTCATCGGATCGATGGCGAAGCGATTGGTGTAATCGGTGTGACTCATGTTATCTCCCAAAACTCCTTGTTTAAAGTCATCATACATATTGACGAAACGCATACAACAGCTGGCAGTCAGAAATTGCCGTTTGCTATATCGGGTTCTTTATGGAAACCTTGCATCTCAGCATGATTGATGAGCAGAAAAAATCCGGCAACGATATGAGCCTTCGCAAACAAATCGTGCTATCACTGTCATGAATTTGTATAATTTCGTTTGAAACAGGCCGGATGAAAAACTCTGAGACAGCATCCAGTGTGAGGGAATCGGGCACGGTACGACGGCAAAAACTGTCCGACCGGATTGTTGTATCCTTGCGGCAGGACTTTCTGTCCGGTCAGGTGGACATCGGCCATAAGCTGCCGACGGAAACTCAACTGGCCGATAATTTCGATGTCAGCCGCACGGTCGTTCGCGAGGCAATCGCGACGCTCGTGGCGGATGGGCTGGTGGAGACGCGACAGGGCGCCGGCATTTTTGTGCTGGGGCACCAGCCTTCGGCAGCATCCATAGCAATCGCGGCGAAGGATTCGTCGGGCAATATCTCGCATGCACTGAATGTTCTGGAGGTGCGAATCGCGCTTGAAATGGAAAGTGCGGCGCTGGCGGCCACGCGTCGCAGCGCCTCACAGGAAGCCCAGATTCAGGAGCGGTTCTTCGAATTCGAGCACCTGCTGAAACGTGGTCAGCCGACAGGTGCTGCCGACTTCGCTTTTCATCGGGCGATCGCGGAAGCGACCAACAACGCGTTTTACGTCGAAGTGCTGGATTCGCTCGGCAGCCGCACCATTCCCTGCGACGTGACCTCGCCTTACGCCACCGAGGACGTTCTGTCGTTTGCGTATCAGGTGGGATTGCAGCGGGAACATCTGGCAATCCTGAATGCCATTTCGGCCGGTGATGCGCCCGCGGCGCGCGACGCCATGCGGGGTCATCTCTCCGCCAGCCAGGAGCGTTATCGTCAACGCCTGTTCGAGCGGCGTACGCGTTACCAGACCGATCACGAGGCCTGACCATCTGAAAATGGCCCATGCCTTTACGGCATGGGCCATCATCATGATTACAAGCGGCGCAACGCTTTGTTCAAGCCGTCGATCATCTCTTCGCCAGCCTCTTCGGCCGTCAACTGGCCATAGGCGAACTGTTCGATGACATCCTTGAACACTTCCTGCACGGATGGGTGCTCGATCAACGGTGACATAACCGGGCCAGAGGCCTCCGCGACGATCTTTGCGCCATCCAGACGTTCGGGCGTCAGTTTGCCAGCGGCTTCCAGCGTCGCCTTGGCGATGGCGGATGCCGGAAGACCACGGCTGTCCCCGAGGATCAGGATGGCATCCTTGTCGTTCAGCAGGCAGTTGACGACCTGGGCTGCGGCTTTCGGATCCTTCGAATGTTTCGAGATGGAGAAGACCATGGACGGCTTTTTGTAAACGCCATCGGACTTCGCGCCTTCTATCTTCAAGGGAGCCGACGGCACAAGTTTGCCAACCGTCAGCGGATCGTCATATTTCGAATAGGTAGAATCCCAGAAATAGGTGCCGCCGATCTTGCCCGATATCCACGCCGGGTCATCGAAGATTTCGACATTGCCGACCCCGGCAGCGTCCTTGGCGGACCGCACGATACCGTTATCGACCATCCACTGGTAATGTTTCAGTGCGCCGGCAATGTCTTCTGCCGTCCAGGCAAGTTCATTGGTGCCGGGCTTGACGAATTCCTGGCCGGAAATCTGCGCAGCAAACGCTTCGATCATCAGCATCAGGATGACGCGCGTGCTATCGAACGGATAAAGCCCTTCGGGGTTCATCTTCTTGGCGGCGGCAGCGAGGTCTTCCCAGCTTTTCGGCGCTTCCAGCCCGGCCTTCTTATAGATCTCGTCACTGAAATAATAAGTCGCACCAGTCACCGAGACGGGCACGCCGTTGAGCTTGCCTTCGATCATCGCGGGTGCCAGCTGGCTTTCGTTCCACTGGCTCAGATCGAGATCGCCGGACAACTGCTTGAGATCGGCGAAGCCGTCACCTTCCTTCGAGAACTGAAACAGCCAGGGCCAGTCGACCTGAATGATATCCGCCTCGGTGCTGCCGGCCATCTGCGTCGTCAGCTTTTCGAGGTAACCTTCAAAGCCGGCGAACTCGGCCTTGACCCTGTGGCCGGTCTTGGTGGTGCAATATTCCAGCGCCTTCTGGGTGGCGACATGGCGGCCATCGCCGCCCCACCACGACATGCGCAGATCTGCCGCCGAGGCGACATTTGTGGCGACCACGGATGTCGCCAGCGAAAGAGACAATGCTGCCAGTATCGATTTCTTGCTCATGATGCGTTTCCCTCCTGAAACACTGCATCGGTGACATTTTCGCCGGCTGCGCCCTCAGGCGAGGCTGACGTTCTGACCGCTTGCACGATCGAAAACAAAGACCCGTTCCTCTTCCGGGCGAATACGTATGACGCCATCCACGGCGGCCTTGCGGAAATCCTCAACCGGCAAAACGACGGTAAAACGCTGGCCGCCAATGGTGATATGCACGTCAACCTCATGGCCAAGAAAATCCGCTTTGATGACTTTGGCTGCAAGCGCATCCTCACCCGGGCCGGCCAGACGAAAATGCTGCGGACGAACACCGAACGTGACCTCACCGGCGGTGCCGGCCACAAGGCGCCCGGCGAGATTAGCGCCGAACTGTATGGACTGGTCACCGAAGGCAACCACGGGACCACTCTCACCCCGGCTCAAAGTGGCATCGACAAGATTCATTTCCGGCATGCCGATGAAGCCGGCGACGAAGGCGTTTTCCGGACGGGCATAGAGCGTTTCGGGATCAGCAACCTGCATGATGCGGCCATCCTTCATGACGCAGATACGGTCGCCCATGGTCATCGCCTCGACCTGATCATGGGTGACGTAAACCACGGTGGATGATTGGCCCTGTTCCTTCAGGCGGCGATGCAGATCGGTGATGCGCACGCGCATGGAGGCGCGCAGCTTGGCATCGAGGTTGGAAAGCGGCTCGTCGAACAGAAAGACTTCCGGCTTCTTGATCAGCGCACGCCCCAGCGCCACGCGCTGCGCCTGACCACCGGACAGTTGCTTTGGCAGACGGTCGAGCAAGGGCTCGATTTCGAGAACTTCCGCCACTTCCTGAACGCGACGCGCGATCTCATCCTTTTTCTCACCAGCCAGTTTCAGGCCGAATGAGAGGTTCTTGCGCACCTTCATATGCGGATAAAGCGCATAATTCTGGAACACCATGGCGATACCGCGATCACCCGGGGGCAGATTGTTGACGACCTTTTCCCCGATCGTGATGTGACCACCGGAGACCGTTTCCAGACCCGCGATCATGCGCAGTGTCGTGGATTTGGCGCAGCCGGATGGGCCAACCAGCACCATGAACTCACCGTCGTTGACGTCGAGATTGATGCCGTGCAGCGCCTTCAGTGTCCCGCTATAGACCTTTTCCAGGTTGCGGATGGAAAGTTGAGCCATTGAATTATCCCTTCACGCCGCCGGCCGAAATGCCTTCGACGAAGTATTTTTGCGACAGGAAGAACACCACCAGCGACGGCAGAAGCGTGAGCACCGACATGGCAAGGATGCGGTTCCACTCGAACGATTCGGCGGTATCGATCGACAGTTTCAGCGCCAGAGAAACGGGGAATTTGTCGACCGAGGAGATGTAGATCAGCGGGCCGAGGAAATCGTTCATCGTCCACATGAACTGGAACAGCGCGACCGAAATCATTGCCGGCACCAGCATCGGCACCACCACATAAATCAGTGTCTGAAAACTGTTGGCACCATCGACGCGGGCTGCCTCTTCCATGTCGCGCGGAATGGCGCGCAGGAACTGCAGCAGCATGAAGACGAAGAAGGCATCGCCGGCCAGCGCGGACGGAACCCAGAGCGGAAGATAGGTATCCAGCCAGCCGAGATCGCGAAACAGCAGATATTGCGGAATACGGGTGACGACATTCGGCAAAAGCAGCGTGGCGATGACAGTCGCAAACAGGATCTTTTTGCCGGGAAACTCGAACCGGGCGAAGCCATAAGCGACCACCGTGCACGAAATCACCGTAAAGATCGTCTTCGGCGCAATGATCAGGAACGTGTTCCAGAAGAACCGACCGAACGTGTAAGGCGTCGAGGTCTGCCAGCCTTCGGCGTAACCATCCGTGGTCGGGTGGACCGGCATGAAACCGGCGCCAGCGAAGATTTCCGTATTGGTCTTGAAGCTCGCACCGATCAGCCAGATCAGCGGATAGAGCATGATCAGGCCAACGACGGTCAGGATCGTATAACGGATGGCGAGTGAAATGGTCTGGCGGCGCTGCTGCACGGCCAGGAACTTTTCCGCATCCTCGATCGCCTTGTTGGAGTGAATGATACTGTCGCTCATGGTCAGCTCCTCTTGTCGCCGGCGTAATAGACCCAGTGCTTCGACGACCAGAAGGCGACGAGCGTCAGCACCATGATGACGACGAACAGCACCCAGGCGATAGCCGAGGCATAACCCATGTCGAATTTCTTGAAGGCCATCTCGTAGATATACAGTGGCAGCAGATACGTGGATTTCAGCGGCCCACCCTGGGTGATGACGTAAGGACCGTTGAACTCCTGAAAGGCCTGAACCATCTGCATGATCAGGTTGAAGAAGATGACTGGCGTCAGCAGCGGCAGGGTGATGGCGAAGAAGGCACGCCATGGCTTTGCGCCATCAATGGCGGCGGCTTCGTAAAGCGACTTGTCGATGGACTGCAACGCCGCGAGGAAGATGACCATGGCCGATCCGAACTGCCAAAGGCGCAGAAGCGTGATGGTGAAAAGAGCCGTGCCGGGATTGCCGAACCAGTTGATGGCTTCCAAACCGATCGATGTCAGCATCATGTTGATGAGGCCGGTATCGGCGAACATGTAGCGCCACAGCACCGCCACCGCGATGGAGCCGCCGAGAATGGACGGCACGTAATAGGCGGTGCGGAAAAAGCCGATACCCTTGAGCCTGGAATTCAGGATCCCGGCGATAAAGAGCGCGAAGGCAAGTTTCAGCGGGACCGTGATCAGTACATACAGCATCGTCACGTTGAAGGACCGCGTAAAAGTGCGGTCGCTGGTGAGAATGTCGGTGTAGTTTTCCAGTCCGATGAAATTGATGTCCTGCATCAGCCGGTAATCGGTAAAGGACAGGTAGAGTGAGCCGAGAAACGGGATGGCCGTGAAGATCAGGAGGCCTATCAGGTATGGCAATACATACCAGAAGCCGAGGAGACGATGGTCGCCGCTCATCTCGAAGCCTCATCAGCCGACAGCCATTGCAGCTTGTCCGGCATATTGTGATCGAGAGCAGTCGCACCGGCCGGCTGGATCGCGGTCACGGGGTTCGCGGACATGGTTTTATTCTCCTGAATAAGGCAAATCGCTTCGGCCCGGCGCGATCACCGGGACGTTTCAAAAGATCATGGAAACCCGGCAAACCGGGACGGTCGTCAGATGTAGGAACGCAGATATTCCGACAGGCAGAGGATCGCCATCGCCTGCCCGTAAGGCATCGCCGTCAGCTTGATCTGGCGGTAATAATCGAGATCCGCCCCCATGGCGGTACCGAATGAGGTGTTCTGCAATTCGCCGGCGGCATCGATATGGCCGATCACGCCCTGAACTGCACGTTCCGCGACCTGTAGATATTCCGGCCCGAGATATCGTTTACGCACCGCCTTCATCAGCCCGTAACCGAAACCGGCGGCGGCAGAGGATTCGACATAACTCTGCGGATCATTGATGAGCGTGTGCCAGAGGCCTGAGGACGACTGCAATTCAGCAAGCGTTTCCGCCTGGCGCTTCAGTGTCGAGATCAGGTGGCGGCGGAAGGCGTCTCCCTCCGGCAGTTCGAGCAGGTCCAGAAATTCCGGGATTGCAATCGTGACCCAGGAATTGCCGCGCGCCCAAAGGGCATTTGCAAAATTATGATTGCCGTCGAATGTCCACCCGTGGAACCACAGGCCGGTCTTGCGATCGGCCAGATACTGCGTGTGGATGAGAAACTGGTATTTTGCCTCTTCCACATAATCCGGGCGATTGAGCAGAAGCCCGATCTTGGCGAGCGGCATGACGCTCATCATCAGCGTGTCGTCCCACATCTGCTGATGATTGATGTTGTTGTAAACGATGTGCTGCAAGCCGCCTTCGCTGGTACGCGGCATTTCATGCATAACCCATTCGGCCCATCTTTCGAGATAGGGCTTCCAGATCGGGTTGGGGTTGAGTTCATACAGGCAGGCAAGCGTGAGGAATGGGCATACGGTATTAACGTTTTTGGTGGGCGTGCCTTCGGCAAGACGCGCATCGAACCAAGAGGTGATGATATCGAGAACCTTCTGGTCGCCGGTCTGCTGCCAGTAATTGAAGAGGCCGTAAAGCCCGATGCCGTGGGTCCATTCCCAACCGGCCCAGCCTTTGGTGTCGATCACCCGGCCATCTTCCAGCCGCAGCAGAAATTCGCCTGTCTTGTCCTCGATTGCGACGAGATTGTCGGCAAGCCGCCGGATCAGGCCCACCACCTCTTGTCGGGGCGCCACATAATCCTTCTGTCGCAACAGCGCATGCATCGTCAAAGCAGTACCCCCTCCAAGTGGCCGGACCTCCTCGTCCGGCAAGAAATCGGAATGCGATTTCATTTTTAAAAAGGAACCATACAAAAAAATGAAATGCAATAGCCTTTCGTATTTTCTGTACGTTTGCAAAGAAACATTCGATTTTTAGGGGTTTTGGCATCAAAACAGTGCGACTTGACAGCACATGCAAAGAATTTCAGAATGTGGTTTCATATTTTTTGGAACGAGTGATGTCCGACGCTTCTCGCAACAAACCCGACAATGTGGCTGCGGTGCTGAAAGTCTTTTCGGTGCTGGAAACCCTCGCGGACGACGGGCGCTCCAGTCTCGCCGATATCGCCCAGCACGCCATGACATCCAAGGCCACCACGCATCGGCTGCTGCAGACCATGGTCGATCTCGGCTATGTGGAACAGGAAGAAGAAACCGACAAATACCGGCTGACGCTGAAATTGTTCGGCCTTGGCGCACGCACGTTGCGCGGCCAGACGCACCTCCTCCAGGTCGCCGATCGCGCCATGGGTTTCTTGTCACGGGAGACGGGGGAAGCCATCAACCTCGGCGTGATGGATGAGCGCGAACAGCGCGTCGCCTATATCCACAAATACGACAGCGCCTATAACCTCTCCATGAATTCGCCGCTCGGCAAACGCAACCCTCTGCACAGCACATCGCTCGGCAAGGCTCTTCTGGCTTTTCGCGACGAGACCGAGATAACCGATCGCCTTTCAAAAATGACGTTCGAAAAGATGGCACCCAAGACCATCACGGATGTCGAGGCACTGCGCGACCAACTGAGCCGTATTCGCGAGGATGGTTATTCGGAGGAGGTCGAGGAAAGTGAGGCCGGCGTGCGCTGCATGGCGGTGCCGGTCCGCGATCATCTCGGCAAATCGATCGCCGCGATCAGCATCTCGTTTCCGCTGTTCCGGTTCGATCCGACCCGCAAATCCACTTATGTGCGGATACTTCTGGAGGCGGGACAGACGGCCTCGAAAAGCCTCGGCTTCGACGGCTGATCACACCGTGTGATAATCGCGATTGAGATAGATCAGCGCCTTGCCGCCATTGCTCACCTGCGTCTCGATGACACGGCAAATGAGAATATCATGGCTGTGACCATCGGCCACCGAGGTGATTTCACAACCGAACGAAGCGAGCGCGCCATCAAGCGCCAGGCCGCCGCTTGGCAACTCCGTCCATGTCGCGCCGGCAAAGCGCTCGTCAACCGGGGTTTTACCACCGAACAGGCGGCTGAGTTCCTGATGCTCCGAAGACAGGACATTGACGCAAAGCGTCCCATTTCCCTTGACCGGCCAATAGGCGCTCGACGTCTTGTTGAGACAGACGAGCAGTGTGGGTGGATTGTCGGAAACACTGCAGACAGCCGTTGCGGCGAAGCCGGCACGGCCGGCGACGCCTGATGTCGTGACGATATGAACGGCGGCGCCAAGTTTTGCCATGGCGTTACGGTATTCTTCGCGGCGAACGTCCTCGGTTCCGTCGATCGATTGTGAGAGGGCTTGGCCTTGCATGCTCATTCTCCGAGAATCTCGCAGGCATCTGCAAAATCGAGACGCGGCAAACGCGCAAATACCTTTGCCGGATCGCCGTGACCGAGATTGATCAGGAAATTGGACTTCCACGCCGTGCCCGGGAAAAATTCGGTATCCACCTTGGCCTTGTCGAAGCCGGACATCGGGCCGGTATCGAGACCCAGCGCGCGAGCCGCGAGGATAAGATAGCCGGCCTGCAAAGTGCCGTTGCGAAAGGCCGTTTCCTCCGCTGCCGCGGGGCTTGATGTAAACCAGCTGCGGGCATCCGCATGCGGGAAAAGCTGTGGCAGCTTCTCATAAAACGCGGCATCGTAAGCGGCGATAACCGTCACCGGCGCCGCCAGCGTCTTTTCGAGATTGCCGGACGACAAAGCCGGCCTCAGCCGCTCTTTGGCAGCGGCGCCCTTGATAAAGACAAAACGCGCCGGTGAACAATTCGCCGAAGTCGGCCCCACCCTGACCAGGTCGTAGAGCTTTTTCAGTGTCTCGTCCGACACCTCGCCGGGCAACCAACCGTTCTGGGACCGCGCGGAGAAAAACAGCGTATCGAGCGCCTGCTGGTCAAGTACGTTCGTCATGGGGAATCCTGAATCTACCGATCGCTTATGGGGAAAGCACGATAACGGCCAACTGATGAAAACTCGCAAACGCCACAAAAGGATGCTGCATCGCACCCTAAAATATTCTCCCGCTTGGACATATGTCCAAGTGTAAATCGTCTCCTGCGTGGTCAGGGCGGGAAAATTTCTGTCGCAGGATTGACTACATGTAGAAACGCCAACCGCCATGCCAACCCTGCCGCAATCTGATGCGGCATTTGCCAGGGACAAATTTCACACGGCATGAGTGGTCTTGAACCGGAAAAAACCACGCTTTCCGCCATGGCACGGAACTGAACCTGATGCGTTGTACGATCCAGACACCATTCGCTGGCCACCCGGCCGGGAACAGGGACAGACATGATGGCCACCCCCAACCGCCTTCTCGCCTCTCTTAGCCCCGAGGATTTCGATGCCATCCGGCCGTGGCTGGAAGACATTGCGCTTCCGCAGAAGCTGGAGCTTTCCTTGCCGGGAGAGGAGACGGTCTACTGCTATTTCCCGACCGACGGCATCGGCTCCACCGTCATCGTCTCGCCCGAAGGCCACCAGACGGAAATCGGCGTTTTTGGCCGCGAAGGCATGAGTCCGGCCTCAGCTGTGCTGGGCGCCACCAGCAATCCCTACCGTGTGGTGATGCAGGTCGATGGTCGCGGCCAGCGTATCCTGCGCACCAAACTCATCGAAATAATGGATGAACGTCCACACCTACACCGGTTGCTGCTGCGCTGGGCGCAGGTTTTTGCGGCGCAGGCGGCAACCACGGCGCTTTCCAACGCAGTGCATTCCGTCGATGAACGGTTGGCCCGCTGGGTGCTGATGTGTCACGATCGACTGGGCGGCGACGAGATGTCGCTCACCCACGAATTCCTGTCGATCATGCTGGCAGTGCGTCGGCCGAGCGTGACGACGGCACTGCATGTGCTGGAGGGCAACAAACTGATCTATTCACACCGTGCGACCATCATCGTACGTGATCGGCAGGCGTTGGAGGTTTTTGCTGCCGACGCCTACGGTACCAGCGAAAAGGAATATGCGCGGCTGCTGGGTGATTTTCGCGCGCGGTGAAATCCCGCGTCAGGCACCGGAGGCCGACTGCTGCGCCGCGGCGAGCACCGCTTTGACGAAAATTTCGGGATCGCTTGGCTTGTCGAGCCATGACATGCCTTCAATCAGGGTTCGATCGGCGTCTTCCGGCATGGACACGGCAGAATGGACGACGCAGGGAATGCGCCTTTCTTTCGCCAGTTCAAGAATGGAGAGACTGGCACCGTCGCTCAGATGATAGTCGACAATGATGACGGAGGGAGAGGCTTCCTTGAGCCAGACGATTCCTTCCTCCACCGATCGAAGGCATATCACTTCCCGCATTCCAGCCCCCAGCAGCAGGTCTTCCAGATCAAGCGCGATCAGCGGCTGGTCTTCGAGAAGCAGGACAGGTCGGTTCATGGGAACAGGCATAAGCTCGGCCGATTTGAGGTTGAGAACTAATGTAACGTTCTCAATGACGATAATCTGTTTGTGTCCGCTACCGTACCGAGCTGTTTTGCCGGGTTGCCTGCCGGATTCTATGACCATAGATGGAACCAACGAAGGGCAGTCGCCGTTTCGGAGAGCACTGCATTCGGGAATGTTTGATGGGCGAGATTCGGCAAGACATGGTTCGGAACAATCTGCTCCGATTGATGTCCGCCAATAGTTTTGCCCAACTGAGTCATTCGCTCGAATGGGTTGAGTTGCCACGCGCTTTCGAACTGTCCAAACCTAATGAAGCCTGTCCTTACGCCTATTTTCCGGAAGCAGGCATTGCCTCTATCGTTGCCCGATCTCCGGAGGGCCAGCAGACCGAAATCGGCGTGATCGGACGCGACGGAATGACACCGGCTTCGCTGGTGCTCGATGCTGGCCATGACCCCTATTCGATCTTCATGCAGGTTCAGGGCGAAGCCTATCGTATTTCTTGCGAGGCGCTGCAAAGGCTCCTCCACGAGGATCGCGACCTGCAAGCACTGCTGGCGCGTTATGCGCAGGCGCTGGCCGTGCAGAGCGCCTACACGGCGCTGTCCAACGCCGTTCACCATATCGACGAGCGTCTGGCTCGCTGGATCCTGATGTGCCACGACCGCACCGATGGCAACGAGATCAGCCTGACCCATGAATTCCTGTCCATCATGCTGGCCGTGCGCCGCCCGAGCGTGACCACCGCGCTTCACATGCTGGAAGGCAAGAAGCTGATCTATTCCGAACGTGGCGTTATCATCGTGCGAGACCGGGGCGCGCTGGAAGCCTTTGCCCACGACGTTTATGGCGAATGCGAAAAGGAATATGAGCGGCTGATCGGTACGCGCCCGTAAACCGCTCTCTCCTCAGGCCGATTCCCGCAGCATGATTTCCGCATTGAGCAAGATACGTTCGCTTTCGCTCGTTACGTCGGCGCCCTCCAGCTCATCGAGCTTGCGGAACAACAGATCCATCGCCAGACGGCCGATCTCGTTATAGTTCTGCGCCACCGTGGTAATCGGCGGACAGGCGTAACGTGACAGCGGATGGTCGTCATGACCGGCGATGCGGATATCGCTGCCCGCAGATTGGCCGATCTTCAGACCATGCTGGTAGGCCGCCGAAATGGCGCCGAAGGCAACGCGGTCGTTGGCGCAGAGAATGGTTTTTGTCGGAAAACCGCCGCTTTTCAGGAAGCGGGTGGTTTCCTCAAAACCGAAGCGTTCAAAATCCCAGCTGCCGTCATGGGCCGTTTCCAGAATAACGGGCTCCATTTTCAATTGCCGCATCGCTTCCGCATAGGCAGTTTCGCGGGTGGCCGCATTGGTGTTGACCGGCGGCATGCCGAGATAACAGGGCGGCTCACCCGAGCGCACGAGGTAATCGACGATGAGCTGAAAACTCTGGCGGTTGTTGGTGCCGACGAAGGGAGAGGTCTCGTCCAGCGGTGAGTCCACATAAACCAGCGCGATGGATTCCCCGAGCGCTTTCAACGTCTCATGCTGCGACTGCACCCCAAGCGGCGCGATGATGGCGCCGGCGACGTTCATCGATTTCAGCGTTTCGATGGCCCGTGCCTCGATCTCGGCATTGCCATCCGACGAAAGAACGAAGGCGAGAAAACCGGCGGCATTGGCGATCAGTTCGACGCGGCGGGTGAGCGCCATGTAGAACGGGTCGGTCGAATTCGGAATGATGATGCCGATGATGTTGCTGCGCCGGCGGTTGAGATTGACGGCGAACATGTTCGGCCGAAAACCGCTTTCCTTCAGCGCCACCTCGATCAGGCCGCGCGTCTTGGCACGCACCGAATTCGGATCGTTGAAATATTTGGACACGGTCGGGCGGGACAGTCCGACAAACTCGGAAAAGTCCTCCATCGTTCTGATGGGCGTCTTGATGGGTTTCTCTGACATTGGCGTCCCACCCGCTTTGCTAATCGATTTAAATTATGGACGCAGTTCAATCAAAACTTCTGAGTCCGTGCAAGCCGCGCTTTTTAGGCGCGGCAGGCTTCGAAATAATCTTCCAGCACACGATCGACGGCTGCAAGAGCCAGTGCGCGCGCATTCGGCTGAACCTTGCCGTCACGCACCGAAACATAGGCGCCGGTCAGATACTGGCTGATCAGCATTTCCGGGATTTCGACACCGTCGAGAAGCTCGAACAGGGTCTTTACAGCGACGTCTATTTCCGGCTGCGGCCAATAGTAGCGAATACGGTCGCTGTAGCTGAAATGGCGCTGGATGTGCTTTTCAGCATCCGAACCGTGGTAATATTTATCCCAGTTTTTGGGATCCGCCGTCAGCACACGCTCAATTGTCGCGACAAGCGTTTCGGAACGCTTGCCGGCAAACAGGAACTCGGCGATCTGGTCGAGGCCATAAAAGGCTTCGCGTAGCGCAAAGGTGAGGCCGGGGCCGACCTTCAGGATGGCAAAACCATCCAGCACCAGCTGGCGCAGCATTTCGCGGGTCTGGTAATCGGTGGAATGGGCCTCGAACACCATGCCCGGCATGTCGGAGAGCGTCGCGCTCAGCACCTTTGCTTTTTCCGGTGCGTAAGGGATGACGTTTTCATTGCCGTACTCCACGCCCGGCTGCACGACGGCACCGACGACGCGCGAAAAGGCATCAGAAACTCCGGCGGCTTCGAAAGCCTTGGCATGCACGGCGATGGTTTCGCGCGCGGATTCCGGCTTGGTGACTTCGAGTTCGTCGAGCTCTTCCATGGCGCCGCCGGGGATCGGCACTTCGGTACCGACGATATAGACCGGCTTGACGCCATCCGAACCCTTCAGCGCCGCTTCGGCGACGGCCGCCAGACGCGCTGCACGCTCGGCCGTCAGTGCGTCCGGAAGCGCAACCGGCTCACCGGCGCAGCCCATGCTGGTGTCGAGATGCAGTTTTGTGAATCCGGCCAGCGCAAAGGCTTCGATCATCACGCAGGCCTTTGCCATCGCCTCATCGGAAGGCAGGTTCTTCCAAGGGTTCGGGCCGAGATGGTCGCCGCCGAGGATGAGCCTTTCGATCGGGAAACCGACCTTCTTTGCGATCTCCTCCGCGAAGGCACGGAAATCGGCAGGCGTCATGCCGGTATAACCGCCATCCTGGTTGACCTGATTGCAGGTGGCTTCGACAAGCAGATAGGCATCCTGCTTCATGGCATGCAGCATGGAGGCTTCGATGACCAGCGGATGCGCAGAGCAGACCGACGGAATGCCCTTGACGCCCGAACCGTTCTGCCAGTTGGCGATGTCGGTGAGATAGCTCTTTTGCATGTCAGGCATTTCCTTGCGCTTGAATGAGTGCGTCGAGTTCGGCGCGGGTAGAGGCCCCTTCCATCGGGCCGGCCTTGGTGACGGCACGGGCACCGGAGGCATTGGCGTATCGCAGCACTTCGGCCGGATGCATGCCCTTCAGCCAGAAAGTGACGAAGGTGGCGCCAAAACAATCGCCGGCGCCGGTCGGATCCACTTCCTCGACCTTGTAGCTCCCCAGATCGACCTGGGTGTCCTTGTCGAAATAGCTGGCGCCCTTGTCGCCGCGCTTGACGACGATGGCCTTGATGCCCTTGGCCAGCAGCTCGGCGACGGCTTCCTTCTCCGACTTCGCCTCGGCGAACAGAAAAAGTTCCTCGCCGCTCGGCATGAACAGATCGGTCTTGGAAAGCACCGTCTGCAGAGCTTCGCGCATGCCGGGGCTGTCGAGAATTTCGGGGCGCAGGTTGGGATCGAAGGAAACGGTGCCGCCAGCGGCCTTGATGCGCTCAACGGCAGTGAGGATGCTGGTGACGACGCTCGGGGCGTACAGAGCCGTACCCATCACATGCATATGCGTGCAGGTGTCGATAAGGGCCAGCGTCTTGTCCGACAGTTCGATCTCGCCGCAGGCGCTGTTGCGAATGTTGAAAACAAAATTGCGGCCGCCGTCTTCCCGGTAACGCACGAAGGCGCTGCCGGTGGTGCCGAGCGGCAGCACGTCGATGCCCGAAACATCGACACCATCTTCCGTCAGACGTTTGATGTTGACCCAACCGAAATCGTCGTCACCGACGCGCGAGATGATGGCGCAGTCCTGCCCGAGCTTGCCGACCTGATCGATGAAGATGGCCGGTGCGCCCGAAGGAAACGGGCCGATCAGCGGCACCGCTTCGCGAAACCCGTTGCCGCGATTGGTGGCGACGATTTCGACCAGAATTTCGCCGATAGTGAGAATTTTCGACATGGGTATCTGCTCTGATGATTACTGCTTGGCGCGTTTCGACCGCACGTCGAGATAGACGGCGACGAGGATGACGAGGCCCTTGACGATGAGCTGGTAGAAATACGGCACAGACAGCATGTTCATGCCGTTGTTGAGGACGCCGATGATAAGCGCGCCGATCAGCGTGCCGATCATGGTGCCGACACCGCCGGCCAGGCTGGTGCCGCCGAGAACGGCCGCGGCGATGGCATCGAGTTCGTAGCTCATGCCGGCATTGGTCTGCGCCGAAAACAGGCGCGAGGAGAGAAGCACACCGCTGATCGCCGCCATCACGCCGGAGATCATGAAGATGATGATCTTCAGGCGATCGACCTTGATGCCGGAATAAAGGGCTGCCTCGCGGTTGCCGCCGGTAAGGTAAGCGCGGCGGCCGAACTTGGTCTTGCTGAGCAGGATGTGGTTGAACAGGAACAGCACGGCGACGACCCAGATGACGATCGGGATGCCGATAAAACTCTGGGTACCGATGGCGGTCCAGCTCGGCTCCATGATCATCGCCGGGGCACCGTTGGTCGGCAGGCTGACCATGCCGCGATAGATGCCCATGGTCGCCACCGTGACGATGAAGGACGGTAGCAGGAATTTGGCCGTCAGCACGCCGTTGGCGAGGCCGAGCAGCGCACCGGCCGCAATCGTCAGGACCAGCGCCGGCACAAAACTCATGCCGAAGGCGAAACACTGGGCGCCGACCATGCCGGCAACGGCAATGATCGAACCGATCGACAGGTCGATTTCACCGAGCAGGATGACCCATGTCATGCCGAAGGCGGCAATGGCGATGACCGACACCTGCTGCAGGATGTTCAAAAAGTTCGCCACCGACATGAAACGGCCGTTGGTGACGGAAAAAATCACGCACAGAACGATCAGCGATAAAAAGATACCGCCATACTGTTTCATGACCTGTTTGAAGGCGGCGCTGGCTGCGCTCTTGTCACTCATGATGCATATCCCGTGGCAAAGTGCATGATCTTTTCCGGTGTCATCTGGTCAGGGTCGGCAATTGCCGTGACCTTGCCTTCGCTCATGACGACGACGCGGTCGCTCATGCCGATGACTTCCGGAAGTTCGGAGGACACGAGCAGGATTGCCGTGCCTTCCGCCGCCAGCTGGCGGATGATCTTGTAGATTTCGAATTTGGCGCCGACATCGACGCCGCGTGTGGGCTCATCGAGGATGAGGATCTTTGGTTTGGTGAGCAGCCATTTGGCCAGCACGATCTTTTGCTGGTTGCCGCCAGAGAGCGAGCCGGCAATGGTATCGAGCGAGGCCGTCTTGATGGCGAGGCGCGCGACTTCCGCATTGGCGGCTTCACGTTCGCGACGGCGTTTCAGGAAACCGAACAGGCTGGAAAAACCATCCAGCGCCACCATGGAAATATTGCTCTCGACGCTGTGGCTCAGCACGAGACCTTCTTCCTTGCGGTTTTCGGTGACAAAACCGATGCGGCGCTCGATGGCCTCGACCGGCGAGGTGATTTTTACCTGCGCACCGTCGATGGCGACCGTGCCGGCAGAGGCCTTGGCCATGCCGAACAGCGTGTTCATGACCTCCGAGCGGCCGGAACCGATCAGGCCGAAAAAGCCCAGAATTTCGCCGGGGCGGACATCGAAGGATACGCTTTCGAACTCTTCACCGCGCGATAGGCCACTAACGGCCAGAACCGGCTTTTCGGTCAGCGCCGGGGCGGGCACATCGCGCGGCGGATAAATCTCGTTCATGTCGCGGCCGACCATCAGCGCGATCAGTTCGGCAATCGTCACCTCGGTCTTGTCACGGGTGGTGATATAACTGCCGTCGCGCACGACGGTGATGTCGTCGCTGAGGCGCATGATTTCTTCCATGCGGTGCGAGATATAGATGATGGCAACGCCCTTGGCCTTCAGGCGGCCGATGATCTCAAACAGGATTTCGGCTTCGCTGTCGCTGAGCGAGGAGGTCGACTCGTCGAGAATGACGACCTTGGCTTCGATGCTGAGACCTTTGGCGATTTCCACCAACTGGCGTTGGGCGATCGAAAGGTCGCCGACCTGATCGCTGACGGAGACCGGCAGGCCGAGTTCCTTGACCAGTTCGGCAGCCTTGCGCACCAGCGCCTTGTCATTGATGAAACCACCACGCGACGGTTCGCGCGTCGCCAGAATATTTTCCGCAACGGTCATGTTGTTGCAGAGACTGAGTTCCTGAAACACGATGGTGAGGCCGGCCTTGGCGGCATCCTGCGGATTGGTCGGCGCATAGGGCTGGCCGTCGAGCATGATGGTTCCCGTCGTGGGCTGGTAGACGCCCGCGAGAATCTTCATCAGCGTCGATTTGCCGGCACCATTTTCGCCGAGAATGGTATGAACACGGCCCGGCTTCACCGAAAGCTGCATGTTCTTCAGCGCCTTCACGGCCCCGAATTCCTTGGACATGTCCTTGATCTCAAGGATCACGTTGTCGCCTGAGGTTTCCATGGCGTCACCTTTCAACGAGCGCTTCACACCACCACTGCGGCGAAAGCTGCTCCCTATTCCTGATCATGCAGATCGTGCACCGCATCGGCGGGCGGCTTCGAACAATCCGCAGATGCCCGGTGGCCCGCCTGGGGGAGCGGACCACCGGAGGAGGCAGCCTCAAAACAGAGATGGCCTCATGCGCAGAGCGTCTTGGGAGGACTTACTGCTTCTTGGTGTAAACGCCGGGAACGATCGGCTGTTCGGCCGGCACTTCCTCGCCTGCCTGCAGCTTGATCGCGGTTTCGACGGCAAGCTTGCCCATCTGGTCCGGGAACTGCTGGATGACGCCGACGAAATCCGGATCTGCATCGACTGCCTTGATGGCTTCCGGCATGCCGTCGAAACCGATGACCTTGACCTTGCCGGTCAGGCCCGAGGATTTGACGGCAACGGCAGCAGCGAGTGCAGCGTCGTCACCGAACCCGAAAATGCCGCCGATTTCCGGGTTGGCCTGCAGCATGTTCTGGGCAACGGCCAGCGCTTCGGCGCGGGTGATGCCGGTCTGGATCGACACGATCTTGATGTCCGGATGCTTGGCAATGGCTTCCTTGAAGCCGTTGACGCGGTTCACCACCGACTGCACGAGCGGGTAATCGATGATCGCGACCTGGCCCTTGCCGCCGAGCTGTTCGGCCATCAGTTCACCGGCCTTGACGCCGCCGGCATAGTTGTCGGTGCCGATATAGGAGGCGACCTTGGCGCCTTCGACAGGAACGTCGACGGTGATGACCTTGATGCCGGCTGCTTCAGCGCGGGCAACGGCGGCAAGAGCGCCCTTGCTGTCGACCGGCGACATGATGATGACGTCGACGCCCTTGACGATGAAGTCTTCGATATCGGCGAGCTGCTTGTTGAGGTCCTGGTTGGCGATCGAGATCTCGACCGACACATTTTTGGCCTTGGCTTCAGCGGTGATCGCCTTGGCAAGCTCGTTATAGAAAGGATGCTGCTGCGTGAGCAACGATGCACCGATGCCTTCGGCATGGGCAGCGGCAGCGGCGAGCGTGAGGCTGGCGGAAACCAGCAGCGTCTTTGCGAAATTCTTGAGGGTCATATTCATTCCTCCCGTCCTTGAGGCCTTATGAGCACACATCCAGCCGGCGGGCCTCCTCTTGCCGGCTGATTTTTCATCATATGTCCTAAATTTTACGCGCGTCAATATTTTTGAATTCGTACGTAAATAAATTTACGTGAAAAAGTTTCGGTGACCGTGACCTCGTGCGGCAAGCCCCCTCGTTTTCCCCAGACTTGACCGAGCCGAAACAACATATCCGTTGACGAAATTTTTGCCTCGTCTACCATATATAGTGTTCAAGGTTCTTCCGATTCGCATCGGAAGCTAAGACGGGAATTCGGTGCGTGATACCCATGACGGGTGCCATAATGCCGGAGCTGCCCCCGCAACTGTAAGCGGCGAGCATTCGATCGAGCAGGCCACTGACGCCAAAAGCGTTGGGAAGGCGGAACGAATGCCGTGACCCGCAAGCCAGGAGACCTGCCTTGCACGGAAACGTCCACGGGCGGGGTGTCCGAAGGTCGCGTATAGGTGCGGGATGATCCTGCGCATGCGCCTCCCCGAATGTCCCGCAAAAATGCTTCGGGGTGAAGTTTTATGTTCTTGAGTTTCTGCAAGCAGTCGATGCGTCGGCCCATCTACCCATGTCGGTTTGCGGGTTTGCGGCGCAGCGTGGCCACGACGAGCGCCTGACGCTCGGCCACCGACAGCGACACCTTCATTTCCCGTCATCTTCGCCCGGACATCGACCGAGGTGCGAACGCTTCCGCATGCTCATTTTTCACGAGGAACGACCATGACCATCACCGTCTACAGCAAGCCCGCCTGCGTCCAGTGCACCGCAACCACCCGCGCGCTCGACCGTCAGGGCATCGACTACACCATTATCGACGTGTCCGCAGATGCCGAGGCTTATGACCTCGTGCAGGGCCTCGGCTACCGCCAGGTGCCTGTGGTCATTGCCGGCGAGCAGCATTGGGCAGGTTTTCGCCCGGACATGATCAGCGCCCTCGCCTGACCATCATCGCGATGAGCGTCGTCTATTTCTCCACGAAATCGGAAAACACCCATCGGTTCGTGGAAAAGCTGGGTCTGACCGCCCGGCGCATTCCGATCTGCAGCGATGAGGCGCTTTGCGCACCCAACCCGTTCGTCCTGATCGTTCCGACCTATGGCGGCGGCGAAAACAAGGGCGCCGTTCCCAAACAGGTGATCCGCTTCCTCAACGATGCGGACAACAGATCCAACATCCGCGGCGTCATTGCCGCGGGCAACACCAATTTCGGCGCAGCCTATTGCATCGCCGGGGACATCATTTCCGCCAAGTGCCAGGTGCCATTTCTTTACAAGTTCGAGCTTCTGGGCACGCAGGAAGATGTCGACAACGTCAGACACGGATTGGAACGATTTTGGACGCGACAAGCTTCGACAAACCAGTGACAACGGCCAAGCCACCCGAGACGGGGCTGGATTACCATGCCCTCAACGCCATGCTGAATCTTTATGACGAGCATGGAAAAATCCAGCTCGACCGCGACCGGCAGGCGGCAAAGCAGTATTTTCTGCAGCACGTGAACCAGAACACGGTGTTCTTCCATAACCTGCGGGAAAAGCTCGATTACCTTGTGACCGAAGGTTATTACGAGCAGGAGGTTCTCGACCAGTATTCTTTCAATTTCGTGCGTGACCTGTTCGACCACGCCTATGACAAGAAATTCCGCTTCCCGACCTTTTTGGGCGCTTTCAAATATTACACCAGCTACACGCTGAAGACGTTTGACGGGAAACGCTATCTCGAGCGCTACGAGGACCGCGTCTGCATGGTGGCGCTGGCGCTGGCCCGCGGCGATGAAAAGCTTGCCCGCGATCTCGTCGACGAGATCATTTCCGGCCGTTTCCAGCCGGCAACGCCGACCTTCCTCAATGCCGGCAAGAAACAGCGCGGCGAACTCGTCTCCTGCTTCCTCCTGCGCGTGGAAGATAACATGGAAAGCATCGGCCGCTCGATCAATTCGGCGCTGCAGCTTTCCAAGCGCGGCGGCGGTGTGGCGCTGTCGCTTACCAACCTTCGCGAAATGGGCGCACCGATCAAGCAGATCGAAAACCAGTCGTCGGGCGTCATTCCGGTGATGAAACTGCTGGAGGATAGTTTCTCCTATGCCAACCAGCTGGGTGCGCGGCAGGGAGCAGGAGCCGTCTACCTGCATGCCCATCACCCGGACATCATGCGTTTTCTCGATACCAAGCGCGAAAATGCCGACGAAAAAATCCGCATCAAGACGCTGTCGCTCGGCGTCGTCATTCCCGACATTACCTTTGAACTCGCCCGCAACAACGAGGACATGTACCTGTTCTCGCCGCATGATGTGGAGCGTTTTTACGGCGTGCCGTTCACCGAGATTTCGGTGAGCGAAAAATATCAGGAAATGGTCGAGGACGGCCGTATACGCAAGAAGAAGATCAAGGCGCGCGAATTCTTCCAGGTCATCGCCGAAATCCAGTTCGAAAGCGGTTATCCCTACATCATGTTCGAGGACACGGTGAACAGGGCGAACCCGATTGCCGGTCGCATCACCATGAGCAATCTCTGCTCGGAAATCCTGCAGGTCAGCGATGCGAGCGAGTTCAACGACGACCTCTCCTATTCCAAGATGGGCAAGGACATTTCCTGCAATCTCGGCTCGCTCAATATCGCGGCCGCGATGGACAGTACCGATTTCGGCCAGACGATCGAAACCTCGATCCGCGCGCTGACTGCCGTGTCCGAAATGAGCAACATCACCTCGGTGCCTTCAGTCGCCAAGGGCAATGAAGACAGCCACGCGATCGGCCTCGGCCAGATGAACCTGCACGGTTATCTCGCCCGCGAGCGGATTTTCTACGGCTCGGAAGAAGGCGTCGATTTCACCAATATCTATTTCTACACAGTCGCCTATCACGCCGTACGCGCCTCCAACCGGCTTGCGGTGGAGAAGGGAAAAAGCTTCAAGGGCTTTGAAAACTCGAAATACGCGTCCGGCGAATATTTCGACAAATACACCGAACAGGAATGGCGGCCGGAAACGCCGCGCGTGACCGAGCTGTTCGAAACGGCGAGCATTCATATCCCGACGCAGGAAGACTGGCGGCAATTGAAGGCCGAGGTCATGGCAGGCGGGCTCTATAACCAGAACCTGCAGGCAGTGCCGCCCACCGGCTCGATCTCCTACATCAACCACTCGACGTCCTCGATCCACCCGATCGTTTCCAAGATCGAGATCCGCAAGGAAGGCAAGATCGGCCGCGTTTATTATCCTGCTGCCTTCATGACCAACGACAACCTCGATTATTATCAGGACGCCTACGAAATCGGCCCTGAAAAGATCATCGACACCTATGCGGCGGCCACCCAGCATGTCGATCAGGGCCTGTCGCTGACGCTGTTCTTCCGCGATACCGCCACCACCCGCGATATCAATCGCGCGCAGATCTATGCGTGGAAAAAGGGCATCAAGACCATCTACTACATCCGCCTTCGCCAGATGGCGCTGACCGGCACGGAAGTGCAGGGCTGCGTATCGTGTGCGCTGTGACCCTTCAGGAAATCGATCCCATGAACATCGCCGTCAAGCCTGCCGCCGCCATCCGCGCCATCAACTGGAACCGCATCGAGGACGATAAGGACCTCGAAGTCTGGAACCGGCTCACCAGCAATTTCTGGCTGCCGGAAAAGGTGCCGCTCTCCAACGACATCCCGTCCTGGGCGGCCCTGAAACCAAACGAGCAGCAACTGACCATCCGCGTCTTTACCGGCCTCACCCTGCTCGACACGATCCAGAACGGCGTCGGCGCGGTGCGGCTGATGGAGGATGCCGTGACCCCGCATGAGGAGGCGGTGCTGTCCAACGTCTCCTTCATGGAAGCCGTGCACGCGCGTTCCTATTCCTCGATCTTTTCGACCCTGTGCTCGACACCGGATGTCGATGACGCCTATCGCTGGTCGGAGGAAAACGAGTTTTTGCAGCGCAAGTCGGCGCTGATCATGGCGCAGTATGAAAGCGGCGATCCGCTTAAAAAGAAGATTGCCTCGGTCTTCTTGGAAAGCTTTCTGTTCTATTCGGGTTTCTATCTGCCGATGTACTGGTCGAGCCGAGCCCGCCTCACC
Organism: Endobacterium panacihumi; assembly: GCF_050847465.1. Classification (NCBI taxonomy): domain Bacteria; kingdom Pseudomonadati; phylum Pseudomonadota; class Alphaproteobacteria; order Hyphomicrobiales; family Rhizobiaceae; genus Endobacterium; species Endobacterium panacihumi. Next base: position 461,230 of record NZ_JBOZRA010000002.1, on the reverse strand, counting down.
AACACCGCCGACCTCATTCGCCTGATCATCCGCGACGAGGCGGTGCATGGCTATTATATCGGCTACAAGTTCCAGCGTGCGGTAGAGCTTTTGCCGGAAGCGAAGCGGCAGGAGATCAAGGATTTTGCCTTCGACCTGCTGCTGGAGCTTTACGACAACGAGGCGAAATATACAGAAGACCTCTATGATGGCGTCGGCTTGACCGAGGACGTGAAAAAGTTCCTGCACTACAACGCCAACAAGGCGCTGATGAATCTCGGTTACGAGGCGCTGTTCCCGGCCGAAGCCTGCAAGGTCAATCCGGCGATCCTTTCGGCGCTTTCACCCAATGCCGACGAGAACCACGACTTTTTCTCCGGTTCGGGCTCTTCCTATGTCATCGGCAAGGCAGTGGCGACGGAGGATGAAGACTGGGATTTTTAACGCAGTGATCTGTACGCGGCCCGTTGACGGCCGCGTACCGACACCCGGCCATTACATGGCGCCAAACAGGGCTTTCTGCGCGATTTTCAGCGCACCGATCGCATCGTGGCGGCTTTGCGCTTCCTGAAGGGCGGCGACATCAAGCGCATCAAGCCCCTTGTCGGCGGCTTTCAGGAAATCGATGGCATGGTTGGCGGTGGCAACGCTGTCTTCCCGGAAGGGGAACTGGTCAAGCTGCCACACGCCTTCCCACTTGTTCTTGCGCAGCACATAAAAGAACTCGAACAGTTCGATCGGGTGCAGGCTGCCGGCCACGAGATCGTCATCCCAGGAACGGTAGTTGTCGTTGACATCCATGCCGAAAAGACGGCCGTAATCGATGGCAAGCTGAGCACTGTCGGCAGCGGACTCGCCGCCCATGATCGCATGGCCGAAATCGAGCAGGATACCGACATTCGGCAGGCCGATCTTTTCGATGCCGAGCAGCGTGCGGGCAACCGAGCCGAAACTCATGCGCACACGCGGCTCGCGCGGCTTGTATTCGATGACGAATTTCAGATCCGGGTTTTCGGATGCAAGCTGGCCGACGCCATCCAGCGAATGTTTCCACAACGTGCCGTAGTCGACCTGGAAGGGATAATCCCAGCCATCCTGACCCGGCCAGAGTTTTACATAATCCGCGCCGAAATAACGAACCTGATCGCAGGCTTCGGTCACCAGTTCGTGGGTGCGGCGGCGCACGCCTGCATCCGGATTGGTGAAGGAGCCCTTGACGAATTCGCGGGTATAGATTTCCGGCGTGATCCCGATCACGCCGAGATTGTTGCGATCGAGTGCCTGCTTCACCTGCGCATTGGAAAAATCGCCACCGAAAAACGGGTAATTGATATCCACCACCGACAGGTCCTTCACCTGCCCGGCAAGATCGATCGCCTCGATGACGCTGCGCGGTGTACCGTAACCATCGGTCGCATAGCGATCGAGATAGGTAGCGAAATGCCAGATGCCGGCGCCGAAACGTTGTGTTGTCATGGGTCTCCTCCAGATATTCAGCCCAGGCGCCTTCCCGCCTGGAGCAGCGTCCTCAAGTATGTTTGATGGAATCTTTCGCAAACGAACCGGCCACTGCATCCCTCCCAAGACGTGGCAATCGGCATTCAAAACGGCAACGCGACTTTTGAATGCTTTCGATCTCTTTCGATTGAGAGCCAAGGTTGCACAAGTCGATGTGGCGCTCAAGAATTATTTCGCCGCACCTCACCGCATTGCACCCGCCAAACATGCCGCAACGCAGCAAAACCGGTCACTCTGCGCTTTCACGCACTCATGAAACTGCAGGTTTCAAAACCGTATTGACAATAATCGAAAATAATCGATAGCTTTCCGCCATGAGCCGCTGTGGAGGGTGGCTCGGACAATGGGAGGTCCTGATGAAACTGACGAAGCGTCTTTTGATGTCCGTCGTTGCGCTCGGCATTGCCGGCGCGATGTCCGGTGCGGCACTTGCCGCAGATACGATCGCAATCATTACCCCGAGCCATGACAACCCTTTCTTCAAGGCCGAAGCAGATGGTGCTGCAGCCAAGGCCAAGGAACTGGGTTATGCAACCATGATTCTCGTCCATGACGATGACGCCAACAAGCAGAACGAGCTTTTCGACAGCGCCATAGCGGCCGGCGTCAAAGCCATCATTCTCGATAATGCCGGTGCGGATGCATCCGTTGCCGCTGTACAGAAGGCCAAGGACAAGAAGATTCCGTCCTTCCTGATCGACCGTGAGATCACCACGACCGGCGTTGCCGTGTCGCAGATCGTTTCCAACAACTACCAGGGTGCGCAGCTCGGCGCGGAAGAGTTCGTCAAGCTGATGGGCGAGAAGGGCAATTACGCCGAGCTTCTCGGCAAGGAATCCGACACCAATGCCGGCATCCGCTCCCAAGGTTATCACGACGTCATCGACCAGTATTCCGACATGAAACTGGTCGCCAAGCAGACGGCGAACTGGTCACAGACCGAGGCCTATACGGTGATGGAATCGATCCTGCAGGCACACCCGGATATCAAGGGCGTGATCTCCGGCAACGATACGATGGCGATGGGCGCCTATGCGGCACTGGAAGCTGCCGGCCGCAAGGATGTCATCGTCGTCGGCTTTGACGGTTCGAATGACGTGCGCGACAGCATCAAGAAGGGCGGCATCAAGGCCACTGTGCTGCAACCGGCCTATCAGCAGGCCCAGAACGCTGTCGAGCAGGCCGACAAATACATCAAGACTGGCAAGACCGGGCTTGAGGAAAAGCAGTTGATGGATTGCATTCTCATCAACGCCGACAACGCCTCCAAGCTCGAGACGTTCGCGCTGGCCGACTGAGGCAAGGCATCGATATCGCCACCCGGAAGGCGGATGCGATCCGGGTGGCCCCAGCTTTTCAAGAAGTGCGGGCAGATATGAAAATAACGACACTCGTGTTGGCAAGCCTGCTTGCCGCGTCAGTTTCCGGCTGCAAACTGGTCAAGACCGACAAGGACGAGACCGGCGGCGCGGTTGCCGACCCCATCGCCGAACTCGTGGAAACGACGTTCGATGCCAAACTCGTTCCCGCCTTGAGCGAAAAGGCCGTCGATCTGACGAGCCTCAGAGAGGCCATCAAGGGCGGGTTGGACAAGGCGGGAGAAAGTCACGGACTGAAGGTCGGTGGCGCAGGTGGCGGCTGGAACTTTCCGGTCAAGGGAAGCGGCAGCGTGATCGAGGAAAATCGCGCCTCGAAAGCGGCGATTGCCGAGATCGACATCGATGGTGACGGAACCGCCGATGCGACACTGCAACTTGGGCCTGTCGTCAAAGGCAGCGCGCTCCGCGACACGACCGGGCTTTATGATTTCTCCACGTTCCGTGACCAGATCGAGTATGCCAAGCTCGGCCGCGCCCTGAACGACAAGGCGGTTTCCAAACTTCCGTCGGCCGATGCGCCGCTCAAGGGCAAGCGTGTCGATTTCCTCGGCGCAGTCGTCATTCGTTCCGCCAGCGAAAAGCCGCTGATCATGCCGGTGTCGATCAAGGTGGCGCCATGAGCGAAGCCGGTCACGAGGAAAAACATCCGATCGGCCTGAAAATCCGCAACGGATCCAAAATCTATCCCGGCACGCAGGCGCTCAAAAATGTCGACTTCGATCTGCGCATGGGTGCCGTGAACGTGCTTGTCGGCGAAAACGGAGCCGGCAAATCGACGCTGATGAAAATCATTGCCGGTGTCGAACAGTTGAACGGCGGCACGATCGAACTCGACGGCAGCGAGATCATCTTCGCCGACAAATCGGACGCCGCGCGGCACGGTGTCGGCATCGTGTTTCAGGAACTGAACCTGTTCCCGAACCTGACCGTGGCGGAAAACATCTTTGTCGGCCACGAAAAGACGCGTGGCGGCATCCATATCGACCGGGCAGCCCAGACGACGGCGGCACGCGCGCTGATGAAGCGGCTTGAGCAGGACATCGATCCCGGCACACCGCTGGGCAACCTGCGGATCGGCCAGCAGCAGATCGTCGAGATTGCCAAGGCGCTGGCGGAAAATGCCCGTATTCTCATTCTCGACGAACCGACCTCCGCGCTCTCGGCAGCCGAAGTCGAAGTACTGTTCCGGGTGATCAAGGATCTGAAACAGCAGGGAGTCGGCATCGTCTACATTTCCCACCGGCTGGAGGAACTGATCCGCATCGGCGATTATATCACGGTTCTGCGCGACGGCGCCATTACCGGTTCGCGATCCATGCAGGGGGTCGATATTCCGTGGATCGTCGCCAACATGATCGGCAGCGCTTCCAAAGAGTTTCCGAAAACCGTGGCGCATGATCTGGGTAGCGAAGTATTTCGGGTGGAAGACATCTGCCTGCCGAGCCCCGCCGGCGGTTATGCCGTCGACCACATGTCGCTTGCTGTGCGCGAGGGGGAGATCGTCGGGCTTTACGGGCTGATGGGCGCCGGCCGTTCCGAGCTTTTGGAATGCATCATGGCCCAGCATCCGAATTCATCGGGTCGCATGTTCATTTCCGGCCAGCCGGTGCGTGAAAAAAGCGTGGCTGGCCGCATTCGCCGCGGGCTGGCGCTTATCCCCGAAGATCGCAAGCGCGACGGACTGATCCAGATCATGACGATCCGCGAGAACCTGACAATGTCCTCGCTTCTCGATTTTACCCGCGGTTTTCACCTCAGTCTGAAGGCGGAGGCGGCAAAGGCCGCGGAATTCGTCAAACGCATGGCGATCAAGATCGCCAGCCTCGAACATCCGGTCTCCAGCCTTTCCGGCGGCAACCAGCAGAAGGTCGTCATCGGCAAGGCGCTGATGACCCGGCCGAAAATCCTGCTGATGGACGAGCCGTCGCGTGGCATCGATATCGGCGCCAAGGCAGAAATCTTTCGCACTATGCGACGGCTGGCGGCGGATGGGCTGGGCATTCTTTTCGTAACCTCCGATCTGGAAGAGGTGCTGGCCCTCTCCGATCGTATTCTCGTCATGGCGAATGGCAGGCTGACCGGACAGTTTTTGGCCGGCGCCAATGCAGCGGACGTCGTTTCGGCGGCGACCCCCAATCTCAAGAGGATTGAAGTACAATGAGCAGCACCGATGCCGCAGGCAACGTCAAGACCGTGATCGGAGGTTCGAAGTCCAGAACATCGGCGCTGCTGATGCTTCTGCACATGCGCACCTTCGTGGCGCTGATCCTTGTCTTTGCCTTTTTCGCCATTGCCGCGCCCAACTTCCTGTCGGCCGGCAACATGCTGATCATTTCCAAACATGTGGCGCTCAACGCACTTCTCGCCATCGGCATGACCTTCGTCATCATCGCCGGCGGTATCGATCTCTCGGTCGGCTCGATCGTCGGCCTTTGCGCCATGGTGGCCGGTTATCTGGTGCTCTACGGTATCGACCTCGGTTTCCTTGGTCTCGCCTACAGCCTGCAGTTCAACACGATCGAAATCTGCCTTATCGTTCTTGTGGTCGGCATTTTCATAGGATCGATAAACGGGTTTCTCATCACCAAGCTAAACGTGGCACCCTTCATCGCAACGCTTGGCACGCTGTATGTCGCCCGTGGCGCCGCCCTCTTGTTTTCCGAAGGCCGTACATTTCCCAATCTCGCCGGCAACCCGGAATACGGGTCCGACACCTTTAGAGTGATCGGGTCCGGCACGTTTCTCGGACTTCCGGTCTCTGTCTGGATCATGGTTGTGGTGGCGCTGATTGCTGCCTATCTGGCCACCCGTACGCCACTGGGTCGGCACATCTATGCTGTTGGCGGCAATGAGCGCGGGGCCGCCCTTTCCGGCGTTCGCGTCGATCGCGTCAAACTGCTGGTTTACATGTTTTCCGGTCTATGTGCGGCACTTGTCGGCCTCATCATCTCCTCGCAGCTTCAGGCCAGTCACCCCGCAACCGGCGAAACCTTCGAACTGAATGCCATTGCTGCGGCCGTGCTGGGCGGCACCTCCATGTCCGGCGGGCGTGGGCGCATCGGCGGCACGATCGTCGGCGCATTCGTCATCGGCATTCTGGCGGATGGCTTGATCATGATGGGCGTCTCGTCCTTCTGGCAGACCGTGATCAAAGGATTGGTCATCATTGCCGCCGTCGTCGTGGATCAGGTGCAGCAGAAGCTGCAGGCCCGCGTTGTATTGCAGCAGAACGCCGATTGAGCGTTTGATGCCAAGGACCGATGTTGTAAGGGTTGGAATAGAATCGATCTGTCTCGATTGATTGCGAATCCCCGAATTCAGGCAGGGCCAGATGGAAGCCAAAGGCGAGCAAGATGCGTCGGATACGATGATCGGACTTTTGTCCGAGCCAAGGCGTCGGCGCATCCTCGAATGGCTACAGGAAGAGGGTTCCGCGCGTGTCAGGGAACTGGCAAGTGCCTTTCATGTCTCGGAAGCCACCATCCGGCAGGATCTCGAAAGACTGGAAAACGACGGCTTCATCACCCGTGAGCACGGCGGCGCCTATCTGAACACGATTGCCCCGCAAAGCGGCACGATGACGCTGCATCACCAGGAGAACATGGACAAGAAGCGCCGTATCGGTGCTCTGGCGGCAAGTCTTGTCAAGGACGGCGAAACCTTGATCCTCGATGCCGGCACGACGACCACCGAGATCGCCACGCGACTGACCAACCGCCGCGATCTGACGCTGATCACCAATGCCCTCAACATCGCGATCATTTTGGGTTCTGTACCGACATTTGCGGTGCATATGCCGGGCGGTCAGTTCAAATCGCCGACGCTGTCGCTCTCAGGAGACAAATCGGTCGAATATTATCGAAATATTTTTGCCGGAAAGCTGTTTCTGGCGACGGCTGGCGTCGCCCTCGATGCCGGATTGACCTATCCGAGCTTTGCCGACCTGCAATTGAAGGAAGCAATGATCAAGGCCGCGGCCCACGTCTATCTCGTGGCCGACTCCACCAAGATCAACCGCTCGTCTTTCACGCGGCTGGGCTCGCTGGACGTGATCAATTCATTCATCACGGATGACGGGATTTCCGATCCCGACGCCAAGGAATTCGAACGGCGTGGCATCGAGCTTCTGATCGCGAAATAGGCCGGCATCTACCGCCACGCCTCGCGCCACCCTGACGACATTGCGCGATCAGCGATAGACGAGCCGCTGCGCCAGTGCTGCCTGCTGGTTATGTATCCCGGGTTTTGGCGATGGAACGGGGACCATCAGGGGCTGAAACTCCATCGCCGCCGGCTGCATCAGCACCGCCTGCTGGCTGCGGATACCGGGCTTTGGCATCGGCACGGGCACCAGCATCGGCGATGTCTCGCCTTCGGTTGTCAGCGGCTGCGAAGCGGCCACCGTTCCCGGCACCGCCGCTTCCTGCGGTGTGTCGGCCTGGCTGGTCTGACTTTGAGGCGCAGCGCCTTGGACCAGATTGTTTAAGGCCACCTGCTGGGCAGGCGTGCTCTGTCCCGCCATTGCCAGCATATAGCTTCCGACCGGCAAGGGTTCCGGCGTCTGCAACTCGCCATCGCGACCGCGCTTTTCATAAAACGCGTTGCCACCTGCGACCGCAACATAACTCATGTTCTTGTAGGGAAATTTCAGGCCGTTGGTGTGAAAGAACATCGCATCCTTCACATCCGCATGACGCTCGCCACGCAGGATTGCCTCGCTGGCGCCTTCCAGATCCGGCGCCGTCGCCTCATCCATGACGCGCGTCATCACGCCCGGCGCAAACTGGTTTTTCTGGGCAACGACATCGCAGATCGTATCAGGATAGGCACCGGACGTCAGCCGGTTCATGACGACGGTGCCAACGGCCATGAAACCGTTGCGGCTGGTGCGCTTCGATTCGAAATACATGGCACGCTTCAGGCATTCGCGATCAGCCGCGGTATAGTGGTAAACCTGCTTGGCCGGAACCGGCGCGGGCTTGGTGTGTTCAACGGGCTTTTCCACTTTCGTGGTGTTGCATCCCGCCAGCGAAGCCGCGGATAAAACGAGCGCCGGAGCCCACAGGAAAACGCCGAAATTTTTCACAGGCACGCCATCATAAAATTTCAAAAAATTGATTTGCGAGAAAACCAATACCTTCGTTTTCTCTTTGGCTCAACAGTTTTAAGATTTTTTGAAGAAACTGAGAATTTTATGCTCTGACGAGCCGACAAATTGTAGCCCTGAAAAAGATCAGGAAAGCCGGGGTTTTCAGGCACATTCAGCTTGCCGGCGCCCGCTTTGCGGGCATCGAAAAAACTGAAATGCGGGACAAAAAAATGCCCGTCGGCACTGCTGCATCGACGGGCATCAAATGAAAAACGGATAGCTTAGAGACCGCTGCCATCGAGACCGGTGGCAACCACCGATACGCGGAAACGGCCATCGAGGTTGCGATCGAAGATCGCGCCGACGACGATATCGGCCTCCGCCTGCACTTCGTCGCGGATACGGCTTGCAGCCTCATCCACTTCGAACAGGGTCATGTCGGAACCGCCGGAAATCGAGATCAGCACGCCACGTGCGCCCTTCATGGAAATATCGTCGAGCAGCGGGTTGGCGATCGCCGCTTCGGCAGCGGCCAGCGCACGGCCTTCGCCGGAAGCCTCGCCGGTGCCCATCATGGCGCGGCCCATGCCCTTCATCACCGATTTCACGTCGGCGAAGTCGAGGTTGATCAGGCCTTCCTTGACGATCAGGTCGGTTATGCAGCCGACGCCGGAGAAGAGAACGCGGTCAGCGGTCATGAAGGCATCGGCAAAGCTGGTATTGGCATTGGCGATGCGGAAGAGGTTCTGGTTGGGAATGACGATGACGGTATCGGCCGCCTGACGCAGCGCCTCGATACCGGCCTCGGCCGTCTTCATGCGGCGGTTGCCTTCGAAGGTGAAAGGCTTTGTGACCACGCCGACGGTGAGGATGCCGGCCGAACGCGCCGCATGCGCGATGACCGGAGCAGCACCGGTGCCGGTGCCGCCGCCCATGCCGGCCGTGACGAAACACATATGCGAGCCGGCGAGGTGATCCATGATCTCGTCGATCGATTCTTCCGCCGCCGCACGACCGACATCCGGCAGCGAACCGGCGCCAAGCCCTTCGGTGATCTGCGCGCCGAGTTGAATGCGGCGCGACGCCTTGGACGTGGCCAGCACCTGCGCATCCGTATTGGCGGCGATGAATTCGACGCCGTTCAGGTTTTCCGCGATCATGTTGTTGATGGCATTGCCGCCACCGCCGCCCACACCGACGACCGAAATATGCGGGCGCAGCCCGGTAATGCCGCTCTTTGCGTCCGTCATCGTTTTCTCCTTCGGCGCAGATGGTTGTGCTGCCCGTCTCTGGCAGCGAATCGGAGCGCAAATTAGACGGCCCGCATGGGTTAAGCCAGATAAAAGCAACACATCCGGATTATCGGCGGAACCGGATGTTCGTTTTTCCGTTAAAGCGCACCCTCGCCACCGGATTTCTCGGCATGCCGACCACCAACAGCCCTGCCAGCCGCTCCATTATCGCTCTCGCCTTTCTCAACTTTTTCCTGGCAGATGCCCGTGACGGGCTGGGGCCTTTCCTCGACGGATTTCTCGCCACACGCGGCTGGTCGCCGATGACACTCGGCATGGTCGCCACATTGGGCGGCGTGCTGGGTATGATCGCCACACCGCTGTTCGGCGCGTGGGTGGACAGTTCGCGCCACAAACGCATGCTGATCAGCATCCCCGTCGTGCTGGTCACGGCGGCTGCGCTATGGACACTGGCGGCGCCCGGCAACCTTTCCGTCTTCGGCGGGCAATCGGCGACGGCCATCGTCGGCGCCATCATCGGCCCGGCCTTGATGGGGCTGACGCTCGGCCTTGTTGGCGAACGGCATTTTACAAAACAGGTTTCGGCAAACGAATTCTGGAACCATGCCGGCAATGTCGCCTCGCTTGCCGCGATCTATGCGGCAACCGTGATGTTCGGCATGGCCGGAATCGTCTTCCTGATGATCGCAACCGCGCTCGCAACGCTTGTTGCGGTTTTCATGATCAACCCAAACGACATCGACCACAAGGCCGCCCGCGGGCTGGAACAGGATGAGGGGAAACCAGGGCCGTCGGGTCTGTCGGTCGTATTCGCCAGCCGTGGCCTGATCCTGCTGGCTATCACCCTGATGATCTTTCATTTCGGAAATGCACCGATCAGCCGTCTGATCGCCCAGGATTTCTCCGTCCAGCTCGGCACTCCCTTCCGCACCACGGCCATCACCACAGGGGTTGCGCAGGTCTCGATGATCATCGTTGCGCTGGCTGCCCCTTATCTCATTCGTCGCTTCGGCCTTTCCTTCATCTTCATCGTCGCCCTGACCGCACTGCCGATCCGCGGCGCAATTGCCGGCACGTTCACCAGCTTCGACTGGATCTTTCCGGTGCAGATTCTCGATGGCGTCGGCGCCGGCCTCATCGGCATCGCGACGCCATTGGCCGTCGAAAGGATCATGGCCGGCACCGGCCGCTTTAATGTCGGCCTGGCCTCGGTCATGACCATTCAGGGCATCGGCGCGTCGCTCAGCAATATCGCCGCCGGATGGCTGACCGATCTCGGGGGCTATGGTCTTGCCTATTGGGTGCATGGCGGCATCGCGGCACTGGCAATCGCCACATTCGTCATCGGCCGCAGGGCAATCGTGCCGCAGGACCATCGGGCATTTCGAGGCAAGCCGGTCGAAGATGGCCCGGCCACCGTTTGATGACCGTACCGCAGCGCAGGCCTTCGCCCTTTACCCGGAGGCGAAGCTCCGCAATCATGCCCATCGTAATGGGAGTTTCTGAATGACGAATACAGCACTGACCGAGGCGGACGCGAACACGGTGATCCGCGAACTGGAACGGCTTCGCAAAAGCGGCGAACGTGTTTCCACAAGCAGTTTTTCCAGCCTTCCCGACATGACGCAGGCGATGGACTGGCAGGGACGGTTGCAACACGACGGCACGGTTGCCGATGCTTGGAAAGTTGCACGCTCGCCGGAAGGTGTCGCCATCGTCGCACGGCTTCATCCGCTGATCGAAAAAAGCTCTGGCGCCACCTTGCCATGGCGCACGGACACGCTGCTGGAAATCGAGATTGCCGTCAGGCTCGGCAAGGATCTGCCGGTTCGGCCGCAGCCTTATCAGCGCGCCGATCTTCTCGACGCCATCGACAGCGTTCACCTCGGCGCCGAACTGGTTCGGACCGCGCTTCTTGAAGCCGGCAAAGTTTCGTTTCCGCTTTATCTGGTCGATCGCCTCGGAAATGACGGTTATGTGCTGGGTCCGCCACTCGGTCGCGAATTCCTCGAAGCGTCGAGCACGCCCGCCCTTTCAATCCGCACAGGTTCCGGCTCGATCTTCGATGCCCCGGCCAAACACGCAACCGGCGATGTGCTGACCTGGCTTCTCGACTACGCCAATCTGGCCGACCGGCCGGAAAATGTGCTGAAGACCGGCACGCTGGTCACCACCGGCACGTTGTGTGGTGCGATCCCGCTCAAGGAAGGCGGGTCGTTCGAGATCGATATGGCAGGCGCACCGGCTTTCAGCGTTTCGCTGACCTGATCCTCCGATCATTATGGTCCGGGCAGACGAAAACATCTGCCCGGAGCAAAACTCACTGGTTGCGCAACTTTCCTTCCATCAGGTCGATAATGGCCCGCGCTGCATCCAGCACATTGGTGCCTGGCCCGAACACGGCGGCCACGCCATGTTCCAGAAGGTAATCGTAATCCTGGCGCGGGATGACGCCGCCGACCACGACGATGACGTTGTCCGCTCCCTTGGCCTTCAGCGCCTCGACAAGCTGCGGTGCCAATGTCTTGTGGCCGGCCGCCAGCGACGACATGCCCACCACCTGCACCTTCTCCCGCATCGCCATGTCGGCCGCTTCTTCCGGCGTCTGGAACAATGGGCCGGCCAGAACCTCGAAACCGATATCGCCGAACGCCGACGCGATCACCTTGGCGCCCCGGTCATGCCCGTCCTGCCCCAACTTGGCGACCATGATTTTCGGTTTACCGGCACTTTTGCCATAATCGGCAAGCCGGGAGACGATGGTCCTGTATTCCGGATCATCCGCATAGGCCGGGCCATAAATATCGCCCACCACTTCTGGCGTGGCGGCGTGATCCCCAAACGACTGGCGCATGGCATCGGAAATTTCACCGACCGTGGCACGCGCGCGTGCCGCCTCGACCGCCGCTTCCAGCAGATTGCCCTTGCCGGATTTCGAAACGTCCGCGAGGGCAACCAGCGCCTCCTCGACCTTCTTCGGATCACGTTGTCGGCGCACCTCTTCCAGCCGCTTGATCTGGGCGTTACGGACGCTGGTATTGTCGATGGCGAGGATGTCGATATCGTCCTCGTTTTCCAGCCGGTATTTGTTGACGCCGACGATGATCTCTTCGCCACGGTCGACCTTGGCTTGGCGCAGCGTTGCCGCCTCTTCGATCAAGCGTTTCGGCAGGCCATCGGCCACCGCCTTGGTCATGCCGCCGAGGCTTTCGACTTCCTCGATCAGCGCCCATGCCTTTTCCGCCAGTTCATTGGTCAGGCTCTCGACATAATAGGAACCGGCCAGCGGATCGACGACCTTGGTGACGCCGGTCTCGTGCTGAAGGATCAACTGGGTGTTTCGGGCGATGCGGGCGGAAAAATCGGTCGGCAGCGCCATCGCCTCATCGAGCGCATTGGTGTGCAGCGACTGCGTGCCGCCGAGCACGGCCGACAGCGCCTCGTAAGCGGTGCGGATGACGTTGTTGTACGGATCCTGTTCCTGAAGCGAGACGCCGGACGTCTGGCAATGGGTGCGCAACATCAGCGAACCCGGTTTTTTCGGTTCGAACTCCTCCATGATCTTCGACCACAAGAGGCGGGCGGCACGCAGCTTTGCCGCCTCCATGAAAAAGTTCATGCCGATGGCAAAAAAGAAGGACAGGCGTCCGGCGAAATCATCGACATTCAGGCCCTTGGCCAACGCTGCGCGCACATATTCGCGCCCATCCGCCAGCGTGAAGGCAAGCTCCTGCACCAGCGTCGCGCCGGCCTCCTGCATGTGATAGCCGGAGATCGAGATGGAGTTGAAACGCGGCATTTCCTTCGCCGTATATTCGATGATGTCGGCAACGATCCGCATCGAGGGTTCCGGCGGATAGATATAGGTGTTGCGGACCATGAACTCCTTCAGGATATCATTCTGGATGGTTCCCGAAAGCTCGGCCTTCGAACAGCCCTGTTCCTCACCGGCGACAATGAAAGAGGCAAGGATCGGAATGACGGCGCCGTTCATCGTCATCGAGACGGACATGTCTTTCAGTGGAATGCCGTCGAACAGGATCTTCATGTCCTCGACGCTGTCGATCGCCACACCGGCCTTGCCGACATCGCCTTCGACACGGGGGTGGTCCGAATCGTAACCGCGATGAGTGGCGAGATCGAAGGCAACCGAAAGCCCCTTCTGGCCGGCGGCAAGATTGCGGCGGTAAAAGGCGTTGCTTTCCTGCGCCGTCGAGAAACCGGCATATTGGCGGATCGTCCACGGCCTTCCGGCATACATGGTGGCGCGCGGCCCGCGCACAAACGGCTTGATGCCCGGCAGCGTGTCGAGATGATCGACGCCTTGCAGATCTTCCGCGGTATAGAGCGGCTTGATATCGATGCCTTCGGCGGTGTGCCAGACGAGCTTTTCCGGCGAAGCCTTCAGTTCCTTTTCCGCAAGGGCTTGCCAGTCTCCGGGCACTGCAAGCGATGCTTCTTCGGATGCATTCGTCTTCACCTTGTTATCCGACACCGATGTCCTCCTGCTTTGTCGCTTTTCTGCTGCGCCCGTTCGGCACCATTCTATAGCTAGTGCGTCATCGGCTCGAAAGAAGCCGCTCCGGTCGGGAATTCGTCCAAAGATGAATTGGCGGCGATCGCTTTGAACCGGCCCGATTGTTCCGGGCAATGGATATTGCAGAATCGCAATACAGATTCTTTTCCCGGAACACACCGGGCATCTATACTTGACGATTGAAAATTTAAAATCAAACAAACATCAATTTCAAACTGCGACAATTTCGCCAAAATGAAATCAATGAGATGTTATCACCTATAAACCTATTCGTTTTGATGCCTTAAACACCGACATTATCCCGATGATTTTAATAGATCAGGGAATCATACAACATCAATCAGAAGAAATATTTTTCAATATTAGACAATACCGATGCGACGTCTTGTACATTGACGATAAAAAACCGCAGACCTAGCCATGAGGAAGTCGAACGAGGAGCGGCATCCACATGAATTGTTCCGTCAGGATTGAAGAGGTTTTTGCGGACGTCACCGGTGTCCCGTCGGCCGCCTTGCCTCGCGAATCCGCCGGACGCCTGCCTGCAGGGACATGCCGATCCTTTTTCACAACCAGCCTGCGAGCTGACATGTCGCGGCTGTGACCGGCGCATCCCGCGCCTTTGCATGGGGGAGAATTCACGCTGGCAATGGGGAAGGCCGGCCAACAGATTTCAAGAATTTTTCAAGTCGAACTTAAATCGTAATGGAGGAAATACAATGAAAGTCAGTTTGAAGACCATTCGCTCGCTGTTTCTGGCGGCAGGTGCCGCCGGCATTCTCATGAGCTCGACGGCCATGGCGCGCGATTTCCGCTCTGCCGACATTCACCCGACGGACTATCCGACCGTTCAGGGCGCCATGTATATGGGCAAGCTTCTGTCGGAACGCACCAACGGCAAGATGGGCGTGAAAGTGTTCCCGAACGGCGCGTTGGGTGATGAACGCGGCACGATCGAACAGCTGCGCATCGGTGGGCTGGACATGCTGCGCATCAGCGCCGCCGTGGTCAACAACATGGTGCCGGAAACCATCGTCATCTCGCTGCCCTTCATCTTCCGTTCCACGGAGCATGAACGCGCCGTTCTGGACGGCCCGATCGGCGACGAAGTGCTGAAGGCACTGGAAAAACAGGGCATGGTCGGCCTTGCCTTCTACGACAGCGGCTCGCGGTCTATGTACACGAAGAAGCCGGTCAAGACGCTGGCCGATCTCAAGAACATGAAGATCCGCGTTCAGCAATCCGACATGTTCGTGGCCATGGTGCAGGCTCTGGAGGCCAATGCGACGCCGATGCCGATGGGCGAGGTCTATACCGGCCTGAAGACCGGCATCATCGATGCGGCGGAAAACAATTATCCGTCCTACGAATCCTCGCACCATTTCGAGGCAGCGAAATATTTCACCCGCACCGAACATGCGATGGTGCCGGAACTGCTGCTGTTCTCCAAGCCGATCTGGGACACGCTGACACCGGAAGACCAGGCCATCATTCGCAAGGCCGCCAAGGATTCGGTCGTCGAGCAGCGCCGCCTTTGGGATGAGCGTGAAGCCAAGTCGAAGGAAATCGTCGAAAAGGCCGGCAGCATCATCACAGAAGTGGCCGACAAGCAGGAATTCGTCGATGCGATGAAACCTGTCTACGACCAGTTCGCCAAGACGCCGGAGCTGCAGGATCTCGTCAAGCGGATCCAGGAAACCAAGTAGCGCCTAGCGGAAGCAGTCCCGCTCTGGCGGGCGCTGCTTCCTTTTCCGAGGAATGTCATGAACGCTCAAATCGAACCGGGCGCGGTACATCTGCCGCCCATGGCCGGATGGCTGACGCGCGTCAACGCGCCGCTTGCCAAAACCGGCATGATACTCGCCATCGCTGGCCTTCTCGTTCTTGTTGCCGTGGTTTTTTATCAGGTGTTCGGCCGTTACGTGCTGAACGATAGCCCGGCATGGACGGAGAACCTCGCCATCGTCCTTATTCTCTACGTCACCATGATCGGCGCCGCCGTTGGTGTGCGGGACGCCGGCCATATCGCGCTGGAATCGCTCACCGTGCTCCTGCCCTACCGCTGGCAGCGCTTCATGGAACTGCTCATTTACGGCGCGGTCTGCCTGTTCGGCGCGGCCATGGCCTATAATGGCTGGCGGCTCGGCTGGTCGGTTGCGCCCTATCTCATGCCCAATCTGCATGTCACCGAAGCTGTGCGTTACATTCCGCTTTCAGTCTCCGGCGTGCTGATCGTCATGTTTTCAATCGAACATATTCTGGCAATTTTCCGTAAGGCGGAGGTCGTACCGTCATGGCACTAACCATTCTCTGCATCACCTTTGTCGCCTTTCTCGTGATGGGCATACCCGTTGCCTTCGCGATCGGCCTGTCTGCCCTTTGCACCATCCTTTACGAAGGACTGCCGATCGCGGTCGGCTTCCAGCAGATGATGGCGGGCATGAACGTGTTTTCGTTCCTCGCCATCCCCTTCTTCATCTTTTCCGGTGAACTGATGCTGCATGGCGGCGTCGCGGACAAGATCGTCAATGCGGCCAAGGCCATGGTCGGCCATGTGCGCGGCGGTCTCGGCATGTCCAATGTCGTCGCCTGCACCCTGTTCGGCGGTGTCGCCGGCTCTCCCGTCGCCGACGTTTCGGCCATGGGTGCCGTGATGATACCGATGATGAAGAAGGAAGGGTATGACGCCGATTACGCGGTCAATGTCACCACGCATGCAGCGCTTGTCGGCGCTCTGATGCCGACCAGCCACAACATGATCATCTATGCGCTCGCCGCCAGCGGCAAGGCTTCGATCGGCGCGCTGATCGCCGCGGGCATCATGCCGGCTCTGTTGCTGATGGTCTGCAATCTCGGGGCCGCCTATTACGTTGCCCGCAAGCGCGGATATCCGGCCGGCACCTTCCCGGGCTGGCATATCGTTGCCCGTTCGCTGGCGGCGGCGGCCCCCGGCATGCTGATCGTCGTCATCATTCTCGCCGGCATCATTTCGGGCATTTTCACCGCGACGGAATCCGCGTCGATCGCCGTCATCTACACGCTGCTTCTGACCTTCTTCATCTATCGCACCATGACCTGGAAGGCATTTCTGGAAGCGGCCGCCAAGACGGTGAAGACAACCGGCATCGTGCTTTTGCTGATCGGCGTATCGACCATGTTCCAGTATCTCATGGGTCTTTACGGCGTTGCCGACATGACCGGCGAGCTGCTGGCGCATATTTCCACCAACCCGATCGTCATCTTCCTGATGATCAACATCATCCTCTTCCTGCTCGGCACCTTCATGGACATGGCGAGCACGATCCTGATCTGCACGCCGATCTTTCTGCCGATCGCGATGCAATACGGCATGGACCCGGTCCAGTTCGGTATTGTCATGCTTTTGAACTGCGCGCTCGGCCTCAACACCCCGCCGGTCGGCACCACACAGTTCATCGGCTGCGCCATCGGCGAAATCTCGGTGGGCGAGGTAATGAAATCGATCCTGCCCTTCTACAGCGCGCTGTTCCTCGCCATGGCATTGGTCACCTATGTGCCGATGTTCTCCATGTGGCTGCCGCGCCTCCTGATGCACTGACACCATCCATCCCTACCGACGACAGCGCCCGGCCCTCAAAAGCCGGGCGTTTTTTTGCGCGATATCGAGGGTTGCAAGCACCCGACGTCATCACACCAAAACATCGATAGGGAATTGATTTTTTCCAATTCCGCCCAAATTGACAAAACACCGCTCTCAAACAGGGCTGAAAGAAAGCATGCGTTTGCTCGTGAGTCCCCCATCGCTCCCATAGTGTCACGGCCACACAAGGAGCCTTTTGATGTTTGCCAAGACCATCACCAAAACCGTTTTCGGACTTGCCCTTTCGGTCGCCACGCTGGCCGCCACGCAGGCCTCTGCCGATGCCACGCTGGACCGTATCAAGGGCCGCGGCAAACTCACCGTTGGCCTGATCCTGTCCGGCGCGCCGTTCGGTTTCATCGATCCGAAAACGCAGGAACAGAAGGGCTATAACGTCGATATTGCCAAGGCGCTGGCCGCCGATCTCGGCGTCGAACTGGAAAGCGTGACGGTCACCCCGCCGAACCGCGTGCAGTTCCTGCAGCAGGGCAAGGTCGATATCCTGATCGCCAACATGCAGTATACCGAAGAGCGCGCCAAGGTTCTGGACTATGTGCCGACCCCTTACGACCGCGCCGGCGGTGCTGCCGTGGTGCGCAAGGATAGCGGCCTGAAGGACTGGGCCGACCTCAAGGGCAAGCCGGTCTGCATCTCGCAGGGCTCCAACTACGCACAGCCGCTCGCTGAAGAATACGGCGCCATCGTCAAGGGCCTGCCGAGCCAGCCGGAATCACTGCTGGCCCTGCAGGGCGGTAATTGCGTTGCAGCCGTTCATGTCGGCGCCACCGTCGGCCTGCTTCTGGTCGACCGCGCCGACGAGTGGAAGGATTACGCCATTCCCTTCCCGACCGAACTGATCCCGTCCGACAGCGTCATCTGGCTGCGCAAGGGCGAAGCCGACACCCAGAAGGCGCTCGACGAATCCGTGAAGAAGCTGCACGCTTCCGGCAAGCTGCTTGAACTGGCCAAGGAAAACCGCCTGCTCAACACCAAGTATCTTGAGGAAGAAAACAAGAAGCTTTCCGCCAAGTAAGCGGAAGGCAGCGGTAAAGCCATATGCAGGACATGAATCTGACCGGCCTGTTCATCGATCTGATGGGCAGGCTGGGTCTCAATTACGAATTTCTGGCAACGGGTTACGAGGCACAGATCTGGCGTGACGGTTTTATCACCACGCTCTATCTGGTCGCCGTCACCATTCCCGTCAGCCTGATTGTCGGCCTGATCTTTGCCGCCTGCCTGACCTCGGGCAGGCTTTGGCTTTCCGCGCCCGTGCGCGGGTTCGTGGAACTCACCCGTAACACGCCAACGCTCGTGCAGTTGATGTTCAGCTTTCTGGTGCTGAACACCGTCGTCTCCAACATGGTGGGTGGCGCGCAGAACAATCCGCTTTCACCGTTCTTCTGGGTCGTCGCCGTCGTCGGCCTGCATGTGGCAGCCCTGCATGCGGAAGCGATCCGCGGCGGCATCGAAGCCGTTCCTTCCTCGATGATCGAGGCGGCGCGCGGCATGGGCTTCAGCCAGTTCGAGATCCTGCGTTACGTGCAGATCCCGCTCGCCTTCCGTTCGTCGCTGCCCGCCATCGTCAATGGCCTTATCAGCTTGGTCAAATCCACCACCGTCGGCAATGCCATCGCGGTCAGCGAAATCACCTATGCCTCGATCATGGTGTGGACCCAGCGTGACAATGTCGTGGAACTGATGATCGTGCTTCTCGCCTTCTTCAGCCTGATCAATTTCGTCGTGGCCCGCATCGGCCAATGGGTGGAGCGCAGGCTCGCCATTCCGGGATACGGGCTATGAGCATGGCAGTGACACAAACACCGAAGACAAAGGCCAAGAGCAGCCGCGTGCTGCGCTATGTCGGCTTCGTGGCCATGCCGCTGATCGTCATCGTCTGGTCGCTGGTCGACCTTTCGCTTGGCAAGGAACTGGTGGAGTGGATCCCCTACCTCGCCTCCGGCTTTTCGATGAACATCCTCATCACCATCTGCGCGGTCACGCTCGGCACCACGGTCGGTGTGCTTCTGGGCCTGATGCAGCTGGCGCCCTACTGGTTCGTTCGCCTGCCCGCACAGATCTATGTGCAGATTTTCCGCAATGCGCCGGCCCTCGTGCTGATCTTTGCGACCACCTACATCTTCCCGTTCGAGATCGTGCTGTTCGGCAATTACCTGCCTTTCCCGGACTGGGTGAAGGCGGTGATCGGCCTTGCCATTCTGTCCAGCGCCTATATCGCCGAGATCACCCGCGGCGCGGTTCTGTCGATCCCGACCACGCAATGGGAAGCCACCAAGGGCCTCGGTTTTTCGCGCCTGCAGGCGCTGCGTTACGTCATCCTGCCGCAATGCGTGCGCCGCTCGCTGCCGCCATGGATGAACGTCGCCTCGTCCATGGCCATGGGCACCTCGCTTGCCTCGCTGGTCGGCGTGCATGAACTGATACATGCGGCAACAGACGCCAGCACCGCCGTGCGCCGGCTCGATTTCACCATCATCGCCTATGTCGTGGTGATGGCCGCCTTTTTCACGCTTTGTTACCCGATTGCCCGCCTGACCCGTCGCCTCGAACAGCGCTTCAACGCGGGCTGAAGGATTTTTGATCATGAATACATCAACCGACGCCGCAATCGTGAAACTGGAAGACGTGCACCTCTCCTTCGGCCAGACCGAAGTACTGAAAGGCATCGATCTGACCATCAACAAGGGCGATGCCGTTTCGATCATCGGCCCGTCCGGTTCAGGCAAATCCACGCTTCTGCGCTGCATCAACGCGCTGGTGACGCCGCAAATCGGCAAGATTACCGTAGCCGGCACCCGTGTCGATCAGTTGACGAAAGAGAGCGAGCGCATTGAGTTGCGCAAACGCGTCGGTATCGTCTTTCAGCAATACAATCTCTTTCCGCACCTGACCGTGCTCGACAATATCGTGCTGGCACCGACGAAAATTCTCGGCGCCGACAAGACGGCGACTGTCAAACTGGCGCGTGAGCTGCTCGAAAAAGTACGCCTCTCCGAAAAGGCCGATGCCTATCCCGGCCAGCTCTCCGGCGGCCAGCAGCAGCGCGTGGCGATTGCCCGTGCGCTCGCCATGAAGCCGGAACTCGTCCTGTTCGACGAGGTGACCTCGGCGCTCGATCCGGAAACCGTCGGTGAGGTTCTATGGGTTATCCGCGACCTGATCCGCGACGGCATGACCAGCATTCTCGTGACCCACGAAATGCGCTTTGCCGAAGAGATCAGCGACACCGTCGTCTTCACCGAAAACGGCAAGATCGTCGATTACGGCCCGCCGCAGCAGATCTTTCACTCGACCGACAATCCGCGCATCCGCCAGTTCGTCGGCGGTCTTTCGGGTGGCGGCCGCGGTGCGGTGCGCGACGGCGAGGGTATCTGACCATGGCCAATGCACCTCTTACCACCGCCTTTGCCGGCGCCATCGTCAATTCCGATCCGACCCGCGATGTTGCGGCCATGGATGCGGCACGCACGGCGATCATCGATTTTCTCGCCTGCACGATTGCCGGTGCGAGCGACCGCACGACCGGGGTGCTCGCCAAAGCAGTCGGCGCCGATCTGCCGGGCAACGCAATCCTTGTCGGCAGCGACAGGAAGACCGATGCGCTGGTCGCGGCCGTGGTCAACGGATATGCTGGCCATGTGCTGGATTATGACGATGTCCATGCCAGCGTCCGCGGCCACCCGACGACGGTGATCATTCCGGCACTGCTGGCCCTTGCTGCTGAACGCGAATTTAGTGCCGAAACGTTTGTCGCCTCCTATGTGGTGGGCCTTGAGGCGATGGCGCGGATCGGCCTTTCGCTCGGCACCAAACATTACGAAAACGGTTTTCATGCCACCGCGACACTCGGCCCGATCGGTGTGGCCGCCGCAATCTGCCACCTGACTGGCGCATCCGTGGAAGAAACCGCAATCGCGCTTGGCATCGCCGCCACGCAGGCATCGGGTCTCAGGCTGCAATTCGGCTACGACACAAAACCCTATCACGCCGGCATGGCCGCCCGTTCCGGCCTTCTGGCCGCACGACTGGCGGCTGCCGGTTTTGGCGGCGCACCGGATTTTCTCGACAATCCGGTCGGTTTTCATTCGGCTTACGCTTTCGACGCCGGCAAGCCGGAACTGGTGAGCGCAAACTGGGGCGCACCGTGGCAGATCGTATCGCCCGGCCTGACGCTCAAAGCCTATCCCTGCTGCACGGCCAGCCACCCCGTCGCCTCTCTCGGCATCGAACTCAACCGCGAAGGTCTGACGGCCGACCAGATCGAAACGATCACCTTTACCTATCCGCCCGGTGCCGATGCCGCGCTGGTGGTGACCAAGCCCACCAACGGTATCGAAGCCCGGTTCAGCCCAGAATACGTGTTTTCCGCCGCCCTGATCGATGGTGCGCTGCGGCTCGACCATTTTGACGAACGCCCGGTCGAAGAGCGGATCATGACGCTCGCCGCCCGGGCCGGCCGCCGCCACGACGAGACCGCGCCGCGCATGTCGAGCGATCCGACCACCCGCTTCGTCGTGCTCGACATCACGCTCAAGGACGGCAGCAAAATCAACCGCCGTTTCGACGGCCTGCCGGGTGTGACCGATCCGACCGACAAATTCATTGACGCGACCGCCGCCAACCCGGCCTTCGCCGACATCCCCGACCTTGTCCGCAGCATGAAGACCGAGGCTGATCTTTCCCGGCTTCTCTCCCTGCTGAACCAGAACCCCGTTTGACGAAAGAATTTGCCATGACCGCCAAGAGACAAATCCATCTCGGCCTGTTCCTGCAGGGTGCCGGCCACCACGTTTCCGGCTGGCGTCACCCCAACGCCGAAGCTGGCAGCGAAAATTTCGACCTTCTGCGCCGTGTCTCGCAGATTGCCGAACAGGCGAAATTCGACATGGTGTTTCTCGCCGACGGCCTGACCAGCGGTGTTGATGCGCATCCGTCAATGATCGCCCGTTTCGAGCCGCTGACGCTTCTGTCGGCTCTGGCCATGGTGACCGAAAAAATCGGTCTCGCCGCCACCGCCTCCACCACCTATGGCGAACCCTATCACACGGCACGCGCCTTCTCCTCGATCGACCATCTGAGCCACGGCCGCGCTGCCTGGAACATCGTCACCACATCCTATGCCCGCACGGCCAACAACTTTTCGAAATCGCATCCCGAACATGACGAGCGTTACGCGGTCGCCGAGGAATTCGTCGACGTGGTGCGTGGCCTGTGGGACAGCTGGGACGATGACGCCTTCATCAAAAACAAGGACACCGGCATCTATGCCGATCCCTCAAAAGTTCATGTGCTCGACCACAACGGCAAATATTATTCCGTAAAAGGCCCGCTCAACATTCCGCGGTCGCCGCAGGGCCATCCGATCCTCATCCAGGCCGGTTCCTCCGGCCCGGGCCAGGATCTCGCCGCCCGCACGGCCGATGTGGTGTTCACCGCCCAGCAGAGCCTTCCCGAGGCACAGGCTTTTTACAAGAGCCTGAAGGCGCGTGTCGAAAAGTTCGGCCGTCACGCAGATAGCGTCGCCGTCATGCCCGGTTTCCTGCCGGTGATCGGCCGTACGCAAAAGGAAGCCGCAGAAAAGCTGGCCGAACTCGACAAGTGGACCGACCTGAAGAGTGCGATGCCGCTTCTGGAAGAACGCATGGGCCACAGCCTTGCCGATTACGATCCGGACGGCCCGCTGCCGGACCTGCCGATATCAGACCAGCTGCGCAGCCGCGCCGAACTGCTGACGGCAGCCGCCCGCCGCGAGAACCTGACGATCCGCCAGCTGGCGCTGCGTGTTGCCGCCGGTCGCGGCCACCATATCGTGCTCGGCACGCCGGTGGAGATCGCCGACCGTATGCAGGAATGGTTCGAAGGCCGCGCCGCCGACGGTTTCAACGTCATGCCGCCCTTCTTCCCGGAAGGTCTGGAAGACTTTACCCAGCTCGTCGTGCCGATCCTGCAGGAACGCGGCCTGTTCCGAACCGAATATGCAGGTTCGACCCTGCGCGATCACCTCGGCCTGTCGCGCCCGGCGCTGTGAGCATTCAGCGCCGCGTAAATTCGATACTGCTTGTGGCGACGGAGCGACCCGTCGCCACATCCTTGTCTATGGTGCGCAGGCGCAAACCATTGGCACCCAGTTTTTCAATGGTCATGCTGGCACTGCGATCACCATTCACCACCCGCGCCCAGGTGACGGCAAGATTGACCGTGTCGCCGCGCCGGCTGCCGCTCAGGCTGGAAGGCTGTCCCGCCGGACCGACATAGGTGCCGGCATAACGACTGCCCGACGTTTTGACATCCGCGGAAAAGCCGCGCGAGACCAGCAGGCCACGGCAACGGCCTTTCATGGAAAGCGATGTCGACGTCGAGCCGACCTGCAGGCTGCAGGACACATTGACCTTGCTGCCGCCGATCTTGGTCAGCACCGTCCCCTTGCCGCTCCAGTTGCCGGTAATCGATTTGAGATAATCGGCTTCCGCAGCCTGCGAAATACCGGGCAGGCAGAGGATCAGGGCGATGGCGGTTAGGCTTGAAATGCGCATATCGGACACCTCGGTGGAGACCGACGAAACCGCGCCTAACCGGGTTTTGTTCCCGCCTGCCCTTTTGCGTCGATACTCCCGTGATTGAGCGTCCGGGAAGGAGAGGCTGACGGTGGCTGCTCAACCGGCCATTGTGCGAAGAAATGATGCACAGGACCATGCCCTTTACCGATCTCCAGAAACCGACCCGCCGCCAATGCAGAATGCAGGTAACCCTTTGCGACTGTGACGGAGGCCAGCAGGTCATGACCGTGCGCCAGCTGCGCGGCAATCGCAGCCGAAAGCGTGCAGCCGGTGCCGTGATCATTGCCGGTTTCCAGGCGGGGATACCGGAATTCGTGCAGCGCATCCTGATCGGTCAAAAGCACGTCCACGCACTCGCTATCGCCACCATGACCGCCCTTGATCAGCACGGCCCGCGCGCCGTCCTTGCGCAACCGCTCCGCCTGCCGCACGACATCCTCACGCGTTTCCGCCATCGGCAAGCCGGTCAGGATCGCTGCCTCGAAGAGGTTGGGCGTGATGAGATTTACCCTCTGCATCAGCAGCGATTTCAGCGCAGTCACCGCATCATCCCGCAGCAGCCGATCCCCCGAAGTTGCGACCATGACCGGATCGAGCACGACCGGCCCGTCAAACCGATCCAGGCCCTCTGCGACCGCGCGGATCGTATCCTCCCGCGACAGCATGCCGATCTTGATCGCGCCGACCGCAAGATCGGAGAGAACCGCCTGCATCTGCGCCTCGATCATCGGCGCGGACACATCCTCGACAGCGGAGACCCCCAGCGTGTTCTGCGCAGTGATCGCCGTCAGCACGCTGGCGCCATAAACACTAAGCGCCGAAAACGTCTTCAGATCCGCCTGAATACCGGCGCCGCCGCCACTATCGGAACCGGCAATGGTGAGTGCTATCGCCGTCATGCCGTCACCGTCTGGCGGTGGCGCCACGGTGCCGTTGCCGCCAGCCACTGCCGTGTGCGGCTCTCGGGGTCCGCGTTGAGTGTGATATCGGTCACCACGGCAGCACTTGCCGCCCCTTCATCCAACACGAGCGGCGCCCGCTCGGCAGTGATACCGCCAATGGCGACCAGTGGCAGATCGCCAATGCGCCGTTTCCAGTCCTCGACGCGCTCGACACCCTGCGGCTGCCACTTCATCTTTTTCAGGATTGTCGGCCAGACGGGGCCGAGCGCCACGTAATCCGGCTGCACGGCGAGCGCGGTGTCGAGTTCGGCCACGTCATGCGTCGAAACGCCGAGCTTCAGCTCTGCCCGACGGATCGCTCCAAGATCGGCATCAGCCAGATCTTCCTGCCCGAGATGGATGAAATCACACCCCTCGTCGATCGCCAGTCGCCAGTAATCGTTGACGACCAGCTGGCAACCATAGGCAAGGCAGACCGCTCTCGACCGTCTGATTTCCTGCCGGATTTCAGCATCCGTCTTGTCCTTGATGCGCAACTGAACCAGCTTGACGCCAAGCGGCACCAGCCGCTCGATCCAGTCCGCGCTATCGACGATGAGGTAGAAGGGATCGAGCCTCATGAAAACACCGCCTTGCCGATAACCGGCGTCGAGGGCACCGCCATGTCGCGCGGTTCCAGCATGCCCGCCAGATAGGCCAGCCTGCCCGCCTCTGCCGCCTTGGCAAAGGCTTCCGCCATGGCCGGTGGATCACCGGCATTGGCGACGGCGGTGTTGAGCAGTACGGCGTCATATCCCAGTTCCATCACCGTGGCCGCATGCGACGGCCGACCAAGACCGGCATCGACGATCAGCGGAATGTCCGGAAAGGCTGCGCGCATCGCCACCAGCGCCAAAGAATTGCGCGGCCCCGCAGCCGAACCGATCGGCGCACACCAGGGCATCAGCACCCGGCAGCCTGCGGCCAGCAGCTTTTCGCCGACGATCAGATCATCCGTGGTGTAGGGGAATACGTCAAAGCCCTCATCCGTCAGGATACGCGCCGCTTCCACCAGTTCAAAAACATCCGGCTGAAGGCTGTCGTGATGGCCGATGACCTCGAGCTTGATCCAGTTGGTGCCAAACACTTCTCGGGCCATTTTGGCCGTCAGCACCGCTTCCGATGCACTGTGGCACCCCGCGGTGTTGGGCAGGATGCGCACACCGAGATTTCGGATCAGTTCGAAGAAAGCACCGCCCGTTTTGCCGCCGGAGGTTTCGCGGCGAAGCGATACGGTGACGATGCCGGCGCCGGAGCGTTTCACCGCTTCCGCCAGCACCGCCGGGGAAGGGTAACGTGCCGTGCCGAGCAGAAGACGCGAGGACAGTTCTGTATCGTAGAGTTTCAGCATGGTTCAGCCTCCCTGCATGGGGGAAAGAATTTCGATCCGGTCACCATCTGCGAGACGCGTATCGGCGCGATCCTCGCGATGCACAAGATCGCCATTGACGGCGGTGGCCAGCCACTCACCCTCGTATTCCAGCGTTTCAAGCAGGTCCGCCAGCGTGGCCGTGTCCAGAACCTGCGCTTCTCCGTTGACGATAAGATTCATGCAATCATCTCCTCCTGAAGGCCAAATCCGTTGGAAAGCCGGGTGGCGGCCTTTTTCGCCATGGCGGGCGCCAGCAAAAAACCGTGTCGGTGCATGCCGGCGATCGCCAGACCGCTTTCCGTTTCCACGACACGTGGCACATTGTCGTCGAAGGCCGGGCGGATGCCGACGCCGGTTTCCACCACCCGCGCCTCGCCAAAGGCCGGATGCAGCGCATAGGCGGCGTTCAGCAATTCCATCAGCGAACGCGCCGAAATCGGCCCGTCGTCATCCGTTTCGATCATCGTTGCGCCGACCATGAAGCGATGGTCATCGCGCGGCACGACATAGATCGGGTGGCGCGGATGCAGCATGCGCACCGGGCGCGACAGCGCCACCTCGCTGGTTTCGAGATAAAGCATTTCGCCGCGCACACCGCGAAGACCGGGAATGTGCGGGATCGCAGCCGGGCCGGTGCAATCGAGAACGGCGGTATAGTTCTTTTTCGGCGGTGGCCCCCAGCCGAGATGGAACAGGCCACCCAGATTGCGGATTGCCTTGGCAAGCCCCGTCAACGCCCGGCGCGGGTCGAGGTGCGCCTCCTTGTCGAAAAACAGCGCCTTTTCGAAACGGCCGGCCAGCGACGACTCGAGATCGGCGATCTCCTGCCTGCCAAGCCAGACATGCCCGGTCGTGCGTGATGCAAACCGCGTCAGATCAGTCAGATCGCGTGGCTGCGCCACCACCAGTGTGCCATTGCGGATGACGGCACCCGGCACCGCCTGATCCCACCACTCGGCGGCATCGAGCCCGAGCGTCAGCACGATCTCTTCCGCCGCTTCCCTTTCGCAATAGGGCGCCAGCATGCCGCCAGCAAAATGAGACGCGCCTTGCCCCACCGTATCCTGAAAATCGACGATATCGACATCTTCACCACGTCGGAGCAGTTCATAGGCGACGGCAAGGCCAGCGACGCCGGCCCCTTTGACAAGAAAGAGCGACATCAGACTTCTCCCCGCACATCAGCCAGCGGCATATAAAGATCGCCGCCATCGCGATATTTTGCGGCCATGGCCTCCAGCCCCTCCTTCTGGGCCTCGGCACGGATATCGTGGGAAATCCGCATCGAGCAGAATTTTGGGCCGCACATGGAGCAGAAATGCGCCACCTTATGCGCATCCTTGGGCAGGGTTTCGTCGTGGAAACTGCGTGCCGTGTCCGGGTCGAGCGAGAGGTTGAACTGGTCTTCCCAGCGGAATTCGAAGCGCGCCCTCGACAGGGCATCATCACGCATCTGCGCACCCGGATGACCCTTTGCCAGATCGGCGGCATGGGCGGCGATCTTGTAGGTGATGACACCGGTTTTCACATCGTCTCGGTCGGGCAGGCCGAGATGTTCCTTCGGCGTGACGTAACACAGCATGGCCGTGCCGAACCAGCCGATCATCGCTGCTCCGATGGCCGAGGTGATGTGGTCGTAACCGGGGGCGATATCGGTGGTCAGCGGACCAAGCGTATAAAACGGCGCCTCGCCGCAGGTCTTCAGCTGCTTGTCCATGTTTTCCTTGATCTTGTGCATCGGCACATGACCCGGCCCTTCGATCATCACCTGGCAATCCTTGTCCCAGGCGATTTTCGTCAGTTCTCCCAGCGTCTCCAGTTCGGCGAACTGGGCTGCGTCATTGGCATCAGCGATCGAGCCGGGACGCAGGCCATCGCCCAGCGAAAAGGTCACGTCATAAGCACGCGCGATGTCGCAGATCTCGTCGAAATGTTCATAGAGAAAGCTCTCGCGGTGGTGATGCAGACACCACTTGGCCATGATCGAACCGCCGCGTGAAACGATACCGGTGACGCGGTTGACGGTGAGATGGATATAGGAAAGCCGCACGCCGGCATGGATGGTGAAATAATCGACGCCCTGTTCGGCCTGCTCGATCAGCGTATCGCGATAGACCTCCCATGAAAGATCCTCGGCAATGCCGTTCACCTTTTCCAGCGCCTGATAAAGCGGCACGGTACCGATCGGCACAGGAGAATTTCGAATAATCCATTCGCGGATATTGTGGATGTTGCGCCCGGTCGACAGATCCATGACCGTATCGGCACCCCAGCGGATCGCCCAGACCATTTTTTCCACCTCTTCCGCCATGGAGGAAGTGACCGCCGAATTGCCGATATTGGCGTTGATCTTGACCAGAAAATTGCGGCCGATGATCATCGGTTCGCTCTCTGGATGATTGATGTTGGCCGGAATGACGGCGCGCCCTTCCGCCACTTCGCGGCGCACAAATTCCGGCGTGATGTAATCCGGAATATGCGCGCCAAAACTTTCGCCATCCCTCACCAGCGCTTCCTTCGCCGCCTGCCGGCCGATGTTTTCGCGGATGGCGATGAATTCCATTTCCGGCGTGATGATGCCGGCGCGGGCATAGGCGAGCTGGGTGACGGCCCGACCATCATTCGCCTTGAACGGCATGTTGCGCAGCGGAAACTCCGGCGTCAGTCTTTCGCCGGTGGCAAAACCGTTATCCTCCGGCCTCACGTGGCGGCCTTGGTATCGCGTGACATCGCCGCGACCGGAAATCCAGTTTTCCCGCAGGCGTGGCAGGCCGCTGTCGATCGCGACGACATAGTGCGGATCGGTGTAGGGACCGGAACTGTCGTAAACGGTGACGGGTGGTTCGCCGGCGGTCGGATGCAGTGCGATCTCCCGCATCGGCACGCGCAGATCGGGATATTTTTGTCCCGCAATATGGATTTTGGTGGAGGCCGGAAAGGGACCCGAAGTGACGGTCGGGCTTTGCGGTTTGGCGGCAATATTCATCGTGAGGCTCCAAGTTTAAGGTTGGAGACCCAGTCCTAGAGCCGGAAAGATGGAAGAACGTCCGCAACGGAATCCGGGTTATGGATTCGCAATGACTGCAGCGTTTTGCACCGTCCCTACGCCAGTATGAACTGGATCAGGTTCAACGGGTCACTGCGCGCGATAGCAGAATCTCAGCCCCTTGACGGGACACCCCTGGTGAATGCGATGAGGCTATGTCAGCAAAATCGATCGGTCAAGCGCCTCTTCCAGCCGCACCGGCGAAGAGGTCATTCATCCTTCCATGCGATCGATGGAGCGGCTGACGCATTGCCGCATGCAGGTTCGGGCGGATATGGGTTATGTCTTGAGCCGAACGGCCGTCTGGCCATCTCGAGTTTCTTTCGCGCAAAGGCAGATCATGAGCTTCGGCTGGACCAACCTCGTCATCGGCCTGCTGCAGCAGATGTGCGTTTATCTCGTCATCGCCTATCTGTTCAGCAAGACGCCGCTTTTCCTGCCTTTGATGCAGGTGACGGTGCGTCCGTGGCGCAAGATGGCCTGTTACGTCATCTTCTCGATGTTCTGCATCATGGGCACCTATTTTGGCCTCCACATCGACGAGGCGATCGCCAATACGCGCGCCATCGGCGCCGTCCTCGGCGGCATTTTTGGCGGGCCGATGGTGGGGCTGGCGGTCGGCCTGACCGGCGGCATGCACCGTTATTCACTGGGTGGTTACACCGCGCTTGCCTGCGCCATCTCGACCACAGCAGAGGGTCTGATCGGCGGACTGGTGCACAGCTATCTTCTGCGCCACAGGCGCACCGACCTTTTGTTCAAGCCACTGCTGATCGCCGGCGTGACCTTCTTTGCCGAAATCGTGCAGATGTCGATCATTCTCGTGGTCGCCCAGCCCTTCGTGAACTCCGTGCATCTGGTCGAAACCATCGCGCTTCCGATGATCGTCGCCAACACGGTGGGCGCTGCGATGTTCATGAACATCCTCGGCGACCGGCGAAAACTGTTCGAAACCCATTCCACGATCTTTTCCGGCAAGGCGCTGAAGATTGCCGAACGCGCCGAAGGCGTGCTGCGCAACGGGTTCAACGCCGAAAACAGCACCAAGGTCGCCCGCATTCTTTATGAAGAGGCCAATGTCGGCGCCGTCGCCATCACCGACCGTGAAAAGATCCTCGCTTTCATCGGCATCGGTGCCGATCACCACCTGCCCGGCCGCAAAATCACCTCGGCGCAGACCATGGAGGCGATCGCCGAGAACAAGGTCATGTATGCCGATGGCAACGAGGTCAGCTATCAATGCTCGATCGATCCCAACTGCCGGCTCGGCGCCTCTCTCGTCATTCCGCTGAAGGGCGAGGACGATGCGGTGATCGGCACGATCAAGCTTTACGAGCCGAAGACAAAACTGTTCTCCACTTTCAACCGTGCGCTGGGTGAAGGTGTCGCACGCCTGCTCTCGGCACAAATCCTCGCCGGCCGTTACGAGCGACAGAAGCAGATGTTGTCGCAATCGGAAATCAAGCTCCTGCATGCGCAGGTCAATCCGCATTTCCTGTTCAACACGCTGAACACGCTGTCGGCCATCATCCGCATTGATCCCGCTGAAGCGCGAAAGCTGGTGCAGAACCTCTCCACCTTCTTCCGCAAGAACCTCAAGCGCACCAGCGATGTGGTCACGCTTTCCGACGAGATCGAACACGTCAACGCCTATCTGCAGATCGAAAAGGCGCGTTTCCAGGAACGCCTGCAGATCGAGATCGATGTGCCGGAGGAACTGGCACAGGTGCATCTGCAGGCCTTTTCGCTGCAGCCGCTTGTCGAAAACGCCATCAAGCACGGCACTTCACAGGTGATCGGCGAAGGACGCATCACCATCTCGGCGCGGCGCGAGGGTGACGACCTGCTGGTGGCGGTGACGGACAATGCCGGTCTTTTCGAGCGCAAGACAACATCCGATGGCGGGCTTGGCATGAACATCGTCGACCGGCGTACCAAGGGTTATTTTGGCGATGCCTATGGCATCAACGTCGATGTGGAGCGCGACGTCTTCACCCGCATCAGCTTACGTGTGCCGATGGTCGATACGCACCATCATGCGGCCCACGAATCCGTGCCGGAATTGACAAAAATCTAATCGTTTAATGCCCTGCTTTTCCTGCGAAATTTGACCTATGTCATCTCTGGCTGGGGATAGTGCCGCAAGCCACGAAAATCCGCCACCGCTCATCCCGGATTACCGACCGCTCAGGCCGCCATAACACCGCTCGGCCAAACACCCCCTCCCGCCTTTTTCCCTCGAGAGTAGCCTCAGGCCATCCTAAGGAGGGACAAGACATGGCAAACGCCCTGACAATGGTCATCGGTACCGCCTGCATTCTTGCGATCTGCTACCGGTTCTACGGTATCTTCTTCGTTCGCAAGGTTCTGGGCGTCGACGACAGCGAAGTCACCCCGTCGCACACGCTTGCCGACGGACGCAATTACGTGCCCACCAAGAAGTGGGTGAATGCCGGTCAGCATTTTGCCGCGATCGCCGCCGCCGGCCCGCTGGTCGGCCCGGTTCTCGCCGCCCAATACGGTTATCTGCCCGGCCTGATCTGGCTGCTGGTCGGTTGCGTCATCGGCGGTGCGGTGCATGACACGGTCGTGCTGTTCGCCTCGATGAAACACAAGGGCTCGTCGCTGTCGGAAGTCGCCAAGGCCGAGCTCGGGCCTGTCGCCGGCTGGTGCACCGGTCTCGCCATGCTGTTCATCATCACTATCACGATGGCCGGCCTGTCGATGGTCGTGGTGCATGCGCTGGAACGCAACCCCTGGGGCACGTTCGCCGTCTTCATGACGATCCCGATCGCCATGGCTGTCGGCCTGTATGAAAAGTTCGGCGGCAATGCCAAGATCGGCACCTATGTCGGCCTTTTCGCCATCCTCGCTTCGGTTTTCGCCGGCCCTTACGTGCAGGAATCGGCGCTCGGCCAGTGGTTCACCTTCCACTATAGCTCGCTCGGCATCATGCTGCCGATCTACGCCTTCCTCGCCAGTGCGCTGCCGGTGTGGCTGCTGCTCACCCCGCGCGGTTATCTGTCGAGCTTCCTCAAGATCGGCGTGTTTGCCGCTCTGGTCGTCGGCGTCGTCATCATCAACCCCGAAATCAAGATGCCGGCCCTCACCGACTTCATCCATGGCGGTGGCCCGGTTCTGGCCGGCCCGGTCTGGCCCTTCATCTCGATCACCATTGCCTGCGGCGCCATCTCAGGTTTCCACGCCTTCATCGGCTCGGGCACCACGCCAAAACTGGTCGACAAGTGGAGCGACATCCGCCCCGTCGCCTTCGGCATGATGCTGGTCGAATGCCTGGTCGCGGTCCTCGCCCTGATCGCCGCAACGGCACTGCCGATGGCCGACTATTTTGCCATCAACGCTTCGCCTGAAGTCTTTGCCACGCTCGGCATGACGGTTCAGGATCTGCCCCGTCTCGAAGACGCAATCGGCATGGATCTCGCCGGCCGCACCGGCGGCGCCGTAACGCTCGCCGTCGGCATGACCGAAATCTTCACCAGCATCCCGTGGTTCAAGACGCTGGCCGCATACTTCTTCCAGTTCGTCATCATGTTCGAGGCCGTCTTCATCCTGACCGCCATCGACTCGGGAACCCGTGTTGCCCGTTACCTGATCCAGGACATCCTTGGTGACCTCTGGGCTCCGATGAAACAGATCAACTGGATGCCCGGCTCGATCTTCGCCAGCATCGTCGCCTGCCTGCTCTGGGGTTATCTCCTCAACTCGGGCGATATCAACTCGGTCTGGGCCCTGTTCGGTGTCTCGAACCAGATGATGGCCTCGCTTGGGCTGACCATCGGCGCCACCATCATCCTGCGCATGTCGGCCAAGCGCATCTATATGCTGACCTGCCTCATCCCGCTCGCCTACCTGTTCGTCACGGTGAACTATGCCGGCTACTGGATGATCGCCAACGTTTACCTGAACGAAGCCGCCAAGGGCTACAACCCGGTCAATGCCATCCTGTCGATCATCATGATGGTTCTCGGTGTCATCGTCCTGGTTTCGGCACTGTTCAAATGGAAGGACATGCTGCGCACCGGTCGCAATGGTGAAGCGGAAAGGCTCGCTCTTTCGCCCGCGGAATAAGGAGCTTCCCTGAGGCTTTCAATTCCTCCCGAAGCCTCAAGACCCGGCGCATGTTTCCCGTATGCGCCGGGTTTCGTTTTTTGCAATTTCAGAGAATGCCGAGCTGTTCTTTGAGCGATCCAAGGAAACGGCGGCTGACGGGAATGGAACGACCGCCCAAGGTCAGGATATTGGCGGCACCGTTTTCGGCCAGTGCGATATCCTGAATATGCTCGGGATTGATCATGTATTGCCGGTGGCAGCGGATCAGTCGCGTGCGCTCCTCAAGCGTCCGCAAGGTCAGCTCGGTAAAGTGTTCCACGCCGTCATTACCGATGACATAGATGCCGCCCGGCTTCGAAAAAATCGCCTCGACATCCTCGATCTTCATCAGCCGAATACGGTTGAGACCCGTGCAGGGGATATGACGTAAGGGCGGCACGATTTCGAGCAGTTTTGATTGCTCCACGGCCTTTGCCCTACGCAGCCGATCAAGCGTCTTTTGCAGCCGTTCCTCCTGAATGGGCTTCAGGAGGTAATCGAAGGCGTTTTCCTCGAAGGCGCGAACCGCATATTCCTCGTAAGCCGTGAGGAATACGATCTGCGGCATCTTTTCCGGATCGATCATGCCGACCATTTCCAGCCCGCTCACCTGCGGCATCTGAATATCGAGGAACATGACGGTCGGCGACAGCCGGTTGATGGCGGCGATGCCCTCGATCGCATTGGCGCATTCACCGACGATTTCGATATCAGCCTGACCGGCAAGGACCGACTTCAACTCGTCGCGCGCCAAGGTTTCGTCATCGACAATCAGAACTTTCATGCGTCTCTATCATCTGCTCGGGCATATCAGGCTTCGGCATATGGGCATCGAACACGATCGGCAACATCATGTGCCAAAAATAGTCGGTGGTGAGCCGGCTTTGCATTCCGGTGTCCAGACATCTTTCTGCACGGTTTCGTACAAAAATGGGGTTTTGGCTTGGCTCGCCTCATATCCGCCCTAGTTAATAAGCGGGCGGCAAAAATGAGGTAAAGCAATGGCACTGGCCGACAGAATCGCCAAGTTCGAACAGACCAATCAGGTCGCTTTCGAAATCATCGAAGCGGAAGCGGCGGCGCGCGAGCGGAAGACCGAAAAATTGCGCGAGGCACGTCTGATGCAGTCGCGCAAATCGGATGATGAGAGCTAACATCGCAAGGCATCATTTACGGCAAACCGCGGCAGCCGCAAGGGTCTTGGCCCTTGGCGGCCCGCGCGCCGGAACCAAAGCGCGCACGGCGCATTGGCCAGAAACCGAAATTTGCCCCCGGACGGATTGGTATGGAGTGAAATGACCGATGACCGCTTGACCGGTGACCACCGGCCAACCCGATCGACCATATCCTTCCGCAGTGTCTTTTCACACACGCGGCGGCCGGCGGTTAAAACTGGCCTCTTCATCCTCTGTCTCTGTCCTTTCATCACCTCCTGTTCAGGCACACACTCGCCGCTTGACCCGGCCGGGCGCGAAGCCCGCGATGTGGCTACCCTGTTCTTCACCATGCTGGTCGGCGGAGCTGTCATCTGGGTCGGCGTGGTCGCGCTCCTGTTTTACGCTGCCCGCAAGAAGCGTGTGCATTCCGAGGAAGGTGCAGGACGCCTCATCCTCTGGGGTGGCGCCGTTATGCCCTGCATCATCCTTGCCGCATTGCTGGCCTATGCCGTCTGGCTGATGCCGAATGTGCGACCCTGGGTGTCGGGCGGCGATGGCCTGCGCCATATCGATGTCACCGGCGAACAGTTCTGGTGGCGGGTGCGATATCTCGATGAAGACGGTTCCATCGCATTCGAAAGCGCCAATGAGGTACGCATGCCCGTCGGCGAACGCGTTGTCTTTTCGCTCACCTCGCCCGATGTCATCCATTCCTTCTGGATCCCGGTACTGGGTGGCAAGATGGACATGATACCCGGCCGACGCAATCAATTGACGCTGGAGGCAGACAAGCCTGGCATCTATCGCGGTGTCTGCGCCGAATTCTGCGGCACCTCGCACGCGTTGATGGGTTTTACCGTCGTGGTGATGGAGCCTGCGGACTACGAACAATGGCTGGCCGCGCGGCGCGCTTCCTCCGGGGGCAAGGATGCCGAAGGACTGGCCCTGTTTCTGGAAAACGGCTGTTCCGCCTGCCATACGATTGCGGGCACCGGTGCGCGCGGCACGATCGGTCCCGATCTGACCGCCTTTGGCGAACGTGGTTCGGTTGGCGCCGGCACGCTCGGCAATTCCGCAGACGAGATCGCCCGTTTCCTCCGCGATCCGAAAAGCGTCAAGCCGGGCGCCCAGATGCCGCATTTCACCATGCTGCCTGAAAATGAAACCAACCGTATCGCAGACTATCTGAAGGGGCTTCGATGAGCGTGGAACTCGGAAATTTTTCGCCCGAGGAGCGCGCCGCCCAGGAAAAGAGGCTGCGCGAAACCTGGGAAACGCCAAAAGGCTGGCGTTACTGGACCTCGGTCAACAATAGCGAGATCGGCCTCTGGTACGGCGTTACCGCCTTCGTGTTCATGCTGTTTGCCGGCCTGCTCGGCCTCCTCATCCGCCTGCAGCTTGTCGTCCCGGAAAATGATTTCATTTCTGCGGAACTGTTCAATCAGGCTTTTACCCTGCATGGCACGGTGATGATGTTCCTGTTCGCGGTGCCGATCTTCGAGGCCATCGCGATCTTCCTTCTGCCCTCCATGCTCGGCGCACGCGAACTGCCCTTTCCCCGCCTTTCCGCCTTTGGTTACTGGAGTTTTTTGCTTGGCGGCATTTTTGTCTGCGGTTCGATCTTCTTCAATGCGGCGCCGAACGCCGGCTGGTTCATGTATCCGCCTCTGGCCACCGACAAGGAATATGCCGGCATCGGCGCCGATATCTGGCTGCTCGGCCTCTCCTTCATCGAAGTGGCATCAATCGCGGCA
Organism: Endobacterium panacihumi; assembly: GCF_050847465.1. NCBI lineage: Bacteria > Pseudomonadati > Pseudomonadota > Alphaproteobacteria > Hyphomicrobiales > Rhizobiaceae > Endobacterium > Endobacterium panacihumi. The sequence continues at coordinate 424,898 of NZ_JBOZRA010000002.1, read as the reverse complement.
GCCGTCGAAATCATCGTCGGCATCATGAAATGCCGCGCGCCCGGCATGCGCATCAACATGATGCCGATGTTCGCCTGGTATCTGCTGATCGTCGCCGGTATGATCCTGTTCGCCTTCCCGCCCCTGATCGCCGGCGACATCCTCTTCGAAATGGAGCGGATGTTCGACTGGCCGTTCTTCGATCCGTCGCGTGGTGGTGATCCGCTGCTCTGGCAGCACCTGTTCTGGATTTTTGGACATCCGGAAGTCTACATCGTCTTCCTGCCGGCCATCGCGCTCATGGCCATGATCGTGCCGACCTTTTCGCAGCGCCCGATCGTCGGGTATTCCTGGATTGTGCTTGCCGCCGTCGGCACCGGTTTCCTGAGCTTTGGCCTGTGGGTACACCACATGTTCACCACCGGCCTGCCGCAAATCTCGCTCGCCTTCTTTTCGGCCGCTTCCGAGGCCGTCGCCATCCCCACCGGCGTGCAGATCTTCGTGTTCATCGCCACCATGCTGGCCGGCCGGGTGATCTTTTCCGTGCCCATGCTGTTCGGAGCAGGCGGTCTGATCATCTTCGTCATCGGCGGACTGACCGGCGTGATGGTGGCGCTGGTGCCGTTCGACTGGCAGGCGCATGACACCTATTTCATCGTTGCCCACCTGCATTACGTGCTGATTGGCGGCATGTTCTTCCCGATCGTTGCCGGCATTTATTATTATTTCCCCTTCGTGACCGGCAAGAAACTGTCCGACACCTGGGGCAAGGTGGTGTTCTGGCTGATGTTCACCGGCTTCAACATCGCCTTCTTCCCCATGCATTTTTCCGGGCTGCGCGGCATGCCGCGGCGCGTCTTCACCTATCCGGTGGATTTCGGCTGGGACCTGTTCAATCTGATATCCACCATCGGCGCCTTCATCTTTGCCGCCGGTGTCGCGACCTTCGTCATCGACATCCTGCGGCCGAAAAAGGAGCCGGCGACACGCAACCTCAATCCGTGGAATGCCGGCACACTGGAATGGACCAACGACCCGTCCGAAGACTGGGGCATGCGGTCGGTGCCGATCATCACCAGCCGTTATCCGCTCTGGGACCAGCCGAACCTGCAGGCCGATATCGAGGCCGGACGCTTTTATCTGCCCGATGCAAAATCCGGCAAGCGGGAAACGCTGGTGACCTCGGTTCTCGATGCCACGCCGATCCAGTGCATGCGGGTGGGCGGCGTTTCCTATGTCACGATCATCGCGGCCATGGCCCTGGGCGGCGTATTCATCGCGCTCACCTTCCACTGGTGGATCGCCACCATTATCTGCGCCATCATCACGTTCATCGCCATCCTCTATTGGCTATGGACCGGCACAGCGCCAATTCCCGAAACACCGGAAGCCGATGTCGGCCTCGGCCTGAAACTGCCGATCTATGTGTCCGGCCCGGCCTCGGTCGGGTGGTGGGCGATGTTCATCACCATGGTCGGAGACGGCACGGCCTTTGCCAGTCTGATCTTCGGGTATTTCTTCTATTGGACGGTGCATGACGATTACACCGCCGCGACGGCCGGTCCCGGCGTGTTCTGGCCGATGCTGGCCCTTGCCCTCTACCTCCTCGCCTGGGGCCTGACGGTCCTGGCCCGTGAACTCAACGAGAAGGGCACGCTCGGCTGCCGGCTGGCGATCATTGCCGCCGTCTTTGCCACCATTGCCGCCTCGCTCGCGGGCCTCGCCGGCCCCTATCTCAATGGCATGGACCCGACCTCGAATGTCTATCCGGCCACCGTTTGGATCGTGGCGATCTGGACCGTCGTGCATGGCGCGGTCGGCATCATTATGCTGCTCTATTGCCTTGCCCGCAGCTTTGCCGGCCGTATGACGGGCGAGTATGATCAGGATATCCGCAATGTGACGCTCTACTGGCATTTCATGGCGTTCACCGCCATCGTCACATTCACGGTGATCGGCCTGTTTCCGCTGGTGGCATCATGAAGAGTTTCATCCCGCGCGAAGTCGAAACGCTCTGGACGCTGTTTACGGCACCGACCGTCTGGGCGCTGCATTTCATTGCCTGTTACGCGACGGTCGCCGTGTTCTGTGCCAAACGGCTGCCGGCCTCCTTCAGCTTCAATTCGGTACGCATCACGCTCGCGATCGTGACGATCGCGGCATTGGCGATGATCGTTCTGTCTACCTACCTTGCCTGGCGGCAGTGGGGTTTTGGTGCGGACGATCCGCCACATGACGAGCCTACCCGCCATTCCCGAACACTTTTTCAAGGTTTTGCCACCCTGCTATTATCGGCGCTGAGCTTTGTCGCCGTTCTGTTTGCCGCCATTCCGCTGATGTTTATCGCCGAGTGCCAGCCATGAAACATGCCGCCACCATCGTCGGCGTTTTTATCCTCGGTCTTCTGTGGCTGGGCATTCTTCCTTTTTCCGATCGTAGCTCCTTTTCTGTCCACATGATCGTGCATATGGGCGTGGTGGCGGCAGCGGCACCGCTCATGGCCATTGGCCTGTCGGGTTCACGTTTCGACTTCACCATCGGTCAGCGCTGGCTGACGCCGATGCTCGCTTCCGTCTTTGAGCTTTTTGCCGTCTGGAGCTGGCATGTCCCGGCCATGCGCGCGCTTTCCGAAAGCTCGTTTGCCTTTGCAGCGCTTGAACAGATGGTTTTCCTCGCCGCGGGCCTGACGCTCTGGCTCTCCTGTCTCGGCGGTGCCGCCACCGGCCGCGAAGAGCGCAGACTGGCCGGCGTACTCGGCCTGCTGTTCACTTCCATGCACATGACCCTGCTCGGCGCATTGCTGACACTCTCCCCCCGTCCGCTATACGGCGAAGGCGACGTGACCTGTTTCGGCATCCCGCTGACCGGCGCGACAGACCAGCAGGCCGGTGGTGTCATCATGCTTCTGGTGGGGGCAGTGGTTTATCTCGCCGGTGGCGTGGCGCTGCTTGCCGGCATGCTCAATCACCGCGCCCCTACGCTCGAAAGGGACGGACGATGAAAATCCGCTGGAAACACGTGATTATCCTTGCTGTGCTGGCGCCCGTGCTCGGCTTCGGTTTTGCCTGGTCGGGCCTGATGAGCGTGCGCGCCAGTACCGGCCATTGGGCCGCCACCGACTGGTTCCTGCACTGGGTCATGGGCAATTCCGTCAGCACCGCATCCAGATCCGTCGAGGTGCCGCCGCTCGATGATCCGGCAATGGTGCCGCCCGCTGCCGGCCATTTCGAAACCGGCTGTGCCGGGTGCCATGGCTCTCCAGCGCAAGGCCGTTCCGCCGCAGTGCTTGCCATGCTGCCGCCGCCGCCGGACCTGAAAGAGGCGGTGCCGAAATGGACGGACGCCGAACTGTTCGAGATCGTCAAGCACGGCGTGCGCTTCACCGGCATGCCGGCCTGGCCGACACAATCGCGCGACGACGAAGTCTGGGCGATGGTCGCTTTCCTGCGCAAGCTGCCGGACATGGATGCGGCGAGCTATATCGCCGCATCCGGCCTGCATGGCATGGGCACTGCCGGCGAAGTCTCGCCGCTGCCGATCACCTGCGAAAGCTGTCACGCGGAAGCCAAGCTGAATGACGGCAGCCTCATTCCGCGACTGACCGGCCAATCCGAAGCCTATCTGCTGGAAAGCCTGAAAGCCTATCATGCCGGCAAGCGGCCAAGCGGCATCATGGACGTGGCGATCGGAACGCTACCGGAAGACAGTCTGCCGGAACTGGCGCGTTATTATGCCGGCCAGCCATTACGCCCAAGACAAACACCACCGGCAGATCCCGACCTCATGGCAAAAGGCCGCCAACTCGCCGAACAGGGCCGGTCCGGCGACAAGATACCGGCCTGCCTGAGCTGTCATGACAAGGCCGGAGCAAAGCCCGCCTATCCGAAACTTTCCGGCCAGAATGCTGCCTACCTGAAACGCCAGCTCACCCTGTTTCGTGGTGGTGTGCGTGGTGGCGGCGAGTTCAGCCACCTGATGACACCGATTGCCAAAAATCTGGCCGACGAGGACATTCAGGCACTGGCCGCCTTTTTCAGCGGTCGAAAGGATCAATAGAAGGTCGCGATGCGATTGCCGTCGAGTTCATGCACGCGGAATTCGGTCGCATAAATATCCGACAGGATGTCCTCGCGCACGATCTCCAAGGGCGTGCCTTGCAGGAACAGTTTGCCATCGCGCATGACGACGATGTGGTCGGAATAGCAGGAGGCGAAATTGATGTCGTGCAGCACGACCACGACCGTCTTGCCGAAATCGCGCGCGGAATTGCGCAACAGCTTCATCATCGACACGGAATGGCTGATATCGAGATTGTTGAGCGGCTCGTCGAACAGCATGTAGTCGGTATCCTGGCACAGCACCATGGCGACGAAGGCCCGTTGCCTCTGGCCGCCAGACAGTTCATCGAGAAAGCGGTCCTTGAAATCCTGAAGGCCCAGATAGGCGATGGCGCGATCGACATGATCGCGATCCTGAAGCGTCGGGCGTCCCTTGCTGTAGGGATATCGCCCGAAGGTCACGAGATCGGCGACGGTCAGGCGGGCCGTGAGATGATTGTCCTGTTTCAGGATGGAGAGCCGCTTGGCCAGCACGTCCCCGGAGGTCTTTGCGACGTCCAGCCCATCGACCAGAACGGTCCCGGCATCCATCGGCAGCAGTCGGGCGATCATCGACATCAGTGTCGATTTGCCGGCACCATTCGGCCCGATGATCGAGGTCAGCCCACCCTTGGGCAGGCTGAGCGTCACGCCGTCGACGACGACGGACTTGCCATAGGATTTGCTGACGCCGGCGATCTCGATCATCGGTTACGCCCTCTCAGAAGAAAAACAATGAAGAAAAGCCCGCCGGCAAATTCGATGATGATCGACAGCGCCGTGTCGAAAGCAAACAGCCGCTCCAGAATGGTCTGGCCGCCGACGAGACAGAGAAGCGAAATCAGCACGGCGGCCGGCAGCACATATCGATGCCGGCTTGCCGGGATGATCAGATAGGCAAGATTGGCGACAAGCAGCCCGAAGAAGGTGACAGGACCGACCAGCGCCGTGGATACCGAAATCAGAATGGCGACAAGGATCAGGATTTTCGTCGTCGCCGCCTGATAATCGACGCCGAGCGAGATCGCCATGTCACGCCCCAGCATCAGCACATCGAACGTATCGCGCATGCGCCAGATGAAAAAGGTCACACCCGCCACCAGCAAGGCCGAGACACCGACAAGTGTACTGTCGGTCATATTGAAACTGGCAAACAGCCGGTCCTGCAGCACGACGAAATCATCCGGGTTGATGATGCGCTGCAGAAAACCGGAAAGGCTGCGGAACAGCACGCCGAGCACGATGCCGACCAGAACCAGAAGGTGGATGTTTTGCGCATGGCCGGAAAACAGGAAGCGGAAAAGCAGCAGCGAAAAACCGACCATCGCCGCCACTTCGATGATGAACATCAGACGCGGATCGATGGCCGAGGTTGCCGCAGCACCGAGCGTGAAGACCAGCACGGTCTGCAGCAGGATGTAAAGCGCATCAAACCCCATGATCGACGGGGTGAGGATGCGATTTCCGGTGACGGTCTGGAACAGCACGGTCGAAACCGAGATGGCATAGGCAACGATGACGATGGCGGCGAGCCGCGTGCCGCGAAAGCTCAGCACGAAGGACCAGCTTCCTCTGGCGCCGAGCGTCATGAAGGCTAAGGCGGAGATCGCGACCAAGGCAGCGAGCACGGCCAGCGTGATCAGCGCGGTTTTGCGCAGCGCTTCAGGCGACACGGTTGCGCCTCCCCAGAAGCATATAGAGGAAGAACACACTGCCGACGATGCCGAGCACGGCACCGACCGGAATTTCGAACGGCGCGTTGATCACTCGGCCGATGATATCGCAGACCAGTACGAGTGCCGCACCGCAAAGGCCGATCCATGGCAGGCTGCGACGCAGGTTGTCCCCCATGATCATGCTGACGACATTCGGCACGATCAACCCGAGAAACGGCACGACACCGGCGGTCACCACCACACAGGCAGTCACCAGCGAGACGATGACCAGGCCCAATGTCATGACCTTGCGATAATCGAGGCCGAGATTGCTGGAAAAGTCCTCCCCCATGCCGGCGACGGTAAAGCGATCCGCGGCGATATAGGCGGTGATCGTCAGGGCGAAGGCGATCCAGAGGATTTCGTAACGGCCACGCAGAACGATGGAGAAATCACCGCTGGCCCAGGCCCCCATCGATTGCAGAAGATCGAACCGGTAGGCGAAAAACGTCGTCACGGCACTGATCATGCCGCCGAGCATAATGCCCACCAGCGGCACCATCAGGATCGAGCGCAGCGGAATGGCGCGCAGGATGGAAAGAAACAGCGCCGTGCCGGCCATGGCGAATGCGCCCGCCACCAGCATTTTCAGGATCACCGGCATATCGGGCGCGATCAGCAGCACCGTCAGCATGCCGAGTCCGGCCGATTCCACCGTGCCGGCCGTCGAAGGTTCGACAAAACGGTTGCGCGCCAGCATCTGCATGATCGTGCCGGCAATCGCCATGCCGCAACCGGCCAGAAGAAGCGCGATCGTGCGCGGCACGCGGCTCGCCGCCAGCACCATCAGGTCACGCTGGTCCGCCGCGCCGGAAAACAGAGCAAGCGGCGAAACATCGCGCACGCCGACGAACACGCTGACAATGGCCAGCACGAAGGTCAAGAACAGGGCGGGCAGAAACAGTTTCAGCGGCAAGTTCAGCTATTCCGGATAAGGGTGAACCGCGCGGGGGGAGCGCGGTTCACTCAGCGAACGACGTGGATGGATAGACGTCAGTTCGTGCTGATCGCCTTGGAAAGCTGATCGACGGTGTTCTGCATGGAGGTGATACCACCGCCGACGAGATACCATGCTGTCGGGTCGAGATAGACGACATGGTTGTTTTTCCAGGCCGTCGTCTGGCCGACAACATCGTTATCGAGCATCGTCTTGGCGGCACCCTCACGGCCGATCGCGGCATCACGATCGATCACGAACAGCCAGTCGGGGTTCTTTTCCAGAATGTATTCGTAGGAGGTCGGGTTGCCATGCGTTCCCTTGGCGCCCGTCTCTTCCGCCGGCACGAAACCATAATCGGAAAACAGCATGCCGAAGCGCGAGCCGGGTCCATAGCTGCTCATCTTGCCGCCGGTGGTCAGCACCAGCAACGCCTTGCCCTGCTGGCCAGCCTTCGACTTGAGATCGGCGGTCGAAGCGGCAAGCTTTTCGAGAAGTGCTTCCGCTTCCTTTTCCTTGCCGAAAATCTTGGCGAGGCTGCGGACGTTTTCCTGCGCTTCGGGCAGAAAACGTTCTGCCTTGACCGTCAGGTCGATTGTCGGTGCGATCTTGGCGAGGTCGGCATATTTGGCGCTGGAACGGCCGGCAACGATGATCAGATCCGGTTCGGCGGCGTTGACGGCCTCATAGTCCGGCTCAAAAAACGTACCGATCTTGGCGACGTCATCGCCGGCATATTTGGACAGATAATCTGGCTTGTTGCCGCCCGGTACACCAGCGACATCGACCCCGAGCGCCGTCAGCGTGTCGAGCGTGGCGAGGTCGAAGGTCAGGACCTTTTTCGGCGTTTCGGAAAAGGTTGCTTCACCCTTGGCATGCTTGATCGTGACATCGGCGGCATGTGCGCTGAAGCCGCCCGCTCCGACGGAAATGACGCCGGCCATCAAAGCCATGGCAAATCGGAAAGGCCGTTTCAACGTCATCATGTCATGTCCCTTTGTGGCGGCCCTGTTGCATCAGGATCAATGCTGCGTTATCCGCCGAAACTTAAGTTGAGTGATTGTGTACACTTATGTAGGGAAAATGTGTGGGTCAACCGAAGTCATTTAGAGACGATCTAAATTGCGTCTCGGACAAATCATCGGCATGAGGAAAAAGGCAGGCATGGGAAGTGGCGGGCACGGCCTCGGCAGACAGGTGGATGACAGCGGCGCGGAATCGTTCAATCAGGTCAAGCTGCTGGTCGCATTCGATGCGCTGTTGCGCGAAGGCAGTGTCAGCCGTGCCGCCGCCAGCCTGAAACTGCAGGTGTCGGCGGTAAGCCGCATGCTGTCCGAACTGCGCAAGCTCTACGATGATCCGATCTTCATCCGCACCGGGCAGGGCATGCGGCCGACGCCTTTCGCCGAATCCCTGCGCCTGCGCGTGAGAGGGCTGGCATCGGAAACGGAACTGTTGCTGGCGGCAAATGGCGGCACCCCGCTGTCACCGACACCGATCGCTACCGCCCGTGCACCCGAGGCTGCGGTGACGGAAATCCCGACCGCCACGGATGCATGGTCTGTCGAAACCCGGACCGATATCGTACCGCTATCCGTCACGCCCGCAGATCAGCTCGAAGCGGCCCCGACCCCACGCAGCAAGGCCATTCGCATTGCCGCGATCGGCGACAATGCCGACCCGCACCGGCGTCTGGCGCGTTATATCGCGACCACAGCACCGGGCCCGGGCCAAAGCCGGCCGCTGACACAGGACGAGGCGCGTGACGCACTTTCGCTCATCCTCGACGGTCAGGCCGATCCGATGCAGATCGGCGCACTGCTGATGACGATCCACTATCGCGGCACAAGCGCCAGCGAACTGGCAGGCTTTGCCGAGGCGATCCGCGCAACGATCGCTCTCCCCGCAAGGTTCACGCGGCCGGATCTCGACTGGCCGGTTTACATGTCACCCAAAGTGCGTACCGCGCCATGGTTTCTGCACGCGGCGCGGCTGGTGGCCATGGCGGGTTACAAGGTATTGCTGCATGGCCATTACGGCAGCGGACCGGAGAGCGGCAAACTGGAGGTGGCGGCCGAGGATGCCGGCATTCCGGTTTGCCTGACCCTTGCCGAGGCCAGTACCGCGCTTGGCACGCAGGGCATCGCCTTTGCCCCGCTGGCGGCATTGGCCCCGCAGACGCGTGCGCTTCTCGGCCTGCACGCGATGTTCGAAATGCGCAATCCGCTGCATTCCGCCATTCACATGATCAATCCGCTGAGCGCAAAAACGTCGATCCTTGGAGCATCGCAGTCATCCCGCCGCGATCTCTACCGCGATGTCGCACGACACCTCGACCTGCCCAATATAGCCCTGATCGGCTCGGTACGCGATGTGGCGGAATATACGCCCGGCCGCATGGTCAAGATTTTTCGCATGACGTCCGGCGTGGATGCCGACATGACCGTGCCCGCCGGAAAGAAGCTCAAGCCGGGCACCAGCGGCATGCTGACCCAGCGCGAATACTGGCAGGCGATCTGGTCCGGCGCGGCCCGGGACGACTGGGCCGAGGCGGTGATCGTGAAAACGGCGGCAGTCGCGTTTCTGGCTTTGTCCGGCGATCCGCAGGCAAGGTTCGATGATTGCCTGAAACGCGCGGGTGAACTGTGGGTATCGCGCAAGCGATAAACCGTCTGCGCAGAAACAGGAAAGGCCAACGCGAAGCTTTTTCGCGTTGGCCTTCATCGTCAAAACGTGACCATCGAAATCAGAACGTCTTGGTGACGCTCAGCCAGAAACGGCGACCTTCCATCGTGGTGTTGAAGTCGGTCTGCTCCACCTTCTTGTCGAAGACGTTGTAGATGGCACCGTTGACCGTGACACTGTCATTGACCGCGTATTTCGCGCCGAAATCGACCATCGTGTAGGGATCGTATTTTCGGCCGGCGGCGCCATTGATCGTCACCGGCGTGCCATTGGTACCGATACGCGCGCCCGACGCGATTTCCTCGCCGTGATAGTTGACCGAAACCCATGCCTCCAGTCCTTCGACGGGGGTGATCCAATCGGCACGGACATTGGCGATATGTTCCGGTGTGCGGGCAAGCGGGAAGCCGGCATAGGCACCGGTCTGCTGTTCCGAATGCGTATAGGTGTAGCTGCCGCGGAAGGAGAGATCTGCTGTCGCATGCCAGGTGGCGGTCAGTTCCAGCCCCTGAATGATCGCGTCATCGATATTGTAATTATACCAGAGGCGATAGTTCGGGTCCTCGCTCCAGCGCACCGGGTTGCCGGCGCCATCGAGAACCAGTGCATTGGCGATCTTGTCCTTGAAGTCGGTGTAGAAATAGGTGGCGCCGAGGCTGACATCGCCATTGTCCCAAAGGGCACCGATCTCGTAGCTTTTGCTGGTCTCTGCCTTCAGGCTCGGATCGGCGATGATGACGCCGCAGGTGCCGGTCGGGCCGTAGGAGCAACCGCCGCCGCCCGTCGTATAGGCATAACCCGGCGCGATGCTGCGGATATCCGGTGCGCGGAAACCGGTGGAGATGCCACCCTTGATGGTCAGTTCATTGGTGGCGTTCCAGACACCGTAGAGACGCGGGCTGAGGTGATAACCGTATTCCTCGTGATGGTCGCTTCTCAGGCCCGCCGTCAGCGCAAAATCATCCCAGATGCGCCATTCGTCCTCGGCAAAGATCGCCCATTGCGTCGCTGAAAATGCTTCCGTCACGCCGGTGCGGCGGCCGGGATTCTGGTCACGCAGATGCGCCTCAAAATACTGGCCGCCTGTCACCAGCGTATGCGAGCCGAGCAGTTCGAACGGGGTCGTAAACTTGCCGTCGATCACCGTGTTGCGGATTTCCGGTGCGCGCGCGTTGCGGTCGAAGGCATCGCGGGACGGATTGAAGGTGTAATTCTCGCGCTGTGCCCATTCCTGCAGAATGGAGAATTCCGAGGTCGTCGGTCCCCAGCGACCGGTATGCGAAAGCGACCAGTGATCGCGACCGTTCTGGTTATAGGTGCCGTTGGCACCGGCAGCCAGCGTGTTGGGCGGGGATGCCTCACGGCGCACGTTCTGGCGGCCGGCTTCGAGGATAATGTCGTGATCTTCGTTGGGCGTCAGCGACAGACGACCGGTGAGATCGAATTCCTTGGCCGATGTCGTGCCGCTGAGGAACCTGTCCTCAGAACGCGTCAGGCCACGGCCCCAGATCTGCAGCCCCAACGTATCCTGAATGACCGGACCATTGGCATAAAACGATGTCTGCCCGGAATTGCCGAATTTCGAATGCTGCTGGACCGTCGCATCCGCGCTGACGCTGCCCGACCAGACATCGGACACTTTTCGGGTGATGATGTTGATGACACCGCCCATGGCATCGGAGCCGTAAAGCGACGACATCGGTCCGCGCACGACTTCGATCCGCTCGATGGCGGCGGCCGGCGGCATGAAATTCTGCTCGTAGCCGGAATTGCCGTTGGTGCGCGCATCACGCGTGCTCTGGCGTTTGCCATCGACGAGGATCAGCGTGTAGGAGCCCGGCAGGCCACGGATGAAGATGTCCTTCTCATTGGCAACACCGGTGACGGCGACACCCTGCACTTCGCGCAGCGCGTCGGTCAGGTCGCGATAGGCGCCCTTTTCAAGTTCCTCGCGGGTAACCACAGTAATGCTGGCCGGCGCTTCCTTGACGTTCTGGGCGAAGCCGGAAGCAGTCACCACGAGCTGCTCAAGAACCGTTTCCTCACTTTCCTGCGCATAAGCGGCGGGCGAAAAACCGAGTGCGGTTCCGGCAAGCGCCAGAGCCATGCAACGGCTTGAAATGGTAGGCTTTGCCATGCGCGTCACGGCGTGGCGATCGAGCTGGGGCCCCGGCTCAACGAGATACTGCATCATGTCCCCCGACATTAATATGACAAAACAAGTCCACTTAATGAACAGGGCTTCGAAGGGTCAACGCGGATGTTTTAGAGACATTCCAAGTTCAAAAATACGCAAAACGGAAAGCAGGGAGCTTTCGCCCCCTGCCTCATCATTCAACGGCGCTTCTTCTTGCGCCACGGTGCATCCTTCTGCCAGTCGCCAGCCATGATGCTTCCGAACGGGATCACCTCGTCGACCACTTCGGCGAGGCCGTAATGTTCGATCTGGGCCCGCACGTTCGCGGCCGACTTGTAGGCGCTCGGCAGTTCGGAAATATCCGCATTGCCGGAGAAGAAGCGCGCATCCAGCCCCACCGTTTCCTTCGCCATGATCTCGGCGATGTTGTTCGGGCTCAATCCACGCTGATCCGCACCATATTCCTCGCCAAGGCGACGGATATGAGCGCTGCGCGAAAAATTGCGGCCCGCGCCATGCGGCGAGAAGCCAAGGCCGTGTGCAGCGTTCGATCCACGCACGATCAGGATCGGTTCCGCCATGTTGAGCGGAATGATCGTCAGATCGGTCGCATCCTCCGCCCAGCCATCGAAGGCCGGCGTCGCACCCTTGCCGTGGTAGAAGAGACCATCCGACTTCCGGAACACGAAATTATGCTCGTTCCAGAACCGGTCCGACACTTTTGCCGATAGTTTTTCCGCGGCCATGTCGTGCAGGATATAATGGTTCTCCTTGGTCCACTGACGGATGATCTGGAGAGCCGACCAATAAAGATCGCCTTCCTCGGTATCCGCCGGAATCCAAGCATTGTCCCGATGGGTCTCGGGAGACAGTTGCTCGCGAAACTTGTTCGCAACCTTCATGCCACGCTCATAAAGCCGGGCACCCGGAGCACGCGAACCGTGATGGGTCACAAGCGCCGTTTCGCCGGTCGATTTCATCGTGCCGACATACGCGAAATGATTACCATCCCCCTGCGTTCCAAAATGCTCGATGCCGACATTCAGCGCCGCACCCGTAAGGTACGGGTTCTCATGGAAGGCAGCGAGTGTCGCTTCCGACGGCTTGATCCGCTGATCGGCTGCACGTCCGCCCGGACCAAAGTGGGTCACGGAATGGATGGCATCCAGCAACGCCTTAGGATCAACGCCCGGAAACACGGAGATCGCCATCGAGCAGCAGATATCGGCCGAATGCATGCCCGGATGGATCGCCTCGGAGGCGACGACACCACCGACCGGAATGGTACCGACCGGCCCCGCCGGGCAGGCATCAGGCATGATGGCGGCGGCACGTACAACCGGGGTACGCGCAAGCGCGCGCATCGTGGCATTCACCTTCTCGACATTGTCCTGCTCGAAGGCGTTTTCAGCACGGATGTTCGAATAGATCTCGATATCGCCTTCCAGTCGCAGCGGCACAGTTGGTGCCGGCTGGAAAGCGCGGGCTGCAGCCATGGCCACATCCATCGAACCACCTTCGCTCAGCACCTTGTTGGCGGCATCGAGCGCCGGGCGAAACCACTTGCCCTGCGGCATGCCTGCATCGATCAAATCCTGTCCGCTTACGATCTCAATCATCTTCTTTTCTGCGTTTGCAGTCCTTCTATTTCATTCGGTGTACGACTGCCGGGCGGCATATTCCGCCCGGCATTTTCTTCAAAAAACCAGCAGCGGCGACGAGGTTGGACGAAAGTCGGGTGGCCCCGCCCGTGCCAGAGAGCGCTGCCAGAGATGGGAGTCGAACCCATCAGACCACCCTATGGTGGCGGCTGTAATTTCGTCCGGCATTCGCCGCTGCATTTCGGTCGTGGCGACCAGTATTGAAGAAACTTCCGCGTCCACACCTTTCGGCACATCTGCGGTGCGGGCCTCGAACCCGCGACCCTTACGGGTTACCGATGTAGTTTCCCCGGCATTCGCCACGGTATTTCAGGTCATGGCGACGAGGTGTTTTGGAAACAATTTCCACCGCTCTATCCGCTGAGCTACCGGCCGATCATGTCGAACCGGGCGGGATTTGAACCCGCCACCTATGGATTGGATGTAGTTCCCAAGGCATTCGCCATGCATTTCCATTTCTGTCCTTCTCTGTGCGGCGACAAGGGTTTGCGAAACATGAGGCAGACGCATCCGCCCCAGCGTGACAGGCTGTAGTTTCGCAGGCATTCGCCGCTTCATTTCTTTCATTCCGGTCATGGCGACTAAAAAATCAGAAGAAACATTTTTCGGATAAAGCGATGTAGTTTCTTCCGGCATTCGCCAAGTCATTCAAGTCATTTCAAATTCGTCCGTGACGACGAAAGGTGGTGGAACGCCTGCTCTGACCGCTGAGCTACGGGACCATAAAGTGGAGAACCCGGCGGGATTCGAACCCGCGACCTGGAGATTAGGAGTCTGTAGTTCCATCCGGCATTCGTCACGGTGCCCTGCGCCTTTCACTTAAAGCGCAGGACGGTTTTTAGAGATCGATCGCCTCGATCCGACGCAGCCACTCGTCCGGGCCGGATTTTCCGGCCGCGAAGCTGGTGATCGCGCCATAAACGGCATCGGAGAAACCGCCGATGTTGAGCACATCCGCACCCTTTGCAGGGGTCTGGACATAGGGCTGGATATCGAGGCAGACCAGCTTTGCAGCCGGGTTAAGCCTCTGGATCCGCGTCCATTCGCGCATCATGCCGGTTGCCTGACCGCCGCCGCGCGCATCCATCCAGGACTGGTTGTCCGAGACGAAAACGACGAGATCGACCTTGGCCTTTTCATCGGCCAAGAGCTTCAGCGGAGCGGAACAATTGGTTCCGCCACCTCCGACCGCTGCCAGCTTCGCGGCATTGGTCATGACGCTGTCGCGACCGTTGAGCTGCACGCGCACCACGTGGTTTTCGAACGGCAGAACCCGCGTAAACCGGTTCCGTCGCAGGAAAGACGCGGCGACAAGTGCCGCGACATCGATGCATCGCACCGTCGAAGTCGCGCCTGGACGATAACCGGTCACGGGCGACCCCATGGAGCCGGAAACGTCCGGGCAGACCACGACATTGCCACCGAAGGTCGGCACGGTGGAGATTGCAGCCTCCATCGCATCCTGCAGCGCATCGGCAACGACCGGCGGGATCGTGTGACCCGTCATCTGCCAGGCGACCAGCAACTGATAGGGAAACACCCGGGCCTTCCGCACCGTTTCCGGGTCGGATAGCTTTGCCGCCAGCTTTTCAGCCACGCCCGGCACCTCGAACACGCCCTTCCGGGCAAATGTGTTGAGGTTCTGGCGCACCATCTGCCACGAGCCTTTCAGCGCGACTTCGGCCCATTGTTCCTTGGTCAGCTCCAGAGACGTCAGCATCTGGAACGGCACCGGCGGCAAGGCCAGCGTCGTATCCCGCTTGAACGCCTCAAAGGCCTTCACCTCGGCCGGCAATGCGGCCACATCATACGGCTTACCGATCGCCCAGGCGTAAAGCGCCGCGCGCGCCTCATCCTTCGGCTTCGGGTGCACCATGCGGATCACATCCGGCAGCGACGGGTCGTTACCGACCATGGCCTGCAGAAGCTGTTCCACCGTGCGGCTTTCCAGCCATGCCTGCACCATCTTTTTCGGACGTGTTCCGAGCGACTTGCGCCCGACCGTGCCGGACCGCATGACCTGGACGAAACCGCGCAGCATCTTGCCGCTCTTCACCACACGCGGGAAAGCGCGGGCAAAGGCATCGCTTTCCAGACCGGAAAGCATGGCCAGCAGCATGACCGGCATGTCCTTCATATGGCCCTTTTCGGCGGCATAGACCGCAAGCTTTGCCAGGAATTCCGGCTCGACCTCGGCTGCCAGCTTCACCACGCCCTCCAGCTGCTCGCCGGCACCGGCATAAAAGGTGTCGTTGAACGTGCCGGTCACGGCATATTGAGCCAGCGCCTCACGGGCGCTCAGCGCATAGGCAGGTGCGCCTTCGTGGTTGACGGTGTTCGTGCCGGGCAAAAGCTTGCCGAGATAGGATTTGAAGATTGCCTTGTTCACCATGGCAGCACCTCTTTGTTTCGGTTGTGCCAGATACATTTCAAGACGCGTGCCAGTTTGGTGCCGGCTCGAATGCCCGTTACGAAATTTTCTTTTATCTAATTGATTTTAAACAGGATAAAAAATCGCCATTCTCGGCGGTCTGGAAATTTGCCAAATCCGCTCGCTCCGCATATCCTATCTTTAGATATAGAGCTTATACTATTGGATAAACAATGAAACGCCGCGTCGCCATCAGCATCCTCGGAAGCAATCTCGATATCGGCAAACGTGAGGATCGCTGGAACCGCTGGCGACCCAATGTCGGCCTCACCCAGCAGCCCGGCCTGTTCTTCGATCGCGTCGAACTGATCCACGACACCAATTTCGACCGACTGGCACAAACGGTCGTCAGCGATATCGAAACCGTCTCGCCCGCCACCGAGGTGCGGCGAAACGTGATCGACTTTTCCGACCCCTGGGATTTCTCCGAGGTCTATACAAAGCTGCGCGATTTCGCCCGCGCCTATGATTTCGATCCGGATGCGGAAGATTATCTCGTCAACATCACCACCGGCACGCATGTGGCGCAGATCTGCTGGTTCCTGCTGACCGAAGCCCGCATCATCCCCGGGCGGCTGCTGCAGCTTTCGCCGCCGCGCGATCGTGAGCCGGGTCAGGATTATGCCGGCACCCACGCGATCATCGATCTCGACCTCTCCCGTTACGACGAGATCGCCACCCGTTTTGCCTCCGAGCGCGACGAGGCGACCTCTTTCCTCAAATCCGGCATCTCCACCCGCAACCCCGCCTTCAACCGCATGATCGACGAGATCGAACGCGTGGCGATGCGCTCCACCGCACCTGTCTTCCTGACCGGACCGACGGGTGCCGGAAAATCACAGCTGGCGAAACGGATTTACGAGCTGAAGAAGGCACAGAGAAAGGTGACTGGCCCCTTCGTGGAAGTGAACTGCGCCACGCTGCGTGGCGATCAGGCGATGTCCGCCCTGTTCGGCCATGTGAAAGGCGCCTTTACCGGCTCCTCGGGCGAACGCGCCGGCCTTCTGAAATCCGCCGACAAGGGCGTGCTGTTTCTCGACGAAATCGGCGAACTTGGCCTCGACGAACAGGCCATGTGCCTGCGCGCCATCGAGGAAAAACGTTTTCTGCCCGTCGGCGCCGACAGGGAGACTTCCGCCGATTTCCAGCTGATCGCCGGCACCAACCGCGACCTGCGTCAGGAAGTCCAAAAAGGCCGTTTTCGCGAGGACCTGTTTGCCCGCCTCAACCTGTGGACCTTTCAGCTGCCCGCACTGCGCGAACGCAAGGAGGATATCGAACCCAATCTCGATTTCGAGCTGAAGCGGTTTCTGGAACGCGAGGGCCAGAACGTCACCTTCAACAAGGAGGCGCGCGAACGTTACCTGTCTTTCGCGACCGGGCCGGACGCCGCATGGAGCGCCAATTTCCGCGACCTGTCCGCCTCGATCACCCGCATGGGAACATTGGCGCCGCAAGGCCGCATCACCGTCGACGTGGTCAGCGACGAGGTTCTACGGCTGAAAACCGCCTGGGGGCTCGACACGCCGAAACACGCCGACGACGAGCTTCTGCTCGACGTGATCGGTGCGGAACGCGCGGCCGCGCTCGACCTTTTCGAGGTGGCGCAGCTGGCATCGGTGCTGAAAACCTGTCGGGATCATGCGACGGCAAGCGCCGCCGGTCGCGCACTGTTTGCGCATTCGAGGCTGGAGAAAAAAAGCTCCAACGACGCCGATCGCCTGAGCAAATATCTCGCCCGGTTCGGACT
Organism: Endobacterium panacihumi; assembly: GCF_050847465.1. Taxonomy (NCBI): domain Bacteria; kingdom Pseudomonadati; phylum Pseudomonadota; class Alphaproteobacteria; order Hyphomicrobiales; family Rhizobiaceae; genus Endobacterium; species Endobacterium panacihumi. Next base: position 407,506 of record NZ_JBOZRA010000002.1, on the reverse strand, counting down.
GAAATTCGAGGATGTCCACAAGGCGGGAATAGCCGCGAGGTAATCCGCACACGAAAAATGCCCGGCTCATCACCGGGCATCTTTGTTTCATGGCGTCAGCCGAAACTTAGTTCGGAAGCGCATACGCGATCACGTAGTCGCCACGATCCGGCGACTGACGCGCACCACCGGCCGAGATGACCACATATTGCTTGCCGGTCTTCGGCGACTTGTAGGTCATCGGTGTGCCCTGGCTGCCAACCGGCATACGGGCCTTCCAGACTTCCTTGCCCGTCGCCGAGTCAAACGCGCGCAGGTAATAGTCCTGCGTGGCGGCGAAGAACACGAGACCGCCCTGGGTGGCAAGCGACCCGCCGATGGTCGGCATGCCGATCGGGATCGGAACCCCCATCTTGATGCCGAACGGACCGGTATCCTGCACCGTACCGAGCGGCACCTGCCACTTGATCTTCTGCGTCTTCATGTCGACGGCGGTCAGCGAACCGAAAGGCGGCTCCTGGCAGGGAATGCCGAGCGCCGACAGGAAACGGTTCTTGTTCACCGCATAAGGCGTGCCCTTCATCGGCACCACGCCCATACCGGTATTGACCGCCTCACCACCGTTGGAAACGGCATTGGTGGGTGCGGCTTCCGTCATCTGCACCCAGAGACCAAGGCGCATGTCGTTGACGAAAATGGTGTTTGTGGTCGGGTCGGTGGAGATACCGCCCCAGTTCAACCCACCGAGCGAGCCCGGAAAATTGAGGGCCAGATCGGTACCCGGCGCGGTGAACACGCCATCATAACGCATGCCCTTGAAGGCAATGCGGCACAGCAACTGGTCGAACGGCGTTGCACCCCACATGTCACTTTCGGTCAGCGTCTGGGCGCCGATCTGCGGCATGCCGACAGACATCGGCTGGGTCGGCGAGTATTTTTCGCTCGGGATGTTGGCGGGCTTGACCGGAACCTCATCCACCTGCGTCAGCGGCTTGCCGGTGGCGCGGTCGAGCACAAAGATCTGGCCGGCCTTGGTGCCGAACACCAGTGCCGCAACTGTCGTGCCATTCGCCTTCGGAAAATCGATGAAGGACGGCTGCATCGGCACGTCAAAGTCCTGCAGGTCGTTGTGAACGGTCTGGTAGACCCATTTTTCGCGACCGGTCGTGGCGTCGAGCGCCAGCATGGACGCACCATATTTGTGGTCGAGATCGCTGCGGGTCTTGCCGTAAAGATCGACCGACGGGCTGCCGACCGGCATGAACACGGTGTTGGACGCGGCGTCATAGGACATCGCGGCCCATACATTCGGCGTCGAGCGCGTATAGGTCTGGCCTTCCGGCGGCAGGCCGGTGATGTCAGGATTGCCCGGATCGAATGCCCAGCGCAACTGGCCGGTGATGACATCGAAACCGCGCATGACGCCGCCCGGCATGTCGACCTGAACGTTGTCGGCGATACGACCGCCAACGACGACCGTGGTGCCGGCAAGCGTTGGCGCAGACGTCAGCACATAGCTCGGATCCGGTGCATCACCAAGGCCGACCTTCAGGTCGACGCGGCCATTCACACCGAAATCCGGGCAAAATGCGCCGGTATCGGCATCGAGCGCGATCAACTCGGCCGTGATGGTGTTCATCAGAATACGACGCTGGCAAAGCGCACCTTCGGCAACGATTGCCGGTGTGACCGGGGTCGATCCGTCGGCTGTCGGCTGGACGAGCGGCTGCGTGGCATCGAAATAGGCAAGACCACGGCAACGCATCCATACCGAGGACTTGGCGTTGATCTCGTTTTTCCAGATTTCCTTGCCGGTATCGGCATCAATGGCGATGACATTGTTGTGCGGCGTGCACAGGAACACCCGGTCACCCACCTGAAGCGGGGTCAGCTGGTCTTCGGCACCATTGCCGCCGGGGCTGATCGGCGTGTCGCCGGTATTGTAGGTCCAGGCGACCTGAAGATTGGCGACATTGTCGCGGGTGATCTGGTCGAGTGCAGCAAAACGCGAACCGCCGGACGTGTTGCCATAGGCTTCCCAGTTCTTCTGCTCCTTGGCCGGATCGACCGGCGTCAGGGCAGCAGGCGTACCGGTAAAGGCGACGGTCGGATGCGGCACCATCATGCCTGCAAAACCGGCGACAGAAGCAACAGCGAGGATTGCCGCGAGGGCAAACGACGGCAGATAGAGAGGTGTCTTGCCGGCAGCCTTGCGCAGAAGGGGATACGTGAGCGCGATCACGGTTGCGCCGACGCCGAAGGCGAGCAGGCGCGAGATCAGCGGCCAGAAATCAAGCCCGGCATCCCAGATCGCCCAGATGAGTGTGGCGATGGTAACGAGGCCGAACAGTAGCGCGCCGGACGGCTTGCGCAGAATGGTCAGCACGCCGGAGAGAATGATGGCGAGGCCCGCCAGCAAAAAATACCAGCTGCCGCCGAGTGAAACGAGCTTGCCGCCGCCAACGGCGAAAAACAGGCCCGCGAGAACGAGAACGGCACCGAGCACGACCAGCCAAAGCTTGGCGATCGCGGACAGGGCGCCCTGAGAGGCTTTCATTTTATCTCTAGCTCCAGTTTCGAATAGGACAGAGTCTACAAACGAAGGCCTCGGCGGCATCAGGAGCGGGAAACAGGATCAATTGCGCTAACCGTGCTGCTGTCGAAGGAGCGCCGGCGGCTTGCCAGCTCACTGAGCGAGCGGCGGGTCGGGAGCGTCCTTGCGAGGACTTCGTGGACGCCAGTTGCGCCCTCCCCTGCGCAAATAACGGCGAGCCGATTGAAGCCCGCGCATGCGGTATAATGCCGCCTGCGACAAAATTGCAAGAGAATGTATGTACTATTTCGTACACAAATTGTTCACAGTTTTTGCACTGCAGCGAAGATGCCGCCATTTCAATGTTTTCAGCGGATTGGCAGAAGCGTTTGACGGATCGTGTCGGCGCCACCCTCACCCAGTTCAACATCGATTTCGCCGTGAACCCTCACCCAGATCGGCAGGGCTGCCGTCAGCATCGCCATGCCGTCATCGGTCAGCGTCAGCAGTTTTCCGCGCCGATCCTTCGGGTCGACCGCGCTTTTGACCAACCCTCTTCGCTCGAGGATTTTCAGCGCCGCCGTCAGCGTCGTGCGGTCCATGGCCAGCACATCGCAGACGGATTTCATCGTCGCAGGCACCGGACGGTTGAGCGACATCATCAGTGAAAACTGCCCATTGTTGAGCCCGATCGGCTTCATCGCCACGTCGAAACGACGCGCCAGCGCACGCGCCGCGCGCTGCACATGCAGACACAGGCATGTGTCGCGCACATGCAAGGTTGTGGAGAATGGAATCGACTCAATGTTTGACAGCATGAGATAATCATGTTGATATCAACTTATTCTGTCAAGGTTGAGGAGGCTTGAACATGGATGTCAGCATTTCTCCGAAGAATGCCGTTGTCGATCCCGACGAATGGCGCGATGCCCGACTGAAACTGCTGGAACTGGAGAAGGAAGAAACGCGCCTGCGCGACAAGGTAAGGGCCGCACGTCAGGCGCTGCCATGGGTGAAGGTGGACAAGAATTACACGTTCGACACCCAGACCGGCCGGAAAACTTTGCACGAACTATTCGAAGGCCGCAGCCAGCTTCTCGTCTATCATTTCATGCTCGGCCCGGATTGGGATGAGGGCTGCATCGGCTGCTCCTTTTTCTGCGACCATATCGAAGGCGCGTTGCCGCATCTCAACAATCACGACGTCACCTGGGTCGCCGTCTCACGCGCCCCGCTGTCCAAGATCGAGGCCTATCGCCATCGCATGGGCTGGAATTTTCCCTGGGTGTCGTCCTTCGGAAGCGAATTCAACTACGATTACGATGTGTCGTTTTCGGCAGAAGATCAGGCCTCCGGCAGCGTCGAATACAATTATCGCAAGGTGCCGACCGACCAGATCGCCGACGAGGAACACGGCATGTCCTCTTTCTACCGCGACCCCGCGACCGGCGAAATCTTTCACACCTACTCCACCTATGGCCGTGGCGGCGAGGAAGTCTGCGGCACGCTGATGCTGCTCGATCGCGCGCCGCGGGGACGCAACGAGACCTCGACCATGAGTTTTCTCAAGCGCCATGACGAATACGAACAGAAGGCCGACAAGGCGGGTTCATCCTGCTGCCATTGAGACCGTCTGAAACAAAACGACAAAGGGAGGAAGACATGTCGATGACAATGGCGAAACCGCGTGTTGAACACGCCTTTCTCGACAAAATGCTCGGTACCTGGGATGTCACCTCGGAGATGAGCGCCGGAACACCATGGGTCGAAACCGTCCGCTCGCTCGCCGGCATCTGGGTGATTGCCGAAGGCAAGGGCGACATGCCGGGCGGCGAAGGCCCGGCCACCACTGTTCTCACCCTTGGGTATGATGCGGCCAAGGGCAGATATGTCGGCACATGGCTCGGCTCCATGATGGACAATCTCTGGGTTTATGAAGGCGATGCCGAACCGGACGGCAGAACCCTTAGTCTCTACACGACCGGCCCGTCGATGACCGGTGAAGGTTTGGCCGATTACCGTGAGCAGATCACCTTTCTGACCGAGGATCACCGCACCTTCACGTCCAGCGCCAAACAGCCCGACGGCAGCTGGAAATATTTCATGGAAGCCCATTACCATCGCAAGGCTTGAGCGCCGACAGCCACACCGCCCACCTGCTCGAACCCGAAAAGGAGAGAACGATGAGCGAAGTCGAACTCTATAAACCGCAGACCGAACATTTTGCGCTGGAGCGCATGGTCGGCACCTGGGATGTCAAATCCTCGGTCACCGGCCCCGATGCGAATTGGACCGAAAAATGCCGTTCGCTGGACGGCATGTGGTACGTCGCCGAGGGCGAAGGCGATGTGCCCGGCGGCACCGCCAGGACGGTGCTGACCGTCGGTTACGATCCGGACAAGCGCAAATATGTCGGCACATGGATCGGCTCGATGGTAAGCATGTTATGGGTTTACGAAGGCGAGTTTTCCGGCGATGGCAACACACTCAGCCTCCATACGACCGGCCCGGATTGCGAGATTGAGGGCCGAATAGCCGAATACCGGGAACAGATCATCTTTCAGGATAACGACCACCGGTTTTTCACCTCGGCGACAAAACAGCCGGACGGCAGCTGGAAGACTTTTCAGGACCTGGAATACACACGCAAACGCTGAGCTTGAACCAGGGTTGACCCGCAGACGGACGGGAGGAGAAACACATGCTGCAGACCGCTTCGAACACGAAATCCGAAACGCACGGCAAATTCATCTGGTGCGAGCTGATGACCTCGGACACCAGCACCGCCGGCGATTTCTATTCCTCCGTAGTCGGCTGGAAGATCAATGAAATGTCCGTGCCGGATATGCCCTCCTATTACCTCTTCGAAATGGGAGAAGGCGAAAACTGCCCCGGTATTGGCGGGATGATGACCTTTCCGCCGGAACTGGAAGGCCAAATCCCGCCGAACTGGACGGGTTACGTCGCCGTCGATGATGTCGATCAGACCTGCCGCGATTACATCGGCCATGGCGGCAGCGTGCAGCGCGAGCCGGACGACATTCCGGGCATTGGCCGGTTTGCCGTGGTCGCCGATCCGCACGGCGCAGTGCTCTGCATCATGACGCCGATCCCGCCGGAAAACCCACCGCGGGAGCTCGGGCCATACGATCCCGGCAATGTCGGCTGGCGCGAGCTTTATGCCGGTAATGGCGAAGAGGCCTTCGCGTTCTATTCGAAAATTTTTGGCTGGACCAAGGATCACGACGTGGACATGGGACCGATGGGCACCTACCGCATCTTTGCTCACAATAACGACATGACCGGCGGCATGATGACGAAGCCGGAAGGCGTGCCGATGCCCTGCTGGTGTTATTATTTCATCGTTGATGCCATCGATTCCGCGATCGAGCGTATCACCGCGGGCGGCGGGCAGATCGTCAACGGCCCGGTGGAAGTGCCCGGCGGCAGCTGGATCGTGCAGGCGCTTGATCCGCAGGGCGCGTTTTTCTGCCTGACGGCCGGCAAACGCTAAAAGGCGGGCATCGTTCTTTCGGGTTGGAATGCGTCGTTGTTGTGAGACCGTTCTCAAAGACCCGAAGCGTTTGCAGGGGTATATCGCCGTCATCCCGGCCTTGTGCCGGGATCCAGCAGCGCCGCGTCTGCGGCGCGATAGATTCGCTAACGGTCACCTCGAAGGAAGAGTTCTCTCACCGCGCAGACGCGCGGTGGCTGGATCCCGGCTCAAGGCCGGGATGACGTAGAGGAGAGAGGATGCCACCTCCGCCATTACACAACAAAAACGGCACTCAATGTCGCAAACAGAATATTTTCTCCTCGAGCCGACACCCTTCGGTCCAACAAAATCAAGATCTTGTATCTAATTTCATCCCCACATTTCGGGGTCGTGCGACACTCAACGCGTTCTGTTTCGGCTACACCGGTCCGCATTGCCGGCGAGATAGAGCCGGTGATCGCATGGGACGCCCTGATGCAGGTGATCCATGCGGGGCTGCGCAGAAAATGGTCTTCCTCTCGCCTGAAAGATGGCGGGGCGTGCGTGTGTCGCACACAAACCGGCTCGATCTAATAACCAATAACAGCGAGCCGCCGCAGAAGGACCGGAGTTGCGCGGAAAAACCACCGAACGGGGCACGTCGTGCGCCATTATAAAATTAAATTAGGAGGCACAGGGCGTGCCCCGGCCGCATAACCCGCAACGACAGCGGGCGTTTTTTGAAAATCGAAGATCGCCAAGGGCGGATTCTGTCCTGTTTCCAGAGCATGGGAACGCGCCGCTCTTGAAGCAACAAACGCCGGGGACGACCGGCAACGGGCACAGACGGGACCATACACACCGCCCCGCTGAAGCCGCATGCCGATCAACCGCTGCCTTTCCCGTTGCGGTCGTCCCGCGCCGGGGCCGGGAGGCGCCCCGGATGGTTTTATCAATCAGGTCCGCGCAGCCGGCACCGCGCAGGCCTCGCCGCCGCCGAACATGCGCGAGCGGGTGAGGAAGCGTTTTTCACGGCCATTGTCGAGCGAGAACATGCCGCCCCTGCCCGGCACGACATCGATGATCAGTTGCGTGTGTTTCCACGCCTCGAACTGGCTGGCGCTGATGAAGACCGGCACGCCGCCGATCTCGCCCAGTTTCACGTCATGATCGCCGACAATGAAATCATCGGCCGGATAACACATCGGCGAAGACCCGTCGCAACAGCCACCCGACTGGTGAAACAGGATGCTTGGGTAATCCGCCTGTATTTCGGTGATGAGGGCAAGTGCCGCATCGGTAGCGGTCACGCGCGGTTCGCCGTTGATGGTGGTTTCCATGAAAATCCTTTCAGGAGGATGGGGCGGCTGGGCCGTTGCGGATTCTGTTGCCCCTCATCCGGCGCGCTTTCGCTCCGCCACTTTCTCCCCGTCAAAACGGCAAGAAGACATATGCCGCGCCATCGCAGGTCTCTCCGAAGGTGCGTTCTGCAGGAACAGATCGCCGACGTCGACGATCGAGCCCGGAATTCGTCCCGCCGTGGCGAAAATGGTGGCTTCGAGAACCGGAGCGCAACGGACTAAATGTCCATGAGCACCGGAAGCGCAGAAGACGCCATTTGCAGCCCGGCGAGGCGAATTCAGGCCGATCGTCAGAAGAAGCCGAGCTTTTTCGGGCTATAGCTCACCAGCATGTTCTTGGTCTGCTGGTAGTGGTCCAGCATCATCTTGTGGGTCTCGCGACCGATGCCGGACTGCTTGTAGCCGCCAAACGCCGCATGCGCCGGATAGGCGTGGTAGCAATTGGTCCACACACGCCCTGCCTGGATTTCCCGGCCGAAACGATAGGCGCGGTTGCCATCACGTGTCCACACACCGGCCCCGAGGCCGTACAGCGTGTCGTTGGCAATCGACAGCGCTTCCGCATCGTCCTTGAACTTCGCAACCGAAACGACCGGCCCAAAGATCTCTTCCTGGAAAACGCGCATCTTGTTATGGCCGGCAAACACGGTCGGCTTGATGTAATAACCGTTGGAAAGCTCGCCGCCGAGATCGTTGCGCGAACCACCGGTCAGCACTTCCGCACCTTCCTGTTTGCCGATGTCGAGATAGGCGAGGATCTTTTCCATCTGTTCGGTGGATGCCTGAGCACCGATCATCGTGGCGGCATCGAGCGGGTTGCCCTGCACGATGGCTTCGACACGTTTGACGGCCCGCTCCATGAAGCGGTCATAGATGCTTTCATGCACCAGCGCGCGGCTGGGGCATGTGCATACCTCGCCCTGGTTGAGAGCGAACATCGCAAAACCTTCGAGTGCCTTGTCGAAAAAATCGTCGTCTTCATTGGCCACATCGGCAAAGAAGATGTTCGGCGACTTGCCGCCGAGCTCCAGCGTGACGGGAATGAGGTTCTGGCTGGCATATTGCATGATCAGCCGGCCTGTCGTCGTTTCGCCGGTAAAGGCGATCTTTGCGATGCGCGGGCTGGACGCCAGCGGTTTGCCGGCCTCGAGGCCAAAACCGTTGACGATGTTCAAGACACCCGGCGGCAAAAGATCGCCGATGATTTCCGCCCAGACCAGCAGCGAGGCGGGCGTCTGTTCGGCCGGCTTGATGACGACGCAATTGCCGGCGGCAAGCGCCGGCGCCAGTTTCCAGGCGGCCATCAGGATCGGAAAATTCCACGGAATGATCTGGCCGACGACACCAAGAGGTTCATGGAAATGATAGGCGACGGTATCGTTGTCGATTTCGCCGATCGAGCCTTCCTGCGCGCGGATGCAGGAGGCGAAATAGCGAAAATGGTCGATCGCCAAGGGAATATCGGCCGCCATGGTTTCGCGGATCGGCTTGCCGTTGTCCCAGGTTTCCGCCTGCGCAAGGACCTCGAGCTTGTCCTCCATCCGCTGTGCGATTTTCATGAGAATGTTGGAACGTTCGGCAGGCGCGGTACGGCCCCATTTGTCCTTGGCGGCATGGGCAGCGTCGAGCGCGGCATTGATATCTTTTTCGTCGGAGCGCGGGATTTCGCAGACCTTGGCCCCGGTGACGGGGGTGATGTTGTCGAAATATTTGCCGCCGATCGGTTCTTTCCACTCGCCACCGATATAGTTGCCGTATTTGAGCTTGAACGGAGACTCGACGATTTTCTGATGCAGCATGGAATTATCCTCCCTGATATCCAGCTTCACAATCGCGACCGGCCATGGAAGACCGCGCTTGGAAGGAAATCTGTGCTTCGTCATGCCTGACGAAAAGCAAGGGGACGCGATATGGCGGCGCACAGTGTCGCAAGGCTGCGACAGTCGCCCCGCACAAACCATGCCGCAGCGCGGCAATCGAGGATCAGATCAATGCAGTCCGAAACGCTTCATCTTGCGGTGAAGGGTGGCGCGGCTCATACCAAGCGCAATGGCCGCCTGCGAAACATTGCCGTTGGCACGAGAAAGCGCGCGCGTGAGAGCGGCACGCTCTGCCTCCACCAGATCGCGTACGCCATCGCCAGCGCCTTCGTCGAGTGCATCCGCAGCCGGGATACCGGCGGCGATGCGGACATCATCGAGTTTCAGCGCCAGCCGAGCCGCGCGCGTGGCGCCGATCACCATGTCGTTGCGATCGACCGCAATCAGCGCTGCCGCGTTGTGCGCCGCCTGCGGCACCATCAGAAAACGCGCGCCGGGAAAAGCGGAGCGGAAGAGGTTGAGTTCAATGCGCAAAGCCGCATCCCGCACCGTCTGGGAAATGATCGACAGCACTGTTTCGCTGACGTCCTCGCGGCAGGTGGAGATGTCAAGCGCAGCGGCCAGTTCGCCGCGATGATCGCGGATCGGCGCCGTGGTGCAACTCAGCCGGATATTGGACGAAAAGAAATGCTGGTCGCGAAAGATCGAGACCGCACGTTCATCGGCCAGAGCCGTGCCGATGCCATTTGTGCCGATGCTGGCCTCGGTCCAGACGGAAGAGGTCCACAGTCCCAGATCGTGAAAGGCCTTGTCATCGCCGACGGCACCGCGTCGCTCAAGAGCGACACCGTTTCTGTCCGTCAGGAGCAGGCAGCAACCTGAACGGCCGACCGTGGAAAACAGCCGGTCAAGCTCGTCGCTCGCTTCGGCGATCAGGCGCCCGGATGCTTCCCGGGCCTGCCGGAACTGCGCTTCCGTGAGGCGCATCGGCCGACGATCATCTTCCGGCGCCAGATGATGCATGACCATGCAACGTCGCCAGGAAGCGACAACGGGAGAACTCGCCGCCGCCGCATTGCCGGTTGCGCTTGAATAGACATGATCAGCATGCGCCGTCGGCTGTAAAGTCATTGGCGCACCGTGCCCTGCTTGAAACCGTGCATCGGGCTCCTCCTCCACGAAACACGCGGGTATTTTTCGCAAATTAGCAAGTGACGCGACTGCCATCAAGTGGCGCGCCCGGCATCTGTGGAAGACCCTGCAAAAAGAAATGGCCCGCCAAAGGCGGGCCGAAAGAAATGTGCTGAAGTGAAAACCCCGTAAATTCGGTCAGGGCACCGGAGCCTTCGTTGACTGATGTTATTGGCCGACCGAAGTGCTTGAAAATAGGAACGGTCACAAAGCATATTGGTTCCGCGAACCGTTTTAGAACTGTAACTCCGCTCCCGATTGGGTTAACGCACCGTGACGCCCCGGCATCAGATGCGCAAGGTCGGACGCCAGTTCCGCTTCCGTCGGATCGCCGGTTTGCCACAAGCGCACCAGCTCCTGCGCGGCAGCGATCGCCAGCGGGTCATCCAGCCGCACCTGGTTCTGTTCACAGAATTGATCGAGCACTCGACGTAACACGAGCATTTGCCTCTCCATCGGGCATGACAATTTTCAGCAAGCGATATTTGGGAGACGAAACGGACGGGAATAAGGTTTCAGGCCGTTTGCAACTTCAACATCGGATCACAATAATGCTAGCGCCATGTGAGATGATTGGGACGGCACGGTTTGCCCACACAGGCATGCTTCGATCCTCTTCAAACTGTTGGACGGCGCATCGGGATTGAGCCCTGAGCCGCCAGCATGACATAAGTGGGCATGAACGACCTGACCCTTCCCTTTTTTGCCGCCTTCATCGGCACATTCCTGATCGCCGGCCTGGTCAAGGGCGTCACCGGCATGGGCCTCCCGACTGTCGCCATGGGCCTGCTCGGCGCGCTGATTTCGCCGGTTGCGGCAGCGGCACTCCTTCTGATCCCGTCCTTCGTCACCAATGTCTGGCAACTGCTGTCCGGCCCAAGCCTGCTTTCGGTTGCAGGCCGTCTCTGGCCGATGATGATCACGATCGTCATCGGCACGCTATCAAGTGCATCGCTGATCACCGCCGGTGCGGAATGGACGGCAAGCGCGCTTGGCTGCGTGCTGATCGCTTATGCCCTCTTCACACTGTTTGGCCGGCAGTTGTCGGTGCCATACACCGCGGAGCGCTGGGTTTCACCCCTCGTCGGCCTTCTGACAGGCCTTATTACCGGCGCCACCGGTGTTTTTGTCGTTCCTGCGGTCCCCTATATCCAGGCGCTGGGTTTTTCGCGAGACGATCTGGTACAGGCGCTCGGCCTGTCCTTCACCGTGTCGACGATAGCGCTGTTCCTCGGGCTTGCCGTTTATGGCGGCATCGATATGGGCAATCTGGCACTGTCCACCATGGCAATCGCACCGGCGCTGGCCGGCATGTGGGCGGGGCAGGCCTTGCGCAGACGCATCAGCGCGGCCGCCTTTCGGCGCGGCTTTCTCATCTGTCTGGTGTTACTGGGATGCGAACTGGTTCTAAGGCCGCTTTGGCAGACATAAACAGCCAGGCACGCCGAGGCTTAAACTTTTGCCCGGCTCAACATGACGACACCACTATCAAGCCGCTGTAGGCTGGTTTCGACATATTCGATAAAATCTTCCGCCGGCATGGGCTTGGAATAGAACCAGCCCTGGCAGAATTCGACGCCATGCGCGAGCAGATACTCCGCCTGTTCGCGTGTCTCCACGCCTTCGGCGATGATGGCGAGATTCAATCCCTTGGCCATCTCGATAATGTGGTCGATGACCGCGCTCGTTGCGGTCTGCCGGTTGATCGTATCGACAAAGGACTTGTCGATCTTCAGCGCGTCGAGCGGCAGGCTCTGCAGATATTGCAGGCTGGAGTAACCGGTGCCGAAATCATCGATGGCCACGGCATAACCGCGGGTGCGCGCTTCGGCGATCGTTCGGCGCGCCTCATCGATATCCATCAGGCCTCGTTCGGTCGCTTCGAGCCAGATCTGGCCATTGGCAATGCCGCTATTGCCGAGACGCTGACCGACGGTTTCGAGCACGCGACCCGTCTTGAAATCGTCGGCGCAAAAATTGATGGAGACGTGCATCGACCGATGCTGGCTGAAAAGTCGACCGAGATCGGCCCCTATGGCATCGATAACCTGATCGGTAATCGGCTGGATGAGACCACTCTGCTCCGCCAGCGGAATGAAAAGATCGGGCCTGACAAGGCTGCCGCCCGGACGCTGCCATCGGACAAGCGCTTCGGCGCCAACGCAGACCCCTGTGGAGAGTTCGATGATCGGCTGGTAGTGCACGATGAATTCGCGCTTTCGCACGGCGATCGCCAGTTCGCCCAATGGCGAAAGCCGCTTGCGCGACATGCGAACCACCAGGCCGATAATGACAGCAGTCGCGAAAGTGCCGAAGGCAACGAAAAGCCAATGTTCCTTTGTGAACAGTCCGAAAAGTCCGTCCGTGGAACTGACCGCCGCCGCCGTCCAGCCGGACTTGCTCTGAACAGCATAGATTGTGTCGCCAAGCGTGCCCTTGGTTGCCGTGCGCCCCAGCTTTTCGGTAAAATCGGTATCGGGCGCATTCAGCGTCGCTGTAATCACGCCATTCGGTGCCGTAATGACCACGGACGCGCTTTGATCTGCCAGCGCCTCGACAAGCCGACCGGGATCGACGAGTGCGTTGTAAGGCCCAACCTGCACGACACTCATGGGATTGGCCCTGGTCACCATCGGCACGACATCAACCCATGCCTTGATATCCTGCCCGATGACAAAATCCGGCTTCTGCTCCTCGATCAGACGGCTTTCAGTTCCCCAGGACGTACATTTGAGGATACCGTCCTCGATATAGCCGATCTCTTCGACCGTGCGCGCATTGATGACGAGCCGGCGCATTTCGCCGATATGCGCATCGGTGCAGGAGATGAACCGTCGTCCGCCCAATGTTTTCAAGGTGGCAGCAGCATCGGTGAAGGATCGTTCGGCGCGGGTCGCCGCCTGAGCGGCAATACTCATCAACCTGTCCTCTTCCACTCTCAGCGAAAGGGACCAGGCACCATAGATGGTAAGACACAACGGGAGCAGCGCGCCGAGAAAGGCCAGGATCGTGGCTTCCAGAATGACACGCGATCGTTTCAACGCCGCCGAGCTCCACTGCGGATGAGCCACGGAACCTAGAGGCAAGGTGTTAAGACAACGTCTCCAGAATAGCAAAAATGGGCGTTTTCGAAGCAATATCAGATATTTGTAATATACTGCCTGACAAATCCATAGACGTCAACCTAATGCGCGAGCGACCATCAATCCGTCTGTTTTTGGATCGCCTCCGAGGGGGAACCACTGTCCGACGGCAGCTCCGGCAATCGCTCGCCGCGAATGCTCCAGTAAAACAGTTTTAGCTTTTTGCTCTGCACCTGACCGGGGAATGTATCGTCATAAGCTTTATCGAGCACCGACGGATTAAAGATCACCTTCTGGGTAAGGATGGAAAAGAACTTGGCGACGCGCAGTGCGCGCTCAGTGTCGCAGTCTGCCAAAGGATCCGGCACCGTCTCGGCCAGAGGCGGCCTGCAGCCGACAGCCATGCCGAAAACGGCGTAACGATCGTTGGTATAGGTTACGACACCATTTTCGATATCGCATCCGGGAATAGCTCCGGCATAACTGCGAATGATTTCAAGATCGCCGACATAATAATGAAAAGACTTGCCGGCACAGAATTGCTGGGCGGCGATTGCGTGGTTCCGATAGGTCTGTACCAGTACCTTTTCAGGTTTCGCGGCTGTGGCATCGCCAGAAGGTTTTGAGTCCTTTTTTGCCTCATCGCTTTCCTTGCAGGCGGAAACGGAAGGGTTGCGCAGCTCGTCCACCAGTTTTGCTTCACGCTGCGGCATTTCCCGTGCATCAATCAGCGCCTGAATGCCACGATCCTTTGAAGTTGTACCTGCAACCAGACCAATCAACGCGCGTTTGTCCTTGCGTTCAACTGAATCTTTACTTTCCGCTTCGGTTACCGCCTTGGCTACCACTTGCTCCTTTTCGGGGCTGTCCGACACGTCCTTGTCACCACAGGGATCGGTAGGCATGCCGGTGTTTCTTAAGGTTAGGTAGCTGATACCGGTGAGAAAGACAGGTGGAGATACGATGACGCCCCTCCGTTGATTGGTGATGGTCGCAGGATCACACAAAATATCGAACGAAATGCCGAGCTTCTCAAACCTGGCCGTTGCAGGATCCTCCGGCTCATTATCTTTATTTTGTCCCCGTTGTCCGTGCCAGAGACCGGTATCGATATCGTAGATCGTGACCTGATCCATATTGAGTCCACCGGACACCTCCGGATTGACGATCATTTCGGCGAGCGCCGCATCGCAGATGCGCACCATATAGCCTGAATATCCGGCACGGCTGAGCGGCCCACTCGTGGCATCGCTATCAATGACACCGTCCGGAAGTTTGTATGCGAATGGCCGTGCCTTACTGCGCACACCGATTGCAAGCGCACCCGTCGGTGGCTCAATAGGTTGCGCGTCGCAGGCGCCAGCGGCCAACACCAGGGCAAGCAAACAGGACTGTAGAGATTTCAACATCACGCGCATCGTCAGCGCCCTCCAATCGATCAGCCACCAGCAGAAACGCCGGCGGGCGCGGATACGGTCGCCTTCGCCACCGGCTTATCCCTCTTTCCTTCCCGCTCGCTCAACTCTAGGAAATAGGCGAACAGAAACAGAAAAAAGCCCGGTAAAAGGCTTAAAATCAGGGTATCTCGCACCGTCAGCGAGACGTACGCGGCGACAGGTCCTGCCTGATAACCGACCGAAATGATCAGGCTCGCCCATGTAAACAGGAAATAAAGCATGCTGCCGAAAGCCGCCAACATGAGCGAAAAGCCAGTCGTATTACCCTCCTCAGCGTGTTTGTCCATGATTACCAGCGCCGACAGGGCGAGCACGAGGCCGCCGAACACTTGCAGCAGCATGAACCGGCTGTTTTGCTGGAAGAAAACGACCAACTGCGCGCGGCTGATATCGAATTCGGTGTTACACCAATATTTCAGAACAAGCACGAGAGCGGTTAGGAAAACCGCTGCAAAACCGGACACGGTCGACATGGCCAGCAGTTTTAGAAAGGGAAACTGAGTGAATTTCCATTCGCGCCGCCAGGACTGCTGCTCGACCCGCACTTCTCGCCCCAGGATGACAAGAAGAACACAGAAGAACGTGACCAACAGGGACTGCAATTGATCCCATGCTGCTTCTGCGAAAATCGCCGGCACCTCTGTCTGCCTCCAAGACAACACTGCACTTTCGCAGACAAGGTCAAATTTGGAGGCGCACTCCTTTAGAAACGGCCGCATTTCCGTGGGTGCGGCGAGATAAGCCTCGTTACCATCAACGCCCTGCCAATACCGCCATTTGTAGTAAATGGCGGTAGCAAGCGCATAAGACAGCACGAAGGCGATCAGGATGCTGACACCGAATGCATTCTGTTCCTGCCGTTCCCCTTCAGCGATCCGCTCTTCCAGCCGGTTGATCGGATCTTCGGCTTCCACATGCCGATTAGTCTGCCTGTAGACTGCATGATCGTTACGGATATAAAGCACGGCGAAAACAGCGATGAGATCCGAGCGCATACCGCGCACCTCGATTTCCAAGTCATCACGCATCTTTCGCAGATCGACCGCCGGCAAGGGGCCCGTATTTTTCGCAACCAAATTGGCAACGTCATTTTTCAGGTCCGTAAGCCGGGTCTCGACCTTGTCGATAAGAGGCTTAAGACGCTCAAGATTGCGCAGTGGAAAATACCGCGATAATTTGTCTGTGTCGGCAACGACGGACAGGCAATCGACGGCTTTCAGAGAGTTGGTGATTGCCATGTCCTGTAATGTCGGTGGCCCCTTGACGGTACTTTCGTACTCTTCGGTGAGAGCGGTATAGTGCCCTTTCATCACATCGCCGAAATCGGCAAGGCGGATGTGTTCGATCACCCGGTAAACGCCGCGTGGGACGCCAGCAAGGCGGTGAGCAAGGGCGCGCATGGTAAGTTCGATAGGCTTGATCGCGCCGATGGAGAGCGACGAAATGAGTAGTGCGGACACGACAATCGGTTTGCTGTAATCTCCCGGCGCAGCCGTTAAAAGATCGTCAATCGTAGTATCGGAGATGCTGCCGCCTCCATCAGCGGCACCGATTTCACCAGTCGCGCTGTAGGCCTGTGCGAGCAATCCATAGACCTCCGCAGAACTCAGCACCACGCCATAGGCAACTAGGTAAAGAAGCGCATAGAAGATGAAGCCGCCGACGACTTCTCCCATTGTACACAGGTTGCGCACCTCGACCTCTTTCAGGATCGGATGTAATTCGAACGGATGACGCGCATTCGGCGCATTGAAATTGCGGTAAGCCTCGATGACAAGTGTCATCGCGCCGGCGAGCACGAAGCCAACGTAAACAAGGTCGTTCATGACATCCTCAGACCACTGGCGGCGATGACGTCAGATGCATTTCTGGACGGCGGGATTACATGGACCAGCAGCACCCGCCGGAACAGTTGTGACCGTTGCGACAAGCGCAAACATGCTCATGACGACTGCAAAGAATGCGATATACTTGAACATCACACAGCCTCCCGAGTGAAAGTAAACAAACATTGCGCCCAATATGAGCATTTGTCAATTTATGCTTTCACCCGGTTCAGCGTGATCCGTCGCTCCACTTGTTGAACCGACAATTATCGCTTCAAACTGCCCAGAATACCGCGCACCAGCGCCCGTCCGATCTGGTTGGCGACACTTGAGGCGACGGAGCGCGCTGCACTTTTCATCGCTGCCTCGATCACAGTTTCACGCTGATAACCGGAGCGCCCCTTGGCAGCGGGCTTGGCTGCAGGTTCGTCTTCCTGCGCATCGCCGAAACCTGGCAGGGTCCAGCGGCCGGCCGCGCTGTTGTCTTCGGCAGGCTGTTCTTCAGCCTGTCGCTTGGCGGCCTCCGCATCGGAGACCTTCTTGGCCCGGGCTGCGAGAATTTCAAAGGCGGATTCGCGGTCGAGATCGCGATCGTAAACACCGGCGACCGGGCTCATGTTCATGATCTGGCTGCGCTCAGGCTCGCTGATCGGCCCGATGCGCGCCGATGGCGGTCGGATCAGCGTGCGCTCCACCATCGAAGGCGCCCCCTTGCCTTCAAGGGTCGAGACAAGCGCCTCGCCAGTACCAAGTTGGGTAATTGCCTCGTCCGTTTTGAAATCCGGATTGGCGCGAAAAGTGTCGGCAGCGGTTTTGACGGCTTTCTGCTCGCGCGGCGTATAGGCGCGAAGCGCATGCTGCACCCGATTGCCGAGCTGCGCCAGCACGGTTTCCGGCACGTCGAGCGGGTTCTGGGTGACGAAATAGACGCCGACACCCTTGGAACGGATCAGCCGGACAACCTGCTCGACCCGCTCCAGCAGCACCTTCGGCGCTTCGGAAAACAGGAGATGCGCCTCGTCGAAGAAGAACACCAGCTTCGGTTTTTCCGGATCGCCGACTTCGGGCAATTCCTCGAACAGTTCCGACAGCATCCAGAGCAGGAAGGTGGCGTAGAGGCGAGGGTTCATCATCAGCTTGTCGGCGGCCAGAACCGAAATCATGCCACGGCCATCCGGTGCCACGCGCATGATGTCGCTGATCTGCAAAGCGGGTTCGCCGAAGAAATGCACTGCTCCCTGCTGCTCCAGCACGAGTAGGCCACGCTGCAGCGAGCCGACCGATGCCTTGGAGATGAAACCGAATTGTGTGGAAATTTCTCCGGCGTGTTCGCCCATGTAATTGAGGAGCGCCTGCAGGTCCTTGAGATCGAGAAGCGGCAACCCGCCCTGATCGGCGATCTTGAAGGCAATGTTCAAGACACCTTCCTGGGCCTCCGTCGCGTCCATCAGCCGGGCGAGCAGAAGCGGACCCATTTCGGCGATGGTGGCGCGCACGCGGTGGCCTTTTTCACCGTAGAGATCCCAGAACATCACCGGGAATTTTGTAAAATCGTAATCGGCATACTGGATCTGCTCTGCGCGCTTGAGCAGAAAATCCTTCGGTTCGCCCATGGCGGCAATGCCGGAAAGGTCGCCCTTGATATCCGAGCAGAACACCGGCACGCCGGCTGCGGAAAATTCCTCCGCCAGCACCTGCAGGGTCACCGTCTTGCCGGTGCCGGTGGCACCGGTGATCAGGCCGTGCCGATTGCCGAATTTAAGCTCGAGATATTCGGCGTCCTTGAAACTGTCGTCCGGCTTTCGGCTGCCGCCGATCAAGAGTTTTCCCGCATCAACCATGCAACCGCTTCCCGCTCTTCGCGTTATCGATGAAATGCCAATTTAGAATGTCTGTATAGGACGAGACTGCCGTCTCGGCAACGAGAAGCCGCTGATCGAAATGCTGGCATTTTGGGCCGGGAGACAAATCATGACAGCCGATACGGCAGAGACATTTCCGCAAATCAAGGCGCCGGCAACCGATCCCGCCCCTTTGAGCACCTCTCCCATAGACAGGGCGCGCGGCCGCGAGGCTGAAACACCGGCGGATATTCCCGCACGGGGACTGAAGGATGTTTTCTGGCGCGTGTTTTATTCGATCGAAAGTGACCGTGTCCTGCTGGTCGCCGCCGGTGTAACCTATTATCTGCTGCTGGCGCTTTTCCCGGCCATGACAGCGATGGTGTCGCTGTACGGTTTTGTTGCCGATCCCACCAAGCTCGCCGAGCGCATCACCTTTCTCAGCATGATCCTGCCACCCAATGCACTCGATCTGTTTCTCGATCAGTTGCGCAGCCTCACGCAACAGGGGCGCACGACGTTGAATATCGGTCTTTTCGGCGGTCTCGCTCTGGCTTTATGGAGTGCCAATGCCGGCATGAAAGCGATGTTCGAGGCCATGAACGTCGCCTATGGCGAAAACGAGAAGCGCAACATTCTGAAGCTGAACCTGATTTCACTTCTGTTCACGCTTGGCGCCATTCTCGTCGCAATAGTGGTGCTGACGGGCCTGGGCCTTGTGCCGGCGTTGCTCTCCTTCCTCTGGCTGGATCAGTGGTCGGAAATGATCATCCGCTTTTCGCGCTGGCCGATTATGCTGCTGTTCGTGACGACCGGCATTGCCGTGCTTTATCGCTTCGGCCCCAGCCGCGAGCCGGCGCGCATCCAGTGGCTCACCTGGGGCGCCATATTTTCCAGCCTCGCCTGGCTTGCGGCGTCAGTAGGCGTATCCTTCTATCTTTCCCATATCGCAAACTATAACGCGACCTACGGCGCACTTGGCGCGCTGATCGGTTTCATGGTGTGGACGTGGACTTCGACGATCATCATTGTGATCGGCGCCGAGATCAATGCCGAACTCGAGCACCAGACAGCGCGGGATTCCACCACCGGGCCGGAACAGCCGATGGGCGAGCGTGGTGCCTATATGGCCGATACGGTCGGCAAGAGTTCAGGCGCGCATAAAGCTTGAACCTCGTGACAGGCGACACGAATAAGCACCCGGACTGAATTATCGCCGCTCCCAAATCGTTTGGTCTATACCGGGCTGGGCCTTTGCCTCGTCAAATGCCTGCTGGGCTTCCTGCAGCTGCTGTTCCAGGCGCTCGTTCTCCGCCGCGGATCGACTGAGCGATGTGCTGCGATATCGATCACGGCGTGTTGTTTTTACCGCGATGCATTTCCCGCAATCCCATGATAAGGCGATGCCCGTACGCCGCCGATAGGGCAAGCGCGAAAAATTCTTTTCACATCCCTCACCACCCGTTGCCCACCGACACGAATGACTTTAACGTAAACGTCAATTACCACCTCGAGGAGATGTCCATGAACGAACTCGTATCCCGCATCGCAGACAATGTCGGCCTTGCTCCCGATGTCGCCGAAAAGGCGATCGGCATGATGCTTGGCTTCCTGCAACGCGAAGCCGATGACGGCGCCGTTGCAAAGATGATCGAAGCCATTCCCGGCGCGCCGGAACTTGTTGCCCAGTTCAATGGCGAAGGTGCCGGGGGCGGCGGTCTGCTCGGTGGCCTGATGGCGAGTTTTGGCGGCGGCGTCATGGCGCTGGGCCAGCAGTTGATGGCGCAGGGCCTCGGCATGGGCGAGATCACCGCGCTTGCCCGCGAGACCATGGCGGTTGCCCGCGAACATGCAGGCGACGAAGTGGTCGATCAGGTGATTGCCTCCGTGCCGGGCCTCAGCCAGTTCGTCTGATTTCCGATTTTCAGCATCCCATCGAGGCGTGGCGCAGGCCGCGCCTTTTTGCGTCTTGCTCAGGCGGCATCGCTCAGTGCATGTTTGGCCGCATCGTTATCGCTCTCCAAAGACACAACAACCTCGCCGCGACCGCCAGCTTTCGCGCGGTAGAGCGCCGTATCAGCGGATTTCAGGGCATCGTCGCAGGTGGTTTGCCGATTTTCGACCTGACGAATCCCAAACGAGGCACCGATCAGCACTTCGCCACCGGAAAGCGCGATCGGCTGAGCCAGTGTCAGCGCCAGTCGTCGGCAGATCTTTTCCGCCTCCTTCAGCGGCAGGCCCGGCATCATGATGGCAAATTCATCGCCGCCCAAACGAAATAAGCGATCGTTTTCACGCACGCCGGCGCGCAGACGCTCCGCAACCGCCTTCAGCAACTCGTCGCCGACCGCGTGACCGTAAGCATCATTGACGCCCTTGAAGCCGTCCAGATCGATGCACACCACCGATACCGGCCCCCTTTCCACCAGAGCGCCATATCGCGGCTGCAACATCGAACGGTTGGCAAGTCCGGTGAGAAAATCATGGCTGGCGGCGTGGCGCATCTCGCGTTCGCGCACCATCAACTTGCGCGCTGTTGTTCTGGAAATGCCCAGGGTGAAAAGACCCGCCGCCAGCAGCACGGCACCGATCGTCACCGCAAGCGGCAAAGACTGGCGAAGCGCGTTTGCCGCAGGGGTTGGCGCATGCCATGACAGGACCTGGATTTCGCCATCCGCGCCCACGGCAATTTCCGCGCGAGCCCGGTCGTCTGAAACCTCGGACAACGGGCTGATCGCCGCATCGTCCAGCAGAAAACGCGTTCCGAAAAAGTCCTGCAGCGTGCCGGTAATCGGCATGGCGGTGATCAGGATCGGTCCACGCGCATTACGGGGCTTTGCAGTCCCGAAATCCGGCTGAAAAAGGCTTGCGGAAAGCAGCACGGCGTCTTCTCCCAGCACCTGCATGCGGCTGACGACCAGCGCCGACGGAATGCCGGGGGCTGCTGGCGCGCGTTCGCGCAGACGCACCTCCGCCACAAGAGCTGAAGCGCCATCGACAATCGCATCCGCACCACGCACAAAAAAACCGTTGGTCTTGATGGCATCATCCATGCGTGAATAGATCGTGCCGTCGTCGGCATCGATGATGGCCACGAAGCGGGTGCGCGACGTTCCGATCAGCGAGGCACCAATATTGCGGTCCACCCAGTCGAAATCGAAGGCATTGTCGATCTTGGCGATCGCATCATCCCATATCGTCCAGGCGGTCAGTGAAAACTCGATATCCTTGGTCCACAGCGCGATATTGCGTCTGACCAGCGTTTCCTCACGTTGGCGCGCTTCGGCATCGATACGCATCACGCCGAAATATGGAAAGCTGGCCATGGCCGCGATCAAAAGGATCAACACCCCGATGATCGGCCCGACCAGTTTCAATTGGACAAAGCGCATCGCCCCACGCACCTCTTGATTATGTCTTGATTATCAAGCCGATCGTAATGCGCATTCATTACGAGGGGGTTAGCGCAACGCGCCATAACATCGTCGATGGGCAAGCCTCGGCGTTTTCAACAGTTTTGAATGCATAGCTGCTGTTTCAGCGACGAGGCGAGCACTTCGAAAACATGCGCATCGCCCATCTGGGAAACGTTAAAACGCATGCTGCTCCTGGCGGATTGCGACAGGCTGAACACATTTCCGGGCGCCAGGACGACGCCTTTTTCCAATGCCAGCCGGGCGATTTCGGCAGCATCCGCCTCTCCCGGCAGCCGGCACCATAAGAACATGCCCGCCTGCGGCATCAGCAAGGGCTCTATGCCGAGTGCCTTCAATCCCGCCGCCGCATCGACCATCGCCCGCGCCAACCGGGTGCGCAGGGCCTCGACATGTTTGCGGTAACTGCCATCACTCAGTACCGTTCGCACCAGTTCGGCATTCATGGCGGCGCCGGCAAAGGTGGTAGCAATCTTCAGGTCGATCAGTCCCTCCAGCCATTCCCGCCTTGTGGCGATGAAACCACAGCGCATGGAAGCCGACAGTGCTTTGGAAAAACTGCCGATCTGGATCACCCGGTCCAACCCGTCGAACGCGGCCAGGCGCGGCGCCGCGACCGGTTCGAAATCGGCAAAGATGTCGTCTTCGACAATGATGAGATCGAATTGCTCGGCAAGCTTCAGAGCGCGATGCGCCACGACCGGCGAAAGGACCGCGCCGGTTGGATTGTGGATGCCGGAATTGGTGATGTAGAGTTTTGGCCTATGCTCGGCGAGAACCGCGGCAAACGCCTCGATATCCGGCCCAGCCGGGCCATAGGGCACGCCGACAATTTTCACCCGATGAGCGCGCAAAAGCGCATGAAAGTTGAAATAACACGGGTCATCGACAAGGACGGTATCACCTGGTTCCAGCAGCAGACGACAGATGAGATCGATCGCCTGTGTACCGGAATCGGTGAGGATGATCTGGTCCGGCGCCACATCCACCGCATGATCCGCCAGTCGTCGGGCAATCAATTGCCGCAAACCGGCAAGCCCGAGCGGTGAACCGTAATCGGTCAGCACCGAGCCGTTCGACCGCGACAGGCCGCGCAAGGCCTTGCGAATGCTTTCTTCCGGCAACCACGATGGCGGCAGCCAGCCGCAGCCCGGTTTCGCCACATCATCCGGTGCGTCCAGCGATTGCCGCGACACCCAGAATGGATCGACCGCTCGATCAAGTCGCGGGCCGACCTCGGCCGGCGAAAACGGCGCCGCCTGGCTGGCGACATAAAAGCCGGAGCCGGGACGAGACAAGATGGCCCCTTCCGCCACCATCCGTTCATAGGCATCAACGACCGTCGAGGTAGAGACTTTCAGATTGGCCGCAAGGCCGCGCACCGACGGCAGCTTCGCGCCGGGCGTGAGGGACCGGGCGGCGATACGGCTGCGGATCGTGGCCATGACCATGCCGACGCGTGTCGTATTTTGCACGCGGGCATTCGTCTCTGTAGCTGACCGTTCCATTTTGCCGATGACACCCATCCGTATTGCTTAATGCACCACAACAGTTTGATCAAACTGTATCAGACTGTCGATGGTCCGGCCAGCCGATCCGGCGGATAGATGAGACGGCCTGCGCGGCAGCGCTGCTTTGCACGAGCCCGATGCATGCGCCGGCGAAAGATTGACACAACAGGACGACACCATGACCCAGCCGGCTACCCCCGCCATAGATCACCCGCTCGACAATCGCGTTGCCGGTCTTGTCAACGGCATGATCGGCGTGATCATTTTCAGCGGCTCGTTGCCAGCGACACGGCTGGCGGTGACGGGTTTCGATCCATTTTTCCTGACGATGGCGCGTGGCACGATTGCCGGCGTTTTGAGCCTGATCCTGCTGCTGGCTTTCCGGGAAAAGCGCCCCTCGACTGCAGACCTCGTCTCGCTCGCCGTGATCGCACTCGGCGTTGTCGTCGGGTTTCCGCTGCTGACGGCCATTGCCCTGCAGCACGTCACCTCGGCGCACTCCATCGTGTTTATCGGACTTCTGCCGCTGGCGACTGCGATCTTTGGCGTGATGCGCGGCGGCGAACGGCCAAAGCCGGTCTTCTGGCTGTTTTCGGCACTCGGCAGTCTGCTGGTGGCCGGATTTGCCATTGTTCAGGGCCTCACCGCCTCGCCGCTCGGCGACAGCCTGATGCTGGCCGCCGTCATCGCCTGCGGGCTGGGTTACGCCGAAGGCGCGCGCCTTTCGAAACGACTGGGCGGCTGGCAGGTGATCTGCTGGGCGCTGACCCTGTCACTGCCCGTCATGGCTGTCGGCCTCGTTTTCACCTGGCCGCAAACGCTCACCGGGATCCCTGCACCGGCATGGGCCGGCCTCGTCTATGTCTCGCTGTTCAGCATGCTGATCGGGTTTATCTTCTGGTATCGCGGCCTTGCGCAGGGCGGCACCGCCTCTGTCGGCCAGTTGCAATTGTTGCAGCCGTTTTTCGGCCTGGCGCTGGCCGCTACACTGCTTGGAGAAACCGTGACGCCGCTGATGCTGGTCGCCACGATCGGGGTTATCGGTTGTGTTGCCGCTGCGCGTAGGTTTGCGCGTTGAAAAGGGGCTGGGGCCCTTTTCAAACAGCCCTTACTGCCAGACTACAACGCGGGCCTTTTCCGGAACGCGATCATAGAGGTCGATGATATCCTGGTTCATCAGGCGTACGCAGCCGGATGACACGGCCTTGCCGATGGAGTTCCATTCCGGCGAACCGTGCAGACGGTAAAGCGTATCCTGACCGTTCTGGAAGATATAGAGCGCGCGGGCACCGAGCGGATTGCGCAGCCCCGGCTGCATGCCGCCATTCTTGGCCGAGTAGGAGATCAGTTCCGGCTGGCGGGCAATCATCTCGTCCGGCGGTGTCCATTTCGGCCAGCGCTGGCGCCACTGGATGACACCTTCACCCTGCCACGCAAAACCCTCGCGTCCAATGCCGACGCCGTAGCGCATGGCGGTACCGCCCGGTTCGGTCAGATAAAGGAACCGAGCCTTGGTATCAACGACGACGGTGCCGGCCGGCTGACCGGTCGAGTTGGCCACGCGCTGACGATAAAAACGCGACGGGATTTGCTGATAGGGCACAGCCGGGATGACGAAACCGCCATCGGCGATCTGCCCGTACATCACATCGAGCTCGCTATTGCCGCCACCCATCGACGGATCGACCACCTGTGTGGCGTTGTCGCGATAGGTGATGGTGTAACCACGGGTGACCGGGCCGGATGAGGCGCAGCTGGCCAGCGTTGAAGCCGCCCCCACAGCCATCAGGCTGAGAAGGTTGCGGCGGGAAATCATCGTGTCTGTCATGGGGGCCGTTTCGACTTCGTTACGGGACATCAAGCCGCGAATGCGGCATCAAGCAGCAGGCGGGACCGGCTTAAACGAGGATCGTGAAGATTTGTTCCACGACACCGTCATCGACCGGCCATATCACCTGTCCTTCGTCAAAACATAAGGCCATAGCGACGGATCGGCCACGGAAAGGCATGAGGTTTTATTGCTGGCGTAGCGACAATTTCCGCGACCGTGATCAGATCACCACGATCGTCGTTTTTGCCGGCACGCGCTCATAAAGGTCGATCACGTCCTGATTGAACATACGCACGCAGCCGGAAGACGTTGCTTTGCCGACTGATTGCCAGTCCGGCGTGCCGTGGACACGGTAAAGCGTATCCTTCCCATCCTTGTAGATATACATGGCGCGTGCACCGAGCGGATTGTTGAGGCCGGGCGTCGCGCCACCTTCAGAGGCTGCGAACTGACGCAGGTCCGGCTGGCGGGCAACCATGTCATCCGGTGGCGTCCAGCGCGGCCACTTGGCCTTCCACTGCACGATGCCGCGGCCCGTCCACCCATAACCGGCCTTGCCGAGGCCGACGCCGTAACGCATGGCCTTGCCGTTTTCCTGGACGAGATAAAGGTAATGCGCCCTGGTATCGACGACGATCGTGCCGGGAGCCTCGTTCGTCTGATAGGAGACTTCCTGGCGCAGGAAACGCGGATCGACACGCGAGGTCGGAATGGACGGCAGAGTATGGCCCTCATCGCGCATCACCTCATACATGGTGCGGTGAACCGGATTGGAGACCGGCAGACCATAGGTCTGGTGGAAATCGGTCGGATAGAGCTGGCGCTTGTGCGGAATGGCCCCGGGCATCGGCGGTGGATTGTTGCTCGGCGGATCGACATAAGCAGGCACGGCAAAGACCGGCGCGGTTTCCTGAACGAAAACAGCAGGATCCATGCGCGTCGTATCGGTCACGAACAGGCAGCCCGAAAGGCTGGTGGTCGCACACAGCGTGGTGGCAAGCACAAACACGCGGCGAAGAGGCAGATGGGACAGGCGCATGGGCAGAACCGCTTCCGGCAGATGACGTCACCTTGAACCTAGAGGCTGCAACTGGCGCGAAGCTGGTGACGTTCTGATTATGATGCGGGGAGGTCGTCGTCCTTGGCATTGCCGCACTTACCGCCTGCTGCTCCGCCTGCGCGTGTCGGCGGGGAAAAATCGTGGGCGATATCCGCTAGCGTCACACCCGCAAAACGTTGCAGCAGCAATTGCTCCGCCTCGGCGAACACATCCTTCAACGTCGCATTGACGGCCTGCTCGATGACGCAGCCCGGCATGTCATAGGCGGGGCCGACAGCAAAAACCGAGGGTTCACCCACAGCCCGATAGATGTCGAGCAGAGTCAGCTCATCCAACGGCCGTGATAGCGTCCAGCCGCCGCCATGGCCTTTTTCGGACGCTACATACCCCTTCTCACGCAGCCCGGCCATGGTGCGGCGGATCACTACCGCATTTGTGTCGAGCATTTTCGCAATCATCTCGGACGTCAGCGCGCCATCGTGATGCCCCATATGAATCAGCACGTGCAACATGCGCGAAAGCCGGCTGTCCTGTCGCATGTCTGCCCTTTCGTTCTCCAAAATACCTTTGGCTGATAGCACAGTCACCCTTATTCGTCACAACAAAAGTTGCATGACTATTGACTCTTTAAAATCATGTAACTTATGTTGTTTCGAAACAGGAAGGAGCAGTTCATGACCGATCCCATCCACGACGTCATCATTGTCGGCGGCAGTTACGCCGGGCTTTCCGCCGCCCTGCAGCTGGGTCGCGCCCGCCGCGATGTGCTGATCATCGACGACGGCAAACGCCGCAACCGCTTTGCCGCTCATTCACATGGTTTTCTGACGCAGGACGGCGTCGATCCCGCCGTGATCGCGGCGGATGCGAGAGCGCAGGTAATGGAATACAAAACGATCAACTGGCTCGCTGGTCGTGCCGAAGCCGCCGAACGCACGGAGAAAGGCTTCGCCGTCACTCTTGCCGGCAAACGCCACCACTCACGGCGGCTGTTGCTGGCCACCGGCGTACGCGACATCCTGCCCGAAATCGCAGGACTGAAGGAACGCTGGGGCAAGTCGGTGTTTCATTGCCCATACTGCCATGGTTACGAGCTGAATCAGGGCAATATCGGCGTCATTGCCGGCTCGGCCCTCTCCATGCATCACGCCCTGATGCTGCCGGACTGGGGCCTCACCACCCTTCTCGTCAACGACGCATTCGAACCCGATGCGGAGCAATTGAAAAGCCTCACAGCGCGCGGTGTCACCGTCGAACGCAGCCCGATCCGGGAAATTATCGGTCATGCCGATATCGTTCTTGCAGACGGACGCAGGCTTGGCTTCGCCGGTCTGTTCGCCCTTGCGCGTTACGAGATGGCGAGCCCGCTGGCAGGGCAACTTGGCCTGCAACTAGAGGAAAACCCGGTTGGCTCGGTCATCAAGACGGATCCGATGAAAGAGACGAGCATGCCCGGCGTGTTTGCCTGCGGCGATGTCGCGCGGCCGATGGCGTCGGTCGCGCTGGCTGTCGGCGATGGCAATCTCGCCGGAGCCGGTCTGCATCGTTCGCTGCTATTCGGCTCGATCTGATGAGCCGGCTATGATTATCAGGAAAACTGGTTGAAGAAGCGTATGCTTTCAGCGACGGCACCCGGCACCACGCCATTGTGATCTCCGGGTAGCAGCATTTTGTCGATCGGCATTTTCGCGGCGCGTACACGCTCCATCAGCAGTTCATGATCCGCATCGAAAGGCCGCTCCTCCGATCCACGCAAAAGCAGGGTCGGGCATTTCAGGCTTGGCCCGAAACAGACCGATGAGCGCATGACAAATTCCGTCGGATCGCCGCTGTCGAACGGCATTTCGTCGGAGTAGCGGTGAAAATAGCGCCATGAATTGACACCCGCCGAAATAGGCGCGGCGGCGCGGAATTTTCGCGTCATTGCCGCCAGAAGCGCCAATGTTCCACCGTTCGAATGGCCGGCAAGAAAAAGACGATTCCGGTCTACACCCGGCAAGTCTTCGAGATAACGCGCGGCGGCAAGCGCATCCGCCGTTTCATCGTAAAAACCGGAATAATTGCCGTCCTGCCCGTTTTCGCCCCGAAAGGATGGCAGCAGCACAATAAAGCCTGCTTCCCAATAGGCTTTCATCAATGCCCAATGTCCATCGCCGGTGGCATTTCCACCATGCAGAAACAGCACGGCAGGCTTCGGTTTCGACGATGGTTGATGATCAGAAAGCCAGGCGATCAGTTCGATTGAGCCATCCGGTCCGCCAGGATAAGTCACCCGCAAGGCACCCGGCGGGGTGCCGAGCGGCGTTGATTTTTCCGGCGATGGACCCTTGCTGAGCAGATGCGTGTGAAACCGCTGCCGAGCCGCCGCATAATCCCGCCTCTCCAGCGGCAGACTGGCAGGCACGGGAAAATCGGCTGAATGCGCCAAATGCGGAACCATGCTCGTAGCCGCAAGACCTGAAATCAGAAAACGGCGCGTCATCTGCACTACAACCATAGGATAGACCTTGCACCAGAAATATTGCCGATATCAAGTAACACGCAGAATTGCGGCATTTACAAGCCTCATCGAAAAATCAACCAAAAGGCGAGTATAAATTTTAATTTACACTGACTGACAAATGAAATTTATCTAAAATTGAATATTTCTGACAATGGTCGGCGATGAAGAACGTATTTTTCATCACTGTACTAGGATATCCGCAGTAATGACCGCCAGAACCATAAAGAGCCCGTTGTGGCTCAAGATCACCGGTTACGGATTTGCCGCCGTGCTTTTTGCCAGCGCAGCTATTGGCGGCCTTGCCTGGTACCGCCAGGCCGACATGAGCGACAAGGCGCTCTATACCAAAGCCGCCAGCGACCTCGAAGTCATCCAGACTGACATGGCGGCAATCCAGCGCTCCGCCTCTGCATTGGCGCTGACCCTTTCCGGCGACCCGGACTTGCCCGGTTTGATCGCCGGCAATGATCGCCAGGCATTGCTGAAAAAATTCTCGACGAACATGGCGGCGATGAAGGAGGCCGGTGGCCTGCAGATCATCACTATCGGCAATGCCAAGGGTGATATCATCGCCCGCATGCACTCGCCGGATAAATTCGGCGACAACGTCATCGGTCGCCGCAAGACCATGCAGTCAGCCGTCTCGACCGGCAGGCTTGCCGCCGGAATCGAGCCGGGCCGGGCCGGTATCGGCATTTATGCGGTCGCCCCGGTTGTCGTGAGCGGCACCGTTGTTGGCGTGGTCGATGTCGGAACCGAATTGTCGAACGCCTATTTCAATCCGCTCGCAAAGCGTCTGGGTGCCGAGATTTCGGTCAATGTCACCCAGGAAGGCAAACTCACCAACCAGTCTTCGACGCAAGGCGGTACGCCGTTCCTGCCGGCCGACATCATTCAGGCCGCCTTCGACGGCAAGGATGTGTTCGAGCAGGCAACACTTGGTGGCCGCGACATGCTGGTCAAGGCGGTTCCGTTCACCTCGTTTTCTGGCGACAAGATCGGTGTTTTCGAAATCGGCACCGACACGACCGAAATCACTGCGGCGGCCCGCACGGCACTCTGGACGATGCTTGGCGTCACGCTTCTCACCTCGATCATTGCGCTGACAGCCTTCTTCCTTTTCGCAAAATCCCTCGGCAATGCCATCGGCCGCCTGACGTCGACCATGGGACGCCTGGCGGCAGGCGATCTTAACGCCACGATCGAAGGCGAGGACCGTCCAGACGAAACTGGCGCCATGGCCCGTGCCGTGCAGGTGTTCAAGGACAATGCGCTGAAAACCAAGGAACTGGAGCGCCAGGCCGACGAACAGCGCAACATGACCGAGGAACAGCGCCGCCAGAACGCCGAGGATGCCCGCATCCGCGCCGAGCAGATGGCCGAAGCCACCAAGGGGCTCGCCACCGGCTTGCAACATCTGTCGTCCGGCGACCTGACCTTCCAGCTCGACCGTCCGTTTGCCGAGGACTTCGAAAGTCTGCGCGCCGATTTCAACGCCACGGTCAGCCAGCTGCGCGGCACTCTCGGCTCGGTGGCGCAGGCCACCAATTCGATCGACAGCGGTTCACGCGAAGTCAGCCAGAGCGCCGACGATCTTTCCAAACGAACCGAACAGCAGGCCGCGTCGCTGGAAGAGACGGCAGCCGCCCTCGACCAGATCACCGTCAACGTGTCCAATTCCTCCAAACGCGCCGAAGAGGCCCGCACGGTAGCGATCCAGGCCAATGAAAGCGCGCGCCAGTCGGGTGCGGTCGTGGCGAACGCCGTGCAGGCAATGGGCCGCATCGAGGAATCGTCAGGCCAGATCTCCAATATCATCGGCGTTATCGATGACATTGCCTTCCAGACCAATCTGCTGGCATTGAATGCCGGCGTGGAAGCGGCGCGCGCCGGTGAAGCCGGTAAGGGTTTCGCCGTCGTGGCGCAGGAAGTGCGTGAACTTGCACAGCGTTCGGCCAGTGCTGCAAAAGAGATCAAGGACCTAATCGGCAAGTCCTCGATCGAGGTTGGCACCGGTGTCAAGCTGGTGCGGGAGACGGGCGAAGCGCTGCACGCCATCGAGGCTCATATCGTCACGATCAACCAGCACATGGATTCGATCGCAACCTCGTCACGCGAACAGTCGGTCGGGCTTTCCGAGGTCAATACCGCCGTCAACCAGATGGACCAAGTGACCCAGCAGAATGCTGCCATGGTGGAAGAAGCTAACGCCGCAGGCGCAACGCTTGCGACGGAAGCCGGGCGCCTGCGCGAGCTGATCAGCCAGTTCCAGCTTGGCCACGGCGGCACCGCCGGCAGCCAGACAGCTGCCCTGCGTCAGACGGCATCTGTCATGGCAGCATCGCCGCGCTCGGCACCGGCAGCATCGCCGGCCCGCAGCATGGTTGGCAAGATCGCCCAGGCTTTTGGTGGCAGAAGTGGTGCAGCGACCGCCGTCGCGACAGACCACTGGGAAGAGTTCTGATCCGGGTCAGCATCAATTCAAGACAAGGCGGGATGTTCAGGCATTCCCGCCTTTTTCTTTTGTCGCGGCACGCGCCGCATCGCGCTCTTTGCGCCAGGCAAGAAGCGACTGGAAAAGTGGGCCGACCGTGACGCCGAGGATGGCACCAGACACGATCCACGCCACAGCGCCGTCGCCACCAAACACATCTTCAAAAACATAGCCCGCAGCCACGGCACCAACAAAGGCGAGCAGTCCTTTGAACACCCAGGAAGATGGCGTCATCGTTTTCCCCATCAATGTGCCGGTACCTCAGGCGAAAAACTAGGCTGCCGCCTCACGGCGTCAAGCCTGCCGCCGTGTTCAGCGGCAGGCCGACCGTCACTTCCAGCTCTTGAAATCGCTGGCCGTGCAGCCATAGGGCGCGTTCTGGTCGCCAAAGCGTTTCTGCAACTGGTCGCAGCCCCATTCGTTCAACGGGCCTGGCAGCCTGGCGTTGATCTCCATGCCGGCCGGCATGAATTGCGTGTAACCGCTGGTGACATACCAAAGCCAATATCCCATCGCCGCCACGATGATCACGACAAGCACGATGAGCAAGGTGCGGATGAAACGCAGGAAAAAACCCCTCTTGTTCGGATCGCGCAGCGATGCCGGTTCGCCGATTTCAGCCCGCGCCGCCTCAATCGAGGCAAGTGCTGCGGCACGTTCCTCATCCGTCATCTTGATACGTTCGAGCCCGCTATCGAGCAGCACCGGAAGCGCGGTCTTGCCATGGCGCACAGCCAGTGCGACCGGCGAACCGTCTTGCGCTTCGCCAATGATGACCGGCTCATGGCCTTTGCCGAAGCGGGTGTAGGCGGTGCGCTTGGTTTTGTCGTCGGCGATCTTGTCCGCGTAGGTCACATACATCTGACGGCCGCTCTGGTTGAATGTCACGATCTCGACCGGGACCGGTGTCAGCAGTGCCGGCGTCGTCAGCCGGCTGCGAGCATAGGAAACACGAAGACCCAGAAAGATCGAGGCAAGGCAAATGGCGGCAATCAGCCCGAACATCACGCCGAACGAGATGACACGATTCCACATCTTGTCCAGCCCGAGACTGACCGTCGCCAGTTCCGGATTGTCCGCGGAGATGACCAGATCGGTCTCATAGTTGCCAACGTGGAAATCCACGAAGAAAATTTCGGTCCTGCTGTCGTAGGAACGGCCGTTATAGGTGTAGACGAGACGCGCGTCGCAATTGACAAGCAGGCCTTTGCTGATCTTGCACTCGCCATCGCGCAATTCCCCGTCTTCCAGAACAATCGGGTTCTGACTGATGCGATAATCACGCAGCAGGTCCGGCACTTGCCAGTAAAGCAGAAAGCCCGCGAGCAGGAACATGAACGGTGCGGAGAGCGCATAACCGCGTGGCAAGGAAAGCGATGACTGTTTTAATGCCAGCGGTCGATCAGGAAACGAGATGGGCGGAAAATTCATGAGATCTCTTAAGTGATGATAGGTATCGCCCGCGCACGGGCAGGCGATGGCAGATATGCCGGAGGCGGGAAATGAAGGCAGGCGTGATCGCCGGTCTCCACGAGGTGGGATCGGCACGATAGCTATCTGGCGATACAACGCACGTCAAAAAATGCGAAAATCACAAATTTCGAGATTTTGGGTAAGAATACCCTGCCGCTATTCGAACGCCATGATCAGATCATCGGCAGCAAGACTTTGGCCGAGCGTTGCGGACACGTGTTTGACGATACCTTTTCTTTCCGCCTTCAGAACATTCTCCATCTTCATAGCTTCGACTGCTGCCAGCGGCTGACCGGCTTCGACCACATCTCCTGACGCCACATGGATCGCGGTGATGATGCCGGGCATCGGGCAGAGCAGCATTTTCGATGTATCCGGCGGCAGCTTCACCGGCATCAATTTAGCAAGCTGCGCGATCCGCGGCGACCGCACGCGTGCCACCACATCCATGCCGCGCCAGCGAAGCCGGATGGCCGATCCGACGAGATTTACTTTGACGCTCAGCACCTCGCCACCGACGGCAAAGTCCGCAAGCGTCTGACCGGGCAGCCAGTCCGAGCGGATCGCTGCCGACACCCCGTCATCGAAAACGACGTCTGCTCCCTCTTTCAGAGAGACCTCGATGTCCCTGTGCGGCAAGGCGACCACCCAGTCGGAGCCAACGGTCGCGCGGCGATTGGCAAGCGTGCCGGAAATGCCGGTTGCCCTGTGCCGAACGACGCGATGGATGAAGGCGGCGATGGCGGCAAGTTTTCGCGTTTCCGCCTCATCCGGCGGGACGCCGTCAAAACCCTCAGGAAACTCTTCGGCGATATAGGCGGTCGTCAGGCGACCGGCGCGGAACCGTTCCTGGCGCATGACCGCTGACAGAAATGGCAGGTTGTGACCGATCCCCTCCACTTCGAACGCATCCAGCGCCTGCGACATCGCCCCGATGGCGGCACGACGCGCCTTTTCGCCCTCACCCGGCGCCCAGGTGCACAGTTTTGCGATCATCGGATCATAATACATCGAAATCTCGCCACCTTCGAAGACGCCGGTATCATTGCGCACGATGGTCCCGCCGACAGCCTCGCCCTCGGACGGAGGGCGATAACGGCTCAACCGTCCGATCGACGGCAGAAAATTGCGATAGGGATCCTCGGCATAAAGCCGGCTTTCGATCGCCCAGCCATTCAGCTTGATCTCACTCTGACCGAACGAGAGTTTTTCACCGGCAGCCACGCGGATCATCTGCTCCACGAGGTCGATGCCGGTGATGAGTTCCGTCACCGGATGTTCCACCTGAAGACGGGTGTTCATTTCCAGAAAATAGAAATTGCGTGCGCCATCGACGATGAACTCCACAGTACCGGCCGAGTGATAACCGACCGCCCTGGCAAGTGCCACCGCCTGCTCGCCCATGGCCCGCCGCGTCGCCGCATCCAGAAACAGCGATGGCGCTTCTTCGATCACCTTCTGGTTTCGCCGCTGGATCGAGCATTCCCGCTCGCCGAGATAAAGCATGTTCCCATATTGGTCGCCCAGAACCTGGATTTCGATATGGCGCGGCTGGGTGACAAACTTTTCGATAAAAATGCGGTCGTCGCCAAACGCGCTTTTCGCCTCGTTCTTCGACGATTGAAAGCCTTCGCGCGCCTCCTCCTCACTCCAGGCGATGCGCATACCCTTGCCGCCGCCACCGGCAGACGCCTTGATCATCACCGGATAGCCGATGGATGCGGCAATCTTCACCGCCTCATCGGCATGTTCGATCAACCCCATATGCCCGGGCACGATATTGACGCCGGCCTGCGCCGCGATCTTCTTGGAGGTGATCTTGTCGCCCATTGCCTCGATCGCACCGACCGGAGGTCCGATGAAGGCGGCACCTTCTTTCGCAAGCGCTGCCGCAAACGCGGCATTTTCCGAGAGAAATCCATAACCGGGATGCACGCCATCGGCTCCGGTTTTGCGGATCGCCTCGAGAATGGCGTCGATGGCGAGATAGGACTGGGCGGAGGGTGCGGCACCGATATGCACCGCCTCATCCGCCATCGAAACATGCAATGCCTCACGATCGGCATCCGAATAGACGGCAACGGTGGCGATGCCCATCTTTTTCGCCGTCTTGATCACCCGACAGGCGATTTCACCACGATTGGCGATGAGGATTTTCTTCAACATGGCCTGTCTCCTCTAAAGCGGTATCGTGTCGTGTTTTTTCCAGTGCGTTTTCACCTGCTTGCCCCGCAGCGACGCAAAGGCGCGGGTGATGCGGCGGCGCGAGGAATGCGGCATGATCACCTCGTCGATAAACCCGCGCTCGGCCGCCACGAACGGATTGGCGAACCGTTCCTCATACTCCCTTGTCCGCGCCGCGATCCTTTCCGGATCACCAAGTTCGGAACGGTAGAGAATTTCGGTCGCGCCCTTGGCACCCATCACGGCAATTTCCGCCGTCGGCCAGGCGTAGTTGATATCGGCGCCGATATGTTTCGACGCCATCACGTCATAGGCGCCGCCATAGGCTTTTCGGGTGATCAGCGTCACCATCGGCACGGTCGCTTCCGAATAGGCGAACAGCAGCTTCGCACCGTGCTTGATGACGCCGCCGTATTCCTGCGCCGTGCCCGGCAGAAAACCCGGCACATCCACCAGCGTCAGCAGCGGGATCGAAAACGCATCGCAGAAGCGCACGAAACGCGCCGCCTTGCGGGATGAATCGATATCGAGGCAGCCCGCCAGCACCAACGGCTGGTTGGCGACGACGCCCACCGTCTGACCTTCCAGGCGCATGAAGCCGGTGATGATGTTCCTCGCAAAGGCCTCCTGGATTTCGAAGAAATCGCCCTCGTCGGCCAAAGCGACGATCAGTTCCTTCATGTCGTATGGTTTTGCGGCGCTGTCGGGGATCAGCGTGTCGAGCCGCATTTCCAACCGGTTGGGATCATCGTGATGCGGCCGCACCGGCACCTTGTCACGATTGTTGAGCGGCAGGAAATCGAACAGCTGCCGCACTGCCTCCAGCGCCTCGATATCGTTTTCGAAAGCGGCATCGGCAACCGAGGATTTTTTCGTATGCGTGGTAGCGCCGCCCAGTTCTTCGGCCGTGACGATCTCGTTGGTCACCGTTTTCACCACATCCGGGCCGGTGACGAACATGTAGGAACTGTCGCGCACCATGAAGATGAAATCGGTCATGGCCGGCGAATAGACCGCGCCCCCCGCGCAAGGTCCCATGATCACCGAAATCTGCGGGATAACGCCGGAGGCCTCCGCATTGCGGCGAAACACTTCCGCATAACCGCCGAGCGACGCCACGCCCTCCTGAATACGGGCGCCGCCCGAGTCATTGAGACCGATTACCGGCGCGCCGACCTTCACGGCCATATCCATGATCTTGCAGATCTTCTGCGCATGGGTCTCCGACAGCGAGCCTCCGAGCACGGTAAAATCCTGGGAGAAAACGTAAACCTGCCGACCGTTGATCGTACCCCAGCCGGTCACCACACCGTCGCCGGCAATCTTCTGGTTCTCCATGCCGAAATCGGTGCAGCGATGGGTGACATACATATCGAATTCTTCGAACGAGCCCTCGTCCAGGAGAACCTCGATGCGCTCGCGCGCCGTCAGCTTGCCCTTGGCATGCTGGGCCGCGATCCGCTTCTCCCCGCCACCAAGCCGCGCCTCCGCGCGACGACGCTCAACCTCGTCCAGCACGTTCTGCATGACACCTCCCTTGCACATCGAAGACTGTCATAACTGATCATCGTCAGGTCGAAAACAAGGTGGTGCGCATGCCTGCTCGAACTTTGGTCTATTGAGGGCGGCCCGCGCGCCCGTCAGATCACCCCGACAGTGATCGCCGCGAGAATGGCGTAACGCGCGGTCTTGGCGATGGTGACCAGAAAAATGAACGTCGGCAGCGGCTCCCTCATCACCCCGGCCACCACGGTCAGCGGATCGCCGACCACCGGCAGCCAGCTTGCGAGCAGCGACCATTTTCCATAACGGCGATACCAGCCCTGTGTCCGTTCAAGCGCCGGCCCCCTGATCGGAAACCATCGACGATCACGAAACCGCTCGATGCCGCGGCCCAGAACCCAGTTCACCAGAGAACCGAGAACGTTGCCGACTGAAGCGACAAGTACAAGAAGCCAAACCGGATAATCGCCGGTCACGATCAGCCCGACCAGAACCGCTTCGGACTGGGCCGGGAACATGGTGGCGGCCACGAGCGCGGCGAAGAAGAGGCTGAGGTAAGCGGTCATGGCAAGACCATGCCTATTCTGCACGCGACAAATGTTCAATGTGGCTGCGGTTCACAATTCGGATGGTGCCCTGCCTGAAGAATCAACACTCCGTCCGATAAGGCTTCGTCATCAAGCCAGAGAAAGTTCGTCGTCCCGCATCAAATTGCCGATAACCAACTGGGATACATTGAGCTTGACGGTGTCGTTCAGCGATAGAATGTGATCGAGTCCGCTGCGCAGAATCTCCTGAAACGCCTGAAGATCGGCGAGAAGATCGGACAGAACCGTCGTCTCCAGATATCCCGCCTCGACCTTGCCCATGACCCGTATGGCGGCAAGACCGGAACTCAGCCGTTTTATCTCAAACATTTCCTCGGCGAAGCTTCGCACCTCGCGCTGCACATCAAAGACCGTGCGCACCGCATCGTCCTGGTAACGATTGCGCTGCTGCTTGAGCAATTTCGCCTCTTCGAGGTGATCAAAATTTGGCAACGTTATTTCACGATCGAAAACCGCGGCAATTTCGCCCTGCACTTCTGCCGTGGCGAGCAGAAATGCGCCTTCATGGATCGCCTGTGATACACGCTCGGTCGCTGCGATGAACCGGTCGAGCCCCAGCCGGATCTGACCCGACAATTCTTCGTAAGTGGTAGAGATCGTGCTGATCGCCTTGCCCGTATCCCCCAGCCGGCTGGCCTGCACGGTCAGGTTCAACGGCACGAAACGATATCGCTGATAACCATCGGCAATGGTCGAGGCCGCTTCCAGCAGAAGCTTCGAGGCCGACATGAGTTGGCCGTAAAGCGAGACCGCCGGGTGGGTTCCTTTTCCCAGATGCCCGATCCGACTGACCGTTTCCGCCGTCAGGCTTGCGCCCATAAAACTGTCATAGTTCGAGAAACCCAAAGCGGACAGTCTTTGCAGAAGACGCTCCGCACTCTGGGATGGAGAAAGCCCCTCGCTTTTCTCCATCTCCAGCAAGTCCGCATATGCCCACGCCACGATCGGCAGCAGCGTGCTGCTCGGCTTCATGCGCACCGACAGATAGCCGCCCGCGATCGGCGTGATGATGGCATAGACCCAATAGAACCGGCCATCCTTGGCGCGGTTTTTCACATAAGCACCGGTCGGCTTGTCCTGCTGCAACCGATCCCATAGAAGCCGAAAAATGGCGCGCGGCATATCGGGATGGCGAACGATGTTATGCGGTTTCCCCAGAAGTTCCGGCCAGGAAAACTCGCTGATCCTCTGGAAGACCTCGTTACCAGCCTGTATTTTTCCGCGTTCATCCGTTCGCGAAAAGAAAAGCTCGTTAAAGTCGAGAGGTATCTCGCTCTCGCAGCGGAATTGCCTTTCGAGACGGGAAGACTGATCGCTCATAGAAAATATCCAGCAATATACACCTCCCCAGAATGATAAAACCAACTGCGATATCAGTAATTTTATTCAAAACCCGGCATTTGATCGAGATCAAAGCGAAATACTGCCGTGCGGGCCAATCCACTGGAAAACCGGGCTTTTCAGACGCGAAAAGCCCATAACCATTTTTGGTATGAATGGCTGGCGGTCATGCCATCCGTGACTTGTCTAGCCCAAGCGCGGTTCATAAAAAACGCGACGCCACACAAATGTCACTAACTGCCACGATTATTGCCACTTAATGTCATCTTGATCATCAGGGAAAGCGAATGAACAGTCGTCGCGAGGATGCCCGCCTGACGGTCGCCCGTCATGCCGCAAGGCTTTTTGTCGAAAATGGCGTCGCCGCCACCAGTGGCGCGCAGATTGCAGCTGTCTCCGGGCTCTCCGAACGCACCATATGGCGCTACTTCGCGTCCAAGGAAAGCTGCGTCGAGCCTCTGTTTTTATCAACGGCCATGCGTTTTCATTCCAGACTGCGGCAATGGCCGCGCAGTGTTTCGATCGAGGCGCATCTTCATGAATGCTGCAAACTCGATGACGTTTCGCCGGAAGACGCAAGTGATGGAATTCTGGTGGTTCATCTCATTGCGCGCATGGCAGCCGAGCCGGCATTACGCGCCGTCTGGCTGCTCGCCTGTCACGCGGTGGAACAGGATATGATCGCCATCATCGCCGATCGTCTCGATCGCTCGGCACGGGACTTTGATGTTCGTTTATGCGCCGCAACCGTTGCCGCAGCCATTCGCATGATCGATGAAACCATCAGCATCGCCTCGATCGACCACGGACAGCAATTTACACCGGAAGAAATCGTGCAGCAGCTTTCGCAGGCGATCCGCAAGGCCAGCACGCTGCCGATCTGCGACCCGATCGAGCCGAATGTTTTCAGCACCGGTCGCGCAGCGGCAATCCATCAATCACCCGCAGGGGAAAGATCATGAACACCAAAAACGTTTCGCGTTTCGACATCTCCTGCTTCAGCACCTACGCAACTGCGGCCCTGCTCGGCCTCGTTCTGCTTGCCGCGGCGGGCGGTGTCGGCGCACAACAGCCTGCCAAACAGGATGGGCCGCTCGAGCTTGCCCAGGTCGATGTCAGCAAGGCAGTCCGTCAGGATATCGCCACGGAAGTCCGTATTGCCGGCTCGCTTACCCCCATCCGCCGCTCGACGCTCACCTCGCGGGTCTCCTCGACAATCGTGGAATTGCCGGTTCAGATCGGCGATGTGGTCAAGGCAGGCGACCTGCTGGTGCGCTTCGATACCGAGGGCCTGTCGTCAGCCGTGACCGCCCGCAAGGCGGAAATCGATGCTCTTGGTGCTCAGATCGAACTGGCGGAATCCGTACTCGAGCGCAACACCGCGCTGGGAGAGCGGGGGGCGGCATCCGATGCAACCCGCCTGGAGGCACGTGCCAATCTGCTCAATCTGCGCGCCCAGTTGCGATCGAAACAGGCAGAGGTCGCGGATGCCGAACGCTCGCTCGCCTATGCGGAACTGCGAGCCGAATTTGATGGCGTCGTCTCCACGCGGCCCGTCGATCAGGGCCAGACCGTCCCGCTGAATACCGAACTGATGACGATCGTCGATCTCAGCCGCATGGAGGTCGATGCGGGCGTGCCGACCAGCCGCATTCCTTTGGTGCAGCTGGAACAGCCGGTCGCCCTCTCCGTCGAAGGGTTTGCCGGCCGCACCTTCGATGGCAAGGTCATGCGCATTTCACCGACCGCCGTTGCCGGATCACGCGCCGTGCGTGTTTTCGTTGCCATCGACAACATCGAGGGCCTGCTGCGCGGCGGCATGTTCACCACCGGCATTCTGCAGGTGGATGCGCAAAAGGATGTCGTCGCTCTACCGGCCGCCTCGATCCGTCATGATGCGGAAGGCACATTTGTCCTGAAGGTTGAAGGCGATACACTTCGCCGACAGCCGGTCACACTTGGCATGAGCTGGACCGACCGCAATCTCGTGCAGGTTTCCGGGGTGGAGGAAGGTGAAACTATCGTCACCGCACCACTGCCGGATCTCGTCGCCGGTACCGCCGTAAATCTTGGGGGCCAGTGACATGTTTCTCACCCGCATCAGTGTCGGTCACCCGGTTTTTGCCACCATGATGATGGTGACGATCCTCGTGGTTGGCCTCTTCTCCTATAGCCGGCTCGGTGTCGATCAGTTCCCGGAAACCGATCTGCCGATCGTTGTGGTCGCCACCACCTATACGGGCGCCTCCCCGGCCTCGGTGGAAAGCGAAGTATCGCGGCCGATCGAATCCTCGCTGAATACCATTGGCGGCATCGACACGATCACCTCGGAATCCTACGAAGGCCGCTCGATCGTCGTCGTACAGTTCGAACTCGACGTTGATAGCCAGGTTGCGGCCCAGGAGGTACGTGACCGCGTGGCGCGTCTGGAAGCCGGTTTTCCTGACGAAGTCGATACCCCGCAGGTCACCCGCTTCAATCCGGACGACCAGCCGATTCTGTCGATCGCCGCCTCCTCCCCCACCCGGACGCTCTCGGAAATCACCACACTCGCCAACCGCGTCATCACCAACCGGCTGAGCGTCATCGGCGGTGTCGGCCAGATCTCGCTCGTCGGCGGCAGCGAACGTCAGGTTCTCGTCGTCGTTGATCCCGACCGGCTGGAGGCGTACGGTGTGGGTGTTTCGACGATCATGGATGCCATTCGCCGCGAAAATCAGGACCGCGCTGCCGGAACGCTGATTTCCGGTATCAACCAGCGCATCGTCACGGTGGAAGGCCGCATTCCCGACGCGGCGGGCTTCAACAGCATCATCGTGGCACAAAGCGGCGGTTATCCGGTCTATCTCTCCGATGTCGCCTCCATCCTGGATACCGGCGCGGAAATCACCAGCCGCGCGACCTATCAGGGCGTACCCTCGCTCGGTCTCGATATCGTCAAGGTGCAGGGTGCAAACACTGTCGAAGTGGCCTCGGCCCTGCGCAAGGAGATCACCACCCTTAACACCGAGCTTGCCAAGGAAAATGTCGAGCTCACCATCACCCGCGACAATTCCCGGGCGATCGCCTCTCAGGTCTCGGAAGTGCAGCGCACACTGATCGAAGGCGGTGTGCTGACGGTCCTGATCGTGTTCGTCTTCCTGAATTCCTGGCGATCGACCGTCATCACCGGTCTGACTCTGCCGATCTCGGTCATCGGCACCTTCGCGGTCATTTATGCGCTCGGCTTTACCCTCAACACGATGACGCTGATGGCGCTGTCGCTGTCGATCGGTATTTTGATCGACGATGCAATCGTCGTGCGAGAAAACATCACCCGCCATCTGCAGATGGGCAAGGACCACATCAAGGCGGCGCTCGACGGCACCAACGAGATCGGTCTCGCCGTTCTTGCCACCACGCTCTGCATCGTCGCCGTCTTCCTGCCTGTCGCCTTCATGGGTGGCCTGATCGGACGTTTCTTCCTGCAATTCGGCGTCACCGTTGCGGCTGCCGTGATGATTTCGCTGTTCGTGTCCTTCACGCTTGATCCTATGTTGTCGAGCGTCTGGTACGATCCGCAGAGCCAGAAAGGCGCCAAGCGCGGTTTTCTCGGCCGCGCCGTCGAGCGGTTCGACCACTGGTTCGAAGGGCTGGCCGGGCGTTATCGCTCTCTCATTCACTGGACCTTCGACCACCGCAAGACGACGATCGCCATCGTCGCCGCCATGTTCGTTGGCAGCTTGGCTCTGATCCCGCGTATCGGAGCCGAATTCCTGCCCCCGGCCGATCAGGGTGAAGTGAGTGTCTCGCTGGAATCCGCCCAAGGCTCCTCGCTCGATTATATGGCCGCCAAGGTCACTCAGGTGGAAAAGGCGCTGCGCGAATTCCCTTACGTTTCTGCCACCTATTCAACTATCAACTCCGGTGGTGCGCGCGGCTTCAACCAGGCGAATGTCGCCGTGCAGCTCGTGCCCAATGACGATCGTTCGGTGACGACGGCGCAAAGCATCGATCCGATCCGCCAGCGGCTCGCCCGCATTGCCGGGCTCGAAATTTCCGTCGGCCAGTCTTCCGGCATGGGCGGATCGTCGAAACCGCTGCAGCTTTCTATCCTCGGCGACGGCGATCAGGAACTGCGTCGTATCTCCGACCAGATCACCACGGCGCTTGCAGCCATTCCAGGCGCGACGGAAGTGGAATCCTCGATCGAAAACGTCAGGCCGACGCTTGCCGTGCGTGTCCGTCGCGAGGCGGCGAGCGATCTCGGCGTCTCTATCGCCACGATCGGCGACACGTTGCGGCCGCTGGTGGCAGGCGACGCCATCTCGGTCTGGAATGCGCCGGACGGTGAGTCCTATGACGTGACCTTGCGCCTGCCGGCGACGGGACGGCGCGATGCCGCCCAGTTGCGCAATCTCACCATTTCCACCGGCCGCACCGACGATGACGGCAAACCGATCACCGTCCTGCTCGATCAGGTCGCCGATGTCGTCGAAAGCACGGCACCGGATGCCATCACCCGCAAGGACCTGTCTCGAGAGGTGCGGATTTCCAGCAATGTCGAAGGCCGGGCGCTGGGCGACATCACCACGGATCTCAACGCCGCCATCGCCAAGATGGATATCCCCGTGGGTTACCGCATCTCCTTTGGTGGTGACGCGGAAAACCTTGCCGAAAGCATGGGTTACGCCGTGCAGTCGCTCGTTCTGGCCATCATCTTCATTTATATCATTCTCGCTTCGCAATTCGGATCGTTCATCCAGCCGATTGCCATCATGATGACGCTCCCGCTCTCACTCATCGGCGTATTGCTTGGATTGCTGTTCACCGGCTCGACGCTCAACATGTTCTCGATGATCGGCTTCATCATGCTGATGGGCCTCGTCACCAAGAACGCCATCCTGCTGGTCGATTATTCCAAT
The DNA here is from genome assembly GCF_050847465.1 of Endobacterium panacihumi. NCBI lineage: Bacteria > Pseudomonadati > Pseudomonadota > Alphaproteobacteria > Hyphomicrobiales > Rhizobiaceae > Endobacterium > Endobacterium panacihumi. The sequence goes on along the minus strand of NZ_JBOZRA010000002.1, from coordinate 364,094 downwards.
CTCGGCGTCAGCGAAGGCAAGACGTTACGCCAAAGCCTTGCGGATGCGGGAGCGGTGCGCCTGCGGCCGATCATCATGACCACGCTGGCGATGATTTTTGGCATGCTGCCGATGGCGCTCGGGCTTGGCGAAGGCGGTGAACAACGCGCACCGATGGCGCATGCGGTCATCGGCGGCTTGATTTCGTCGACCCTGCTGACACTGGTCTTCGTACCCGTGGTTCTGACCTATCTCGACGGCATGGGACGACGGGTCAGCCGCTGGTTTTCCCACTCTCCGGAAAAGCAGCAGGGACACGCGCTGGATGTGAACGTCAAGGAGAATGTTCGTTCGGAGAGGATCTAGGAGACTGTCGTTACCACACGTCAGTACTTCAGTATTGCTCCGGGTGAACGGCCATAGGAATTGCCGAGCAGGGCAGCTGTGTCGAGAAGAAGGGGTTTGGACGAATTTCGTGCCTCGCGCGACTGGGGTTCTTCACCTTGACTTCGCCGAGACCTGCAATGGAGGTTTCAGCACCGAAAGCCGTCGAACTGTCGACTGCCGCAAAGGCAACTTCGATGATCGTCCTGCCCTGCGCCTTGGCGAGATCGTGCTCGATACGGCCTTGCCTGAGATTTCGCTGGCCGTGGGCATCGTTCGTCTTCATTAAGCCGCCTCCGCGCGATCGTGCCACGCGGCAGCGATGTTCTGGTTGTTATTTCCATGTTTCTCCACATGAAAAGCGCTTGCGGACCTGCGTCGGTCAGCGGTTGCCCCGGCCAGCGATACTGCGGTTTCCGCCATGGTTTGCGCGCGCTTTGGCTGTCCGGGAACGCGCGATCAGACGCTGCGACAGCATGCAACACTTGCTTCCATGGCTCGCACGCTGTTACCAGCCCCGCAGGAAATGGAGCAAGGATAACATGCACATCAGATCTCACCTGGCTTTCACTGCGGCAATCGCCACATCCGTTTTCGGGTTTGCTTTTAATGCCCATGCACAGGAACCGGCTGCCTGTAAAACCGTGCGGTTCTCGGACGTCGGATGGAGCGACATTTCTGCGACGACGGCCACAGCGTCGGTCGTGCTTGAAGCGCTGGGTTACAAGCCTGAAATCAAGCTGCTCTCGGTGCCCGTGACCTACAGCTCGCTCAAGAGCAAGGACATCGATGTTTTTCTCGGCAACTGGATGCCGACGATGGAAGCGGATATCCGCCCCTATCTTGACGATAAAAGCGTGGAGACGCTCGGCGCTAATCTGGTCGGTGCCAAATACACGCTCGCCACCAACGCAAAAGGCGCCGATCTTGGGATCAAGGATTTCAAGGACATCGTGGCTCACGCCGATGCCATCGGCGGCAAGATTTACGCGATCGAGCCGGGCAATGACGGAAATCGCCTGATCCTCGGCATGATTGAAAAAAACCAGTTCGGCCTTGGTGCGCTTGAAATCGTCGAGTCGTCAGAGCAAGCCATGCTCGCGCAGGTGATGCGCGCCGATCGAGCGGGCGAACCGATCGTCTTCCTTGGCTGGGAGCCGCATCCAATGAATGCCTCCTTCAAGCTGACCTATCTCACGGGCGGCGACGAGGTCTTCGGGCCAAACCTGGGTGGTGCGGAAGTGCGCACCAATGTGCGGGCCGGTTACACTCAGGAATGCCCGAATGTTGGTGCGTTCCTGACGAACCTCAAGTTTTCACTTGGCATGGAAAACGAAATCATGGGCGGCATCCTCAATGATGGTGAGGATGCCGAAGACGCCGCCACCGAATGGTTGAAAGCCAATGGCGCCGCAATCGAGCCATGGCTTGTCGGCGTCACCACGGCAGACGGCGCACCCGGGCTTGAAGCGGTCAAGTCGGAACTTGGCCTCTGATCCCTATCAGTTTGGGGGAAGCCGTATCTGCGGCTCCCTCCAATGCTGAAAACCGGGCAAGACGGATCGGCCGAAAATGCCCGGCCTCAGGTTTTGCTCGCGTATGCCGGGAGCGCGTCTTTCATCTGAATTGATACTCGATCTGTCTCGACTGTCGCAGCACACCATGTCTTTGCGCCGAGGCCAGATGGCGCGGCCGTATCGGAGCGCCGGATTGCTGGTCGCAAACACGATCTGCTCGTCTGCCGGCATGCGAATGATCATGTTCTTACCCAATCTCTTCATCTGAACGGCAGCCAATAGCGCCGCCAGAGATCAGGCTTCCAGCTCCCGCGTCGATTGGATCGACGAACGGGCCGTGGACCCGCGACCGGACGCGTCATTGAGCCGCCGCAGCGTTCCAGATGATATCGCTACCATTCACACTGTGAGGTATCGGACGCAGTTGCGGCGATTGGTCACCAGAGCCGCATCGAAAAGGGGTTTGGTTTGTGACGAGGACTGACTGATAGTAATGTCGAAAAAGCAAAGTGACGCTTGCCATGTCCATTTCAGACAGACCCGCGGAAAAAAGCCGGAGTGGTCGCTCATCCGGTGCAATCACCTTGTATGAAGTTGCAAGGCTGGCCGGCGTGGCTCCGATCACCGTTTCGCGCGCGCTCAATCAGCCGGAACTTGTTGCAGCCAAAACCCTCGAAGCCGTCAAAAATGCAGTTGAGCGCACGGGGTATCTGCCTAATCTTCTCGCCGGCGGCCTGGCGTCGCGAAAAAGCAGGCTCGTCGCTGCGATTGTTCCGACAATTGGAAATTCGATCTTTGCCGAGGCGACCGAGAGTTTTTCGGAGCGATTGAACAAGGCCGGATACAAGATGCTTCTCGGGATATCGAACTATTCCGCGAGCAAGGAAGAGGATCTGGTCACCGCCGTGCTCTCACGCCGGCCTGACGCGATCTTTCTGACAGGGATCACACATTCCCGTAACACCCGCAGCAGACTGCTGGCCGCTCAGGTGCCAGTGGTTGAAACATGGGATTACACATCGGCGCCGCTGGACATGCTGGTTGGTTTCTCTCACGAAAAGCTTGGCCAGGCGGTTGCCAACTACCTTTACGACAAGGGGTATCGCAGGCTTGGCATGGTTTGGGCGTCGGACGAACGCGCGCGTTTGCGGCAAGTCGCCTTTCTTTCGACCCTTGCTGAACGCGGCATTACCGATGTTCAGATCGCATCCGTCGAGCCACCCGGCACGCTTAAAAAGGGTCGCGACGGCATCGCGGAAATTCTCGACCATCGCAAACCGGTCGAGGCGGTTTTCTGCAGTTCTGATATTCTGGCACACGGGGTCCTGACTGAAGCCCATGCCCGCGGCATATCCGTCCCGGGTCAGCTTGCCGCCATCGGTTTTGGTGATCTTGAATTCGCACCGCACACGTTTCCGGCCTTGTCGACGGTTCATATCGACCGCAGCAAAATCGGCCACCTGGCAGCAGAGGCGGTTCTTGCACGACTTGACGGGCGCGAACATGGCAGGATTTTCGACGTCGGCTTCAAAATCGTTGAACGCGGAAGTACCTGACCATCAACGACGTTCTCCGGATTGTGCCGCCAGTCTTTCGACGTTGCGCGGCACAAGCCGGAGCGTCCTGCGCAGGCATCATCATGCCGGCGCAGGGCATTTGTCGGCTGTCAAGCTTATGCTGCGGCTCGAACCAACGCCGGCTTCTTGTTGTCGAACTTCCAGTCGTTGATCAGGAACTGCATGGAGATCGCATCGTCACGCGCCCCGAGACCATGCTGCTTGTACAGTTCGTGCGCCTTTCCGATCTGGTCCATATCGATTTCGACACCGAGGCCGCCTTTCTGCGGAACCTCGACCATTCCACCCTTGATTTCAAATGGCTCCTTGGTCAGGCGTTGACCGTCCTGCCAGATCCAATGCGTGTCGATCGCGGTAATCTTGCCCGGCGCCGCTGCTGCGACATGTGTGAACATGGCCAGTGAAATATCGAAATGGTTGTTCGAATGCGAACCCCATGTCAGTCCCCATTCGTGGCACAATTGCGCGACGCGAACGGACCCCTGCATAGTCCAGAAATGCGGATCGGCCAACGGAATGTCGACCGAATGCAACTGGATTGCATGCCCCATCTGGCGCCAATCCGTGGCGACCATGTTCGTGGCGGTCGGCAGGCCGGTGGCGCGGCGGAATTCCGCCATGACCTCTCGGCCGGAATACCCTTTTTCTGCGCCGCACGGATCTTCCGCATAGGCCAGTACATCACCCTTGCCCTTGCACAAGCGAATTGCTTCTTCCAGCGACCATGCACCATTGGGATCGAGCGTGATGCGGGCCTGCGGGAACCGCTTTGCCAGCGCCGTCACCGCCTCGATTTCCTGTTCCCCTGCCAGCACGCCGCCTTTCAGTTTGAAGTCATTGAAGCCATAGCGTTCGTGTGCCGCTTCCGCCAAACGTACGATTGCTTCCGGCGTCAGGGCTTCCTCGTGGCGAAGACGGAACCAGTCAGACTTGGCATCGGGCTCGGTGCGATAGGGAAGATTGGTCTTCCTGCTGTCACCGACATAGAACAGGTAACCGAGCATTTCGACGGCGTCCCGTTGCTGTCCTTCGCCAAGAAGAGCGGCAACCGGCACTTCGAGAAATTGGCCGAGAAGGTCGAGCAAGGCAGCCTCGAGCGCCGTGACCGCATGGATGGCAACGCGCAGGTCAAAGGTCTGAAGACCGCGGCCGCCCGAATCCCGATCCGAAAATTCCTTGCGTGCGGCATTGAGAATGCGATTATAGGAACCGACAGGCTGCCCCACGACCAGCGACCGAGCATCTTCGAGCGTCTGGCGGATTTTTTCGCCTCCGGGAACTTCCCCCACACCGATATGGCCGGCGCTATCCTTGAGGATAACGATATTGCGGGTGAAGAACGGCGCATGAGCGCCCGAAAGGTTGAGCAACATGTCGTCGTGACCGGCGACCGGGACCACCGTCAATTCGGTGATCCTCGGGGTCGATCCAGTATGAGCTGCCTCTAGTGTCATCTTGTCTCTCCTTTTTGATAGTCGAGAGCGTGAAATATGCGGCCATGCCCGCTCTCGATTGGCAAAAGGGCTGCGCGCATGAACAGCAACCCCTCCTCCTCCGCATCAGGTGACGGGCGCCGGGTTGAAAAGCGCCATCGAATTTCTCAACTGCCAGTGATCAGCCCATGTTTGCTGTTTGCCGCTGGCAACCTCCAGAATCATCTTGAAAATCTCCATGCCCGCCTCTTCCAGCGTCATGTGACCCGTCGCGATGCGGCCGGCGTCGAAATCGATGAGATCGTGCCAGCGTTGAGCAAGCGTCGTGCGCGTCGAAACCTTGATCACCGGAACGATGGCAAGCCCGTAAGGCGTGCCGCGGCCGGTGGTGAATATTTCGACATTGCAGCCGGAGGCCGCCTGCAATGTGCCGCAGATGAAGTCGCTGGCGGGCGTCGCGGCGTAAAGCAGCCCTTTCTGATTGGCTTTCTCACCGGGGGAAAGAACGCCGACGATCGCGCTGGAACCGGATTTTGCGATGGAGCCGAGCGCCTTTTCCACGACATTGGCCAGGCCGCCCTTCTTATTGCCGGGAGACGGATTGGCGCTGCGGTCGCTTTCGCCCGAGGCAAGATAATCGTCGTACCAACCCATCTCGCGGATCAGCGCCCTGCCGACATCTTCATTGGCGGCCCGTGGCGTCAGGAGATGAATGGCATCACGCACTTCCGTGACCTCGGAAAACATCACGGTGGCGCCGGCGCGCACCAGCAGGTCCGCAGCAACACCGAGCGCAGGATTGGCAGTGACACCGGAAAAAGCGTCGGACCCGCCACATTGCATACCGACGACGAGATCGGCGGCGGGACAGGTTTCACGTTGACGCCTGTTCAATTCGGCGAGCTTGGTATCAGCCATATCCATGATCGAGGAGATCATGTCGCCAAATCCCATATGCCTTTCGTCCTGAAGCGCAACGATGGAGGCTGCATTGCCATTCGGCAGGAGCCGTTCAGGCTGGAGCTTTTCACAGCCGAGACTAACCACCATGACCTCGCCGCCGAGGTTGGGATTCGTTGCGAGATTCTGCAGCGTTCGAATGGGAACGATGGCTTCTGGTGCGTTGATGGCGACACCGCAGCCATAGACATGCTCCAATGCAATGACGTCATCGACATTCGGATATTTCGGCAACAGCTCGCTCTTGATCTTCTGCACCGCGATATCCAGAACGCCCGCAACGCATTGAACACTCATGGAAATGCCCAGAATATTTTTGGTCCCTACGGAACCGTCCGGATTGCGAAATCCTTCGAATGTATAGCCTTCCAGCGCTGGCTGCGCGGCGGGTGTCCGCGTCGCCAAAGGCAAGCTGTCGAGGGCGGGCGCGTCAGGTAGCCGGATAAGAGATTCTTCGATCCAGCTGCCTTTTGCGATCGCCTGTTTCGCATGGCCGATGATTTCGCCATAACGCAGAACTGCGCCATTCTCGGCAATGTCGACCAAGGCAACCTTATGCCCTTCCGGCACGAATTCGCGCAGTACAACGCCGTCAGGAAAGGTCGTTCCTTCCGGTAGGCCGAATGCATTGACGACGATCGCGACGTTGTCAGCGTCATGGACCTTGATATGAAGTGGGGTATCCATCCTTGCTAAACCTCCCTGAGATGTTCGTTTTTACGATGGCGAGACATCACCGCTTGCCTGTGCACCAGCCGTGCTGTCTTCGGTTACGCGACAACGTTTTGCCATAACCGTTCATGCCGCCGCGGCTTGCAGCAGGCCCTGCGTGTAACCGAGGGCGAATGAAAAGAAGCGCTCGCGCCCGGGATCGAGGTCCGATAGCGGCACATGGTCGGGGCACAGAATGCCGTTGTAACCAACGCTTCTGTAGGCCTTGATACACTCGAACATATCGACTGAGCCTTCATCCGGCATGGCCTCGCGAAAATCGAGATAACCGCCTTTGATATTGCGGAAGTGGACCATGAAAATACGGTTGTCCGAGCCAAATTCACGAATGGCTTGAAGAACGGTTTCGGTCGGGGTGGCCGACATCTCCGCGATCGTGCCCTGGCAGAAGTTGAACCCATGCATCCGAGCTTCTGGAGCGAGGGCAATGAACTTGCGCAGACCGTCGAGTGAACCCAGAACATGTTGCACGCCATTGAGACCGCCGGGCGGATAGGCGGGATCATGCGGATGGCATGCCAGCCTGACACCGCATTCTTCGGCAACCGGCAGTAGATTGTCCACGAAATAGCGGATAGCGCTCCAGCCGTCCTCTTCGCTGATGACACCGGCTTCCGATGCCATGACCTGTCCGCCGGCCTGTGCCGTCCGCATCGCTCCCACGGGCGAATGGGCGCCGCCTGCACCATCTTCCGGCAGGATGACACCCCAGTAGGAAAATCGGGCGTCGTTCTCGGCCTTGTATTCCGAGGCCGTGAAGGTTGAACACATCATGCCGCCGCGGCCCTCGACCGTTCCGGTGCGCGTGATGCCCACCATGGCGACCGTATATTTGACCAGCGGCACGCCAGCCTCGCCTGCTGCGCGAATATTCTGCTTGAGGCGCGCGATGGCGGCATCGGCTTTTTCGCGGTTGCGCAGGCTATCCAGCAGCACCGAACCCAGATCGAGCGCCATTCCGTCCAGACTCATTCCGAGATCTTCGATCCTCTGGCGCTGCGTCGTTATCTTTGCCGACACCCATCGCCCGTCTTCGCCGATCACCTGATCGTTTGGACGAGAGTCGATGATGATGCCCTTGCATCCGAGTTGGGCGGACAGACGCATACGGCCATCCGTGGGATTGATAAGCTGCTCACCGATATACATTGCAATCCTCCTTGGCGTTCGAAAGGATGGCTGTGCGGCCTCGTTAAAAAGCCGCACAGCGTATCGTCCCGCTAGTGTTTCAGCACCATGCGCTTGATGTCACCGACGATGACAAGATAGCTGATCGCTGCCACGAGCGCGTTGGCGCCAATGAAGATCAGTGCGCCATTGAAGGAGCCAGAGGTCTGCACGATGTAGCCGATGATGATCGGCGTCGTGATCGACGAGATATTGCCGCACATGTTGAAGACGCCACCGGCAAGGCCAGTGATTTCCTTGGGCGCGCAATCCGACATCACGGCCCAGCCCAGGGCACCAATACCCTTGCCGAAGAACGCAAGCGCCATGAAGAACACGATCACCGACTGAACGTCCGTGTAATTGCATGCGATCATCGACATGGAAAGAATCATGCCCAGAACGATCGGCGTCTTGCGGGCCGCCGTAAGCGACCAGCCGCGCTTGAGCATGGCATCCGAAATGATGCCCCCGAGTATGCCACCGGCAAAGCCGCAAATCGCGGGAATGGAGGCAACGATACCTGCATTGAGAATGGACATGCCGCGCTGCTGCACGAGATAGACCGGGAACCAGGTGATGAAGAAGTAGGTGATGGCGTTGATGCAAAACTGACCAATGAAGATGCCGAGCATCATTCTGTTGGCGAACAGCTGGCGCACGTAGTCCATCTTTGCACCGCCCGCGGCATCCTTCTTGCCGGGAGCGTCCATGTTGACGAGGCCGCCGCCAGCGGAAATGTAATCGATCTCCGCCTGGTTGATCTTGGGATGTTCCGACGGATTATAGATAACCTTCATCCAGATGCCGGCAACGATGATCCCGACGCCGCCCATGAAGCCAAAAGCCCATGGCCAGCCGAAATACTGGGTGATGAACCCCATGATCGGCGCGAAGATGACGGTTGCGAAATACTGCGCGGAATTAAAGATGGCCGAAGCGGTTGCGCGTTCGTGGCTTGGGAACCAGGCTGCGACAACGCGACTGTTGCCTGGGAAAGAAGGGGCTTCGGCGAGGCCGACCATAAAGCGAAGGGCAAACAGGACGGCAAGCGCGGCGCCGCCGGCGAAAAAGCCGACAAAGCCCTGCATGATCGTAAAGGCCGACCATAAGGCAATCGAAAGCGCATAAACGATTTTTGACCCAAAGCGATCCAGCAGCCAGCCGCCCGGCAACTGGCCGACGACATAGGCCCAGCCAAAGGCCGAAAAGATGAATCCCATCTGCGAAGGCGTCAGCCCAATGTCACGGCTGAGCGCCGGGCCGGCGATAGCGAGCACTGCCCGGTCAGCGTAGTTGATCGATGTCACCACAAAAAGCATGACGACGATCATCCAGCGAATGTTTGTCTTCCTTACCTCTTTTGCAGGCGTGGTCGATGCCTGCATGCGAGGCGCATTCTCAATATCCATTGTTATCTCCTCACTCCTCCAGGCCTGCATGGCCGACGCACCTCGACAGCTTGCAGGACAGCTGCGCTCGTCAGGGTCACCACAATGGCAGACTGGTAGCGCTACCACCAAACCCTAGATCTTCGCCAAGGACGCGCAATGCGGTATGATAAGCTGCGGCAATCTTGCCCGCGCTGAGATCGCGTTAGACCGGAAATACCGGCTTCAGCCGGCCAAACCTCGGTCTGGCGTATATCAAATGCGGCACTGGGACTGATTGGATGATCGAAGTTAAAGGCAAACGTTCGCGTGCGGTTTGAAACACTCGCCGGACGTCCGTGGCAGATGTTGTCCCTTGTCGGGCGGGCAACGATTGCAGCGCTGATGCGAGCAATGAACGCGAGGTTTTGTTGCTGCGGCGGAGATGGATGCCAAACCTCACCCATCCCCTCACGATGTCGAATTGCGAACGCTCGACATGAAAAACAAGCGGGGGTCGTCTGCCTCGACTTCCTTTCGATGATATCAGTACGGCAGCCCTTGAACGCGCAAACATCCGAACAGCCGGGTAACTGATAACGATCGCTCAGAGGCCGGGCCTTGCGCGGTTTTGTCCAAAACCCGATTACTGACAGGATCGCACTCGCCATCCAAGGCGTTGGGCGAGACGTTCGCCCAAAGCCTCCGTTTGGGCCACTCGTGCGCATTCTGAATTTTTATCAGTCTGTGTGAAAAATACGAGAATTTGAGTCGTCTTTAAGTTCGTGACGTATCCAGGAACTCGATGAGGCGCCGACATGACGAAGGACGGACACACCGGATTTGAGCCTGACAGGGCGATTCCCTTCCAACGCGATTTCGAGGGACACGTTATCGCATGCGCTCGCCGCACCGCCGCGGCCACCCGATACAGCGATCGCTAGGCGGGATGCGCATGTCCAGATCATGGAAGGCGGCCGAGAAAGCCAGTTTTCAGAGCTTTGCCAATTGTTACCTGCGGGAAGTCGATGGCGGCAGGGCGGCAGCTCACACCGGTCGCTCAGGGCTAATCGATTGCATTGAATGGCTTCTGCATGGCGACCGTATCATGCTCAGAGCGGAAGTAACCTCACCTTCGCTCTGCGGCCCCAGTCATTTTGGCCAAATCTGGCGCCGCGCGTTTTCGGAAACGGCGTGGCACGAGGTGGACCCCATGCCCGCCCTGCAGGCGCTGATGCGCGAAGCCTATCGCAAACTGCGCGGATCGAATGGCACCACGCTGCATGGCTGCGAGACGGAGCTTTTGCTGCGGGTCATGGACAGCCATCAGCAGATCAACATCAATATCGAGCACGCCCTGGCGAAGTCGGATGAAGGCAATGATTTCATTGCCGCCGAACAATCGCTGGTCTTCGGACACTGGCTGCACCCTACCCCGAAAAGCCGGCAGGGCATGACCTTCTGGCAGCAGGAAACCTATGCACCGGAGTTTCACGGGCGTTTTCAGCTGCATTATTTTGCCGCCAGAAGCGATCTCGTCAGTCATGCATCGGCCAATCTGCGTATGGCGGACAGGATTGTTGCCGATATCGCTCGATCGGGCCAGAACGACATTCGCCTTGAGGATGGTGAGACACTGCTGCCGATGCATCCGCTGCAGGCACAGGCGCTTCTGCTTGATGCCGGCATCCAGACGATGGTGTCGGATGGGACTTTGCGCAGTCTCGGCCCGGCCGGTCCGCTGTTCACGGCCACATCGTCTGTCCGCACCGTCTGGAGCCCGGACGCCGACTGGATGCTGAAATTCTCCCTGCCGGTGCGTATCACCAATTCGGTGCGCACCAATGGCCGCGATGAACTGCATGCCGGTGTGGCCATGGCAAGATTGGTGGATCGGCTGCGATTGGGTAGTTTGCTGCCATCCTTCCACATCATCAAGGACCCGGCCTTCATCACGCTCAATGTGGAGGGGCGCCGGGAAAGCGGCTTTGAGACGATCCTGCGGGAAAACCCTTTTCGCACCCGTGGTGGTGCCGGTATCGTCACCCTCGCAGCGCTGACCGCCGATCCACTGCCCGGCGGCCTGTCGCGGCTGGAGCGGATCGTACGGAAGGTTCATGCCGCCGAGACAGGCACCATCACCGCCACCGCCACCACATGGTTCAGGCGTTACCTCGCCTGCGCCGTAGAGCCGTTGATCGTGCTCTACGACAGACATGGCATTGCGCTCGAAGCCCATCAGCAGAACAGTCTTGTTGATATTGGTGGCGGTTATCCGCGCCTTGGGTTTTACCGCGACAATCAGGGTTTTTATCTTTCCGAACGCCACAGGCCACTGATCACCAAGGCGGTGCCTGAAACAGACAAGATAGGCTCACTTTATTTCCCGGACAGCGAGATCCGCGATCGGTTCGCCTATTACCTCATCGTCAATCAGGTGTTTTCCGTCATCAGCCGAATGGCGCATGATGGGTTAGCCGACGAAGTGGAACTGTTGCGGATCCTGCGTGCACATCTGGAAACGCTGGCACTCACCCTGCAGGGTCTCGGGCGTGACTTCCTCCGGCATATCCTCGACGAAGGCGAGATCGGCACCAAGGCGAACCTTGCGACCCGGCTGGTAGATGTCGACGAGCTGAGTTCGGCCAATGGCCACTCGCTCTATCGAAAAATGCCGAACCCGCTGAACCTTGCCGCCCTTACCATTACCAATAGGGAGAGGCCTCATGCCATTGCCTCTTGAAATTCAAGCCGAACCGCAGGACCGGGTGATACGGCAACTTGTTGCCGCGATCCTGTTCGAAGGTCTGGTTCCATTTCGTGCAGAAAGCCAGACCAGCCTGGCATGGACGCTCGATGGCAAAGATTACCGTTGCCGCGCCTCGTTTGGCGCCTTCGGCCGCCCGCGCATAGTCCCGCATTCCATAGAAATGAAAGAGGCTCACGGCGTGTGGGTGCCGGCATCGCTGCCCACCATCGTCATGGGCCTGCCAGGCAATGGCATTACCCGCAGCAGGCTTTTGCGCGAACTCGAACATACGATCGCGCTTTGCCAATGGAACGAAGACAACATTCCCACCCGCAATCGCCGCGAGATGGGTTTTGCCGATCTCGATGGCGCGCTGCATGAAGGCCATCCCTACCATCCCTGCTTCAAGGCGCGCTACGGTTTCACCCTCAAAGACAATCAATTGTACGGCCCGGAATCGGCCGAACCTTTCCAGCTTGTCTGGACGCTGCATGCGCGGGAAAAGATCCGTCAGGTTCTGGGAGCGGAAGAAACACTTTTCTGGCGGCGTGAACTGGACAATGACGTCTGGAACGAGATCGATGCCGCACGGCAAGCGCGCGGGCTGAGCTGGCGAGATTTTGCTCTGGTGCCAATGCACCCATGGCAATGGCGACGATTGAAGGACGGCGTCGGCCGCGAGCTCATCGCCGCCGGCAAGCTGCATGGGTTGGGCCAGCTTGGCGATCGTTACCTCGCCAGCCAGTCTTTGCGCACGCTGCACAATCTCGACCGCCCGCAGGCGGCCAGCATCAAGCTGCCGCTCGATGTGGTCAACACGTCTTCCCGGCGTATTCTCGATCCACATTCGGTCTGCACCGCACCGGTTCTTTCGCGCTGGATTGCCGACATGGTGGATGGCGACCCGGCGTTTTCCGACCGTTACCCGCTGGGCATTCTCGCGGAATATGCCGGCGTGCTGGCCGAGAAAGAGGGCGAACTTTCCGGCCAGATCGGCGCCATCTGGCGTCAGAGCGCACTCAAGGATCTGCAACCCGGAGAATCCGTCATTCCCTTCAATGCGCTGATGATGCTGGAAGCGGACGGAAAACCCTATCTTCAGCCTTGGATCGAAACCTTTGGACTGATGCCGTGGGTCAACCGGCTTCTGGAAACCGCCATCCTGCCGGTATGGCATCTGCTCGTTCATCATGGACTGGCCGTTGAAGTGCATGGCCAGAATATGCTGCTGGTTCACCGTGATGGCTGGCCGGTGCGGCTGATCCTGCGCGATTTTCATGAAAGCGTGGAATTCTGCCCGGCCTTTCTCCGCGACCCCGAGACCGCGCCGGACTTCCTGTCGCTTGATGCACGGTACCGCGATGCCGCACCCGACCAGTATTACTGGACCGACAATCTGGATAGCCTGCGCGAACTCGTGGCCGATACGCTGTTCGTCTATAATCTGGCGGAAATCGCGCATCTTCTGGAGCACGCCTACCAGCTGCCGGAGCCAAATTTCTGGAAACGGGTGGAAACCATTCTCTCCACCTATGCGACCGAGCACCATGCAGGCCAGCGGATGGCGGCACTCGGTTACGACCAGCCAGGCGTGCTGACGGAATCGCTCCTCACCCGAAAACTGCTCGCCCGCGAGCCGGAATATCACCACACCGTGCCGAACGTCTTTGCGAAAGCCGTGGCCGAACGGAGGATCATGCCATGATCAGGATTGGCGACCAGTTTTACGACAAGGCACATTTTGCCAAACGATCCGCCGAAGTTGACGCGCTGACCGGCATTTCGGCAGGCATGCGTTACGCCGTATGTTTTGTCGATACCGCCGAATGGCTGGCACTGTTTTTCGCCATCCGCGACGCCGGTGCCAGTGTCCTGCCGATCCACTCCGGCACGCCTTATCCGGCCGCAAGAAAACTGGCGACACAGGCCGGCTGCGCGAGACTATTCTACAACAGTTTTACCGGCGAGGTGTTGCCAGGCGGTGCGGTGAAGAGCAGCGAAGGCGAATTACTGCAAATGAGTTCAGGCACAACGGGCGCGCCAAAGCTGATCGCCCGGACATGGAAAAATATTGACATCGAAATCGCCAGCTATGTGCGCAATTTCACCCTGCCGGAAACCATGACACCGATTGTCGCCTGCCCGACAACCCATTCCTACGGGCTGATCTGCGGTATTCTTGTGGGCCTGCATCGCGGGGTTACCCCGCATATCGTCGACACATCCAATCCCAAACATATCCTGAAAGTGATGCGCGAGACCGAGAGGCCCCTGCTCTACACCTCACCGGCCATCCTGCACATGCTGGCGCAGCTTCTGCCGGCCGGCGAGAGAATGCACGCTGCCATGACGTCCGGCACGCTTCTGCCGGAACCTTGGTTCGTCCGTATCCGCGAAAAATGCGATCACCTTTTCCAGCAATATGGCTGCTCGGAAGCCGGCTGCATCGCCATCAACCCAAATCTCACCGCCGCCAATGACATGGGTTACATCCTGCCCCACGCCACTGCGGAAACGGGTTGTGATCTGACGAGCGCTGCCGAGATCGTCATCGCCAAGGATGGCAGCCAGCCGATCAATACCCGCGACCTCGGCTACCTTCGCGCCGATGGCATGCTCGTCTTCGTGTCGCGCATGGATGACATGATCAATGTCGCCGGCCTCAACGTTTATCCCGCGGATGTCGAGGATGCTGTCACGGCCATGCCCGGCATGATCGATGCCGTAGCTTTCCGCAAGACCGACCGTTTTGCCGGCGAGCGTGTCGCCCTCTTGTTCAGTGCCGAAAGCCCCGTTTCCATCGCTACGCTCAGAGACTGGCTCAGCCGCCGTCTGGCCAGCCATCAACTGCCTTCGGAGATGATCCAGGTGGCGGAAATCCCGCGACAGGCCAATGGCAAGATCAGCCGCCGCGACGTTGCCGAACGCCATGCCGCCGGCGCATTTCTTCCCGTCCAGACCGGAGTGGCCTCATGACCCGCGACGAAATTCTTTCCGCCATCGAAACCCTGCTCACCGACCATATGGCGCATCCGCACATGCAGGGTTTTGCCCCTGATGCCCGACTGAACGAGGATCTTTATCTCGATTCCGTATTGATCCTGCAGGTGTTCCTGAACCTCGAACTGGAGTTCAACCTCGCCATGCCGGAGGAGGCGATCTCCGGCCAGGATATCCAGACGGTCGAGGACCTCATCGGTCTCTATCTGCTGAAGACGGCGACGCTACCGGTCCCGGGCTTTGCCATGACAGGCGGAGATACGGATGAAGGCGTGCATTGCGAAGCCTATTACGACATCAAGGTCCACTGCTTCGTCAGCTGCGTTTGCGACGGCTTGAAAAAGCGTGGCCTGGACCAGAGACCGTTCTATTTTGGCGTCTGGGACGCCAAATTCGCGATCAGCGACCGATATCAGCTGCGTTACCACGCCAACGATATCAGCCAGGAGTTTTTTCGCGCATGGTTCCAGCGGCTTTACGGCGTGACCGTGCATGAATGGTATGATCCGGCGCTCAGCCAGGCCGACAATCTGGCCGTCATGACCGATCTGGTCCGCGACCGTCAGGAAACGGATTGCGTGATGGTCATGCTCGACATGTTCCACATGCCGGAGCGCGAAAACAAGTTCAACCAGAACCCTTTTCCACATTACCTGATGCTGCAGGAAACCGGCGATCCGGCGAACTGGTTCGTGCATGATCCCGATTATCGCTGGGAAGGCGTGATGGAACGGGAGAAGGTGATCCACGCGATCATGCAGCCGACGGTCGGCGGCGGATATGCCTTCGATATTGCCGAGGCGCGGACACCGGACCCGGAAGACCTCAAAGCCTATTTCGAAGATTGCTTCATCGCGGCGCGCAACCCGATCGCGGATGCGGTGCGCACCATCGTGACCGCGCATCTTAAGGGCACGGATGGCCTGTCACTGGCCAATCTGGAACTTGCCGTTCGCGAACTGCCGGTGCTGACAATCCGCAAATATGCCTATGAGCACGGCTTTGCCTTCTTCTGGCGCGCGCTCAAACTGCCCTCTGCGGAATTCGAGATCTGGTGCGAAGAGATTGAGGCGCTCGTGCAGTCGCTCAAGAACCTGCATTACGCCTGCATGAAACTCTCGCAGACCAGTGACCCTACCCATGCAGTAAGCGTGTTTTCCCAGCTGGATGAGTCCGATCGCATCGAGAAGAAGCTAAAGCAGAGGCTCGGCGAGGTCTTCTCCCAATGGTGCGCGGAAAATTGCGCATCATCGCTGACCAACCTGCGGAGGCTTGCCGGATGAACATTTCCCTTTGCACCATCACCTTCCGCCACCAGTTGATCTCGCTTTCCGAGATCGCCAACTTTGCCTGCGAAAATGTCTTTGACGGGATCGAACTGTGGGGAGCACATGCTCGCAACCTCGCGCCCCAGATGGACAAGGATGCGGACTGGCTGGCGAGTTACGGCCTCGCCGTTCCGATGATCAGCGATTACCTGCCGCTTGACGGCGATGATGAGGTCCTGCGCCGCAAGACCGTCGAACTGTGCCGGCTGGCGCGCCGCTGGAAGGCAAAAAAGATCCGCACGTTTGCCGGCGGCAAGGCCAGCGCGGACACCACCGCCAACGAACGCAAACATCTGGTCATTCGCCTGCGGGAGGTCGCGACAATTGTCGAAAGCTACGGTATCGACCTTCTCGTCGAGACTCATCCGAACACGTTGGCTGACACCGGTGCCTCGACCATCCGGCTGATCGAGGAAGTGAACCACCCGGCACTGGCGATCAATTTCGATGTCCTGCATGTGTGGGAGGCGGGTGATGATCCGGTCAGACTGCACCGGTCGATCTGCGAGCATGTCCGGCATTACCACCTGAAGAACATTTCCGACCGGTGCCATCTGCACGTGTTCAGCCCCGGTAACGTCTATTCGGCCGCCGGTGACCGCACCGGTCTGACGCCGCTTTTCGCCGGCGCCGTCGATTATGACGCTATCTTTGCCGGCATCCCCGCCATGGCCCGCGCCGACGTGTCTCTGGAATGGTTCGGCAATGGCGCCTTCGACCTCCTCGGCCGTGATTGCGAGACGCTCCGCGAGCGTTTCGGATTTGAAAAAGCTCATCAATTTCCTGGCGAAGCGCGGTTTTTACAAACCGCGCCGTAAACCTACAAAATATGACTTCATAAATCATGTTTTTGCTGTTAGAGAGGTGCTCCGCGACATAGTCCCGGACGCATGAGCCACCTTTCAGTCAATCGACCACCTATCGGAAGACAGCGTGCAAGAACGACAAGCCAAGCCGCAACGGGATATCGGCCTAGAGGCTGACCCTTTATTCATGGGACATCGTCCGGCATTGATAAGCTATTCGGCCCGCATTCTCGGCTCGCGGGATGCGGCCGAAGATGTCGTGCAGGAAGCCTATCTGCGGTTTGGCCTCGGCAACCTGCCAACGCAGACGGCACGACAGGGACTGGCCTATCTTTATCGTATCGTCCGCAACCTTTCACTCGACACGATAAAGCGTCGCAAAATAGAACATCGCGCACAGAATGATGATCCGCCATTCTGGATCGTGCCGCGCGTGAGTGAAACACCAGAGCAGACAACGATGTTCTGTGACGAAGTACGAATTGCCCAACAAGTACTGGCTTCGCTGCCGCAAGAGGTTCAGATTGCCGTGAAAATGCACCGGCATGGCGGCTGCACACTGGAAGTCGTGGCAGAACATCTGGGCATTTCGGTTGCTACCGCTCATCGGCACGTGAAAACTGCAATGGTAAAGATCGCCATGGCTCTAGACAGAAAAAACGCCTGAACATCGTGCGACATACGAAAAATTTCTCCGCTTCAATCGTTTCTATTTCAAACAGACAAATTCGGGTAAGTCATTTTCAGGAATCCGAAGCGGGTATCACGTGACGCGGCACGAACAGACAAGCGAGGAACTGCTCGAACAGGCAATGGATTGGTTCCTGCGCCTGCAGGAGCCGTCACGCTCGCGTGGCGACGAACAGGATTTCGCAGCCTGGATCAGCCGCTCGCCGTTGCACCAGCAGGCATGGGCAAAGGCCTGTCGTACCTGGGAAGTGATGGGCGAGACCATTCCGGTCAACTTGTCGGCACACCAAACCCGACGGCGGATGACTGCCACCAGGCCACGCGGTTTCGGAAAGCGCAAGACAATCGGCATCGGCCTGACCGCTCTTGCCGCCTGTCTCGCCGCGATCGTGGCCGGACCGGCGATCGTGATGCAGACACAAGCAGATTACATGACGGAAACCGCGCAAACCCGCCACGTCACCCTACAGGACGGCTCAACCGTGGAACTCAGCGCCGCCAGCGCCATCGCCGTCGATTTTTCCGGCACGGAACGGCGGGTGAAACTTCTTTCCGGCGAAGCATTTTTCGATGTGCGACCGGATATCACCCGCCCCTTTACCGTCGATGCCGGTGGCGAACTTGATATCACCGTGCTTGGGACACGTTTTGACGTCAATATCACGCCGCAACGTGCCACGGTGCAACTGGCGCATGGAGCAGTCGATCTTTCGGCCCCTCAAACAGGCGAAAAGATGAAACTTCGCCCCGGCGATGTCATCAGCCTTGATCGCAACAACGGTCAATTGTCGAAGAGCAGCGTAAACGTGGACGCCATCGCGTCGTGGCGCGACGGCAAGCTGTTCGTGCAGGATGTGCCGATCTCGTCCGTTGTGGCGGAGTTGCAGCGCTATCATCCGTCATGGATCACCGTTGCCAGTGGTGAGCTTGGCGCACGCCGCGTGACAGGCCTGTACGATCTGTCAAATCCCGACCGGGCGCTGGAAGCACTTGTCAGGCCTTATGGCGCCAAGGTGCATCACGTTTCGCCCTATCTGCGCGTCCTGTCGTTTTTCTGATCCCGATAATTTTCGAAGATTTTTTATCGTGACATGAAAAATCCCATCGCGCTGATCGTCATTACCCTGATGCAGGCGTGGCGGCAGGGCGGATCACTGAGGAGAAGGAGCGGCATGACGCTTCATGTAAGCGGGGAAAAGTGCCAAAAGTCGAACAAGGGAAAGGTTCTCGCGGTCAGGCTTATGGCCTCGGTCGCCGGCAGCTCCGCTCTGATGTTGCAGGCAGCGCCTGCAATTGCCCAAGACGCGCAACGCAACTTCAACATTCCGGCTCAATCACTCGCATCGGCGCTCAACATCTTTGGCAGGCAGTCCGGCTTGCAGGTCTCGGCGGCAGCCTCCACCTCTGCGGGCGTCACGTCGAAAGCCATTTCCGGCAATCTCTCGCAGCAGGCAGCACTCGCCCAGCTTCTCGAGGGAACAGGGATTTCCTACAGCATATCCAATGATACGGCGGTGATCGGCCTCCCGGCGGCGGAAACCGTTGCAGCCGACGATCAGGACGGCATGGTCCTTGCTCCGATCGACATCGAGGGACAGTCGGTCGGCCAGGACGATATCGCTGAAACCGTGATCGGTGCGGCGCAACTCGAGAGGCTTAGCCCGATCGACATTGCCGACGTATTCCGTGAACAGGCGGCCGTTCAGGTCGGCAGCGCGCTACCGATGTCGCAGAAAGTCTATGTGCGCGGCGTGGAGGAAACCAATCTGGCCGTCAGCATCGACGGTGCTCGCCAGAACAACAAGGTATTTCACCATAATGCCACGAACCTGATCGATCCATCGTTCCTGAGGGCGGTAGACGTGGATTCCGGCATTGCCCCCGCCGATGCCGGCCCGGGCGCATTGGCCGGCGCGATCAATTACCAGACGAAGGATGCCAAAGACCTGCTGGCTGGCGGCAAATCCTTCGGCGGCTTCGTTTCCTCCACATACAATTCCAACAGTGACGCCGTGGTCACCGGTCTTTCGGCTTATGGTCAGAAGGATGGCTTCGATTTTCTCGGCTATTTTACCGTCGGCAAGGGTAACGAGTTTCACAACGGCGATGGCCATGTTGTCGCGGGAACCGAAACCAACCTTCTGAGTGGCCTTGGCAAGATCGGTTACGAATTCGAAAGTGGCGACCGGTTCGCGATCAGCCACGATCGCGTTGTCGATGACGCGCCGCGCCCCTACCGCGCCAATGCAGGTATCGTCTTGACCCCTCGCCCCTGGGAGCCACGCATCCGTGATTACCGTCTGGACAGGCAGAACACTGTCTTCACCTATACGGACGAAACCCCACAAGGATGGTGGGATCCCACGATCAGGCTCGCCTACGGATCGACAAAGGTCAGGGTCGGCATCTACGGACCACCCGGATACCTCTATGACGACACCGGCAAAACCTCCAGCCTGAACGGAAAATTCGAAAACAGGTTCTCTTTCGATAGCGGCAATGTTGTCGCCGGTTTCGATTTTTACAATGACAGGGCCGAACTGAAAGATCCGGTCGATGCCGGGATTGAAAAAGCCGGGAATGTTGGACTTTATGCTCAGGCTCGCCTAGAGCCATGGGCGCGGACACGTCTTCTTTTCGGCGCACGCGCGGACCATCATCAGTTTACCGGCGTCGATGGCAGCGATTTCAGTGACCGCGGCCTCAGCGCCAACATTTCCGGTGAATACGACCTGACCGACATCTTCACCGCCAAGGCCGGTTTCTCACACGTGTGGGCAGGAGCGCCGCTGACGGAAAATTTCGTTATCAATCCGAACTGGGATTATGGCCGCGACGGCCCGCAGCCCGTGACGGCCGATAACTACATGGTCGGGCTCGAAGCGGAACATAACGGTTTCACCGCAGAGGGCACGCTTTTCCGAACCGATATCGACAATGCGCGCACGCCCTTCTACCGCTACAATTCCGTCGCGCCCGCACCCTTCCCCGGCGCGCTCCCGGCGCTGCGCACCCGCGGCCTCGTCTCCAAAGGTTTCGATCTCGGCGTCGGATATGAATGGGCAACCGGTTATATCAAGGTGAAATATGTGCATATCGACGTGGACGTCGATGGTCTCCCCGCCAATTCGGACAGCGGCAATTATCTCGCGTCCCCGGTTGGTGACATCGTCACCTTAACCGCCTCTCACACATTCGAGGAATGGGGCCTGACCATCGGCGGCGATATGGAGATTGCTCCGGAATACGACCACGTCGTTTCCGGCACCGCCCCTTACAAGGCATATGAGGTCGTCAACGTCTTCACCGAATGGAAGCCGCAACACCTCGAGAACTTCACCTTCCGCGCCGAAGTGAAGAATCTCTTCAATGAAAATTACTCGGGCCGCGCCACCTATGGCCAGGAATTCGACAATGTGAGCCCCCTCTTCGAGCCGGGCCGCAGTTTCCTGATCACGGCCAAGGCAACCTTCTGACCAGACGAGCAGAGCATCGCCGGCCACAACGTCGGCACAAAGGAGCAAATGATGATTGAAACAACCGCTACGCTTTCCACCGGGAATGCTGCAAAATACATCGCTCAACTGTGCAAGCATTTCGCCCATAAGGTGGACGTGTCCCATTCGGACGGTCATGGCGAATGCCGCTTCGTCTGCGGCACGGCGGTCATGGATGCGGAAGAAACCACAATGCGGATCCGGGTGACGGCGCCGGATGAAGACCAGTCGAAGGAAACGCAGCAGGTGATCGAAAGCCATCTTCTGCGCTTTGCTTTTCGCGAAGAGTTGCAACCCCTGCAATGGCAGAGATCACCGCTTCACGACAGCCGGAACATAAGCGGTCTTGGGAGCTGACGTCGATGCGATTTTACACCCTGTCTCTCGTCGTCAGCCTGTTTGCGACCTGCGTGCAGGCCGCGGAAATCAGGACCGCGCGGGGCCCTGTTGATATTCCCGCGAGACCGGAACGTGTCGCGGTGTTCGATCTGGCGGCACTTGATACGCTCGACAGCCTTGGCATCAAGCCTGCTGGTGTGCCGGAAAAACTCTATCTTGCGCAGCTCGAAAAGCTTAAATCCGGCGCGCAAGCCGTCGGCAATATTTTCGAACCGGATCTTGAAGCATTGAGCGCCCTGGCGCCTGATCTCATCGTGCTTGGAGGCCGCTCCTCGCCCAAACTCGATTCCGCTGCGCGTGTGGCGACCAGCATCGACATGACGATGAATGGTGACGATCTGGTCGACCAGGCAAAGCAACGGCTTGCCGATTACGGCGCTTTGTTCGACAAGCAAGCCGAAGCCGGAGCGATTGCCACCGAGCTTGACGGTGTGATCGAGGCGACGCGGGCAAGCGTTGCCGGCAAGGGCAATGGTCTGATCATCATGACCAATGGCCCGAAGGTGACAGCCTACGGTGCCGGCTCACGGTTTGGCTGGGTGCATGCCACTTTGGCTTTGCCGCCGGCAGTGCCGGACATGGAGGTCGCGACGCATGGCGAAGCGATCTCTTTCGAGTTCATTCGCAAGGCCAATCCGGACTGGCTTCTGGTGGTCGATCGCGCCGCCGCAATCGGTTCAGGAGAACAAGGCGCTCGCGCCACGCTGGACAACGAATTGGTGGCCGGCACGACGGCGTGGAAGAAAGGGCAGGTCGTTTATCTGCCGGCTGCCGATTTCTACATCGCGGCTGGGGGCATTCAAGCGACGCAACGCGTCCTTGCCACCATCCGGGAAGCATTTTCTGCGGCAAGATGAAGTCCTCCACACGATACCATCCAAAGACATTGCCAATATTGGCGAGCTTCGTACTCGCCTTTCTGTGTCTGATCAGTCTCGGCGTCGGAGCAGACGATGCCTCGATCACCGACCTTTGGCAGAGCTCATCCGGCACCGAACTCCTGGCAATCAGCCGACTTCCGCGCACGCTTGCAGCCTTGCTTGCGGGCGCCGGTCTGGCGATTGCGGGTCTGATCATGCAGGCAATCGCCCGCAACCGTTTCGTCGAACCCGCAACGGCCGGCACGGCGCAGTCGGCAGAACTCGGCATCCTTCTGGTCACCATCCTCTGGCCGGCAGCGGCGCTGGGCTGGAAGGCGATTGCTGCAAGTCTTGCGGCTCTGGCAGGAACCAGCCTGTTTCTGATGACGGCGCACAGACTGCCACCAACGCAGCCATATCTCGTGCCGCTGTTCGGTCTTGTCTATGGCGGTGTCATCGGCGCTGCCGCGACCTTCCTCGCCTGGCAAGCCGATCTGCTGCAATATCTATCCGTGTGGAGCAACGGCGATTTTTCCGGCGTATTGCGTGGCCGGTATGAATTGCTCTGGCTTGGCACCATTCTGGTGGCAGCAGCATGGCTGATTGCCGATCGGCTGACGATCATGGCGCTTGGACGTGAAACGAGCATCGGCCTGGGTATCGATTACCAGCGTATGCTGCAGATCGGCCTGGGTATCGTCGCCACCATTTCCGCAGTCACTGTCGTGGTGATCGGCATCATTCCCTTCGTCGGCCTGGTGGTGCCCAACCTCGTCTCTCGGGTGATGGGCGATAACATGCGCGCTACACTTCCGGCAACGGCGTTATTGGGCGCAATCCTCGTGCTCGGTTGCGATATTCTGGGACGACTGATCCGCTTCCCTTACGAAATTCCCGTCGGAACGGTGATGGGCGTGGTCGGCGCCGTCTTTTTCCTGTTTCTTCTGTTTGGCCGGCGCGCCGATGCGTAACCGTGGCTTGATCATCCTCACGCTGGTGGCACTTGCGTGCGTCATCTGTTTCATGACACTCGGATTACGCGGTAATCTCGCTTTCGTGCTTGGACTGCGCCTGACAAGGCTGGCAGCGCTGGTCGAGGTCGGCATTGCCATCGCCATTTCCACCGTCGTGTTCCAGACGGTGACGGCGAACCGCATACTGACACCCTCAATCATGGGTATCGATGCCCTTTACGTGTTCGGGCAAATTTTGCTGGTCTTCCTGTTCGGCGGATTGGCCTATGCGGCAATGGACGCGCGGGCGAAATTTTTCGGCGAAATCGTTTTGCTGATGGCCCTGACATGCGGCCTCATCCTGCCGATGTTGCGGGCCCGATGGGACGTGGGGCTGATGTTGCTGTGCGGCGTCGTGGTGGGTGTGCTGTTTCGCAGCCTGCATTCGCTGCTTGCGCGTTTGATCGATCCCAATGACTTTGCAGTCGTGCAGGGCGGCAGTTTCGTTGATTTCAACAATGTTGAAACGGACCTTCTCGTCATTGCCTCTCTGCTGACCGCCGCAGCACTGATCGGCATCTGGCGTGCCCGGCATATTCTCGACATCGTTGCACTTGGGCGAGACACGGCGATCGGTCTCGGCATTGAATGGCAGAAAACCCAGATTGCCTGCCTTCTTCTTGTCTGTGCGCTGGTGGCCGTCTCGACCGCGCTGGTTGGTCCGGTTGCTTTTCTCGGGCTTTTGTTGGTCGCCCTTTCCGAGCGGATTGTGAAAACCCGCCGTCATGCGGTCCTCATCCCTGCGGCAGTGCTGGTCTCGGTTATCGTTCTTGTGGGCGGGCAAACGCTGTTCCAGCATGTCCTTGGCAACACCTCGACGCTCGGCGTCGTCATCGAATTTGCAGGCGGCGTTATCTTTCTCATCTTGCTCTGGCGCGGGAGCCGCACATGATCCGTATCGAACAGGTCTCTCTGCATTACGGCGCAGCGGAAATCCTCAAAAACGTTTCTCTGACCATTCCCAAGGGCGGCATAACGGCGCTGATTGGTCCCAACGGCGCCGGCAAGTCCTCGCTTATGGGTTTGATTGCCCGCCTGCAACCGTTGCAGACCGGTTCGATCAGTATCGATGACCTGCCGGTCGGAACGACACCGAGCCGGGATATGGCGAAAAAGCTTGCCATTCTTCGGCAGGACAATCAGGTCGGCAGCCGGTTGACGGTGAAGGAACTGGTTGGGTTCGGGCGGTTTCCGCATAATCGCGGACACACGACACAACTGGACGCCGAACGGGTGGACGAGGCACTCAAGCTTTTCGATCTGTCCGATCTGGCCGGCCGTTTCCTCGAAACCCTCTCAGGCGGGCAACGGCAACGGGCCCTGGTTGCCATGGCCTTCTGCCAGGATACGGATTACCTGCTTCTCGATGAACCCCTGAACAATCTCGACATGTATTTTTCACGCGAGCTGATGCGCCTGCTGCGGCGGATCGCCGATGAGCGCGATAAAACGATCGTCGCCGTTCTGCACGATATCAATTACGGCAGTGGTTTTTCGGATCGTATCATTGCGATGAAGCATGGTCAGGTCATCGCCGACGGTTCGCCGAAGGCGCTTTTCACCAGCGAAACACTCAAGCACATCTATGGTTTCGATATCCCGGTGACAATGATTGACGGGCAACCCGTCGCGCTGCCTTTCAGGAGGTAATATCAAGCGCGCAGCTGTGAGTACGGCCGGTTTTCAACACCGCGCAGCTCCGCGCCGATGGTGGGAAATTCGGACTTGTCGTGATGTTGCACCACACAGATGCCGCAAGCATCTCCTTGCCGCCGCAACAGTCGAAGAACATTCCCGACATTTTAGAAGAATACTCTGCATCTCACTGAAAAAATTCTTCATCCGGATCGTCATTACCCTGAACGCAGGCATGACGCCTGCGGAACAGACCGGATCGACGTCACGCAATGACGTCGGACAGTCAGCATCCGAGCCAATATGGCAAACAGGGGACGAGGAATAGAAATGTCGAGGGGCAATTTTTACATCGGGTTGAGGGGACGCAGCTATGCTGTCTTGGCGGGAGTATCGCTGCTGGCGATGTCTGCCTCGGCCTATGCTCAGGGCACAAACCGCACCGAGCGCGCTTCAGACGCCACCGCTACGACGCTTGAACCGATCGTCGTGACAGGTACGTCCGACGGTAGCACCCCGGCAACAGGCACGGTTGGTCAGCCTTCGGAAGCCTATGCGGGAAACCAGGTCGCCAAAGGTGCCCGTATCGGCGCACTCGGCAATCGGTCGGTCCTCGAAACACCATTCAGCGTCACGTCCTATACGGAAAAGCTGATCCGTGACCAGCAGGCGAGGACCATCGCGGATGTCACGCTGAACGATCCCTCTGTACGCCAGGATGCGCCGACCTACAGCGAGCGCGATTCCTTCTTCATTCGCGGCTTCTCGGTCGTCAATCTTGACGTTCTTTATGACGGACTTCCCTACATTGCCAACCCTCGACGCGGCTTCATTGAAGGCATAGAGCGCGTCGAGGTCCTGAAAGGACCGACGGCCTTTGTAAATGGCGGCGTCGGTCGCGTCGGCGGCACCATCAACCTTGTGCCGAAGCGCGCGGCTGACGAGCCGCTGACCCGCCTTACCACCAGCTACCTGAGCAGTTCCCAGCTCTGGACCCATGCCGACATCGGCCGCCGCTTTGGTCCCGCCGGCGAGTGGGGCATCCGTGGAAATGCGTCCTACCGTTTCGGCCGGACCGGCATGGATCACAATGATATCGAAGTGGGGGTTGCCTCGCTTGGGATCGATTATCGCGGCGAAGATGTTCGCGCTTCCCTCGATCTCAACCACTCGACACAGAACATCGATGCACCGACGTCGCTGTTCAACGGTGCGGCACTCCCGGCCGGTGTAGCTATACCGCGCGCTCCGGACGGAAAGATAAACACAGCCAATCCGTTCGAATACCACGACAGCAAGCACAATATGGCGGCTGCCCGTATCGAATACGACGTTCTGGACAACACAACGATCTATGCCGCCGGCGGCGCGAGCCGTTACAGAGAGGATTTTCTGACTTCCTCCTACACGATCCGCGACCCGAACGGCAACGCGACGTCGGAACTCGCCATTCAGCCGCAGCAGATCCAGGGCTTTTCCGGCGAAATCGGTCTGCGTTCGGAATTCGATACCGGTCCGGTCGGGCACAAGGTCAACATCTCCTTGCAGAGAAGCCTCAATGAAAACTACCGAGGTGGTTTTGCTCCCGGCTCGATCGGCCTTCCTGCCGCTTATCCGATCAACATCTATAACCCGAACTACTTGCCGGATGGCTCGGTCAACATCGGCGCATTGCCGCGCTCGAACGATCTGCCCTTGTTTGCCGATCTTCTGTCCACCAGCCTGGCGGTCTCGGATACCCTGTCCTTCTTCGATGACCGCCTGGACGTGACATTGGGCGGCCGCTTTCAGGAGGTTCGCTCCAGAGGTTTCAACACCCGTCCAGACAGAGGTACGGTCGGCGTGCGCAATTACTTTTACGAGGAATCGCGGTTCAGCCCTGCCGTCGCGGCCAATCTGCGCCTGACCGAAGGCCTCTCCGTTTACGCCAATTACGTCGAGGCGCTCGGCGAGGGCGGGATTGCGCCTGCGACAGTCGTCAATGCCAACGAGGTCTTCCCTCCCTTCGTTCATGATCAGAAGGAAATCGGCGTCAAATATGATCTCGGTTCCTTTGCAGTGACGGCGGCACTGTTCGAAATCAGGCAGGAAAGCGCTTACACCGACCCGGTCTCGAACACCTATGCGGTCGACGGTCTCCAGATCAATCGAGGTCTCGAGCTTTCACTGTTCGGTGAGCCGGTAGATGGTCTGCGCCTGCTTGGCGGCGTGACGATTATGGACGCCAAGCTGGACCGCACGCGACTGGGAACATTTGACGGCAATCGTGTGCCCGGCGTTCCCAAAACCATGATCAGCCTCTACGGCGAATATGACACGCCGTGGGTGGAAGACCTGACTCTGACCGGTCGCGTCCTCTATAGCGGCAGCACCTATTATGATCAGGCAAATACACAGAAGGTCGATGGCTGGACACGTGTCGATCTCGGCGCGCGCTACAAGACGGCCGGCTGGAATGGAAAGCCGGTCGAAATCCGGGCAAATGTCGAGAATGTATTCGGCGAGAACTACTGGGCATCTTCGGCGCGCGGTTTCCTTGCCGCCGGCGCCCCCCGGACATTCATGCTGTCCGCGTCCTTCGATTTCTAGCCCGCCCCCGCGGGTTCTTATGGCCGCACCGCAAGCGGTGCGGCCATATCTTGAAGGTGGCATCCGTCAGCATGTCGATAATCGCGACCGTTGTCACCTGTCGCGAATACCCCTGAGCCCCGAAGGAGGGGAGATCATTTTAGCGCCACTCCGCGTCGAGCTTGTCAAGAAACAGGCCGGCACCACGGAAGCTCGGTGGATAGATTTCGTAGCGAGAAAAGCTGAGAATGCGCTTGGCCTGATAGGCGCGCAAAAAATCTTCGTAACCCGGCGCGACACGGGCAAGGGCCGAAAAAATGCTGTCGGGGTTTTCGCCGCTTTCCGGCAGATAGGACGTCACGATCAGGTCGGCATCGATCTCGCCAATCAGTTCGGCACCGATCGTCATGCTGCTCTGGCCCGCCGGCACGCTCTGCGCAAGGGCCGTGCGGCCCATGCCCAGATCGTCGAGCACGGTCGTCAGTACGCCATATTCCTTGAGGACGGTCAGCGTGCCGTCGCGTTCATTGGCCAGAATAGCGGAATATGTTCCTGCGGCCAGCGCCTTCGGCAGCTTTTCGCGCGTTTCGGCTATCCGTTTGTCATAGGCGGCACTCATCTCGTCGAAACGCGCCTGCCTGCCGATCCAGCCCGCATATTCCTTGTAAAGATCGAAAGGTTTCTGACCATTTTCGGCATCGAACATCAGCGTCGGGGCAATGGTGGAAAGCTGTTCGCGCAGGGTGCCGTAGTCACCGATATTGGCGACGATGAGATCGGGCTTCAAACCGCGGATACGCTCCAGATCCGGCTTGCCGTGAATGGAGGCGAGCGCGATCTGATCGAAGTTCAGCCCGAACAGTTCGCGGGCGCCGCGAATGAATGTGCTGCCATCCGGTGCCAGCCTGCCAGCACTGGCAATCAGCGGCGCATCAAGCTCCTTCGTCATCACCGTCAATGTCCAGTCATGCAGCGACAGGATGCGCTGCGGCGCGTCCGGCACCTCGACCGTGTTGCCGCCATGATCGGTGACGTTGCGCGCAAGCACCGGTGAAGCAAGCGCGAGTGTTGCAGCAAGAACAAGTTTCGGGATCAGACGCATTGCAAAAATCCTAACGGCTGGAACGGGAAAGGCGCGCGGCGATGAGGAAGGTGAGGACGCCGGCAATCGAGACGAGAATGCCGGCCGGCACGATGACGGGCAGGAACAGCGTGCGTCCGGCCGTATCGGCAATGAGAAGGATCAGTGCGCCGCAAAGCATGGCAACGGGCATGACCGCTCCCGGCCGCTCGCCGACCAGCGCGCGGGCGATATGGCCGGCAATCAGGCCGAGAAAGGAGATCGGACCGACAGCCGCGACGATCGGTGCCACAAGGGCTGCTGCCATCATTGTCAGAGCCAAAGAGAGGCGACGCGGCGAGGCACCGATGCCGGCCGCCTGTTCATGGCCGAGAAGCAGCGGCATCATCTGGCCGGATGCGACCAGCGACAGCGGCAAAAGCACGGCGGCCCAGATCGCCACCATGCCGGCGCCGCCGGCCGAAACGGATGTGAGCGACCCATGTGACCATGCCAGCCAGCGGGCAAATTGCAGAATGCCGCCACGCACCATGACGACCTCGATGGTGGCACCGAGCACGATGCCGACCGCAAGCCCGACGAGAATGAGGCCGGTGGACGAGGACAGCCTATAGGCCAGCGCCATCACGAACAGCGCCGTGGCGAAACCACCAGCCAGACCCGCCCAGGCAAGCCATGCTGGAGAGAGGCCGAAGACGGCGGCGCCGAGCACAACCGCAGCCATGCCACCCTGCGAAATGCCGAGCAGGCCCGGATCGGCCAGTCCGTTGCGCGCGACCACCTGCAGAAGATAACCCGAGGTGGCAATCATCGCGCCAGCGAGAATGGCGACGACAATGCGCGGCCAGCGCAGGAGCATGATGGCGGAGGTTTCCGGGTCGGCATCCTGCCAGGGCATCAGCCAGTGGATGACGTCGCCCATGGAGAGGTCCGTCGAACCCAGTCGGAGCGCGTAAAGCGTGCCGATGCCAAGCAACGTGAGCAGGGCAAGCATGATCATTGTCGGGCGCAGGCGGATGGGGAAATGGATGGCGGAGCCGATCCGAAGGGTCAGATGTTGCCGCATCAGGCCACCCTCCGCCGCAACGTCGCAACAACGATCACCAGAAAGGCGATGCCACCGCACAGCGCCATGACGGTGCCGACCTGCAGAAGTTGCGGTGCCAGCAGCGTGCGTGCGACAATGTCGGCAGAAATCACGATCACGGCGCCGCAGAATGTGCAGAAGGCAAGAGCGGCGCGACCTGTCTCGCCGATCAGCAGCCGGGTGATATGCGGCGCCACCAGCCCGACGAAACCGATCGGCCCGACGACGCAGACCGCGGAAATGGCCAGCGGGATCGCCAGCGCCAGCGCTCCCGCGCGCACCAGCCGGGGATCGGCGCCCAGCGCCGCTGCCTGTTCGGCACCGAGAGTGAGAAGATCGATCTGGCGGCAAAGGATAAAGGCGAACCCGATCCCGAAAAAGCCAATTGGCCAGAGCCATGCCAGTGGCTGGTAATCGAAATTGCCGATGTCGCCGACAAGCCAGCCCATCAGATTGCCAAAACGGTCAGGGTCGAGCGAGATGGCGAATGTCGTGGCCGACGAAAACAGTGTCGCGGTCATGGCGCCGCCGAGAATGAGCGATAGCGGATCACGCCCTCCTCTGTTGACAAGACTGGCGGCAAGGAAGGTGACGGCCACTGCTGCAACGCCGCCGATCAATGCCGGCCAGAAGAGTGCCGCGCCGCTCAGCCCGAAAATATAGATACCCAAAACGACAAAGGCGACCGCGCCGCTGTTGATGCCAAGCGTCGAGGGAGACACGAGATCGTTGCGCAGGATCTTTTGCAAAAGCAGGCCGGACACCGCGAGTACGGCGCCGGCATAACCGGCAACGACCAGCCGGGTCAGCCGCTGGTTGATCACCACGACATGCTGGTAATTGCGCGGATCATGGTTGAACAGCGCGTCGAAAACCAGCGCGGGAGAACTGAAACGTGCACCGGCCGCCAGATGCAGTGCGCAGAGCAAGCAAAGCGCCAACGCCATCACAACGAGGCCGAGGCCCGCCTTCATTCGACCGCACTTTCCGGCAGATGCACGATGGCGCGGCCAAAGGCCCGGGAGACTGTCGTGATACCGTAGACGTCAGCGATGTTGGCGCATGTCAGCACATCGGCGGCAGAGCCATCCGCCACCACCTTGCCGCCATCCATCAGGATGACTCGATCTGCATAGAGGCTGGCATGGGTGAGATCATGCAGAACCGCAACGACGGCACGGCCATCGGCGGCCTGCCTGCGCGCGGTTTCCAAAAGCGCGTATTGATGTTTCAAGTCAAGATGGTTGGTCGGTTCATCCAGCAGCAGAATATCGGCATCCTGCGCCAGTGCCATGGCCATGCGGCAGCGCTGCAACTGTCCGCCGGAAAGCTCGCCGACACGCCGATCGGCAAGGTCGGTGACCGCCATCGTCCGCATGGCGGCGGCGATGTGGGCCTGATCGTCCGGCGTGCCGCGGCTCAGCCAGCCCTCATGGGCAAAACGGCCCATGCCCACGAGGTCGGCAACGACCATACCGGCAGGCGCCTCGTTGGATTGCGCCAGCATCGCCATGCGCTGTGCCAGTTTCTTGCGCGAAAAAGCCGAGACGCGTTGTCCCGCCAGCATGACCGCGCCATGGCCGGGGACAAGCAGCCCGGCCATGATCTTGAGCAGCGTCGATTTTCCGCAGCCGTTCGGCCCCACCACGGCGGTGAATTCGCCGGGCCTGAAGGCAAGCGAAACCGTGTCCAGCACAGCGCCACCGCCGTAGCCGAATGTCACGTCCTCAAGTATGAGAACCGGTTCGCCCTGTTCTTTGCCTGCCTTCATCACCGCCTGCCGCATCAACCGATCAGAAGGATGCCTTGAGGGCAGCCATGAAGTTGATCGGCGCACCCGGATGGTTTTCGGTGCGGCTGGCGGTGCTTTCGATATATTTCTCGTCCGTCAGGTTGCGGCCGACCAGCGAGAAATTGAGATTGTCGTTGATCTTGTAGGAAACGGCGGCATCGACGCGGTAATAACCATCGACATAGAAGGGCTCTTCCAGATCACCGGCGCGGTCACCGACGGCGGTGATGCCGGCGCCGAGTTTCAGGCCTTCGAGCTTGCCGGTCTGGAACTCGTAGGTCGTCCACAGGCTGCCGCTCCAGTAGGGAGTGCCGATCAGGCGATTGCCGACATAGGCCGGATTGTCATCCCTGGTGACCTCGGCATCCACATAACCGAGCGATGCGATCACCTGCCAGCCATCCGTGATTTCACCGGTAATATCGATTTCCGCGCCGCGCGATCGCTGCTGGCCGACAAGGCGGGAGAAGTCCGTGTCTTCGATGCTGACTGCGACATTGTCCTTCGTGATATGGAAAACCGAGAAGGTCGCCGACAGACGGTCGCTCAGTTCAGCCTTGACGCCCGCTTCGACCTGCCAGCCTTCTTCCGGGTCCAGCACCTGCCCGTCCACACCGAGCGCGCTTTGCGGCATGAAGCTGGTCGCATAGCTGGTGTAGAAGGACAGCCGATCTGTCGGCTGATAGACGAGGCCGGCCCGCCATGTCAGCGCGCCGCCATCGAACGGCGGTTCTTCATCGCCGACGCGATGTTCGACAGTGTGGTCGAAGTGATCGTAACGGAGGCCAACAAGAGCCTTCCACTGGTCGGAGAACTCGATCTGATCCTGCAGGTAGACGGAGCTGGCGAGAATATCCTGTACGTAGACATTCTCCAGCGTCGTCGGCGTCATCGGGGCGCCGTAAACCGGGTTATAGATATCGATCGGCGCGATGTTCGCGCGGGCAGACCAGAAGTCCATATGCGAGCGGGTGTGTTGCACGCCGGCGAGAACGGTGTGTCCGATATTGCCGGTATCGAAGGTCATCACGCCTTCGAATTGCAGATCCAGATTGCGCATGTCTTCGATACGGTCGGTATAACGGCGGTTGAGCGTGCGCCCATCGCTCGCAAGGCCGCGAAGATCGATGCCGGTGTCCGTTGTGTAGGCGTCGTCATAACGCACCGTGCCGCGCAGCTTCAGCCAGTCGGTTGTCTGGTGCTCGGCCGAAAGCGAGATTCGGGTCTTGCGGCTGTTCACCATCGACCAGTCCTCGCCGAAATACCGGTCATACGGAACGTCGATGATTTCGTCGTCGGGGCCGACAACCAGCCCTCGGTCATATGGCTGTTTCTGGCGGGTGTGGTCGACGCTGAGCGAAACCTTGGTATCCTCGTCCGGGTTCCACTCCAGAACGCCGCTGATGTACTGGCGTTCGCTGTCGGGCCGGTTTTCGACAAAACCCTCTTCGCGCTGGGCGGCACCGGTGATGCGGCCGGTCAGGCTCGCATCGTCGTTCAAAGGGCCGCTGGCGGTTGCTTCGGCGCGGCGAAAACCAAAACTGCCGAGCTGGGTCGTAACCTCTGCCGTCGGCGTTGTGGTTGGGCGGCGGGTGACGAGGTTGATCAGGCCACCGGGCTCGCCACGACCGTAAAGCACGGAGGCCGGCCCCTTCAGGACTTCGACGCGTTCGACGCCGGCGAGATCAGGATTGACCTCCGGGCGGCTGCCGGTGGCGTTCAGCACCGAACCGTCGATGGCATAGTTGTTGGAAGAGAAGCCGCGGGTAATGAAGGTTTCGGCGCGGTTGGCGCCGGTATTGCTCTGCTGCACGTTGGAAACGTTCTGCAGTGCCTGGGTCAGGGTCGTCGCCTGCTGGTCGGTAATCACGCTGCGCTTGACCACCTGGATGGACTGCGGCACGTCGCGCAGCGGCGTGTCGGTCTTCGTACCCACGCTGCTGTCGGCGGCGCCGTAGCTGCGTCCACTTTCGCCTTCGACGGTAATGGTGCCGAGCATGGTCGTGCCGTCGGCCACAACGCCGCCGGAGGTCTTTGCCGGTGCGATGATGGTGACGGTGTCATTGGCGCCGAAACGATAGGTGAGGCCCGAACCGGAGAGCAGGCGTTCAAGTGCCTGTTGATCTGAGAGGCGGCCACTAACCGTCTTGCTGCGGGTGCTGGCCGGCAGGCTGCCGTCATATACGACATTGATGCCGGTGAACGAAGAATACCGGACGAGGGCGGCAGCAATGTTCTGTGCAGGGATGCTGAAATTCCGGACCCGAGAAGCTTCCTGCGCCTGCGCCGCCGAAGCGAATACGACAAGACTGGTGGTCGTCAGCAAGGTCCAGCCAAGCCCGACGCCAACCATACGGGATCCGATTTTACGCAACATGTTCATGCCCCTCAAACGCATTGGCACGGCACCGCCCAGCGCCGCTCAAGGACCCATACGAACGAGAGACGAGAAAACCTGAGTGCATCGGTAAATTATTTTCAAAGAATTAATTCCGAGCCGAAACGAGGGTCAGCAACGGAGTGTAATGGGTGAGCGTGATCGGCAGGCCTTGTTCCAGCGTGCGGTCGATACGGGCAATGTCGTTGACGTCGATGATGGCCGTTACGCGGCGGTTCGCAAGCGCCTGATCAAGCACGATGAGGCGGCCATCGCGCCAGCGGTTGAGTTCCGCCACCACTTCGCCGAGCGGCCGCGCCAGGAAAACAAGCTGGCGCTTGCGCCAACCAAGCCGACCTTCCGTTTCCTCCCTGATCACGGTTCCCAGCCTGCCATGTTCATAATCCACCGCATCGCCCTCACCGAGATCCAGACGCTGTGCTCCGACTTCGACCCGAACGTCGTGTTCGGTCACGGCAACACTCAGCCGCTCGGGCGCGATGGACACGGAATAGGCGGTGCCGAGGGCTGTCGCCTTCAGCGGTCCGGCTTCCACGACAAAAGGCCGGCCGGCATTCGGCGTGACGGTAAAATAGGCCTCGCCGGCATGCAGAACAACGGAACGCGCGGTGCCATTGAAATCGATGGAGATGGCGCTCGCGGCGGAGAGCAGCGCGGTTGAACCATCCGGCAGCGAGATCGTGCGGATTTGGCCTTTTCCCGTCGCAAAATCGGGGCGCCGCACACCAGTTGTCCAGGCTGCACCGATACCCGCCAGCAACAGGACGCCGCCGGCTGTCTTCAGGAAGGTGCGGCGCGCACGGCTTCCGGCCGGCGGTGGTTCCGCTGCCGCTTGCCCCCACAGGCGTTCGATGCGGGCATAGGCCGCGGCATGGCTTTCATCCGCTTCCAGCCAGTGGCGAAAACGGACGTAGTCCGATTGTGGCGTTGCAGGGTCGAGAAGATGCGCAAACCACGTCGCCGCTTCGTGGGTCACGCTGTCGCCGGCATCGTCCGGCTGGTTTGTGTGCGTGCTTTTACCCATCGCGTTGCTGAACCCTTTTCGCTCCGTCATCCATAATCGTCATTACGAATGAGGCGGGCAAAAACCTTGGCCGCCGTCGATCTCTATTCTCATTCATCCGGATGACAGGATGCATCCAGTTTTTCGAGAGCCGTGACCATATGGCTGAAGACGGTCTTCGGAGAGATCCCGAGCTTCTCGCCGATGTCGACATAAGTCAGCCCATCGATGCGGGCCATCACGAAAACCTGGCGCGCACGCGGCGGCAGAGCTTCGATAGCAACGGAAAGTGTCTGCAACTCCTGTCTGGCGGCCACCGTATCTTCCGGCGTTGGCGTTTGGTCGACGATGAAATCCAGATGGTCGATCCCGTGCACGAAGGGTGCGATCCGCTCTCTTCGCTGAAAATCGATGGCGATGTTGCGGCCCGTTCGCATAACGTAATTCTGCAAATGCGTGGGATCGAGCGGCACCGAGCGCCGTTCCCAAAGCCGGACGAATGTATCCTGCGTCAGATCTTCCGCGGCGGCGTGCGAATGTACCAGGCGCGAAATCGTGGACAGAAGACGCTTGCGTAGTCTGAGATAGGCGGACAGCAATTCGATGGGGCCGGCAACGAGCATGCCGGATCGCTAGCAGCGGGCGTGACGGCTGCCAATTCGCAAGAACGATATATGAGTAGATTGCTCATGTATTTTCATTTTAGGTGTAGCCTTTGTGTCACGGAGTTGATCACCTTGGCGCGTAAGGCGTGCTCGCACCTAGCCGAAGCTGATCACTCCCCTAATTAACGGCCCGCTGACATACGCCCGTGAATGTCAGACTAGGGGTTTTGAAGGAAACAAAGATGAAGAAAATTGTTTTGACCGGTCTCGTTGCACTCGGACTGGCGGCGCCTGCTTTTGCACAGGCAACCAACGAGCAGGTGGAAATGGCCTACAATTCCGCCCGCAACCAGCTCGGCGTCCTGAAATATTGCCAGAACGAAGGCCATATCGATGGTGAAGCCGCGACCGTGCAGACCAAGCTGATCGCACTCATCCCGGCCCCGGCCGATACCGCCAAGGGTGATGAAGCCGAAAAGGCCGGCGAAGCGGGCACGGTTGCTGCCATGGGCGTAAACCAGGAAATCGCCGCGTCCGCCAAGGCGCAGAACATCACGGAAAAGCAGTTCTGCGACACCGTTTCCAATGCCATCAAGCAGGTCGCAAGCCAGCTGCCGAAATAAATCTTGGTCTGTCACCAGCCATCCGCTGGGAAATAGGAAAATCGAGCGACCGGTCGGCAATGCCGCCGGTCGTTTTTCGTTATGGATGATTTGCAGGCAATATGCCGATGTGACAAGCAGGCTGCTTGTTTCAAAGCCGGCCTGCGCATAAAGCAGGCGACCGAACAGGCGCCGAGATTCCGGTAAACAAGGAGAGCGATGTGCTGACCCTTTTCGACTATGCGGGTGTCGTCGTTTTCGCCGCCACCGGCGCGCTCGCCGCTTCGCGCAAGCAACTGGATATCATCGGCTTTCTGTTTTTCGCCTCGGTGACCGGGGTTGGTGGCGGCACGTTGCGCGATCTGGTTCTCGGCAGACTGCCGGTCTTTTGGGTCAAGCAGCCCGACTATATCCTGATCTGCGTCGCCACCGCCATTCTGGTCTTCTTCACTGCCCATTTCGTCGAATGGCGATACAAGCTGCTGCTCTGGCTCGATGCCATCGGTCTTGCCGCCTATAGTGTCATGGGTGCGCTTATCGGCATCGAAGCAACAGGCTCGCCGATCATCGCCATCGTCACCGGCATGCTGACCGCTACCTGTGGCGGTGTTTTGCGCGATATTCTCGCCGATGAACCATCCGTACTGTTGCGCCCGGAAATCTATATTTCCGCCGCACTTGCGGGTGCCGGTGCCTTCGTCTTCTGCAACAATGCCCTTGACCTGCCGCTTTATGGCAGTGCTGCGGTTGGCTTTGCGACCGCCTTCGGCTTGCGTGGTGGTGCACTTTTTTATGGCTGGACCATCCCGCGTTACCGCCCGAGACCTGGGCGCAAGCCGGAAGATGCCCTGAAAAAATAATCACCTGCGCCGGCCGACCGGGATGAACCAAAACCCGCCTTGAGCGTTATTGACCCAGAATTATTGCAGTATAAGGACCCGGGTCTTGGACGTTATCCGTATTCTCTTTGCCATTTTCCTGCCGCCTGTCGGTGTTTTTCTTCAGGTCGGGCTTGGCCTGCATTTCTGGCTGAACATTTTGCTGACCCTGTGCGGTTACGTTCCCGGCATCATTCACGCGATCTGGGTCATCGTGAAGAAGTAATCCGGCTGCCGGTGTGGTCAAGACTGCACCGGCAAACGCCGCCTCCCTTGGCAAATCGCCAAAACCGCCCCCGGATTTCTCCGATCTATATTTGAAAAGTCCGTATTTATACAAAATACAGAACACCTGTCATCTTTGGCAGGCGATGGTAAAACCACAATTGTTGCCTGTTATAAATTGTACAACATTGTTTTCATTGAACAAATTTAATCGCCATTTTTGGTAATATTTATTCGCTGCGTTTCGCACCGAGTACAGCTGCGTTATTTTCCAAGTGCGAAATGATTCGCATGAATATTGGCTAGATGATTTAGCGAGGCTGCTTTGAGCGAGCAAAGTAGTACAATTGAGTCCTGGGCTTTCCAGAGAGCGCACCAGATTGTGGTTCACCAGGGATTGAGTCTTGTCGATGCGGCACAGTCGCTCGATCATAAGCGTACCAGCAACAATACCTATGCATTGCGACAGGCAATTTCCGACTGCCTGCTGGAGGCCTTGAAACACGGTCTTGGCCCCAAGGTCCTGGAAGAAGTCAGACAATAAATCGCGAACAGCCCTTTTCTTCCCGAAATCTCGGTTGATATCACCGTTATGTGAAACGGCGCTGACACCGGGCTCTCGCGCAAGTCGTCTTCTGTGTTACTCTTCTAATAGATTAACGCAGTGACGGGGTTGAAATGCTGGTCACGATTGCGATGCTCATGGGGCTTTCAGTCTCTCCGACGGTTGTCGCCACGACCGGCGGCGGCGAGGTGGATGTCGAGCTGGCTTTGGCCGTCGATGTTTCCCGATCCATGGATTACGACGAGGTTCGTATCCAGAGGCAGGGCTATGTCGAAGCTCTCTCTCATCCGGAGTTCATCAATGCCGTCAAAGGCGGCCTGCTCGGGCGCATCGCCATCAGCTATTACGAATGGGCGGGCGACGTCGATCAGGCATCCGTGATCGATTGGCAGATCATCCAGACGGCCGAGGATGCGAAGGCCTTTGCGGATAAACTTGCCGCCCGACCGATTGCGACCCAACGGCGCACTTCCATATCCGCGGCCATCAGTTATGGCGCGATGTCCATCATCTCCAATAATTATCGTGGCATGCGCCAGGTCATCGACGTTTCCGGTGATGGCCCGAATAATATCGGCGTTCCGGTTCAACCTGTCCGCGACAAGGCCGTGGAAGCCGGCATCGTGATCAACGGCCTCGCCATCATGCTGCGCCCCTCCGGCACATCCGGCGGGCTTGATCGTTATTACTCCGATTGTGTTGCAGGAGGTCCCGGCTCCTTTGTCCTGCCGGTCCATGAGATTGGCGATTTTGCCATCGCAGTGCGCCGAAAACTGGTGATGGAAGTCAGCAATGTCATGCCCGGTGACGGCCCTTATCCCGGCATCCGGCGCATCGCGGCCGAGCCGAAAACCGATTGCATGTCGGGCGAAAGGCAATGGCAGGAATTTCTCGATCGCTGATCACTCTTCCCGAGAGGTTTCGCCCAATCCGAGGATGCGAGCCGCGACTTCTTCGCCGGCGACGATTGCGCCTTCGATATAACAGGGAAAGGAAGAGGCCAGTTCCGAACATGCGAACTGCAGCCGCCCTGCCCCTTGCCGCAACACATCCTCGGCTGTGAGAGCGGAAAAATCGCTAATCGCATCGCCATAGGCGCCGCCGCTCCATGGATCGTCGACCCAGTTGCGAATGCTGACCTCGACCGGGTTGGCCGCCTCCTCCCCCAATGCTTCAACAAGGCGCGTCTTGGCCTCCGACACCAGCGCGTCATGGCTCCGGCCGGCCCGATCTGCAGCGATGGTGCCGGACAGAAACAGCACGAGGCCGGCAACCTCCGGGCCGCTGACATCACAGGCATAAAGCCCGGTCGGCTGCCGCCACATGATGGTGCCACTCAACCCTTTCTCGCGCCAGAAGGCCCGCTCATAACGCAGAAAGACCTTGAGCACCGCGCCGGGCTTCCACACATTTAGAGCGGACCTGAGGGCCACCGGCAGCGGCGGCTGATAGTCCAGCCGCCCGGCCATCACGGGCGGCAGTGCAATGACCACCCGGTCAGCGGAAAAGCGGCCATGTTCGGTTTCGATGTCGATCCCGTCCGATACCTCCACGATCCTGCGCACCGGCGTCGAGAGCCGAATACGATCGCCCAGTTCGCCAGCCAGATCCTCGGCCAAGGCCTGCATCGTATCGGCCAGAAAATACTCCAGTTCAGAATATTCGCTGGTCACGCGGCGGTCGTTGGAAATGAGATACCAGAGCGGCAGGATTTCTGCGGGCTGGTTCCAAAGCCCTTCCACCATGGCGCGGAAGGCTGCCCTGACATCCTTGTCTCTGGTCTGCGCATCCAGCCACTGGCCGACACTCAGAGCGGCGATCGCAGGATCGTCCGGCTCAATCATCAGCATTTCTTCACGCAGCACATTCACCGCCGAATAGATTGCATCGGCCTCGCGCGCGTCGATAGGCGGCAAGAAAAGACTGTCCCCGTCCATCCATGTCTCGACGACACGTCGTCCGTATTTCTCCACCAGTGCCGAAACCCGCGGCATGTCGCGGCTGAAAAACTGGCCACCGCCGTCGATCACGGAGCCGTCCTGCAGACGCGTAGCCTCCGTCCGTCCGCCCACCCTGTCGCGGGCCTCGAGCACGAGAACATTCATTCCATGTCGCACAAGTGAAGTGGCGGCTGAGAGACCGGTGAAACCGGCACCGATGATGATGACGTCGTATTCGGATGGCATGAGCGAACCCAAAATATCTATCGCAAGAGTGTTCTGTCGGTGTCGCGCCAAACGGTACTCAGCGCAAGAGCCC
This sequence comes from Endobacterium panacihumi, assembly GCF_050847465.1. Taxonomy (NCBI): domain Bacteria; kingdom Pseudomonadati; phylum Pseudomonadota; class Alphaproteobacteria; order Hyphomicrobiales; family Rhizobiaceae; genus Endobacterium; species Endobacterium panacihumi. Next base: position 323,935 of record NZ_JBOZRA010000002.1, on the reverse strand, counting down.
CTGCCCGCCATCGACATAGATCGGCACGCCGGTCACGTGTTTCGATCGCGGCGATGCCAAAAACAGCACGACCTCTGCGACATCCTCGCTTTTCCCCGGCCTGCCGTCACTGATCGGCACCTGACCCGCCGGCCACTCGACGGGAATGGCCGTCTCCTCCGCATGCCGCTGCTGCGTATTGTCCTCGATGCTGGTTTCGATTTCACCGGGACAAATGGCATTGACCCGGATGTGATGTTTGCCGAGTTCCAGCGCCAGTTGTTGCACCATGGCAACCTGCCCGGCCTTGGTGGCGGAATAGGCCGTCGCACCGGGCGTCGTAAAGGTGCGGTTGCCGTTGATCGAGGAAACGACGATGATCGACCCGCCATCCTGTTTCTTCAGCTGCGGCACCGTTGTGTGGAGGGTCAGATATGTACCACGCAGATTGACCGAGATCGTCTTGTCCCATTCTTCCGGCTTCAGATCATCGATCGGTGCCCAGACACCATTGATGCCGGCATTGGCGACGACGATGTCCAGCCGCCGGTAGGTCACGATCAGTTCTTCCACGGCGCGGCGCATGTCTGTCTCGGACGCAACATCCGCCTCCAGCACGAGTGCCTCACCGCCTGACTTGGAAATCGTCGATGCCGTCTTTTCGATCTCGGATCGGGTGTGACCGAGGAGGCCAACCTTCACTCCCTGTCCGGCCAATGCGATTGCCACTGCCTTGCCGATGCCGGAGCCCGCGCCGGTCACAAGCGCCACTTTGGAATTCAGTTCCATGAAAAATCCTCTCGCCGCGTCAGCCATTGCGGGACCAACGGAAAGGCTCTGCCAAGGTTCCGAGCGGGCCATTAGATGAGATAGCCCGACGGATCAAACCTGTCGGCGCTCCATTGCCGCCCGCAACACGGCGGCAGCGCGATAGGCGCCATGCGCCAGCTTGCCCGATGAGACCAGCAGAAACAGGCTGAGCACCGCGCCGAAATGCAACGCCAGAAGCATGCCCATCATCATGGTCTCGCGAAGCGCCACAAGCGCAAAGCCGGTCACGGAAACCAGCATCAACAGATTGAGAAGCAGCGTGTCTTGGAGCGCAGAGATTTTTCGGTTTCGGTTTCGCTGCATTTTGCTCCAGCACAAGCCACCACATCCGACGATCGTCAGGAACCCGCCGAGGCTGCCGAGAACGACCGGCAGGCTCGCCAGAGGATAGGGCGCCCGATAGTGAAAACCGTGATGATAGATGGTCGCAACCGAGGTCGAGGCGAAACACAGGCCGAAGCCGATCACCAGCGCGTAATGCGCCCATCGTCGCAGCCCACCATGATGACAGGCAATGCCACCGCCTTCGAGATTGCGTAGCGTCACCACATCGGAAAGCGCCGCGCGGATCACGCCGCGTGGATTGCCTCCTCCGCCATCTTTCCAGAAACGGAGAATGCCGAGGCACAGGGTGGTCATCGACCAAAGCAAAACCAGACCGGCACCAAGGCTGAGAACCGACCATGGCAGGACTGCATAAAAAGCACCCGGCCCGGCATGCCGCCCAAACAGACGATCGGCCGGAACCAGCAGCAGCGTCAGGAGCGGCACCAGCGGCACGAACAGTAGCGCCAACCACGACCACGCCGCCGGCCAGAACTGCGCACGCACGTCGGCCAGCACTTTCGGCGGATCGATATCGAAGACATGCGGCGGCGCGTATTGGCATGCTTGAAGGCAATTGCCGCAATCGTGGCACAGATGCGCGAGATAGGTAATGTCACCGTCCGCAAAGGCAGACCGCCTGCGCGCGGCGCGGAACATCTCGCAAAAGCCGCTGCAATAATCACAGACGCCGCAGATCGTCAGAACCCGCGCCGCCTCTCCCATCACGGTCTCATCCAAGCGCATGACGTGCCGCCTCCCGACCTGCGATCCGGCCGAAAACGGCGCTGATGGTCAGTGCCGTTCCGGACAGATATCCGGTATGAAGAATGCCCGCCGCCATGATCGAACCCGCCGCGAACAGATTTTGTCGCACAGAACCATCCTGCATTTTCACCCGCGCGCGTGTATCCACATGCAGACCATGGCAGCCAAAGGTGAAGCCCGGCGCGACCGGCCAGGCAAAAAATGGCGGCTTGTTCACCCGTCCACTCTCTTCGGCAGACCGCGACAATACCCCCACATCCATCCCGATCAGCGCCGCCATGTCGGCAAGTGTGCCTGCGCTGATCGGCGGAAAAACCATCATTGGCATCTTTGAAAATCCTTCGGCATCGACCACCAAGGTGGCGCGCGGTGACGACAGTCTTGCAATCGCCTGTCCCCAAAGACTGTAACGTCGGGGACCGCTGACCACAGTTTCCTCGATAAAACGCCGTCCCGCCTCATCCACCATCACCCCGAATTGCATGCCGTCGATCCGGGTTACGATGCCGCCATCATGGGCCGGCGAACGGCCATCCACTGCGACGAGATGCGCTGCTTCAGGCACACCGATCGCTGCCGCCCCCGCCCCGACCAATTCCTGCATCAACCCTCCGGCATTGAACGGCGTGCCACGATTGATGATTGTCTTGAAGCTGCCTACCTGCGCACTGCCGCAGCACGCCGCGACTGCCTTGGCGGGCAGGTCGTCCAAATCGAGCCTGTGCATGTCGCTCTCAAACCGTATCTCGACACCCAATGCCTGCGCCCGGGCGTAAAGCGCATTGACCACGGCCTTGCCGCCGCCGAGAAAAAAAGCCGTCCTGCGTGAAGCGGGAATGTGCCGCGTCTGGAAAACAACGCCCTGCCCCACCAGCCAATCGGCCAGATCAACAGCCTGATGCGAGACCGACCGGATCAGCGCCGCCTCCCCCTTCCCGCTCGAAATCTCCCCCAGCTCTTGCGCAAACTCGACGACGTCATATCGACCCGGAGAATATCGAGTGGGCGCATCGTGCGGGATGCGGATATTGCGAGCGTGGCGCAGGTTGCCGCCGCGCATATGTGCAGGTGCCGCCTCCAGAAGACGGGTTTTCGCCCCGGCGAGCCGCGCCGATATTGCGGCACACAATCCGGCCATTCCACCGCCGATGACCAACACATCCGGCCGATAATCTGCCAAGCCTCTCACCGGATACCGGACCATCGAGACGCAAAAAATCTCCAATCAATCCCAGCCGACATGGGCGAGCTGACTGGTTTTACGAAAAGTTGCCACCTGGCAATTCTTGAAAATCGGGATGCCATAAGGTCAATTGCCGTATCGAACACGGCTTGTCCTTGACCTCAGACAAGCATCCCGCTGCCGGTGCCGAACAGGTATCGCCGAAGGTAAATCACCCTAAAGAACACCCCAGGCGCGAAAACGTCCACGCCCCGTCAGTTCCCGCAGGTTCAGTTCAGAGGCAATTTTCAACGCCCCCTGAGGCGTCACTGAAAGCGTCTCCACAATCATGCCGGTGGACACGATCGGCCTCGATAGAACCAGATCGATCAATTGCGGCAGCTTCGACGAACTGCGCCGACCGGTGAGACGGTGCTGCATCTGTTGGCGCGCCAGAAGCAGCCGGTCATGTTCCCTGAGGCCAAGTTCGGCTGCTTCCTGCATGGCCTCAATCAAGGCCAGCAGTCTTGTATCGCGATCACGATGCGTCCGTTTCTGGCGCGGCACCTGTTTCAGCCCGTGGCTGATCGGCAGCAGGTAGCTCGCCGTCAGGCCGGCTTCCTGCATTATTGCCGCAGCCAATAACCGCCCTAGCCATGGCGCATGTTGAAGCACCTGCAGCTTATTCCAGGCATCCAGCAACAGCGCCGCGCGCACCACCGGCGGAAGTCCGTCGCTGTCTTTCAGGCTTCGCTGCCATTCGCCCAGTCGCTCGTCTTCGTCCCAGTCAGGCTCGTAAACAAGGGCATCGCGTTCCGACTTTAATCCGGATGAGACCGTGCCTTTTGCTGCCGCAAGCAGCCGTTCACTACGCGCCAGAACCGCATCGATCTCCGCCAGCTCGATGGCGAGAGGTTCCTCGTCATCCTCATGATCGAAAAAATTTGCCGGTTGCGGAATCGATTTGACCTCCAGCGCGGGCTCAAGCTCCTCCTCACCGCGTCGCAACTGACGCAGGCCCTCTGCACTGAAGGCCCAGCCGGGTGGATGCGACACGATCCGGCGCCTGCTGCGCAAAATGTCCTGGGCGATCGTCAGCTCATGCGACGGCCGGCGGACACCCATGCCCGCATCATGAAGCACGAGATCTTCGAGGTGAACCAGCTCACCATCGATCCACAGGGAGGCGCAGGCATCAAAGAAGTGTGCGCGGGCCAGCCAGCCCTCACCTTCATTCGAACGCCGGACACGCTCATCCAGCCTCGCCAAGGTGGCAGTTGCAGCCGCGGTAGGCGCCAGCAGATCCTCTAACGGCAATTTTGATAGGTCGTAGCGCATCCTCTTATGGCTAATTGATTCCATGGGTGGATGCGATAGGTCGACGTGATTATCCGCCGGCTTCGTTTTCGGGGGAAGGGGATACGGGTCGGGAAATTGTTATGGCAGCCGACATGACCGACGTTTAACCATGTTTTGGGGAAGCTGTATCCATATGATATCTATAGCATTTGCAATAGATATGAAACCGAAACCACCATTAGGTTTCAGCACTCCGACTCAGATAATTTCGCTCGTCCAGCAAGCGCAGATCACACTGTGGCGGAAAGAATCGGCACCTCTGCAAGAATCGCCAAACTACGATAGTCTTATACAACAGCACGGCTGCTAGGGCCAGTAGACGGCAAAATTCTATAGGGTTTCTTAACGGCTCAACGCACTTTTTGTCTTCACCGGTCCAATCGCCTTGCCCCGCCAGGGAGAGTGTTCTTCCATGGTTGCCATATGGCAACCGGCTCCACGGGGGCTGCGCCCGAGCGCCTTGGCAGGACGAACTCATCTGAAAAGTCAGTCGATGATCCGGCGCCTGATCGCCTCAGCGATGGCCTCGGTCCGGTTGGAGGCCCCCACTTTCTTCACCGCTGTCTTCATATAGGTATTGACCGTCTCGACCTGATAACCACTCTCGGCGGCGATGCGCTCGCTGGTCAATCCATGGCTTGCGAGACGCAGGCAGATGAGTTCGCCGGACGACAGCTTCATCGTGTCAGCCGCGAAACGATCCATCAGCCACCTTGTCATGGCCACGTGGGTTGTTTCGCAGATCTGCTTGAGAAAATCGATTTCATCCGCATCGAAGCGAAACGTGCGGGTAAAGGTGATGCCGCCATAGATCTGCTGACCACGCCGTAAGGGGAACAGCGTGCGATTGAGCACCCCGAAACTCGTCATCAGTTGCGACAGTCGATCACCGGGCGGCGAGGCCGCAAAAACCTCGGCATCACAAACCACATCAACGGCCATCGCCGAAGCCGCCACCAGTGGATCAAACAGATAGAGCTTCTCTGCCACATATGAATCCATATACCCGGGCGGCAGGTTGGTATCGATGGACTGCCCCCGACCGAAGCGGAAACGATCAATGTCCAGACCACTTATAGCCACAAAATCGAAATGCACCGCACGGCGCAACCTTTCGATAAAGGGGTGATGATGGAAGAACCGGGTGCGCGGCACCGATGCAAGATCGACGAACTCGCCAAAATCTTGATCGTGAGAATCGGGAAGCATTGCCATGAGAACTCGAAGCTCGGAGATGCGGTTTCGTCGACCATAGGCCGACGGCAGAACTCCAGCAATCACTATTGGCAAATCCACGCCAGGACCTGCATCAGAATGCAACGTTACGCCCCGCCGCCGATCGTTGCCATATGGCAACTAGTCAGAAATGGATTCGCCCGCACACAGTTTTCGACCCACAGGCAGCAGTGAATGGAAAAGGGGAGAAAAACCCGTTAACCCCGCGTTAACCTTAAAGGCCTTGCGACTCAGAGCGACTCAGGTCATGGTTCGCTACGGAATATTCCGTCACTCTGGAGATTTATCGTAGTTATGGCCAAGACACGTAGTCAGCCTGCGGAAGCGCAAGAAGCCAAGCGACCGATGACCGAAGTCATCGCGGGCGATGGCGCAGCACTTTCCGAAGAGCTGCAGGCAATGCGTGCTGCGCTCTTTCCCCCAGTCGCGCAGAAAATGCTCCGCTCTTTTTCATCGGTGGAGTCTGCCAAGCTGATCGGCATCGCGGATGCCTATCTTCGCCAGCTTTCACTCAATGGTAAAGGCCCTCAGCCGACGATCAACAATGGCGGCCGGCGGTATTATACGCTGGACCAGATCAATGAAATTCGCGCCGTGCTTGACGAAAATGCCAAGGGCAACAAGCGGTATGTTCCTCGCCGCCGCGATGGTGAGCACTGCCAGGTCATGGCCGTCGTCAATTTCAAGGGCGGCAGCGGCAAGACCACCACCGCGGCACACCTGGCCCAGTACATGGCGTTTCAGGGATATCGCGTTCTCGCGGTCGATCTCGACCCGCAGGCATCGCTGACGGCCTTGCATGGCTACCAGCCGGAATATGATATCGCCAGCAACGAGACCATGTATGCGGCGATCCGATACGACGATCAGCGTCGCCCGATGAAGGATATCATCCGCAAAAGCTATATTCCGGGTCTCGATATCGTGCCGGGAAATCTCGAGCTGATGGAATACGAACACGACACACCGCGGGCTCTGGCCGAACGTGGTGCCGAACCCTTCTTCGGCCGTGTCGCGTCCTCGCTTGGTACCGTTGCCGATGATTACGACGTGATGGTGTTGGACTGCCCGCCGCAGCTTGGCTTTCTCACGCTCGGCGCGCTTTGTGCTTCGACCGGCCTCATCATCACCGCGCATCCACAGATGCTCGATGTCATGTCCATGTGTCAGTTCCTGCTGATGACGTCCGACCTGCTCGGCGTCGTGCAGGAATCCGGTGGTGACCTTGATTACGATTTCATCCGTTACGTCGTCACCCGTTACGAACCATCAGATGGACCACAGACACAGATGGTGGGTTTCATGCGCTCGCTTTTCCGCGAACGCGTCCTCACCAATACAGCACTCAAGTCGACAGCGATCTCCGATGCCGGACTTTCCAAGCAGACGCTTTACGAAGTCGGTCGCGAGAATTTTTCGAAAAACACTTATGACCGCGCCATGGAATCGCTGGATGGCGTGAACAGCGAGATTGAAGGTCTGATCCGTCAGGCCTGGGGTAGGGCAGGATGAGCCGCAAGGATACGTTAAAAGCCATGTTGTCGCGTCGGGATCACGAGTTGCCAGCTGGCAACCCGGCGCCCGATCATGCCGTTCAACCGGATGCCGCGAGCGATGCCAAGTTGCAGCATATTCGCTCTGGCGCCGTTGGTGCCATGGGCCGTACGCTTGGTCAGATCGCCAATGCCGCCGATCAGGCCCGGGCACTCATTGCTGCCGGTTCCGCCGTCATCGAAATATCAGCCGAGAAGATCGAAGGCTCGTTCGTCAACGATCGTCTTCCCGATGACGGCGAGGATTATCAACGCCTGACGGATGCCATTCGTGAATCTGGTCAGAAAAGCCCGATCCTCGTTCGTCCGCATCCGACCAAGGCTGATCATTACCAGATCGCTTTCGGTCATCGTCGCGTTCGTGTTCTTCGCGCACTCGGTCGCCCGGTCAAGGCTGTCGTCCAGAACCTGTCGGATGAAGAACTGGTCGTTATCCAGGGTCAGGAAAACTCCGCCCGTTCCGACCTCAGCTATATCGAACGTGGTCTGTTTGCGCTGGCTCTGGAAGAGAAGGGCTTTGATCGTCGCATCATCATGTCGGCGCTTGGCATGGAAAAGACACAGCTTTCGCGCCTGATGTCGGTTGCCCATGGCCTGCCACGTTCGCTGATCGAAGCCATCGGTCCTGCACCCAAGGCTGGCCGTCCGCGTTGGGTTGCCTTGACCGAACGACTTGCATCGCTTCCGGATTCACCGGCCCTTGCTGCACTTCTGCAAAACCCGCAATTCCTTCAGTCGGATTCAGACAGCCGCTTCGTCAAGGTCATGACAGCCCTCTCGGTCAAGGTCGAAAAGGAAAAGCCGGAGCCAATCAAGGCGACGAGCGGCGTCAAGCTGGCGGTCATGGAACGTTCCGGCAGCCGCACCAATCTTCTCTTTGATGAGAAAGTCGCACCCGAATTTGCGGATTTTGTTGCAGCCCGTCTGCAGGATCTGCATCAGGAATATCTCAAGTCGTCAGCACTGCGCCACGACTGAGACGATCGATCAACTCTAACCAAACAGGAGAGGGACAAGAGCGCAAAAGAAAAGCCCCCGAACGTCACCGTTACGGAAGCTTTCCTCGTAGTCTGAGCAACTCGAGAATCGCACTTCCTAGAATCAGTGTCAAGCACGGCGTCGTTTCGGCGAGCGAATTTCTTTTGCCTGTCACAAGGTGAAAGTCATGAACAGTGGATATCTGACGACGCCCTTTGGGCGGCGGTCGATGACGCTTGCCATGTTGACGGATCAGATCGTCGACGCGGAAAAGGTCACCGACAAGTCCATCGACAAATGGGAACTCTATCGTGCACTCTGCCAGGCAAAGCCGTTACTCGGCCTGTCTGACCGTGCGTTGGCACTTCTCAATGCTCTTTTGAGCTTCTATCCCAAAGCCGAGATTTCCGTTGCAAACGGTCTCGTTGTCTTCCCGTCCAATCAGGCTCTTTCCATGAGAAGCCATGGCATGGCCGAACAGACCATTCGCCGTCATATGGCATCACTGGTCGAAGCCGGTCTGTTGACGCGCAAGGATAGCCCCAACGGCAAGCGTTATGCCCGTCGCGGGAGGGCAGGGGATATCACCCAGGCCTTTGGTTTCTGCCTACAGCCGCTTCTCGCGCGTTCGGAAGAAATCTTTGCGCTGGCTGAAAAGGTCGAACGTGAGCGTCTCCAGATCCATCTCCTGCGTGAGGAAATCTCTCTTCATCGTCGCGATATCGGCAAGCTGCTGATCGTGGTCGAGGTGGAAGATGTCCCCGGTGACTGGGCGGCGCTCAAAATCCGTCTGGCGGAGCTTGTTTCGGCTCTTCCGCGCAAGGCTGAACTCAATCAGCTTGAGGCTCATCTCTCGATTCTGTCGCGCGTTCATGTGGAAATCGTCAATTCATTGAAAAACTTTGCAAATTCTCAAAATACGAGCGGCAACACCTCTCAGAATGAGCGGCACATAGAATCCAAACCAGAATCCAGATTCGATTCACATCTCCCTGTTGTTGAACCGCGCGAGACAAAAGCACCGTCGAGCGTGAAGCAGGCACAAAAGCCGCTGTCACTGGATCTGGTCAACCGAGCCTGCCCCAATGTCGCAATCCTCACTGGCAGCGGCAACATCAGAAACCTGCAGGACCTGATGTCGGTTCAGCCTGTTCTATGCTCCATGCTCTCCATCAACCGTCAGCTTCTGGATTTCGCCAACAGCACGATCGGAACCGTAGATACTGCCGTGACCCTTGCCTGCCTCTATGAGAAGGGTGAGGAGATCGCTTCACCGAGCGGTTATCTTCGTAATCTCGCATCCTCGGCAAAGTCTGGAAAGTTCGATGTGAGACCGATGGTAGAAAGGCTGGTGATGACACAGCTGGCAACTTCTGCGGATCAGCACACAGTTATCGAAAACGATGATGCTGGTGATCTGGACGAGACCTCAGCCTTCCTCACGGCTGACGAAGCAAGGCAGGCCTATCTTCTGTCGAGCAAATCGTCCGCGTCTGTCTTTCCGGTCACGAAAAGGTCTTATGGAAACCCGGCATCCTCTTCTATGCATCGCATGACCGCGAGAGGGATGGCGTAATCACCGTGAGCGAGCGATCCGTAATGATGCAGCAAAACAAATGGCCCGCCAGCCAGCCCACAGATGCCGCAGAAACGGCGATGCGTGGGAAACTGATCGGACCATCGTTTTGGCAGCTGGCGCGTCTTCAGCGGCCCGGAAATGTTTTAGAGGTCAAAAGCCGGGACACGTTCGCCGCTGTCACGGAAAAACGCTTCCAGTTCGGTCAGATCGGGGCAGGCGGGAACCGTCTTGGAAAAGTCCGGGTCCGCATTGGTACTAGGCAGGGCGATGAAGGCGGCAGCCAGAACCGTGGTGCCGGTAGCAATCTCACCGCGAAGCTGCGGAACCAGCGTCTTGGCATGGATAAGGTTGCTGTTGGCGATGGCACTGATGGCGTGGCCGTTGCGCCGCAGATCGGGCGACAGATCGATGGCGGCACTGATATCCGTCTGTCCGTTCCAGATGGCTCTGCCCGGTTCCTGCACGTTGGTATCGGCATTGAAATCGGCACGCGGAATGGCAAACCCGCCCTCGCTCGTCTGCAAGGTTCGCGGTGTGTGAATGCGGTGGATGCGGATATGCCAGGGATCAGCCGGGACAAGCCAGGTCTCGACCGTCACATCCTCCCACGGCTTCCAGCGGGAATAGAGTTTGTCGCCGGCAATGAGGGCTTCTTCCAGCACCTCGCGCATGCGAAAATGTACGTCGTCGTCGGAAAGGCCCAGCATGCCGTCAAAACTGGCGGCAACGAAATGCCGGTCGTTGAGCTCGATATTGAAAGCGTAACGGGTCGAATAGACGAATTTCGAATATTTCTCGTTGGCACCGAGCATCCTATCATGGCTCTGGCCGGAGGAAAGCACGACCGTATTGCCCGGTGTGTGCATCGCCACCATACCGGCTTCCTTCAGCGTTACCGGATCGGCAAAGCTCGGGGCAGGGGTCTCGTCAGCCGTCCAGAAGGGATGATCGGCGGGCAGTGCCAGCGGCAGGAAAAATTTCAGTGCCCAGTAAGGCGAACCGGCGGAGTTATAGCTCTCGCTCATCATCAGGTTCGGATACCCGTAACCGATGGACAGCACACCGTCACGCTCGGCGATCGGCAGGTCCGACCACCAGCGGATATGGCGCATGTAATAACCCTTGATCTCGCTCCAGGGCAGGGCCTCGACACCGGCAAAGGCCAAGGCGCCCCAGATACCGCCGCAGGCAAAACGATAGGTCTGGCTGCGGCCGAAGGCGAGCGCCGCACCGTCTGGGCCGAACCAATGCCGGATATCCTTGGCAAACACATGTGCACGCGCGCGGTAGGCCTCAGCGCGTTTCGTGTCTTTTTTGGCGATGACGGAATAGATCAGCGCGTAAAAATGCAGGGCGAACGGCACATAATGGTCGACCCGTTTCACCGGCCCGTCGCGATACCAGCCTTCGCCCAGCCGGAACGTTTCCACTTCATCGAGATATTGTTGCGTCAGCGAACGGTCGAAATCCACACCCGCCTGCGTCAGCCCGAGATCGATCAGGATGCGGAAAAATTTCCAGTTGTTGTCGACGAAGTCCTTGGTCCTTGCCGAGATCAGATAGGCGGCAATCGTCTCCTTCTGCGTTTCGCTCAGCGGGTCCCAGATGAACTGCGGCACCATGGCGATGGCAAAACCAATGGCAGCAAGCTCGACCTGCCTTTGGTCTGTTCGGGAAACATCGCCCCAATATTCCGGGTGGTTCGGATCGGTGCCGTTGGCAAGGCCACGGCGATAAAGATCCCAATGCGGAAAATCATAACCGCCGGTCGCCATGGGCACGATGCCCCAGAGCGGACGGGCAAACCCTTCGAGATCGGCGGCCGCGCGATCGAAATGCGCACCGGTGGCGCTGAGTCGCACCCGCGCACCACCTTCTGAAAAATATGGAAGCAGCGGATTGAAAAGATCCATCACCGCCTTGGCGAGATCATCGCGGCTTAGGAGAGGATTGCCGTTAAGGGGATTGGCGCGGGCGGGATCATAGATCATCGGGCTTCCAGTCATTCGAGCATTGCGGGTCTTGGGCGGACAAAAGAAAACCCCGCGGCAACCAAGGTTACCGCGGGGCAAAAGGTCTTACTTGATGGCCTTCACGCCGTCGGTCATTTCCTTCAACCCGTCATCGATCGAGATATTGTCGGTCATCAGCGAGTCATGCGCGCGGTTGAGGATGACCTCGATCCGGGCAGCATTCGGCGTCACCGCCATTTCCAGATAGGATTTTCCGGGCTCCAGTGCCGCCTTGCTGGCCTCGTCCTGCGGGAAACCATCCAGTGAGGCGATCTTGGCCGTCACTTCGGGCGTGCGAACGGTCGGGATCGTGCCGGTCGACGCAATGATCGAGGCGCCTTCCGCGCTGGTCACGAACTTGATAAAATCAAGCACCGCTTCCTTGTGGTTGGAATTGCTGTTCACCGACAGGCCGGAAACCTGCGCGGCCGTGGTGCCGGCAACAACGCCGTCCGGATGCGGGAATTTCACGATACCCCAGTTCTTGCTCTTCGATTCGCCCGTCTTAACTTTGGCGATCTGCGTGCCGACAAACCATGTGCCCATCGGCAGCATGCCGATCGTGCCGTTGAAGAACGGACCGGAATAGTGGGTGTTGGAGGTCTTCAACGTTGCATAGGACGGAATGACGCCATCTTCCTGCAGTTTTAGCGCACGCTCGTACCACGGCTTGAGGAAGGCGTAATCCGGGCCGGCCAGCGTGTTCTTGCCGTCCTGAATGCCGGGCAGCTCAACGGTGGAGCGCCATGTGTGCAGAAGCGCGCCATAAGTCTTGTTCACACCCATGCCGCCGGCAAGCTTCGTTGCCGTCTCGTCGAACTGTGCCCAGGTCATGTCATTGGTCGGGTAGGGCACGCCGGCTTTGTCAAAGATGTCCTTATTGTAGTAGACGACCCAGAAATCCGAGCGGAACGGCAGCGAATAGATCTTGCCGTCAATAGTCATCTCTTCGGCGAGACCGCCGAAGGATGACGGGTCGATGTTCTGCTCCTTCATGAAGCTGGAAAGATCCATGATCGAACCGGCCCGGATCAGGTTCGTGTAATTCGGCACGTCTTTGACGGTGACGATGTCGATATCTTTCGAACCGCCCGCCAGCTGCGTGGCGATCATCTGCTGATAATCCTGCGAGCCGAGATCGATATGCTCGAACTTCACATTGGGGTTCTTGGCCTGATAGCCTTCGATCAGTGGCTTGTAGAACGCCACCTTGTCCCAGTCCCAAAGCGCCCAGCGCAGCGTGACGGCGTCACCGGATTGCGCCAAGGCAACACCGGCGGTCGATGCCGCAAGGGCCAAGCCCGCAAGTGTCAGTTTCATGCCTCTCCCGAAAGTCTCCAAATACATCCTGTTTCTCCTTCCCTGGATTGTCTCTGGTCTCGATTGTTTCTGCGTCAGAAATGCCTCGTGTCGGCCGCCTCCACTTGAGAAGCCGATGGCATGGCCAGCACCATGCCCGCCGCGCGATGTGCGGCGAAGGCAATGGCAAAAAGCCCGAGCGAAAAATTGACCGTGGCCGGCATGAACACCGACACCGGGTAAAAGGCGATATGGGCCACCCACAGCGCGGCATTGAACAGAAGTGCGGCCAGCACTGGCAGCGGCCGGATGATCGAGGCAATCGCCGCCAGCCGAACAAGGGCTTTCGCCGGCATGTCGCGCATCACCATCAGCACCAGAAGATGGCAGGCCATGACGGCGAGAAAGACTGTCACAACCAAGGCAATCGCCAGCGGTGCCGCCATCAGCAGATTTTCGCGCGCCGTCGATGCATAGCTGGCAACGGCATAACCACCAAGGCCGATGGTGGCAAAGAACAGCAGCCCCCAGCCGATCGCGCGCCAGAAATAACGGCGTAGCGCTTCGAGGAAATCACGCAGCAGATAGGTGTTGCGGTCCTCGACGAAGGCGACGCACACAAAGGCCATTGCGGCGATTGCTGCGGGCAGGGGGATGATCAGCAGGGCGGCCAGGATGAACAGGATGTTCAGCTTGACCATTTCCCACCATTCACGTGCAAAGATCTGGCAAAATAGGGCAAGGCCGGTCTTCTTCGGCGCATTCTTGGGAATGCCCGGCCCTTCCTTCATCCAAAAATCCCGCAGCCACTGCATGGCCTTCCCTTCCCTCCAGGTGCGATCTCGTCAGTAGAGGATCGACCGTTCCGTTTGCCTGTCGAACAGCTGCATGTTGGTCGTATCGACCACCAGCTTGGCCGTTTCACCCATACCCGCCTTGAAACGCGGCGAGACACGTACAGTCATAGGCTTTTCCCCGGCGGTGATATTGAGATGGATCTCGGAACCCATCGGCTCGGCGAGATCGACGATCGCCTCGAAGGGGGCAAGATTGTCCGGGTTGATGTCGCCCGGCGCCAGTTCATGGAAGTTTTCGGGGCGAAGGCCCACAACAACCTGTTTGCCGATGTAAGGCGCGATCCGTGCCTTGTCGAAACTGGACGGGATCGGCAGTTCGCGGCCGTCGAAGATGGCCACATAGCCGCTTTCACCACGGCGCTCGATCTTCGAAGGCAGCATGTTCATCTGTGGTGCGCCGATGAAGCCCGCCACGAACATGTTGATCGGCCGGTCATAGAGGTTCTGCGGCGTATCGACCTGCTGAATATGACCGTCCGCCATCACCACGATGCGGTCGGCCATGGTCATGGCTTCGATCTGGTCGTGGGTCACGTAGATGAAGGTCGAGTTAAGCCGCTTGTGCAGCTTGGTGATCTCGGCGCGCATCGTGCCGCGCAGTTTGGCATCGAGGTTGGAGAGCGGCTCGTCGAGCAGAAACACTTCCGGATTGCGCACCATGGCGCGTCCCAGCGCCACGCGCTGCCGCTGGCCGCCGGAAAGCGCTTTTGGCTTGCGGTTCAGAAGATGCGTGATGTCGAGGATCTTTGCCGCTTCCTGCACCTTGCTGTCGATGACCTCGCGCGAGGCTTTGCGCAACTGCAGGCCGAACGCCATGTTCTTGTAGACGGTCATATGCGGGTAAAGCGCATAGTTCTGGAACACCATGGCGATGTCACGGTCCTTCGACGGTACGTCGTTGACGACGTCGCCGCCGATGATCAGCTCGCCGCCGGAGATTTCTTCCAGACCGGCGATCATGCGCAGGGTCGTGGACTTTCCGCAGCCGGAAGGCCCGACCAGAATGATGAATTCCTTGTCTGAAATCTCCAGATCGATGTCATGGACAACGGTCAGGGCACCGTAGGTCTTGTTCAATTTCTTCAGTGAAATGCTGGCCATCGGTTCAATCTCTCACCAGTAGGAAGACCACGAACGCGACAGGCGCGTCAGGGCCTCCATGTAATAATAGTCACCCCAGGACACGCACTCATCGACGCCTTCGCCGCGGCAGGTGTTGTAGGGGGATTTCTTGGAATAGGTGCCGTGCAGCACGAGCCCATTGGAGACGGCCGGGTCTTTCACGGCGTAATGATCGGCAAGGCTTTTGATCATGCGGCGGGCGAGATCGCGGTAACGGTCCGCCGCTTCGCCGCCGACAAGATCGGCCATTTCCAGCAGCCCGCAGGCCACGATCGAAGCCGCCGACGTATCGCGCGGTTCGTTATCGCCGTCCGCAAACACCATGTCCCAATAGGGCACCAGATCGGCCGGCAGCTTGTTCAGGTAAAAAGCCAGAAGCCGGTCGAACGTGTCGCGGTATTCATCGATGCGCTCGTAACGATAGGAAAACGCCATGCCGGCCACGCCCCAGGCCTGGCCGCGGGCCCAGAAACTGTCGTCGGCGTATCCCTGTTTGGTCACGCCGCGCACCGGCGCGCCGGTCACCGGGTCCATGTAGAAGGTGTGATAGGTGGAGTTGTCTGGTCGAACCGAATTCTTCAGCGTCGTGCGCGCATGGATCAGTGCGATATCGCGATATTTCTGGTCGCCCGTCTGTTCCGTCGCCCAGTAAAGCAGCGGCAGGTTCAACAGGCAATCGATGATATAGCGGTATTCATCCGGGTTTCCCTTGCGGCCCCAGGCCTGAATGAACTGGCCGATCGGCTGGTAACGTTCGAGCAACTGGTCGGCGGCCAGAAGTGCTGCCTTACGGCCATCCTCGTCGCCCACCAGTTTCCATGCGGCAATGCAGGAAGGCGAATAGAGGAACCCCATGTCGTGGTGGTCGGTCTCGATGCGGTTTTCGATCCGGTGCAGAAAACTCTGCACCTGAATCTGCGCCGCATACTGAAAGGTCTTGTCGCCGCTATGCTCGAAGGCGAGCCAGATCTCGCCCGGCCAGAAGCCGGCTGTCCACTGGTCGTTGGCAACGGCGGGATAAAAATTGTTCACGCTCGAATGGTTCTGGGCGCTGTAGGTGAAGTCCGGCAGGTTACGGCGGATCTGCTCAACAGCGGTATCGAGGGCAGCTTTGACCTCTTCGTCGGTAATCGGCTGCGGAGCGACGGGGGAAATGGCGTTCATGAACTTAACCCTTGATACCGGAGGATGCGACGCCTTCGACGAAGAAGCGCTGCAGCGACAGAAAAACGATCAGCACCGGGATCAGCGCCACAACGGAGGCGGCCATGATCAGCCCGTATTCGGCCGAATATTGGCTGATGAACATGCGCAAGCCGATCTGGATCGTCTTCAGCTCGGTCTTGGTCAGGTAGATCATCGGCCCGAGAAAATCGTTCCAGGTGGTAACGAAGGTGAAGATCGTCAGCGTCGAGAGTGCCGGCTTGGAGAGCGGCAGCATGATCTTTGCCCAGATCTGGTATTCGTTCATGCCGTCGATGCGCGCCGCTTCGCACAGTTCGGTCGGGATCGACATGTAGAATTGCCGCATCAGGAACACGCCGAATGCGGTGAAGGCCTGAAGGCAGATCAGCGCTAAGTGCGTGTTGTTGAGGCCGAATTCGCGCATCAGCAGGAATTGCGGCACCATATAGACCTGCCAGGGCATGGCGATGGTGGCGATGTAGCCGAGAAACAGCGCGTTCTTGTAAGGGAAATGCAGTTTTGCAAAAGCATAGGCCGCAAAGCTCGATGTGAACAGCTGCATCAGCGTCACGATGATCGTCAGCTTCGACGTGTTGTAGATGAACAGCGCCAACGGGATTTTCGTCCAGATATCGACGTAGTTCTGCCACTGCGGCTGTGAAGGAATCCATTCGATCGGGAAGACAAAAACTTCGCTGCTGAGTTTCAGCGAGGCCGACAGCATCCAGGCGAAAGGCAACAGCATCACGATGGTGATGAGGATGACCGTCGCATAGATGGCGAACAGCTTTCCGGTGAGTTTCTGGCCGGCAATGCGCATGGCTCAGTCCTCCTTCTGGCGACGGAACTGGACGACGGTCACGGCCAGCACGAGGAAGAACAGGACGAGCGCGATCATGCTGGAATAACCGAGATCCCAGGAAATGAAGGCCTCGTTGTAGATGTGATAAACGAGCACGAGGGTCGAGGTGCCGGGGCCGCCCTGGGTGATCATGTAGATCTGGTCGAACACTTTAAACGACTGGATGGTCAGCATCACGGTCACGAAAAAGGTTGTCGGCCCAAGCTGCGGCACGGTGACATAGAGAAACTTCTGCCACGCATTGGCGCCGTCCAGATCGGCTGCCTCGTAAAGCTCGGAATTGATGCCCTGCAGGCCGGCCAGATAGATGACCATAAAATAGCCCATGCTCTTCCACACGCCGAACAGGATGACGGTGACCATCGCCCAGTGTCTGTCGGCGGCCCAGCCCGGCATGTTTTTCGGGTCGAGGCCAAGAGTGTAGAGGATCATGTTCACCGGCCCCATTTCGAGGTTGAAGATCATGTTCCAGACAACGGCGACGGCCACCAGCGAAGCGACATAGGGAAAGAACATCGCGGTGCGGAAAAAGTCGCGGCCAAGGATTTTCTGGTTGAGCAGAATGGCAAGGCCGAGCGCGCAGGCAAGCGTCGCCGGCACCGAGACCACCGTATAGATGATCGTGTTCCAGAAAGCGTCCTTGAACGCCTTGTCCTCGAACAGGCGCCAGAAATTGTCGAGACCCGCAAAGGTCATGGCATTGCTGCCATCCCAGTGCATGAAAGCCAGCACGAAGGCGAACAGGATCGGCCCCAGCGTGAAAACCGCAAAACCTAAAAAATTGGGAGCAATGAAGGAATAGGCCACAAGCGCATCCTGCACCTTGCGGCGACGTCTGGACACGACCTTGCGGCGTCTCGCCGGAACCGGGGTGTCGCCAGCGGCAATGGTGGTATTGGCCATGAAACTCCTCCCAAGAATTCGCCACAGACAAGTGCCCTAAGACACGTATCCGCCGATGCATGGCAGCCAGTTTGATCTGCCTATGCCTCCTCCCACATTCGACATAGCATATCCACGACATTGGTCAAACAACTTATCAACCTGTCTTATGAATTAGCTGGAACTGCAAAAATACATATGATAGGGCGGATCAAATCACGGTGAACACGGCGCGTATCGACAGGGAGGAAAACATGTTTGGCGAGGTCGCAGCGCGGCTGCCGGCGGTTTTGGCGGACTTTCTTCCCGGTCGCGGCATCGATGACCGTGAGGCCTGGAACGGCGTGCCTGACAAGCTCAAGGCGCTGGTTCTGGCCGACGCACAAGCGGCGCTATGTCGCAACTGGTCGGTGATCACGGCCGGCGATTACCGACAGTTTGCACAAAACGGCAATCGCGCCGATTTCGAAACGTTGTATTTTTCCCGCCGCGGCATGCTGAACGATCTGGTTCTCGGCGAGTTGCTGCAGAATGAAGGTCGCTTTTTATCTGCCATCGTCGATGGTATCTGGCTGATCTGCGAGGAAAGCGGCTGGCAGCTTCCGGCGCACAATTCCTATCACCGCGGCGGCGAGCGTTTGTCCCTGCCGGATGTGGAGCGCCCGGTGATCGATCTGTTTGCCGCCGAAACCGCAGCACTTCTCTCCACCATCGTCGCGCTGATGGGCGATCGGTTGAATGCGATCAGTCCGGTCATCGTCAGCCGCATCCATCGCGAAGTGCGCAAGCGCATTCTCGAACCCTATCTCACCACCCATTTCTGGTGGATGGGCAATGGAGCTGAGCGCATGAACAACTGGACGGCCTGGATCACCCAGAACGTCCTGCTCTCGACCTTCAGCCTCAAGACCGATCAGGGCTTACGTGCCCATGTGGCGGAAAAGGCGCTCGGCAGCCTCGATGCCTTCATCAAGGATTATGCGGATGACGGCGCCTGCGAGGAAGGCGTCGTTTATTACCGGCACGCGGCGCTCTGTATGTTCGGGGCGATGTCCATTCTCGATGCCGTCGCCCCCGGTGTGATGGCTCCACTCTGGTCCGCGCCAAAAATCCGCAACATGGCGGACTATATCGTCAACATGCATGTGGCCGGGCATTTCTATTTCAATTTTGCCGATTCCGCTGCCGTCATCGATCCTTGCACCGCCCGCGAATACCTGTTCGGCAAGGCCGTCGGTTCACAAAAACTCAGCGATTTTGCCGCCCGCGCTCGCGCCACGGCGGACAAGCCGCATCTGCCGGAGGAATGGAATCTCTGGTACCGCGTGCAGGAACTGCTGACGCCCATCAGCGCACCGCAAGCCGAGGTCCCGCCGGCAGACGCCTCCTATCCCGGCATCGGCCTCTATATCGCCCGCGACGACTGTTATGCGCTGGCGGTAAAGGGCGGCAGTAATGGCGAAAGCCACAATCACAACGATGTCGGCAGCGTCACGCTCTACAAGAACGGCCAGCCGCTGCTGATCGATGTCGGCGTCGAAACCTATACGGCTAAGACGTTTTCCGCCGATCGTTATGAGATCTGGACGATGCAGTCGGGCTTTCACAACCTGCCGACATTTGGCGCGGTCATGCAGTCCGCCGGTGCCGGGTTTGCGGCGCGCGACATGCAGGCGAAATTTTCGTCGGAGAAGGCAGAGATCTCACTCGACATCGCATCGGCCTATCCCCCCGAGGCGCGGCTGCGCTCCTATCGCCGCACGGTCACGCTCAATCGAGGCCATAGTGTCGAGATCACCGATATCCATGTTGGCGACCTGCCGGCCATCCTGTCGCTGATGCTGCGGGAAAAGCCCGTGATCGAAGGCGGCGCCATCCATGTCGGCGATCTCGGCATCATAGAAGTGGAAGGCGGCCGCGACATTGAGGTCGAGACGATCGAGATCAATGACTTGAGGTTGAAAATCTCATGGCCTTCAAAACTTTACCGGCTGCGGATTCCGTTCGCAGACACGCGCCTGACATTGCGGATCGTCTGAGGAGGACGAAATGGACCTGACACTGAAAGTGATTGATGCCGCCGGTGCCGTGAAGGCGCAAGCGTCGAACGCGGATGAAGTTTTTCTGATTTTCATGGATGTTTACGAGGTCGGCGATCAGGTCGTGGTCGAAGCCTCCGAACCCGGCCATCTCATTCTGTCGCTGGATGATGCGATGGCGCCGACACAAGTCTATCTGAGCGGTGCGACCTATGCGCTCGCCGTTCCCTTCGAGATCAAGCGCGCCCCCTATTCGCCACGCTCCTTCACAGGCGAACGCCATCGCCTGCATGTGCGAAAAGTCCATCCGGAGGAGGTCTCCCAGCGCCGCAATCTCGCGCTCAATCCTTGGGATGACCACGCCAACACGACCCTGTTTCCGCACGCGCATGCCAATGTCGAAACCCGTGGTGAATCGCAGTTTTTCGCCCGCAACGCCATCGATGGCGAAAAAGCCAATGACGATCACGGCCATTGGCCGTTTACCAGCTGGGGCATCAACAAGGACCCGGAAGCAGCGCTTACGGTCGAGTTCGGTCGTCCGGTGAAAATCGATGAAATCGTGCTCTATCTGCGCGCCGATTTCCCGCACGACGCCTGGTGGGAAAAGGCGAGCGTTACGCTCTCCACTGGCGAGACCCACACATTTGCCCTGACCAAGACCGGCGCGGCGCAGGCCTTTCCGATCAAGAAACAGGTGGTGGAATGGGTGCGGTTGCACAGCCTGATCAAGGCCGAAGACCCGTCGCCTTATCCGGCACTGACGCAGATCGAGGTCTGGGGTCGCGACTGAGGCAGGTGTGGGAGATTGTTTAGGTGATGAAGCGCCGGCGGCATAGACCCCTCTCCCCGTTTTGACGGGGAGAGGGTGCCGGCAGGCGGATGAGGGGCAGCCTCACCCGCAGAGCCAGATCAGCCCCTCGCTTTCGCTCCAGACCTTCTCCCCGTCAAACCGGGGAGAAGAAGCAAGCGACCCCCAACTACCCGTTATTCGCCCGGGAATTCCGCAGCAGATCGCGATAACGGATCTGGCTGCCGCGCAGATGGTCGCGCATGGCGTTGCGGGCGGCCTCTTCGTCGCGGTCGGAAATCGCCATCACGATTGCCTCATGCTCCTGATGGATCAGCCGGCGATAGGCGGTCTGTTCGGCCGGTTCCGGGTCGGGCACCGGGCGTGATTGCGGAATGACGGCACCTCCGTGAAATTCCAGATGCTGGCGGAACAGCGGATTGTTGGTGGCATCGGCAATGGCAAAATGCAGCGCCAGATCCGCCTCGCGGATCGATTCATTCTGTTCGATACAGCGCAGAACCTGTCGATGGCATTCGAAGATCGCCTCTTCCTGCGCCGGCGAACGCCTTGCAGCGGCCAGCGCCGCCGCCTCGATTTCCAAGGGCGCGCGCACTTCCAGCACTTCGAGATCGGAAGACACCCGCGCCTTGTCGATCCGGCGGCTGCTGGCCAGCAGGGATGCGGGGGTAAGAACGAAAATGCCGGCACCCTGGCGTACTTCCACCAGCCCGTCGGATTTCATTGCGGCGACCGCCTCGCGGATCACCGTGCGGCTCACCTTGTGCGCTTCCGTTAGTTCCGCTTCGCTTGGCAGCTTATCGCCGGGCGCGTATTGGCCGCTGGAAATCGACTGCCGCAGGCTTTCACCCACCTGAAACACCAGAGACCCGGAGTTCTTGCTAGGATTCTTGGTTTGCACGCCCACGTCAGTTTCCTTGTCGAGGATCGAGGCGCGAGAAATCTCCGCATCGATCCGTTTCATATTCTTACTTGTATGATAAGTTGGCATCGACTTCAATATTCGCATAGATTGATGTTTGCCAAATTCAGCAGATAAGCTTTGGAAATGTGGTTAAGGCATATGTTTCGGCGCAGTTCACGAACCGTATACCTGAATTCATATGATGACATAGGACGGGAGGAGGCCGATAATGGTGAATGTCGAGGCAGCGAGACGAGACCGGCTGCAATTCATGACCTGGGAGCGCCTGCCCGATGATCTCGGCAGTCATGAGCAGAAGGCACTGAAAATATCGCTGGCGACAAGTGCCGGTGCCGAGATCGCGCCGACGGCCTATATCGGCAGCGATGCGCGCATCTTCACCACCCGGCTCGTGGTCGGCGAACGCTCATGGATCGCCGGCCACGCCCTTGTGCGCGGCGATGTGGAGCTGGGAAAAAACTGCTCGGTCAATGCCTATGCCTGCCTTTCCGGCAAAATCCGTTGCGGTGATGGCGTACGCATCGCCTCGCTTGTCTCCATCGTCGGTTTCAACCACGGTTTTGACGATCCCGACACGCCGATCAACGACCAGCCTCACAGTTCGCTCGGCATCACCATCGGTGATGATGTCTGGATCGGTGCCAATGCGGTCATCCTCGATGGCGTGACCATCGGGCGAGGGGCAGTGATCGCCGCCGGCGCGGTCGTCACCAAAAATATTCCCGAACTCGGCATTGCCGCCGGCGTACCGGCAAAAGTCGTGCGCCGCCGTGGAGAAAGCGCTTCGGTCACCAGATCCCGGCGATCTGAGGTCGAGGCAGCCTTGAAGCAGATCGGCGACACCGCCAGCGCTGAATGGCGCGATATGCTCGCCCATTACCGCACACCGGACCGATTTTTATCTGCCGGTGCCGATGGCGTCGTGCGCGCCGCCGTTCGCCATCAGTGCGATGCGATCGAAATCGCCGCCGGTTTCGGCCATGTGCCGGAGGGCGGGGAAGCGCAGGATCTCATCGCCCGCCTGCAAGCCCTGCAGGACCCGGAAACCGGCTTTTTCCCTGATCCGCACAATATGCCGGATCGTTCGAAAAATATCCGCGAGGATTCCGCCGCGCTCTACCACGTTCTTGCTGTCGGTTATGCGCTGGAAATTCTCGGCGCCCGCCCGCGCCGCCCGATCTCCGGCGTCGAGCTGGAACCTTCAAAACTCTGCGACTGGCTGGAAGGCCTGCCTTGGTCGACACGGGCGTGGTGGAGCGGCGACCGTGTCGATGCCATTGCCACGGCCCTCTATTTCAACGCCCGTTATTTCCAGACGGGCAGGGGCAAGGAAGTGCTGTTCGGCTGGCTCGCCACCCATGTGGATCGCGCCACCGGTCTGTGGGGTAAACCGACGGCGGCCCAAGGCCTCCTGCAGCCGGTCAACGGCTTTTATCGCCTCACCCGCGGCGCTTACGCGCAGTTCGGCGTCCCGGTGCCGCTGCCGGAAGCAGCGATCAATTCCGTCATCGCCAATTATCGCAACCACGGCGGCTTTTCCGGCGAGACCTACAATGCCTGCAATCTGCTCGACACCATTCATCCGCTCTGGCTCTGCCTGAAACAGACCGATTTTTCACGCGGGCAGGCGGAAACGATCGCCGAAGATGTCATCCTGCGCGCGTCGGAGCGCTGGCAGACGGGCAGGGGCTTTGCCTTTGCGGATGGTCAGCAGCCGGGTCTTCAGGGCACGGAAATGTGGCTGTCGACCCTTCATCTGGCGGCCGATCTGTTGGGGATCGCGGAGATTTGTGCCTTTACGCCGCAGGGCGTGCATCGCACGCGGGCGGTCGGCTTGGGGCTTTGAAGGGCTTCGAAGGATTGGCTATCGAAGGGCAATGATGCCGTCAGCTCACCGGACGTAGTGTAATTGAACCGTGGCTTGCAAAGCCACGATGTGCATGGGATTGATCGCTGCTTGAGCAGGTTACGGCCTTATTGAGACGGCACGTCTTTGGCATGAACGCGCCAACACCGGACCTTGGCTGGAGCGCAGGCGCAGCCCGCTCGGCCGCGCCTTCAGGATTTGGCTGGAGTTGATGCCTCAAGTAATCATACATGCCTCGTCGAATGTGAGACGAGGTCCTCGCGGGTACAGGCCAGCGGCATCGCCGTGGCCGAGCGTCATTACGAAGTTGGCGTGCCAATTTGTCCCGGCAAAGAACTCACCATCCACCGCCGCGACGTCAAATCCAGACATTGGGCATACGTCAAGCCCTAGCGCCCGAGCCGCAAGAATTGCATATGCACCCTGAAGCGAACTGTTACGAAAGCCCGCTTGATCGCGCCTGGCTTCGTCCTCCTCGAAATAGCTTGTCGCGTCGTAAGCCGGAAACAATTCGGCCACGCGGTCATGGAATCGTCTATCTTGCGCAATGATTAAGGTGACCGGGGCTGACCTCACCTGCTCGACGTTACTGTCCATGAGCATGGGCAGGAGCTTCTGCTTAGCGGCATAAGTCGTCAGAAATAGGAACCGTGCCGGATTGGTGTTCACGGCAGTCGGCCCCCATTTCAACAGCTCGTAAAGTTGGACCAGCTGGTCGTTGCCCACAGGGCGATCTGTCCACGCATGATAGGTGCGTGCCTCTGTGAACAGTTGTGCCAGTGAAGACTGAGGGAGGGCGCTTTTCATATCGAATGTCCTGTATCAGAAAATAGTATGTGACTTCGAATGAACTATTGTACCGCACATGAGATTATTAGATCGCAGGGATCTTTAATTTATGCTCAATCGTCCAGATATAAAGGCGTAATGGGCTTTCTTCTCTCGCGATGCCTCTGAAGGACACCAGCATGGACATACTCAGCGATTTGGTTCGACTCTTGCGGCTGCGAAGCCATTCGTATGGGCAGCTCGTTCTGGGAAGCCCATTTGCGGTAGCTCTCCCACCGGAAGGCGGACACTTTCTGGTCGTTCTCGACGGGCGGTGCAATTTGCGGATCGGCGACAAGCCGGTAGCGCTGCTGGCTACGGGCGATTTCGCATTTTTACCTGCGAAAGAGAGCTTCAATTTGTCCAGTTCTGCGGAAGACGGTCCTGCACGCCGGTTCTCCGGGATCGAGGAAGAGAGTTATCGCCGAACAGGACGGATTACAGTTGAAGGCGATTTCGCGGCCGGAGCACATATCGTTTCCGGTTGTTTTGAATTCCTGCCCCAGGAAGCACAGCTCCTAAGGCTCCTGTTCGACGGCCCGCTGATTGCCCGCACAACAGGCGGGCTCGGCACACCTGCCATGGCATCGACGTTTCAGATCATCGCCGAAGAGGCGCGAGAGATGCGTGTTGGCGCGTTCAACATTATGGACCGACTGTCTGAAGTCCTCCTGATTCAAGCATTGCGCAGGCGTCTCGATGATCCAGGACAAGAGAACCGTGGTTGGCTGGCTGCATTGCGAGACCCACGGATCAGCATGGTACTAAGTGCCATGCATTTTGATCCCGGGCGGGACTGGACTGTCGCAACACTGGCTCAGCTATGCGGCATGTCGCGCTCAGCCTTTGCTGAGCATTTTCGCAATCTGGTCGGCGTAGCTCCGATGGAACATCTCGGATGGTGGCGTATGCAGAAGGCGGGTCTGATGCTGGCGGATAATCCACCCGCCCCGGTTAGTCAGATTGTGCCAGCGCTTGGCTATCGTTCCGAAGCTGCATTTCGTCGAAAATTCTTGGAGACGATGGGCGCAACACCTGCGAATTTCCGACGATTACGGCAGGCGAGTGTATCTGGATGAAAATGACATGTATTGGGAGTGGGCCACGATACTGATCCGCCAGCGGTGATGGCAGCTTCGGGTCGATTACGGTCCTGGCATTTTCGCGTCTTTTTCTATCCCGACACAGCCGCTCCAGAACGCAAACAGGCGACCGAAGCCGCCTGTCGAATGTCCTGAACTGAACCCGGATCAGCCCTGTGCGGGGGCCAGCAGCTCTTCGCAATAACTCGGGCCCTTGGAACCGGGGCGGTCGGCAACGATGCGGATGGAGCGGATGTTGTAATCGGAAGACACCGTCAGTGTCGCCGCGCAGCTCACGCTGGCGCTCTTGCCGTTTTCCATCTTGATGCGCTTGTAGCCGCCACGCCAGTTGTAGACGGTGGAGGAACCGCTTGCCACGTCGCTGTATTGCGGACCATAGGCGGCAAAAAACTTGCCGGCCGACTGGCCGACCCAGCGTGCGGAGACTGGATCCGACTTCAGCGGAGAAGCGGTGGTGCAAGCGGAAAGCGCGACTGCAACGATAGCCAGCGCGGCAAGACGGGTGTTCATGGTTCTGGTGGCCCTTGTTGATCGGGCAGCCGTCCCGCCGCCCTCAAATGCAATAGATCGCAAGCGGCCTAGCAGATTTTGGATATGGTTCGCGAGAGGCTTTCCCGCATCTGCGAAAAAACTTCAGCACCCGTACTTTTTTGTCACGCTTTTGTTGCGGAAAACTCGCTCAGTTCTCCCGCATGGCCCGCGCTACCTGGTCGGTCAACGGTTTCACCAGATAGGACAGCGCCGAACGCTCGCCGGATTGCACAAAGGTTTCCACCGGCATGCCGGCCACCAGCGTCAGGTCGCCCAGCTTTAGGCGCTCCTCGGGCGGAATGGTGATACGCGCGGAATACCAGCTTTCGCCAGTCTGCTGGTTGTGGTTGAGGTCGGCCGAAACCGTTTCGACGATGCCGTCGATTTCCGGTGTCGTGCGCTGGCTGAAGGCCGAAAAACGCAGGCCCGCCGTCTGGCCGCTGCGCACCTGGTCGATATCGGCCGGCCGGATTTTGGTGTCGATCACCAGCTTGTCGTCGGTGGGTACGATCTGCATCACCGTTTCACCGGGCGAGATGACGCCGCCGATCGTGTGGACCGCAAGCTCATGCACGATGCCGGCCTGCGGCGCGGTAATGTCTATGCGCCGCAGCTGGTCTTCCGCAGCGATGCGCTGTTCAGCCAGCTCAGCCAGCTTATTGTCCATGTCGCGCATTTCGGTCAGCACTTCGGCGCGCCGATCCTGATCCAGCTGGAGGATCTGCAGTTCGGTTTCGGAAATGCGGGTGGCGGCGCGGGCGATCTCGGCAATCAGCTGGCCGCGCTCGCCATCCAGCTGCGCCTTGGTGCGCTGCAGTTCGGAAAGCCGGGTAAATTGCACCAGCCCCTGTTCGCTGAGGTTTGAAATGCGCCGCAGCTCCTCGGCCACCCAGGAAAGCTCCTCGTTCTTGGCGTCGCGCCGCACTTCCAGCCCGGTGCGCTCCTGCTCGATCTGGCCGATCTGCTGGCGAAGCCGGCCTTTCTGGCCATCCATCGTTTCCCGCCGTGCCTTGAAAAGCGCCGTTTCAGCCGAAACATATTCGGCAACTGCCGGGTCGGATCGGCGATCCGCCAGTTCCTCCGGCATCTTCAGGTCCGGCTGCTCGTCGCGCTCGGCGATCAGCCGCATGCGGCGTGCCGCAAACTGGTCCATCTGTTTTGTCACGACGGAAAGGTTGGCGCGTGTAATCGTGTCGTCCAGCCGGATCAGCAATTCGCCCGCCTTGACCCGGCTGCCATCGGTCACGCGGATCTGGCCTATGATACCGCCTTCTCGATGCTGGATCCGTTTGGCCGAACCTTCCACCACGATCGTGCCCGAGCCGATGACGGCGCTGGAAAGATTGGCGGTCGCCGCCCAGCCGCCGGCGCCGATCACCAGCGCGCCGATGGTGACGGCGGAGGCGAGAAGATATTTTCGAATGGCCTGCGCGGCCGGAGTTTTTGGGCCTTCCTCCAGCTTGAACCGGTCGAGAAATTTCAGTCGCTCACGAAATTTGGCGTCGAGGCTCTTGAGATCGATGGATTTGAGATCGAATTTCATATCGCGACCTTCTTGCCGGATTTTGGCGCTTCCATTTCGCCGCTCGTTTCCTCATCGGGCAGCGACGGTGCCGGCGCTGATGCCGGGTGAGGCCTCTGCGCACCGCCGGTGACCGGATTATCCGCAGGCCGTGTCGCCTTGCGCAGCACCTCGTCACGCGGTCCAAAGGCCACCATCGCGCCGTCGTTCATCACCAGAACATGATCCAGTGCCTGCAACGCGTTCGGTCTATGCGCCACGACGATGATGATGGAACCGGCCGCACGGACGGCCGTGATCGCCCTTGTCAGCGCCACTTCTCCCTCGGAATCGAGATTGGCATTGGGTTCGTCGAGCACGACCAGAAAGGGTTTGCCATAAAGCGCGCGGGCAAGCCCGATGCGCTGGCGCTGGCCGCTGGAAAGAATGGCGCCGTGATTGCCGATGGCGGTGTCGTAACCGTTCGGCATGGAAAGGATCAGGTCATGCACACCGGCCAGCTTGGCCGCCTCGATGATCATGTCCGGATTGGCGCCGGACGAAAAGCGGCTGATGTTTTCGGCGATACTCCCATCAAACAGATCGACGCCCTGCGGCAGGTAACCGATCGAGGGACCGAGTGCTTCCGGGTCCCACTGGTTCAGGGCTGCGCCATCGAGGCGAATGCTGCCACGCGCCGCCGGCCATATGCCGACCAGCGCGCGAGAGAGCGTGGATTTGCCCGATCCGCTGGGGCCGATAATGCCAAGCCCCTGTCCGGCAAACAGGCTGAGCGAGACGTCATGGATGATCGGTTTGTTGCTGCCAGGTGGCATGACGGCAAGGCCCGCCACCGAAAGCGAGCGTTTCGGTGCCGGCAGCGGCATGGGGCTGCGTGTCTCGCCAAAACGCTCCAGCACATCCTCCAGCCGGTGACGCGACTGGCGGGCATTGATGAAGCTGCGCCATTGGCCGATGACCATCTCGATGGGCGACAGCGCCTTGGAGGTGAGGATGGAGGAGGCGATGATCGCGCCGGGAGAGGCCAGCTGCTGGATCACCAGCCAGGCGCCCAGCGCGAGGATTGCCGATTGCAGCGCCATGCGAAAAATTTTCGAGACGGCGGAAAAGCTTGCCGTCAGGTCGCTGGTGACGGTTTGCCCTTCGACATACCGGCGGTTAACCTCGTCGAAACGGTTGGCATAGGCGGTGCGCATGCCCATGGCATGCAACGGTTCGGCATTGCGTTTTCCCGCTTCCACCAGTTCCCAGCGCGCCGAAACCAACTGCGACAGTTTTCGCGTCGGATCGCGCAGCAGGAACTCACTGCAGAAGGTAAGCGCCATCAAAAAGGCCGCGCCGGCGATGGCGGCATAACCGAAATACGGATGGAAGATATAGAGAATGAGGATGTAGAGCGGCATCCACGGCAGGTCGCAGATGGCAATCGGGCCGGAACCGCTCATGAACCCTCGGATCTGGTCGAGATCCCGCAGCGGCTGCGATACGGCATCGCCCTTGGCCATGTTGAGCGGCAGTGACAGCACAGTGTTGAAGGTCGGGTCGCTCAGTTCCTCGTCGATCCGCCTGCCGATCTGCAGGAGGATTTTCGATCGCATCATCTCAAGAATGCCGAGAAAGGCGTATATGCCGAGCGCAAGCAGGGTGAGGGCAACAAGCGTCGGCACGCTGCGGCTGGTCAGAACGCGGTCATAGACCTGCATCATGAACAGCGGGCCGGTCAACATCAGGATGTTGGTCACGGCGCTCAAGGCAGCGATCCCGTAAAATGCCTTGCGGGTTTGCGCAAGCGCCGACGCTACGCGCGTGCGCGGACTTCCCGATGAAGCCATCTCACTCACCTCTGTCAAAATGTCCGGGATCGATACACGCCAGGAACATCGGCACCACGAGTGCCGTGTGTTCACATTAAATCAGATTATTCTAATAAGCGTAAATCCGGCAAAAGCATGTTCGCATCCGCGGAATATGTTGCAATGCCCGCAACGTCAGTGCTGCGGAAAATGGGGATATGCCGGCGTCTCTGAAAAATCTCCGATTGCTGCACCGCCGCATGCCAATGAAACAATTTTGAACGGATCAAGGCGAAAACGCCAACCGCTCGACTGGAATTATGTTAAGTATGTGTCTGTAGTGCGGATGAATATGTCTCGAAACGAGGCATTTTTCTGGAGGAACCGCATTTGCGGCGTTTGAGAGGCAACTTTCAGGCAATGAAATCGTTAGGAAAATAGGCCGGTCGGGAGCCGGTTGGAAAAAACAGGGAGGAAAACACCATGCAAGGACACGTTTCGGGTTATCTTCTGTCGCTTCAGATCTCCTTGTATCTTTGGGCCGTCATCATCGTCGGCGGATACACGCTTCTGGCCTGACGCCTACAGTGTCGGATATTTTCCGCGGATCTCGGTCATGTAATAATTGCCGGGGGACGCGGCGACGGTCAGGCCGACAACCTGGCCTTTTGACACGCCGGAATAAGCTCGGCGCTCGCCGTTATACAGAAAGATGGTGAGGTTCTTTTCGTCCTCGTCGTAATCAATCGCTTCAATCAGCTTGGATTGAATGCTGATGATCGCCATGACTCACCTCTTGTCTGTTGAAACACGAACGGACCCAGTGCTGTATCCTGCGTGTCCATTGTGATCGAAATGCGTCAAATCGCAAAAAATCTGTCACTTGTTCCGATCATGGATTACACTCGTCGCCAGCGAATTGCATAAAGCCACCTGCACGACCGAAAATGAAGCCAGTCTCCCGTGCGGAGCCGGCTCGGGCTGCTCGAAGATCAGGGGTATCTCGAGCGTCGAGTTGCGGACAGCCTTTCCGGCTTCCGGGGCCTGAAGGAAGAGGGGGCGATCATGCGCCAGAAGCGTATCAGAGGCGAACGCACCACGCTGCTCGATGTGGCCAACAAGGCAGGTGTCAGCGCCATTACCGTATCGCGCGCCCTGCGTGAGCCGGACCGCGTTTCGGAAGAACTGCGCGAACGCATCATGAAAGTCGTTGCCGAAACCGGCTATGTGCCGGACTTTGCCGCAAGAGCATTGGCCAGCCGGCATAACGGCATCGTCTGCGCGCTCATTCCCGAAGTCAGCAGCCTTGCCGTCATGAACATCATCCACGGCATCGAGGCGCGGCTGCAGGATACCGAACTGCGCATCCAGTATGCCAATGCCTGGCGTGATCCGGAAAAGGAAAAACGCCAGCTGGAACTGTTCCTGTCGCAACATCCGGCAGGCATTCTCGTTGCCGGCGGGCAAAATCAACAGGTCATCGTCGATCTTGTTCTCGGCGCAAAATGTCCCGTCGTGCATATGATCGACATCAATCTGACGGCACTTGGCACGGTTGTCGGTTCCGATCATTGCACGGCCGCCAAGGTTGCCACCCGTCACCTGCTCGAATGTGGTTATCGCCGCATCGCCATCCTCGGTGCCGGTGTCGATCTGCGCGTGCAGCGACGACTGGAGGGCTATCGGGTCACGCTGGAGGAGGAAAATCTCTACGATCCCCGGCTTGTCATGATGTTGCCGGAACCGACATCGGTGCCCTTGGGATGTCGCATGCTGCGCGATATCGTCGAGCAACATCCCGATGTCGATGCCGTTTTCTGTCTCAATGACGATCTGGCGCTTGGAGCCTATTTCGAGTGCAAGCGCCGCGGCATTCGCGTGCCGGAGGATTTCGGAATTTGCGGTTATAACGACGTCAATTTCGCCGCCTATGCCGAACCGCCACTGACCACGGTACGCATCCCGCGTTACGATATGGGCTACCGTGCCACCGATCTTCTCATCCGCCAGATCAATGGCGAGAAGGGCACAAAATCCATCGATCTCGGGTATCGGCTGATGGTTCGCGGTACGACAAGGGTTCCGGCTTGAGGGAGCGCGCATGCAGCGCGTCCTTTCCGGTCTGTGGTCTCAAAACACCGCCTGAAACACCAAAACTGGACGGTTTGGCCCGAAACCGACCTTGACGCCTTTCAACTCCACCTGCATCGGCAGGCTTTGGAATTGAGGGAGGTCCTCTTGAAAGCGCTTGCATCCTTTTCCGCCTTTGTCGGCAAGACCTTTGCCCTGTGGGTCATCGTCTTTGCCGTCCTGGGCTTTGTTTTCCCCGATCTGTTCAAGCAGATCGGTCCCTATATCGTCACCCTGCTCGGCATCATCATGTTCGGCATGGGCCTCACCCTGTCACTTGACGATTTCCGTGAGGTGGCAAAACGTCCTTATGAAGTCGGCATCGGCGTTGTCGCGCAATTCGCCATCATGCCGGGCCTTGCGGTGGTGCTGACGATGATCATCCCCATGCCCGCCGAAGTCGCCGCCGGCGTCATTCTCGTCGGTTGCTGCCCGGGCGGCACGTCCAGCAATGTCATGACCTATCTGAGCAAGGGAGATGTCGCACTTTCGGTTGCCTGCACCAGCGTCACCACGCTTGCCGCGCCGGTTGTCACACCTTTCCTCGTCTGGATGTTCGCCAGCCAGTATCTGCCGGTCGATGGCTGGGCCATGTTCATCAGCATCGTCACGGTCGTGCTGGTGCCGCTTGCACTCGGCTTCATCGTACAGAAGCTCATGCCAACCGTCGTCAAGGCTGCGGTTCCGGTTCTGCCCCTGGTCAGCGTCATCGGCATCGTGCTGATCGTCTCGGCCGTTGTCGGCGCCAGCAAGGCGGCAATCGCGCAGTCCGGCCTGATGATCTTTGCCGTCGTCGTCCTGCACAACGGTCTCGGTTATCTGCTCGGTTTCTTTGCGGCCAAGGCTTGTGGCCTGTCGCTCGCCAAACGCAAGGCGATCGCCATCGAGGTCGGCATGCAGAACAGCGGTCTCGGCGCGGCACTCGCCACCGCCTATTTCTCGCCGCTTGCCGCGGTGCCGAGCGCCATCTTCAGCGTCTGGCACAATATCTCCGGCGCACTTCTGGCCAATTTTTTTGCCGGTCGCGTCGAAGACAAGCCCAAGGTCGCAACAGCCGAAATCCGCTGATCTCCATCGGGTAATTTCGAAATCGGAGGGCCGCGTCAGCGGCCCTTGCTGTTTCTGGCCGGGAATCCCGAAACAGCCGTTGAATGGTTCAGCCCTTATAGGCCAGTTCTTGCCTGGAAACCGCCTGACGTCGACCATATCTGCAGGCAGCGGTCATTTTTGGAATGCCGCCCTTCGATCTAACAAGCGAAAGGGGCCATCATGCAGGCAGCAGTCTACGACCATCCCGGAGAACCCGGCGTTTTCAGGTTCATTCCCGTTGCTGATCCTAAGCCGGGTCCCGATGACGTGCTGATCGCCGTCGAGGCCATATCCATAGAAGGCGGCGATCTCATCAACCGGCGCCTGGTAGCACCACCGGCGGACAATCATATCGTCGGTTATGCCGCAGCCGGTACCATCATCGCAGTGGGTGCAAATGTCTCTGACCGCAGGGTCGGTGATCGGGTCACATCTTTCGAGATGAGCGGATCCCATGCGACAAAGCGGGCTGTACTCGCCAGCCGGACATGGCGCGTTCCCGATAAGGTCGCTATGCCGGCCGCAGCGGCTCTGCCGATATCGTTCGGCACCGCGCATCACTGCCTGTTTGCGCGCGCCGGCCTTGTCGCTGGCGAGACCGTTCTCATTCACGCCGCCGCGGGCGGTGTCGGGCTCGCGGCGGTCCAGCTTGCCAGCCGGGCCGGTGCAAAGGTCATCGCCGTCGCCAGCGGCAGCGAGCGGCAGGACAGGCTGCGTGCCCTTGGAGCCGACCATGTCATCGACCGGAAGCGGCAGGATGTTGCCGACGAGGTAAAGCGGCTTACCGGTGGCGTGGGGGCCGAGATCGTGATCGATCCCGTCGGCTCGACATTGAACCAGTCGCTTTCAATGCTGGCGCCGGAAGGCCGGCTTGTTTTCGTCGGAAATGCCGGTGGCGGTGATCTGGCTGCGGACCTGTGGCCGGCGATGCAGGCCAATCAGTCGCTGCTCGGCGTCTTCATGGGGCCGCTTCTGGAGCGACCAGCCGTGCATGCAACGGTGGATGACATGCTGGCGGATGTCGCGAATGGTGATTTGCAGGTGGTGATAGAGCGAGTTTTCCCGCTTGCGCAGGCGGCAGATGCTCATGCCTTTGCGGAAACCGGAAAACCGCTTGGCCGGGTCATCATGACCCCGTGACCATGAGGCGAAGTTGCCTTGGTGTTTCTGAAATAAAAAGAGGGCCGCATCAGCGGCCCTTTTCAGTTGGGGAGGAGGGTATTGGCGATCAGATATCGCTGCCCGCATTGCGCCAAAGCGTCGCCGCTTCGGCAGCGGTGACCCGCTTGATCTCCGCCTCGTCGCGGCGGCTGGCAAACAGCTCGCTTGCCATCAGTTGCTCGGCCAGATCCGCCGGCAATGACAGCACGACGCGGTCGCCTTCGCGCTTCAATCCTCCCAGATTGGCACGTTTACCGGTGATCATGCCGCCCGCCACGGTGTTGAGCGTGTCCGGATCGATCAGGATGAAGGCGCCGGTGGCGCGGTTCTGTTCATAGGCATCGAAAACAGCCGTTTCCTCGAAGGCGAGACGCACCTTGCCGATCGCGTTCATGGCTAGCGTCGAAGCATGCGGACGCCATTGGCCCGACGTCAGGTCCAGCTGCAATAAGGGCTCGACGGAAACGCGCTGGCGGCGTGAACCGCTTTTCAGCCAGTAACGCTTGCCGGGCTCGATGCCACCCTGCTGCAGCGCAACGAGTTGGGCATCGAAGGCGGTACCGGTCATCGGCTGGGCGTCGACCGACACAATGATATCGCCACGTGCCACGTCCACCTGTCGGTCGAGCACCAGCGTCACGGCATCGCCGGCGACCGCCGCATTGCGCACCAGGTCGAAAGTGACGATTTGGGCAACATTGGCAATCGTGCCGGATGGCAGGATGGCGACGCTGTCGCCCGGTTTGATCGAGCCGCCGGCAACCGTGCCCTGATACCCGCGAAAACTCTCGCCCGGCCGCACCACACGCTGCACCGGCAGGCGAAAACCACCGGTCTGTGTGGAACGCACGGTTGCAAGCTCCAGCGCCTCGATCAAGGTCGGGCCCTCATACCAGGGCATGGCGTCGGAGGCGGAAGAAACGACGTTTTCGCCCTTCAGCGCCGACATCGGGATGGCGGTGATCTGGCGCACGCCGAGCGACAGGGCAAATTCGCGGAACTCGTGGCTGATGCGGTCAAAAATCTCGCGGTCGTAATTCACGAGGTCGAATTTGTTGACCGCCAGCACGAACTGGCGAATGCCCATCAGCGAGGCGATGGTGGCGTGGCGGCGGGTCTGTTCCAGCAGGCCGGCGCGTGCATCGGCCAGAAGCACGGCCAGATCGGCGGTCGAGGCGCCGGTCGCCATGTTGCGGGTATATTGTTCATGGCCGGGGGTGTCGGCGACGATGAACGAGCGTTTGTCGGTGGAAAAATAGCGATAGGCGACATCGATGGTGATGCCCTGTTCGCGTTCGGCCTGAAGACCGTCGAGCAACAGCGCGAAATCGGGCAGGCCGAGATCGTTCTGGGCGCCACTGTCGCGGGCAAGCGTTGCCGCCTGGTCTTCCTTGACGGCCTTGGTGTCCCACAAAAGGCGGCCGATCAGCGTGGACTTGCCGTCATCGACGGAACCGCAGGTGATCAGGCGTAGCGGACGTGCGTCGCGTGTCACGCGTGCAACGGATTCCGCGAAAGGCAGAATGGTGGCGGATGTGGATGCTGCAGATGCGCTCATGTCAAAAATATCCTTCGCGCTTCTTCTTTTCCATGGAGCCCGACTGGTCACGGTCGATCGCGCGCCCCTGACGTTCGGAGACGGTGGCGATTTCCAGTTCGGCAATGATCTCGTCGAGATTGGAGGCCGTCGAGCGGATCGCGCCGGTCAGCGGAAAGCAGCCGAGCGTGCGGAAACGGATCATGCCGTGCTTTACCTCTTCGCCGGGCTGAAGCTCCAGCCGCGGGTCTTCGGCGAGGATCATCATGCCGTCGCGTTCCACGTAAGGCCGCTCGGCGGCGTAGTAGAGTGGCACGAGCGGAATGTCTTCCGCCTGAATGTAGCGCCAGATATCAACCTCGGTCCAGTTGGACAGCGGGAAGGCGCGCACGCTTTCGCCCTTGCGGATCATGCCGTTATAGACGTTCCACAGTTCGGGACGCTGGTTGCGCGGATCCCATTTGTGGTCGGGCGTGCGGAAGGAATAGATACGTTCCTTGGCGCGGCTCGCCTCCTCGTCGCGGCGGGCACCACCGAAGGCGGCGTCGTAACCGCCGGCATCGAGTGCCTGCTTCAGCGCCTCTGTCTTCATCACGTCGGTATAGAAGGCAGACCCGCGCGTGAACGGCGTGATGTTTTCTTCAGCTCCGCGCTTGTTGGTGTGCACGACGAGGTCGAGATCGTATTCATCGGCGATGCGATCGCGAAACTCAATCATCTCCTTGAACTTCCATGTCGTATCGACGTGCAGAAGCGGGAAAGGCACGCGGCCGGGGTAAAAGGCCTTTCGCGCCAGATGCAGAAGCACGGACGAATCCTTGCCGATCGAATAGAGCATGACCGGGTTGTCGAACTCTGCTGCCACTTCTCGGAAAATGTGGATGGCTTCGTTTTCGAGGGCTTTCAGATGCGGGTCAAGCGGCGGTCTGGAAATGGGCGGGTTCTTGATTTCCGTTTCCTGTACGGACAGGGGCATTTCAATCTCCGGGTATTCCTACAAACACAAAAGGTTGGCTTTCACCGTCAGCGGACGGGACTTGCCGTGAAACCGGCCTGGGAAACAGGCTGAGCGGCGTTTTCGGTCTGAGCATCAGGCACATGCAGACCGCATTCGCGCTTTTCATCGTTTTCCCACCACCATCGTCCGGCGCGTTCGGGTTCGCCGGGCTTGATGGCGCGGGTACAAGGTTCGCAGCCGATCGAGGGATACCCCCGGCCATGCAGCGGATTGACGGGAATGTCTTCTGCCACCACATGCGCCTTGATGGTGTCTATGTCCCAGTCGGCCAGTGGGTTGACCTTGATGAGGCCACGCTCGGCATCGAATTCCACGAAGGGTGTAGTGGCACGATTTCCGGACTGGCCACGGCGCAGGCCGGTAATCCACACTTCGGCGCCCGAAAGTGCCTTGGCGAGCGGGATCAGCTTTCTGACATGACAGCAGGCATGGCGGGCTTCGACGCTGTCGTAAAAGCCGTTGAGGCCATATTTGGCCGCATAGGCGTCGATATCGTCCTGTTGCGGATGGAAACGATGGATGGTGATGTCGTAGCGTTCTTCCGTCTCGGACATCAGATCGACGGTTTCCTTGAACAGGCGGCCGGTTTCCAGCGTCGAAACATCGATGGGCAGGCGGTGTGTGCCGATTGCAGCCGTTATCACCTGATCCTCTATGCCAAGCGAGGTGGTGAACACCGCACGCCCAAGCGTTGCCGCGAGTGACAGGCGACCGGCAAGGTCCAGATCTTTGAACTGGGTATCGAGAGAGGCAATCTCCGCGGAGGCGGCATGAACTGTCATGGCTTCATTCCGTTTTCAGTGACGGAATTATCCCTGTGCGCCCTGGTGAAAGCCAGAAAAACGGGTTTCAAGCAAAGCCCGCAGGGAGCAAATATCTCTCCAAACGCATAAACGCGGAGAAAACTGGCGCATGAGGCTGAAAATACGGGGGATCGCCGTGTCGTCTCGCAAGTTTGGCCGATGTCGCATGCTGAATTGATTACTGTTCAATTCGCGGCATTATCGGCCTTGGGGTCGGCCGTCCTGGCAATATGTTCACGAAACGCGTCGTCACGTTAATCAACGTCAAGAATATTTACTCGTTGCGACGCGGCATTCGTTTGTAATCGTTCATTATTTGAGCTAGGCACAAGGTGTCGCACGTCAAACGTGTTTTGCGCCGCGCCGGAGTTCTTGAGATCCCCTCCGCGAATTCTCGAAAAAGAGATCCTCCGCGTTTTGCCAATGATGGCAGGGCGTGCGGATATGATGGTCGCGTTATGATATCGCAGAAAGCGAAATATGCGCTGAGAGCGCTGGCCGCACTCGCGCAGGCTCACCCTGAAGAGCCGATGATGATCTCGGAGATCGCCCAGCAGCAGAGCATCCCGAAAAAATTCCTCGAACAGATTTTGCTCGACCTCAAACGTTCGGGCATGGTCGAGAGCCGGCGCGGCAAACAGGGCGG
Organism: Endobacterium panacihumi; assembly: GCF_050847465.1. Lineage (NCBI taxonomy): Bacteria > Pseudomonadati > Pseudomonadota > Alphaproteobacteria > Hyphomicrobiales > Rhizobiaceae > Endobacterium > Endobacterium panacihumi. The sequence continues at coordinate 286,144 of NZ_JBOZRA010000002.1, read as the reverse complement.
TTATCTTCTGCTGAAGTCCGCTGACGAGATCAGCTTTGGCGAAGTCCTTCGTCTGGTCGATGGGCCGATCGCGCCGCTTCCCTGCCTGTCGCAGACCGCCTATCGCAAATGCGAGGATTGCGACGGCGAACATCTGTGCGAAATTCGTCACGTCTTTGCCCGCGTCGCCGATGCGACGCGCGATGTGCTTTTCAACACCACGATCGCCGATGCGGTTGAGGGGGCGGGATCGACCAAGGCACCGGTCAGGGAACTGCTGACGGCGTGAGCCGACGCTAGGTCAGGGTTTGCTGGGGTGTCTGGCGTATACCTTCGGATCGAAATCGACCCTTTGCGTATTTCCATCGGGAGTTTTGAGGACGAGCTCCACGCTTCCGCCCATCGAGTGCATGTAACGTACGATCGATGAGACCAGCACATCATCCGCGTGCTCGATCTTCGAAACCGTATTTTGAGTCATCGCGGCTTTCTTGGCCACGTCCTGCTGGGTAAGGCCTGTTGCCTTGCGTAGTTCCGCCAGCGCATTTCCCATGCGGCGCGCCTCGCGTTTTGCATCGAGTTTCGCTCTTACGTCCTCCGGCAGTTCTGCGCGCAGATCGTTCCAATCCGTACCGGTCATCATATTCCTAGCCATGAATCAAACCTCGCATCGGCTTTGGTGATCAGCTTTTTGTAAAAGCGCATCTCGTTCATGCCTTGCTTGTCGCCGCCACATAAGATGATGGCAGATTGATCGGGATCGAATGCAAAGGCGAAACGCCAGATTTGTCTGCCAAACCGAATGCGGATCTCCTTCATGTTCGCATGCCTGGAGCCAGTGAGTGTGTCCACCTCCGGCCGACCGAGGAAAGGCCCCTCATCTTGAAGATGGTCGAGAACCTCCCCGGTCATCCCTTTCAAGTCCTTTGGTAGACATTTCCACTCGGAAACAAATTCATCATGGAAAATCACCCGATAAGACACGTCGTCTCCATGTATATCTTCAAAGATATTGAATCAATCGCCTTGGGTCCGTGTTGGGTGTGGTTTCTTATGAGGCAAGGGTCATGCGTAGGATGACGAACTGGGCGGAACAATCATGAAATTCCACAGGGAAAGATGTTTTATCCCCGAACTCCCTTTCCGCCCCACCCCGTTTTCCCAATGCGGGCTTTCTGTCCTTTAGCGCTCTTGGAACGCATTCTTTGCTGTCCCAACCCGCTCAAGCGAAACAGTTTTGCCTTCTTTTTGCCGTGAATTGACTAACTCGACCTGACCGCTAGTGTTTAGACATCGAACACAGGAGAGACCTCATGCTGAATTTTACCGATGGAATTGGAAAGCGACTGCTGGCTGTCGCACTCGGCGTGACATTGGCTGCTGGTAGCATCGCTCCGGCTTTTGCAGCCTCCCAGCTCCTCAACGTGTCCTATGACCCGACCCGCGAGCTCTACAAGGATTTCAACGCCGCCTTCCAGAAACATTGGAAGGCCGAGGGCGGTGATGATGTCACCATCCGCCAGTCGCATGGCGGCTCCGGCGCGCAGGCCCGCTCCGTCATCGATGGTCTCGATGCCGATGTCGTGACGCTGGCGCTCGAGAGCGATATCAACGCCATCCAGAAGACCGGCAAGATCAAGGAAGACTGGCGCACCCGCCTGCCCAACAACGCTTCGCCCTACACCTCGACGATCGTTTTCCTTGTCCGCAAGGGCAATCCGAAGGGCATCAAGAACTGGGGCGACCTCGTGAAGGGCGACGTGCAGATCGTCACGCCGAACCCGAAGACTTCGGGCGGCGCCCGCTGGAACTATCTGGCCGCCTGGGCATGGGCGAATGAGGAGTACAAGGGCGATCAGGACAAGATCAAAGCCTATATCTCCGATCTCTACAAGCGCGCCCCCGTTCTCGATACCGGTGCCCGCGGCTCGACCGTGACCTTCGCACAGCGCCAGATCGGCGACGTTCTGCTGGCCTGGGAAAACGAGGCCTATCTGGCCGGTGAGGAATTCGGCAAGGATGCGTTCGATATCGTCGTGCCGCCGATCTCCATTCTGGCTGAACCGCCGGTTTCCGTTGTCGACAGCGTTGTCGATGCCAAGGGCACCCGCAAGGTAGCGGAAGCCTATCTGAATTATCTCTATTCGGATGAAGGCCAGAACATCGCCGCCAAACATTTTTACCGCCCGTCCAAGCGCGATGTGGTGAAGCCGGAACTCCTGAAGCAGCTGCCAGATATTAAGCTCGTCACCATCGATGACCCGCTGTTCGGCGGCTGGAAGAAGGCGCAGCCCGAGCATTTTGGCGATGGCGGCATCTTCGACCAAATCTACAAGCCCGGCGCCAAGTAAGCGCTTGCCCAACGCCACCAAGTGACACTGACGGCACGGTGCGGTAGTTTGATCCGCACCGTTGCCATGTTGGGCCAGTTTTCTCGAATTCGGAACCACGCATGACCGCATCCGCCACCGCGCCTAGGGCGGGCTGGAGAGTAAAGCAGCCGAGCATTATCCCGGGTTTCGGGTTGACGCTCGGCTTTTCGCTCACCTACCTGTCGCTGATCATTCTCATTCCCATAGCCGGCCTGCTCTGGCGCACGGCCGAACTCGGCTGGTCCGGCTTTTTCGCCATCCTCACCGATGAGCGCACAATCCGCGCGCTTTACGTCTCCTTCGGTACGGCCTTTGCTGCTGCCATCGTCAATGTCGTGTTCGGCACCATTCTCGCCTGGGTGCTCACCCGTTACCGGTTTCCCGGTCGTCGGCTGATCGATGCCATGGTCGACCTGCCCTTTGCGCTGCCCACGGCCGTTGCCGGCATCGCCTTTGCCTCGCTCTATGCGCCGAATGGCTGGGTCGGTTCGCTGTTCATGCCCTTCCGCATCGCGTTTACGCCCTATGGCATCGTCATCGCCCTGATCTTCATCGGCCTGCCCTTCGTGGTGCGCACGGTGCAGCCGATCATGGAAGAGATCGACCGCGAGGTGGAGGAAGCCGCCGCCACGCTTGGCGCCAACCGCTTCCAGACCATCTTTCAGGTCCTGCTGCCGGGGCTGACACCCGCCGTCCTCACCGGTTTTGCGCTCGCCTTCGCCCGTGGCGTCGGCGAATACGGCTCGGTCATCTTCATCGCCGGCAATATTCCATACGTCTCGGAAATCGCGCCGCTGTTGATCGTCATCCGGCTGGAAGAATTCAACTATGCCGGCGCGACCGCGATCGCCACGATCATGCTTCTGATTTCGTTCGCCATGCTTCTGGTCATCAATCTCATTCAGGCCTGGAGCCGCAGGAGGTATGGCAATGTCTGATAACCGCCGCACTTTCCGCAATCCCGCCGACGAAGGTTTCGCCACCAAGCTCGTGCTCGTAGGCCTATCGCTCGTCTTCCTCGCATTCTTTCTGTTCTTGCCGCTCGTGTCCGTTTTCGTCGAAGCGTTTCGCGAAGGCTGGGTCACCTATGAGGAAGCCCTTCTGGAACCCGACGCTTGGGCTGCCATCCAGCTCACACTGACGGTCGCCGCCATCGCCGTGCCGCTCAATCTCGTCTTCGGCCTCTGTGCCGCCTGGGCCATCGCCAAGTTCGAGTTCAAGGGCAAGGCCTTCCTGATCACGCTGATCGATCTGCCATTCTCCATCTCGCCGGTCATTTCCGGCCTCGTCTACGTGCTGCTGTTCGGCACCGGCAGCCTGCTCGGCCCCTGGCTGAAAAGTTACGGCATCGAAATCCTCTTCGCCGTCCCCGGCATCGTGCTCGCCACGGTTTTCGTCACCTTTCCCTTCGTTGCGCGCGAACTCATCCCGCTCATGCAGGATCAGGGCACCGGTGATGAAGAAGCCGCCCTCTCCTTGGGCGCCTCCGGCTGGCAGACGTTTTGGTACGTGACGCTGCCGAACGTGAAATGGGGCCTGCTTTACGGCGTGCTGCTCTGTAACGCCCGTGCCATGGGAGAATTCGGCGCCGTGTCGGTCGTCTCCGGCCGTATTCGGGGCCTCACCAACACCATGCCGCTGCATGTCGAGATCCTTTATAACGAATACAACATGGTCGCAGCCTTCGCCGTGGCCTCGCTGCTCGCCCTTCTGGCGCTCGTCACGCTTGCCCTCAAAACCCTTCTCGAACTTCGGTTCGGTGCCGGCGCCGCCGGCGGCAGACATTAAAGGCCGTTCGCATGGAAGTTCGCATCAACAATATCCGCAAGGAATTCGACCGTTTCGCCGCCCTGAACGATGTCTCGCTGAACATCGCCTCGGGTGAGCTGATCGCGCTGCTCGGCCCTTCCGGCTCGGGCAAGACCACGCTTCTGCGCCTGATCGCCGGTCTCGATTTTCCGACTAACGGCAAGGTTTTCTTCGGAGACGAAGACGCCTCGCACCATTCGGTGCAGGAACGCCATGTCGGTTTCGTGTTCCAGCATTACGCCCTGTTCCGTCATATGACGGTGGCCCAAAATATCGGCTTTGGCCTGAAGGTGCGCCCGTCTTCGAGCCGCCCACCCAAGGCCGAGATCAAAAAACGTGTCGCCGATCTGCTCGACATGGTGCAGCTGTCGGGGCTGGAAAACCGCTATCCGAACCAGCTCTCCGGCGGCCAGCGTCAGCGTGTCGCTCTTGCCCGTGCCATGGCCATCGAACCGCGCATCCTGCTTCTCGACGAACCTTTTGGCGCGCTCGATGCAAAGGTGCGCAAGGAATTGCGCCGCTGGCTGCGCGAGTTTCATGATCGCACCGGCCACACCACCGTTTTCGTCACGCACGATCAGGAGGAGGCGCTGGAGCTGGCCGACCGCGTCGTCGTCATGAGCCAGGGCAAGATCGAACAGGTCGGCTCCGCCGATGATGTTTATGATCGCCCGCAATCGCCTTTCGTCTTCTCCTTCATCGGTGAATCCTCGCATCTGCCGGTCGAGGTGAAGGATGGTACGGTGTTGTTCCAGGGCGAACCGATCGGCCTCTCCGAAGGCGCCAATATCGCCGGCGACCTTTTCTTCCGCCCGGAAGACGTTGAGCTGACCAATGAAGTACACGCGCTCTCCGGCAAGGTTACCGCTTCTCGCCGGCTTGCCGGCACGCGTATTGCCGAGATCGACATCGCCAATAACGGCCATGCACCTTTTCACGTGGAGATCGAGGTGCCTCTGCATGCACCAATCGAACTCGGATCGGAAGCCCGCTTCCGGCCGACGCGCTGGAAAATATTTACCAAATAGACCGGCGGATGTTTTCACCGGGAACCCTCGGTTTTGCCTCACGTTCCAGCCCTGTCGACCAAAAATCGAAGGGCTGGCTCATGCCATTTTTGTCGAAAATCGCTTTGTCGTTCGTCGCCGTTATCGGCATGACGCTGTCGGCCCAAGCCGGCACGATCTCGGATGCGAGCTTTCACAGCAATGCCTTGAACGACAAGCTTGCAGTCAATGTCTACATGCCGGATGGGCAAGCGCCGCAAGGCGGATGGCCGGTCCTTTATCTTCTGCACGGGCATGATGGCGACCAGAACAGTTGGCGCGATCTCGGTGATATCAAAGCGACGCTCGACAGGCTGATCGCGGAAAAGACAATCCGGCCGCTGGTCGTGGTCATGCCGGGCGTCAGCAACAGCTGGTATGTCAATTCCGCTGCCGTCGGCGGGCCGGGTGATTACGAGATCGCTATCACAGCAGACCTGCGCCACCGGATCGAAAACACCATGACCGTGCGGAAAGACCGCGAGGGCAGGTCCATTGCCGGTCTTTCCATGGGCGGTTTCGGCGCATTGCATCTCGCCTATTCGCATGAGGATCTGTATGGCGCGGTGGCGAGCCTATCCGGCGCCATCTGGCAGAATGTGCCGGCATCCGATCTCGATAAAACCCCGGCCGATCTGCGTCTCATTCAGGACAGCGCGTTTTTCCATCAGGTGGACCGCACCACGCTCACCAGCGGCATCGTGCTTCCCTCCACCGGCGATCATTTTTCCGGTGCCTTCGGCACACCCTTTGATGCCCGCCTCTTCAACGAAAAGAACATCTTTACGCTGGTTGCGCAGAACATCGCCGAGCAGGCGGATCTGCCGGCAACCTTCGTCACCTGCGGCGATGACGATGGCTTCTTCCTCTGGCGCGGTGCGGTCGCCCTGCATGAAACCCTGCAGGCAGGTGGTCGTAAATCCGAATTGCGCATCACCGATGGCGATCACGTCTGGTCACTGTGGAAACTGACGATCGTCGATGCTTTGCGGTTCATCGATGGCCGGTGGGATAAAAAGCAAGCCGTCGCGCAGGATTGAGGTTCGGGTCGGCTGGCACGCGCACACGCCAGGCGCGTAAGCTTCGGTAAATCAAGCTTTGCTAAAGAATAGCCTGTTCCATCGTCACAAGCAGGCTTTCTACCGTGCCACAAGCCTACAAGTCCGAAACCTCCCCGGTATCCCGGCCGATACGCCGTGATGATCCGCGCTTGGCCGTCACGGGCGCCCCGGATCGCAGCCTTCTTCTGTTTTTCGCGTTGCTGGCGGTCACCGCCTTTTTGGCCACCATGCTGCTGGTGGAAAACAACCTGTTCGTGCTCGGCTGGCAGAGGCTGTTGTTGCTCATGCCCAATGTCAACAATGAGGTCCATTTCGCAACGGTTGTTTTCTCAGCGGCTGGAAAGGCAGCCGCCGAGAAAACACCGAAGACCTGCAGGCTTCGATAGCGGCCTGTCAGGCTCTAGAGCGGTTCATTGTTAAATGGAACCAGTTCTGTTGGCTCAAACGGAGTCGGATGGCCGTCCGGCAGGCGCGTGTCGTAGCCAAAGCATACGGCCAAGCCGGCCGGACGACCAGGCGGCCCGTTTCAGCCAACCCCGTAGGGGCCGGGCATCTTTCCGCCGGGATCAGTGGCGATCGGCTCGCACGTACACGCGTGGTATGCGCTTCGCCGATCGCCACTGCCCCGACGAAAACCTGCTCCGGCAGAACTGTTTCCATTTAACAATGAACCGCTCTAGTTGAACAGCTGCAAGAGGCCCTGGCTGTTCGAATTGGCGATGGAAAGCGATTGCATGGCGAGCTGCTGCTGCGTCTGCAGCGCTTTCAGGCGGGTCGATTCCCAATCCATGTCGGCATCCACCAGCTTTCCGATGCCGGAATCGATCGTATCCATCAGGTCCATGGCAAAATCGTTCTGCATGTCGATGCGCGTTTTCAGGGAGCCAAGATCCGCCGCGGACCCGATCGAGAGGTTGAGCATATGCTCGACGCCCTTGATGTATTCGTTGAGGTCGTAGGTATCTGTTGTGATGTCGATTTCGTCGAGATCGTATTTCAGCGACCAGCCTTCGCTCGAGACGATGTCGGTGATGTTGAACACCGCAGCCAGGCCGCCATAACCGGGATAGAAATCCTGATTGGGGGTAAAGGTCAGGTCCGATCCGGAGACCCTGATTTCCACCCCCTGATCGGTCATGCCGGTATCATCGATCGCATACCGAATGACCTGTGCCAGTTCGTCGGCGGAATTGACCTGCCCCGAGTTGATGTCGAGTGCGGAATTGACCGTCGCTTCGGTGATCCTCACCGGAACCGGATTATTGGCGTTCATTTGAAAGACAAAGGAAAGATCGAGGCCGCTGGCCAGGGTGAACGGCCCGTTGAACGATGTCGTCGAGCTTTCGTAGAGATTGTCGTAGTTGTTGTATGGCGTATCCGACAGGCCCATCGAACTGGTGCCCAACATGACGGTGCTGACGTTTTCCAGATAGATACTGGAGCCGACAAGGCCGGAGGTTTCGCGCGTCGCGATCGTGTAGGTGCCGGGAAAATGCGAGAGATACTGGTTCGGCGGGTTGGCCTTGTAGGGATCGGTGGAAGAGACGTCGACCTGAGCGCCCGCATTGGCAAATACGTATTCGAGAACCTGCTCCCACTGACCGGGGGTGGAGATGGTGTCGCTGCCGATCGCAGCGTTTACCGCCGCCTGATCAATGGTGATGTCGTGAACCTGTCCGGTCGCTTCCTCCGGGCTGCGGTCGACAACCAGCCGGAATGACAGCGCGCTGCCGGCAACGAACGTCGCGGGCGCAGACAGGGTATGTGTTTGGCTGCCACGCGGGCGAAAATTGTCATGGACCATCGCCGGCAGTTCATTGAAGATCGGAGGCGGGTCTTTCTGCAGCAAGCCACCGCCTTCGGTGTTGAACATGCTGGAGGTCTTCAGGTCCAGCTTGATCGTGTCCAGGGAGACCGATCCGCTGCGTGAACGACTGAAGGAAGAGATCAGGTTTTCCGTCAGTGCCGGTGATTGCGCAAGGTGCGCCGGTACGTCACTGACAAGCCAGTTCCGGCCGTTGAAACTCGCCGAGTCGGCAATGCTTCTGGCCTGCCCGGCAAGCTGGGTGATTTCCTTTTGCACCTTGGCCCTGTCCACGCCCGGTTCGGAGGCTGCCACAAGCTTTGCCTTCACGTCGGAAACGATGTCGACGATCGCACGCGTCGCCGTATAGGCCGTATCGGCCATGGCGGCGCTCAGCCCCAGTGCATCGGAAACGGCGGACACGGTCTTGTTGTCGGAACGCATGGTCGTCGAGATCGACCAGTAGGCGGCATTCTCGGATGCCTGCGCAATACGCAGCCCGCTGGAAATGTGGTTCTGAGCCTGATTGAGTTCACCGCCAACCGACCGCAAAGTCTGGAGCGCTGCAATGGCGGCCGTATTCGTCAAAATGCTCGTCATCAGAAATCCACTGGAAATAACGTGTCGACGCCTTGGTTCGCAGAAAACGAACCAATCACAGATGGTATGCAGATGGTTAAAATTTCACATAAATTTACATGTAAAAAATATAGTTTACAGAAAAATGCGATAGTATATCGTAAAAAATCATGAGGTTGATGGAGTTTTATTTGAGGAAATTGAGGGCGAAGCTACTTTTGTAGAAGTCCAATTGTTCTGCAATTTTTGTTTTCTTCGATGGTGGCAATTCAGCCGCGATAGGCCACCAGAACTGCGCCGGCGGCGATAAAGCAAACACCAAGCCAGTTGGGAAGCGACAGTTTTTCACCGAGAAACGTCGCACCGAATACCGCGACCAGCACCACACTCATCTTGTCGATCGGTGCAACGCGAGCCGCATCTCCGAGTTTCAGCGCGCGAAAATAGCAAAGCCAGGAGGCTCCGGTCGCCAGACCGGACAGGACCAGAAAGATCCATGTCTTGGTCGAGATCGTATTGATCGGTTGCCAGCCGCCGATGATCGACAGGATCGCCGCCAGCACCACGAGAATGACGATGGTGCGGATGAAGGTGGCGAAATCGGAATTGATGTTTTCAATCCCGACCTTGGCGAAAACGGCTGTCAGCGCGGCGAAGATGGCAGACATGACGGCCCAGAATTGCCAGCTCAGAAGCATCGGATATTCCCTGTTCGAATCGTGTTCTCCCGCAAGGACCGTAGCGCAGGGCGATAACGGCAGTAAGGGGCGACGCGTCCCTCATTGTTGACCTCATGCGCTGCCAGTGCGATCATGCATCGCAATTGCAACGCATGAGGTGATGCCGATGAAAACCGCGACCCTTCCATCGCTCCGCGTCGACCCGGAACTGCGCGCTGCTGCCGAAAGCGTGCTGAAGGAGGGGGAGACGCTGTCCGCCTTCGTCGAAGCCTCGGTGAAGCAGCAGGTGCATTTTCGAAAGACGCAGGCGGAGTTTATTGCGCGGGGGTTGGCGTCACTGGCTGAGGCAGACCGGACGGGCGTATATTATAGTTCGGAAGACGTGCATGCCATGCTGCGCGAAAAGCTGGAAAAAGCCAGAAAACAAAGGGCTGCGCAGGGGAAATGACATTCCGGCTCAGATATACGGCGGAGTTTTACGAGGATTTGGATCGAATAACCGATTTCCTCATCGACCACGATCCGGATCTGGCTGAGCGTGCGATCATCGCCATCGATAAGGCTTTGACCATCCTTGAGGATTTTCCCCTCATTGCCCGAGCGGTATCCGCCGATCAACCGATGCTGCGCGAACTGGTCATCCCGTTTGGGTCATCCGGTTACGTCGTCCTGTTTCGGATCGACGGCAAGGATGCAATATCCGTTGCCGCCATCCGCCACCAGCGCGAAGACGATTATCACTGAACGAGATCACCGGTCGCTGGCCCCAGCCCGCGGATTGACCCAGGGCTCCTGATTGCTGCGCGGCAGCGGCGTTTTTCCAAGAATATGATCCGCCGCCTTCTCCCCGGTCATGATCGACGGGCCGTTGAGATTGCCATAGGTCACATGCGGAAAGATCGATGAATCCGCCACCCGCAGGCCCTCGACGCCGATCACCCGGCATTCCGGATCGACCACCGCCGTCGGGTCATCTGCACGGCCCATCCGGCAGGTGCCGCAGGGGTGGTATGCGCTTTCCAGATGTTCGCGCAGGAAGGTATCGATCTCCGCGTCCGACTGTACCGCCTCGCCCGGCTGGATTTCCGGGCCGCGATAATCGTCGAACGCCTTTTGCGCGAAGATTTCGCGGGTCAGGCGCACGCAATGGCGGAACTTTTCCCAGTCGTCCGGATGGCTCATATAGTTGAAGCGGATGACCGGATCGTCCTTCGGAGCGGGGGAACGCAGGGTCACGTTGCCACGCGATTTCGACAGATTGTAGCCGACATGGACCTGAAAGCCGTGGCTTTTCGCGGCCGCCTTACCGTCATAGGAAATCGCCACCGGCAGAAAATGGAACTGGATATCCGGCTGCTTCACTCCTGGGGCAGAGCGCAGGAACGCACAGGCCTCGAACTGGTTGGAGGCACCAAGCCCGCCCTTGGTCATCAGCCACTGCGCACCCGCCACACCCTGCCAGAACCATGGCAGCCAAGAATAAAGCGAGACCGGTTTTGTGGAAACCTGCTGGAAATAGAATTCCATATGGTCCTGCAGATTGGCACCGACGCCCGGCCGGTCCACCTTCACCTCGATGCCCATCTCTTTCAGATGTGCGGCCGGTCCGATGCCCGACAGCATCAGCAATTTTGGCGAGTTGAACGAGGAGGCGGCAACGATCACCTCGCGGTTCGCCCTGATCACCTCCGTCTTCCCACGTCGAGAAATCTCGACACCGATGGCGCAGCCGTTCTCGATCACCACCTTGTTGGCAAAGCCATAGACGATTTCCACATTCGGTCGTTTCATTGCCGGGCGCAGATAGGCATTGGCGGCGGACCAGCGACGACCATTGTGAATGGTCTGCTCCATCAGCCCAAAACCTTCCTGTTTCGAGCCGTTATAGTCATCCGTCGTTTCGAAACCGGCCTCAGCGCCCGCCTTGATGAAGGCATGAAACAGCGGGTTGGTCACCGGTCCACGGCGCACATGCAAGGGGCCATCGGTGCCGCGCCATCCGGGCTCGCCACCATTGGAGGTTTCCATGCGCTTGAAATAGGGCAGCACATCCGCATAGGCCCAGCCGGAGGCGCCAAGCTCCTCCCAGCGGTTGTAGTCCTCGGCATGGCCGCGCACGTAAACAAGACCGTTGATGGAGGACGAACCGCCCAGAACCTTTCCACGCGGCGCAGTGATGCGGCGGTTATTGAGGTGCGGCTCGGGCTCGGACAAGTAACCCCAGTTGTAGCGTTTCATGCTCATCGGCCATGCCAGCGCCCCCGGCATCTGGATGAACGGCCCGATATCCGACCCACCGGCCTCAATGACGATGACCGAATGTTTGCCGTCCTCCGACAGACGGTAAGCCATGGCGGAACCCGCCGAACCGGAACCGATGATGACGAAATCTGCCTGCATGTTTTCAATCCATGGTTGAGTCAATTATAGCTTCTGGCTATATTGATGGGATGAAGCCGGTTCAGTATTCTCATGTCGCGCAGAAGAGCCTGAACCGGATGCAGCCGAAACGCCGGGCTGCCATCAGGGCTAAGGTTGATGCGTTCGCGTGCGGCGAAAGGGTCGATCTCAAAAAGCTGTCGGGCAGCGCGCTTGTTCGCATTCGGGTCGGCACTGACAGAGTTATCATCGATGAAAAGGCCAACCTTGTCGTAGTGGTCGATGTCGGCCCCAGAGGCGGTATCTATAAGGAGTGAATGATGGGTGCCTTCAACCGAACCGTCATCGATGGCAAGCCGTTCGTTCTCGTCCCCGAAGAGGAATTTGAGGACATGATGGACGTCATCATGGCAAAGGAAATCATGGCTCGCATCGAGGCTGGTGAGGAAACATGGCCCGCCGAACTTGTCTATGAATTGTTCGACACTGACAGCCGCATCCGCACCTATCGCAATTACCGCAAGCTGAGCATCGCCGAACTCGCCGAGGCCGCCAACATCACTGAGCCCACCCTGTCCGACATCGAAACCGGCGAGAAGACCGGTTCCGTCGATGAGCTGAAGCGCATCGCAGCAGCCCTCAAGGTCGATCTCGATGATCTCGTTGTTGATTTGGTGGGCTGACACCATCGTCAATACGGTGCCTCGACCTTGCCCATGCCGACATACACCGTCTTCAGCTCGGAATAATGCTCCAGCGCGGCGAGCGAGTTTTCGCGTCCGAAACCGGACTGCTTTGATCCGCCGAAGGGAATTTCCACCGGGCAGAGATTGTAGGTGTTGATCCACAAGGTGCCGGCATCCAGCTGATCGACCACCCGGTGACCGCGTGAAAGGTTGGCGGTGAACACACCCGCTGCCAGACCGAATTCCGTCGTGTTGGCGCGGGCAATCACCTCGGCTTCGTCGTCGAAATCGAGCACGCACATGACCGGCCCAAAGATTTCCTCGCGGGCGATCGTCATATCGTCGGTCACATCGGCAAACACGGTCGGCTGGATGTAATAACCTTCACCGGTCACATGGTTCGGCAGGCCGCCGCCGGTGATGAGCGTCGCGCCCTCGGCCTTGCCCTTGTCGATATAGGAGAGCACTTTCTGGCGCTGGTCGAAGGAGATCAGCGGCCCCATCTGCGTCGCTTCGTCCAGCGGCTCGCCGATCACGATGTTTTCGGTACGTGCCTTCAGTTTTTCCAGAAATTCCTGCTTGATGCCGCGCTGCACGAAGACGCGCGTGCCATTGGAGCACACCTGACCGGTCGAATAAAAATTGCCGAGCATGGCGCCACCGACAGCCGAGTCCAGATCGGCATCATCGAACACGATCAGCGGCGATTTCCCGCCAAGTTCCATCGTCACGTGTTTGAGATTGCCGGCAGCAACTGCCGCCACTTTTCGCCCGGTCGGCACGGATCCGGTCAACGAAACCTTGGCCACGTCCGGATGCTGCACCAGCAGAGGACCGGTCGAACGGTCACCCTGAATGACGTTGAACAAACCCTTGGGCAGTCCGGCTTCAATGAGAATTTCGGCAATCTTCAAGGCACCGAGCGGGGTGTTTTCGGACGGCTTGAACACCATGGCATTGCCGGCGGCGAGCGCCGGTGCCGCCTTCCAGCAGGCGATCTGCTGGGGATAGTTCCAGGCGCCTATGCCGACGCAGACGCCGAGCGGAACACGTTTGGTATAGGCAAAATCACCGCCCAGCGGAATGTAATCGCCATTCAGCCCGGCCGCGATGACACCGCCGAAAAATTCAAAGCTGTCGGCACCCGAGGTCGGGTCGGCCACAATCGTTTCCTGAATGGGCTTGCCGGTATCGAGCGTTTCGAGTTCCGAAAGTTCGCGATTGCGCTCGCGCATGATGTCGGCGGCACGGCGGAGGATGCGGCCACGGGCAGTGGGGCTCAGAGCCGCCCATTCCGGCTGCGCGCGTTTGGCCGCCGCGACCGCCTGTTCGACGATGGCCGGCGTTGCGGCATGCAGCCGGGCAATCACCTCGCCTGTTGCCGGGTAAAGGCTATCGAAGGCGGTGCCTTCGGTGTCTTCGACATATTCGCCATCGATGAAGTGGCTGGCAGTCGGTTGTGCGCGCATATTATTCTCCCCGCGGGTAACGCTTGGATTCTTCGAGATTGTCGAGGTTCATGTGGTTGCGCATGTAGCGCTCGGATGCCTTTTGCAGCGGCTGGTGATCCCAAGGGTAATAAGCGCCGTTGCGCAGCGCCTCATAAACCACCCAGCGACGCGCCTGGCTTTCGCGCACGGCGGCGTCGAAGGCGCCCATGTCCCAGCGCTCCTCGCGCTTCTTTCGAAACATGGCCACCACCTCGGCAAATTCCGGATTTTCCGCGAGGTTGTTCAGCTCCTGCGGGTCGCTGTCGAGATCGAAAAGCTGGTCCGGGTCGAGCGTGCAGTGGATGTATTTCCACTGGCCCTCGCGAATGGCCACCAGCGGCGCATAGGACGCCTCGGCGGCATATTCCATCAGCACCGGCGTGGTGCGCACGCCACCATCGATCACCGGTTTCAGGCTCTCGCCATCGGTCCATGGCTCGATCTCATCCATGGAAATACCGGCGAGATCGCACAAGGTCGGCGTCACGTCGAGATTGGAGACCGGCACGGTATGCAGGCCGGGCGTCACGCCGGGACCCGCAATCATCAGCGGTACGCGCGCAGACCCTTCAAAGAAGTTCATCTTGAACCACAGGCCTCGCTCGCCCAGCATGTCGCCATGGTCGGAGCAGAACAGGATCAGCGTATCGTCCAGCTGGCGGGTGCGCGTCAGCGTGTCGATCAGTTCACCCACCTTCTCGTCGAGATAGGAAATATTGGCAAAATAGCTTTGACGCGAGCGACGGATGTTTTCCTCGGTGATATCGAAGCTCGCATAGTCGCAGGATTTGAGGATGCGCTGCGAATGCGGATCCTGCTCCTCCAGCATTCCCACGTCCGGCATCAGGTGCGGGCAGTCCTCATACAGATCCCAGAATTTTTTGCGCGCTACGTACGGATCGTGTGGATGGGTGAAGGATACGGTGAGCGCCCACGGCCGGCGGTCGTCATCGTCGCGTTCGCGGGAAAGCTGAAAAATTTTCTGGTTGGCGAGGAAGGCGACTTCGTCGTCATATTCCATCTGGTTGGTAATCTCGGCCACGCCCGCGCCGGTCACCGAACCCATATTGTGATACCACCAGTCGATGCGTTCGCCCGGCTTGCGGTAATCCGGCGTCCAGCCGAAATCGGCCGGATAAATGTCGGTGGTCAGGCGTTCCTCGAACCCATGCATCTGGTCCGGCCCGACAAAATGCATCTTTCCGGAAAGTGCCGTGTAATAACCGGCGCGGCGCAGATGGTGCGCATAGGTCGGGATCGAAGACACGTATTCGGCGGCGTTGTCGTAAACCCGCGTGCGGCTCGGCAATTGCCCTGCCATGAAGGAGGCGCGGGCGGGCGCGCAAAGCGGTGAGGACGTGTAATTGTTGCGGAAACGGGCCGAACGCGCCGCCAGCGCCTTCATATGCGGCGCATGCAGAAAATCGGCCGGACCATCCGGGAAAAACGTCCCGTTCAGCTGGTCGACCATGATGATGAGAATGTTCGGGCGGGTCTGGCTCACGGCGTTTGGGTGTCCTTCAGAAAGGGCTTGAGCTGCATGTCGAGATAATCTTCGGTCAGCCTGATCGGCGCTTCGTTTCCAAGGGCTGAGGCGTTCAGGCTCTGGCGGATATACAGGCCATCGATCATCGCCGCCACGCCCTCGGCGATCCTTGCCGCATCATCAGGCGGACACAGCTGTTTCAGCGCATGGAGAAGATTGGAGCGCAGCCGCCGCGTATAGATGATCAGCAGGCGCCGCACCGCGTCGGACCGTTGCGCCTCCACATAAAAGGCCAGCCACGCCGCCACCGTCTCGGCATCGAACTGGTCGGCATGAAACGACACGCGGATCACCGCCGACAGTCTTTTGCGCGCGCTGTCCGTGCCTCGAAGCGCCGTGATCAGATCGGCGCGCAGCCGCGCCAGCAGGCTCTGGATGGTGGCGATCACCAGCTGCTGCTTGCTGCCGAAATAATGATGCGCCAGCGCCGCCGAAACGCCTGCCTCGCGGGCGATCTCGGACATGGTCACATCCAGCGAACCATGGCTGCCGATCGTGCGCAACGCGGCATCCACCAGCGCCTTGCGGCGTAACGGTTCCATCCCGATGCGTGGCATGTGGCTCCCCTGTTTTGCGGAAAGTCTATTTTTGATTGAGTGATCAATCAATATCCGGCAGCGACATTTTGTGGTGTGTTGGGTGGGGAGGAGAGCAAATCGAAAATGCGACAATTGTTCAGTAAAGGCCTTTGCGTGTCTTGGCGCCTCTGTCATTCTGAGGTGCATGCGCAAAGGGTATGTCTACATCCTGGCATCGAAGCGTAACGGCACGCTTTATACCGGCATGACCAGCGATCTGCCGGGGCGACTTTATGATCATCAGCACGAACTGACGCCGGGTTTCACCAGTCGTTATGGCGTGAAGACTCTCGTCTGGTTCGAAGAACATGACCTGATCGTTGATGCCATTCGCCGCGAAAAGACGATCAAGAAGTGGCCGCGCGCGTGGAAACTCAATCTGATCGAGACCATGAACCCGGATTGGGAGGACATTGCGCACTCTCTCCTCCGTCATCCCGGCCTTGTGCCGGGATCCAGCAGCGCCGCGTCTGCGGCGCGATAGATTCGCTAACGGTCACCGCGAAGGAAGAGTTCTCTCACCGCGCGGACGCGCGGTGGCTAGATCCCGGCTCAAGGCCGGGATGACGTAGAGGAGAGAGGATGCCACCTCCGCCATTACACAACAAAAACGGCACTCAATGTCGCAAACAGAATATTCTTTCCTCGAGCCGACACCCTCCGATCCAACAAAATCAAGATCTTGTATCTAATTTTATCCCCGCATTTCGGGACCGTGCGACACTCAACGCGTTCTGTTTCGGCTACACCGGTCCGCATTGCCGGCGAGATAGAGCCGGTGATCGCATGGAACGCCCTGATGCAGGTGATCCATGCGGGGCTGCGCAGAAAATGGTCTTCCTCTCGCCTGAAAGATGGCGGGGCGTGCGTGTGTCGCACACAAACCGGCTCGATCTAAAAGCAAGAACAGCGAGTCGCCGCAGAAGGACCGGAGTTGCGCGGAAAAACCACCGAACGGGGCACGTCGTGCGCCATTATAAAATTAAATTAGGAGGCACAGGACGTGCCCCGGCCGCATAACCCGCAAACGACAGCGGGTGTTTTTTGAAAACCGAAGATCGCCAAGGGATGAATCTGCTCTGTGGGAGGCTTAGGGGTATGTAAGCAAAGCCTGCACTACCCTTTGAATAAAAACGCTCTTTGCTGTCACAAAAGCTTCATCAAACCTTCATGTAAGGCTAAGTCATTTTTGACCATTTGCTGCGAGCGTCCGGCCAGAATTTTTAGTGATACTGTAGTGGAGATTGCCGATGTCGGCAGCGACGTCACTCGAGCCGGACATGTTCCGGCGTTATGCCAATGACCAGCTGGTCACCCTCGGCAAACTCGTCCTTGAAAATGCCTTCCAGCCGATTGTCGAAGTCGGCACCGGCACGGTGTTCGGTTACGAATCCCTGATGCGCGGCTGTGATCGCCTCGGCTTCGAAACGCCGCCGCAATTGCTCGATCAGGCGGCCGAAACCGGTCAGTTGTTGCCGCTCGAACAGATGATGGCCAGCCGCGCGCTTGCCAAATTCGCCACGCTTCCGGATTTTTCCGACGCCACGCTCTTCCTCAATCTCGATGTCCGCCTGATCTGCCAGGGCGAGGAATTCGTTGAAAAGCTTATCCAGCATCTGCGCAATGCACATGTGCCGCCGTCTTCGGTCTGTTTCGAGCTGTCCGAGCGTTTCGACAATACCAGCGTGCCGGAATTCGCCGCGCTGATGACCACCATGCGCAAGGTCGGCTTCAAGATCGCCATCGACGATTTCGGCGTCGGCCACAGTGAGATGAAGCTGCTCAGCGATTATCAGGTCGATTACCTGAAGATCGACCGGCATTTCATCGCCGGTTTCGACAAGAGTTCGCGCAAACGCCATCTGGTCAAGAATATCGTCAACATCGCCCATGTGCTCGGCGTTCGGGTCATTGCGGAAGGCGTGGAGACGGAAGCGGAATTCCTGTCCTGTCGCGAACTCGGCGTCGATCTGATCCAGGGCTATTTCGTCGCCAAGCCCACAACCTTCATCAACGAGCTGCAGCCGTCCTTTGCCCATCTGGCAGATCTTGGTCGCCAGCGCCGCAACAATCAGTCGCTCGACGAAATCCTCATCCGCAAGCAGATCGAACGCCTGCCGACGGTTTATGAACACGAGTCGATCGACAGCGTCTTCGAACTGTTTCGCCGCAACCCGCGCCAGCCGTTTTTTCCGGTGCTGAATGCCAATGGCGAGCCGCGCGGCATCATTCACGAATATCACCTGAAGGAATTCATCTACCAGCCGTTCGGCCGTGACCTTTTGAAAAACAAGGTCTATGAGCGCACAATCTCGCATTTCGTCGATCACGCCCCGACCGTCGGTCTCGATGCCAATGCCGAGCGGCTGATGTCGATCTTTGCCAATATGGACGGCAGCGATTGCGTCATCCTGACCGAAAACATGCGCTATGCCGGCATCGTTTCCGCCGCCTCGCTGATCAAGATCATCAACGAAAAACGCCTGAAAAGCGCGCAGGACCAGAACCCGCTCACGGGCCTGCCGGGCAATCTCGCCATTCGCGATTTCATGCAGACTGCGGGTCGCGATGACGAGCAGACCCGTTTCTTCTGTTATTGCGACTTCGACAATTTCAAGCCGTTCAACGACCATTACGGTTTCCAGATCGGCGACCACGCCATCTCGCTGTTTGCGGCGCTGATGAAGCGTTATTTCTTCTCCGAGGGCGATTTCCTCGGCCATGTCGGCGGCGACGACTTTTTCATCGGCGTCGGCGGCTGGTCGATGGAGGAGATCACCGAAATCCTCGAACGCCTGCTCAGCGATTTCCATGATGACGTCGTGCAGTTCTATTCGCCGCAGGAACGCGCGGAGGGCCGTATCAAGGGGCATGATCGCTCCGGCCTGGAGCGTTATTTCCCGCTACTGCGCTGCTCCATCGGCGTTATCGAACTGCCGCAGGGCCTGCTGCTGGATGATGTCGGCCGTGTCAGTGCCGAAATCGCCGCCATCAAGGCATCCTCGAAGGAAAGCGATGGCGGGCTGGTGTTCCGCGTCTTTGGCGGTGGTGAGCCGGATCTTCTGTCCAATCTGCGCGGGGGAGCGACGTAACGCCGCCTTCCCATATTTCAGCAGCTGCTCTAATTCGATCATGATGAATTGAAAGGGAGAGCTCAACGATGCTGCCGAACCAGATGCGCTATATCGACCTGCCCTCCTTCGGCGGGCCGGAGGTCATGACCCTCGCGACCGGTCCCTTGCCGGCCGTCCGTGCCGGCGAAATCCTCGTGAAAGTCGAGGCCGCGGGTGTCAACCGTCCGGATGTGCAGCAACGCAAGGGCGCCTATCCGCCGCCGAAGGATGCCAGCCCCATTCTCGGCCTCGAAATCGCCGGTGAGGTCGTGGGCCTCGGTGACGGCGTCTCCGAGTTCAAGCTGGGCGACAAGGTCTGCGCGCTGGCAAACGGCGGCGCTTATGCCGAATATTGCGCCGTCCCCGCCGGTCAGGCTTTGCCGTGGCCAAAGGGATACGATGCGGTCAAGGCCGCAGCACTCTGCGAAACCTTCTTCACCGTCTGGGCCAACCTCTTCCAGATGGCGGGCCTGACCGAAGGTGAAAGCGTGCTCATTCACGGCGGTTCCAGCGGCATCGGCACGACGGCCATCCAGCTCGCCAAAGCCTTCGGCGCTACCGTTTACACCACCGTCGGTTCGGAAGAAAAACGCGCGGCTTGTGAAAAACTCGGGGCGAAACGCGCGATCAATTACCGGACCGAGGACTTTGCCGACGTGGTGAAGGCCGAAACCGGCGGTGCCGGTGTGGATGCCGTGCTCGACATGATCGGCGCCGACTATCTGGAAAAGAACCTTTCGGTGCTGGCCAAGGACGGCTGCCTGTCGATCATCGCGTTCCTCGGCGGCAATATGGCCGAAAAGGTCAATCTGACCCCGATCATGGTCAAGCGCCTGACGGTGACCGGCTCGACCATGCGTCCGCGCACGGCGGAGGAAAAACGCGCCATCCGGGATGATCTCCAAAGCCAGGTCTGGCCGCTGTTGGAAGCCGGCACCGTCTCCCCGGTCATTCATTCGGTTGTGCCGTTCGATCAAGTCGGCGAAGCCCACCGGCTGATGGAAACCAGCAGCCACATCGGCAAGATCGTGCTGAAATTCTGAAGGGTTCAGGCAGAGCAGTCTGGTCAGGCTCGCGAATGCTAAGCCTAGCCGGCTCATTTTGCAACGCACATATATTCGCATCACGTTACATAACTTGCCTTGCAACAGCAGCGTCGGCCACCTACCTTTTAGTCATCATCAACGTAATGAAAGGAAGGTGGTCCAATGTCTAATGAGATTTCGGTCTGTGTTACGGGCAATGGAAAGGTGGCGGTCTTGACGGGGCAGCCCTCGGCCTGAACCACATCTTCCTTCGGACCGCAGTGATGCGGACCGGGTTCGAAAAACGGACCAAACTCATGGAAGGGTCGCTACGGCGGCCCTTTTTGCATGTCTGACGCCCGGACATCTCACGGCGAATTACCGGCGCTTGCTCCGCATCCAGCCGATTCCGTCTCCTCTCCATTGCCTCCTCATTGATCTTTCGCAATTGAACCCATGCAAATATGCATGGGTGAGATGATGATTGGGCGCTTTTTGTGCGCAATTTCGAGGCGTATATAAGGGTCATCGAAGGCAAGAGAGCGCCAATAACCGGCAGCTAAAACTTCGAAAACCCAAGGAAAGGGGATCATCATGAACGTCGTACGCACACTCAACAACTGGCGCAAATTCCGTCAGACGGTTTCGGAACTCGACCGTATGTCCCCGCGCGAACTGGAAGACCTCGGCATCGAGCGTCACAATATCCGTCGCTTCGCGCGCACGGCAAACGGCCTCTGAGCCAACAGACTTCAAGATCGTTCAACGCCCGCTCGTCCGCGGGCGTTTTGCGTTCGGCGCATAGCTCTAAATGCCCACGCGCCCGATCGCTGGTACCTTGAGGCCGGGGTTGGCGATGTCGATGCCGGCCACCAGGCCCAGAAAATGCAGCTCGAAACCGCTGCGCATCCCCGCCGAAAAGCCGAGAAGCCCGCGCAGCGTGACATGCAGGTCTCGCCCGTCGGCATCCACATGCCAGAAATCGCCGTCTGGCAGGTAGTCGCGCCCAACCGCGTGTGGCGGCAGCACCGCCCCCAGTTCCGGCACGTTGCGCAGGACATAGGCCACGAATGTATTGGAATTCGGCCCCGGCCAGATCGTGTAACCGCCCGGTTCCGAATAGGGATAGGCGGCGATCGCTCCTTCGATCTTGGGGATCAGAAGCTCCGCTTGCGCGCCCTTTGCGTGCGCCACCATTTGCGGCGGGTTGGAATACCAATAGGCATCCGGCGGCCGATGGTTTCGGCGGATCGGGCTGCCCCAGCCGACCTTGTCATAACGCACGTATGCGTTGGCACCCTTTTCTTTCGTCACAATCCACGCATGGCTTGCCACCGCGCCCTTCAAACCGCCTGTCGCCGCCGAAAAGATATAGGCGGCTGCCTCATCGCTGTTTCGCGCATCCGGCAGGATGTGTGCCGAACCCCAGTTGGCTTCGCTCCAGCGGCCCGGTCTGTCCTTTATGGCCCATAAGCCTGCTGCCGCGAATGTCGGCAGCAGATAGACGACGAAGATCAAAAGCAACAATCGCTTCAGATATTTCACCTAGTCTCCCCGCCTGTTATGTGGAGATGCGGATACGCGCCTGTCGCGTGGCTCCGGGAGGATGAGAGCAGCAAATGAGCGAGAGAGCCATGCAAAACCCCGTTACCGTCGAAGTCACCCGTGGCAGCCGTGTTGAAAGCGTGCACCGGGGGATTGCCGCCATTGTCGATGGCGATGGCAAACTGGTGTTTTCGCTTGGTGATATCGCGGCAGGGGTTTTTCCGCGTTCGGCCTGCAAGGCCATGCAGGCGCTGCCCTTGATTGAAAGCGGCGCCGCCGATGCTTTCGGGTTGACGGATCGCGAACTGGCGCTCGCCTGCTCATCGCATTCCGGTGAGGATGGCCATGTCGAAACGGCAGCGGGCATGCTTGCCAAGGCCGGGCACGATCTGTCGGTGCTCGAATGCGGTGCCCATTGGTCCAGCGATCAGCAGACTCTGATCCATCAGGCTCGTACGCTGACGGCGCCGACGGCGCTGCACAACAATTGCTCCGGAAAACATTCCGGCTTTATCTGCACCTGTGTCCAGATGGGCGTCGATCCCAAGCGGTATGTCGGTTACGATCATCCGTTGCAGGCGGAAATCCGCGGCGTGATGGAAAGCCTGACCGGTGCGGCGCTGGGGCATGAAAATTGCGGGACTGACGGATGCTCCATCCCCACCTATGCCGTGCCGATGAAAGGCTTGGCCCACGGCTTTGCAAAAATGCTGACAGGCAAAGGCCTCGGCGTCGAGCGTGCCAAAGCTTCGAAGCGTCTGTTCGATGCCTGCATGGCCGAACCATTCTATGTCGCCGGCACCAAGCGGGCCTGCACGATTTTGATGTCGCTTGCCCCCGGCCGGATCTTCGCCAAGACCGGTGCGGAAGGCGTGTTCGTCGCCGCCCTGCCGGAAAAGGGTGTGGCGATCGCCTCCAAATGCGAGGACGGCGCGACACGTGCCGCTGAGGCCATGATCTACGCCCTTATCGCGCGGTGTCTCGACAAGGGTGATCCCCTGCGTGATCAGCTTCTTGCCATGGCCAATCGCCCGATGAAGAACTGGAACGGCATCCATGTCGGCGATGTCAGGGTGACGGACGCATTGTTCGCTTGAGCATGGTTCGAAACATTGATGGTGTTCGGGCCGCGGTGCTAAAACCATCGCGGTCAACAGGAGGATCGCCATGTTCACGCTTCATCTTTCGCCGGGAGCCTGCTCTCGCGCAAGTCATATCGCGCTTGCCGAAACCGGCCTGCCCTACACGCTGAAGCGGGTGAACTTTGCTGATGGGGAACAGCGTTCGGACGGTTTTCTGAAAATCAACCCGAAGGGCCGGGTGCCGGCGCTGGAAACCGAACATGGCGTGTTGACGGAAACCGTCGCTATCCTCGCCTACATCGCTCAAGTGGCGTCCAGAACCGAAACACGGCTGGCACCCGCCGATGCTTTTGATTTTGCCCGCATGCAGGCATTAAATGCCTATCTCGCCTCCACCGTACACGTCGCTCACGCCCATGGTCGCCGTGCTGCCCGCTGGGCGGATGAGCCATCTTCGCATGCGGATATGTTGGCAAAGCTGCCCGCAAACATGCGAGACTGCTTCCGTCTGATCGAGGATGACTTTCTGGTTGGGCCCTATGTCATGGGTCAGCAATATACAGTCGCCGACGCCTATCTGTTCGTGATGTCAGGCTGGCTGAAAAGCGACGGTGTCGATATCGTTGAATTTCCCCGCGTTGCGGAACATCATGCCCGGATTGCCGTCCGGCCAGCGGTCAAGCGGGCGCTGGAGGAAGAGGCGGCGCTTTAGCGCCGCCTCTCGCATCGGTTCGGTTACGCCGGCTCCTTGTTGCGGGCGTCCCACATGGCCTTGAAGCCGGGACGGCTCTGGCAGGTTTCCAGCCATGTCTTCAGTGCCGGGCGTTCATCCAGCAGCGGCGCATGGCCTTGGCCGTAGCGAACGCATTCGGCAACATTGATATCGGCGACGGTAAAGCGCTCGCCGACCATGTAACTGTTTTGGGAAAGGTGTTGATCGAGAACGTCGAATGGCCGCTTCAACTGGCGCGCCGCGACGTCGATTTCGGTCTTGCCCTCTTCGCTTTCCTGTTTCCCGCCCGCGATGGTCGAGGAAATTTTCAGTGCCGTCGTTTCAATGCTGGTGGCGGCAAACAGCGACCACTGCACCATCAGCGCCTCTTCGTCGATGTCCTTCGGGCCGAGATCGCCACCATATTTGCGGGCGATGTAAAGGCTGATGGCAAGCGATTCATGCAACACGAACCCGTCGTCGTCCATGGACGGGATCGACCCCATCGGATTGACGGCCAGAAAATCCGGGGAGAGCGTGTTGAGCGGCGCTTCCGGCTGCAGCGGTTCGCTGATGCGATAGGCCTGGATAACCGGTGCAAGACGGAAAGGGTGGTTCAGTTCGGTGAGGAGCCAGAGCGGGCGCGTGGCGCGCGAGCGATAGACACCATAGATCGTCAGCATGCGAATCCTCCGTGATTGGCTGACGGCAAGCTATGAGGTGGATGCGGCGAAGGGAAGATCAATCGGCGTGCGCGATCCATGAAAACTTGAGATGGGTTTTGAGCCGAATGTATTTCAGATCACCCTGTTGCCCGTCACCGTCAGATGCGAAAACTCTGTCGCATCCAACGCCAGTTCCCTGCTTGCCACATCATGCCAGCGATAGCCGATGACACCGCCCTCGGTTACGCGCTCGAACAGGTTGCTGGCGATAATGGCGCTGCCGGCGCCCACCGCCACGGAAACGGCGCAGCCGGTCTTTGCCTGACGCACCACATTGCCGGTCACGCTGACATTGCGCAGATAAGGTCCCCAGCCAAGCAGCAGGCCGAAGCGCGGAGCGTTTTCGATGACATTGCCGGATACCGCCGTGTCTGCCTCCACGCTGATACCGAGACCGAAAAACGTATCGGATTGTTCGTAAGGTGCAGTCAGCGAAAGATTGCGCACGACATTGCCGGTCACTGTCGCCAGCCGGCCACCCTCGTTGAAGTTGACGATGGAAATGCCGTTGGCGGCGCCATCCACCACATTGCTGCTGACGATCGCGCCTTCGAAACCGAATTCGGAATAGATCGCCGTTTCGCCGGAAGCGAGGCACTGGTTGCTGGAGATCTGCACGTTCGAGCCGGCATTCGAGCGGATCGCCGAAAAGGCGGAGGATGAGATGTGGTTGCCGATCACCTGCACATTGTCCGCGCGGTAGATGTTGATGGCATTGCCATATTGACCGGTACCGCCATTCTTGGCGCGGGTGCCGGTTATGCGGTTGCCGGTCACCAACGTGCCGTCCGGTCCCTTCACCCAGCGATGCACGAGAATGCCGCCATTGCCGCAGTCGTCCACATGATTGCCGGTGATGGCAAGGCCGGTGCTTTCGATCGCCAGAACGGCATAGTCAGCTGCACCGGTAATGCGGTTGCGCTCGATACGGCCACCGCAACGCTCAAGCTGCAGGCCGGTCTTGGGCGAGCCCACGATCTCGCAATTGTCGACGATCATTTCGCCGACATTGCGCAGATGGACGAGTGCCGGTGCATGGTCTCCCAGACTGTGGCCCGCACCATCGAGAACAAGGTTAGACAATTCGATCCGCCGGGCACCATCGGAGCGCAGAAGATGGCCCTCGCCGTTATAGACGAGGCGGGTGGCGCCGGCGATGCCGTAAAGCCGGGTGCCATCCGGCAGGTCGAGATTGGATACCCGGTAGCTGCCCGGCGGCAGGAAGACCGGCGTGTTGGCCAGTGCCGCCTTGGCGATCAGCGCTGCGAGCTTTTTGCTCTGCGCATCCACGGCGCCCGGTATCACGCCTTGGCTTGCGGCATCCAAGCCGCCGCGCAGATTTGTCGCGCCGATGACCGCTTGCGGAGCGGCGCTCGCGAATCGTTCGCCGGCCGCCACTCCGGCGATAGTCAGCGTTAGGAGCGCCCTGCGGCGCGACATCGTTAAATTTGAGTTCATAGCGCGAACTAGCATTTTTCTTGCCAATTTTTCGTATCATTTCGATACACGGATAGGCGGAAAATATGATGATAGGCCCGCAAAAGTTTCGAAATGTTCCGATCTTCTTAATTAAGGCTAAGGAATTGTCGCCCATCATTCCTGACCGGGGCTGGGGACTTCCCAACGATTGTCGAAGGAGAAGCATGGATGAGCAGTGCCATGTCGCGGGAGGTCGTTTCGGAGGAAAGCTCCGACGCGCTTGATGAACTCCGCTATCAGCTGCTGCGCATCTCCACATCCGGCGATCTGGGCGAGGATCATGCCCATCTGATGCAGCGGGCGTTGGATGCGGCCGCAATCCTCGATGATTTTCCCGAGTTTTTCTATATCAAGGATCGCCGCAGCCGTTACGTCTATGTGAATGCCGCCACCGCGACAGCCAGTGGTCCCTACGCCGCGACAGGCATGCTGGGAACCACGATTTTCGATCATATCCGGCTGGAAAAAGCCGAAGAAATTTTTATGCTCGAGCAAAATCTGATGTCGTCCGGCAAGGGATTTCTCGAGCGCGAGGAATTTATCGAAATCCTTGATCGCGATCCGATCTGGCTGCTCACCACCAAGACACCGTTGTTCAATGATGCGGGCGAAGTGATCGGCCTTCTGGGCGTGTCGCGTGACATCACCGAGCGCAAGCGCCAGGAAGAACTGCGGCGCTGCCATGCCACGCTTCTGGAGATGATTGCGCGCGGGCAGCCCCTGCCGAATGTGCTGGAAACCTTGAGCCGACTGGTGGAGCAGCAGCTTGGCGATGTCTGTGCATCCGTACTGCTCATGGAAGAAGGAACCGACCGGCTGCGCCACGGTGCGGCGCCAAGTCTGCCGGAGACCTATGTGAAACTGATCGACGGTATCGAGATCGGGCCGCGCACCGGCTCCTGCGGCACGGCAGCATGGCGTCAGTCGCGCGTCATCGTCAGCGATATCGAGAACGATCCGCTCTGGCATTCGTTTGCCGATCTTGCGCTGGTTTTCGGTTTTCGTGCCTGCTGGTCAATGCCGATCATGGGGCCGGATGGTGCGGTGCTGGGAACCGTCGCGCTTTACGCCCGCAGCGTGCGCGAGCCGACGCCGCTGGAACTGGAAGTGATGTCCGTCGCCACCGATATCGCCGGGATCGCCATCGAGCGGACGCGCAACGAAGAGCGCATCCGCCACATGGCGCACCACGATGCCCTGACCGGTCTGCCGAACCGGGCACTGTTCTGGACGCAGTTCAACCGGGTTCTGCTGGAAGCGAAACGCGAGAGGCGCAAGGTCACCGTCGCCTATATCGATCTCGACAATTTCAAGCAGATCAACGACCGCCATGGGCATGCAGCCGGTGACGAGGTGCTGAAAGTGCTGGCGGGGCGCCTTGCGGCCTGCGTACGCGCCAGCGATCTTCTCGTCCGTCTCGGTGGTGACGAGTTTGCCATCGTCTTTCCCAATTCCTTCCAGGACGAGCCGCATGTTGTGCGCCGTCTGCAGGAGGTTCGTATCGCGCTATCGTCGCCTGTCTTGATCGAGGGGAAGACGATCCGGCCGAGTTGCAGCATGGGGGCCGCCTTCTATCCGCAGGATGGCGATAACCCGGAAAGCCTGCTCGCCAGCGCCGACCGTGCCATGTACGATGCCAAGCAGCTCGGACGCGACAGGTTGAGCATCACCCATCCCGTGCTGGCCGACGGTTCCGGCATCTGATTTTTTTACGGATGCGGAGGCAGGCCTGCCGGTTCACCGGTTGTGTCGGAAGATCGGTAAACATCCTCGAAGCCATCAACGAAACGGGCAAACAGTCGGCCGAATGTCTCTCGGTCCTCCATGCTCCAATCCGCTGTCATCTGCTCGATCAGGCCGTGCTTGACGTTGCGGATTTCCTTCAGCAGGTTTTCTCCCAATTTCGTGGGCGCGATCAGCGAGCGGCGGCCGTCTTCTTGCGATGCGTCCCGGCGCAAGATGCCGCGGCTGACGAGATCGGCCACAAGACGACTGCCGCGTGACGGATCGATGCGCATCGCCTCCGCAATGGCGCCGACGGTCACTTCGCCGCCTGCCTGCGCGATGCGACGGCTCACATCCAGCACATCCAGGTCCGTCAGATCGAGGCCCGGTGCCACATTGGCGATCGCCATACGTCCGACGATGCGGCGGCCGATGAGGAAACGCATGCGCGTCAACGTCTGGCCGATAACGATAGTCGTCTCGTCGGCGCTTGCGGTCTCCGTATCAGGCTTGCCTGTCGACGCGACGGATGAGGTTTGCGTGCTGTTGGTCATGACGGTTTAATAGCAAATCCGCACCTCGCAGCAAACATTTGTTTGCGATTGGCAAAAGCATGCGATTGACTATTATATGCGAAAGGCACATAATTTTTGTCAATCGTACGAAAGTCATTTCATGGATATGTCCCAGCCGGCGTTTCAGCCGCTCGTCGCCGATCCGCGTCGGCGTCTGCTTCTCTTCTTTTTCCTGATGTTCTCCATGTTCATGGCGACGCTGGATAACCAGATCGTTTCGACGGCCTTGCCGACCATTGTTGGTGAATTCGGTCAGATGGAGCGTTTCGGCTGGATCGGTTCGTCCTATCTTCTTGCCAGCAGCGCCGTCATGCCGCTTTACGGCAAGCTCGGCGATCTGTTCGGCCGGAAATATGTGATGATCGCGTCCATCACGCTCTTCACCCTTGGCTCGCTGATTTGCGGCCTAGCCTGGTCGATGGAATCGCTGATCGCCGCCCGCGTTTTCCAAGGCCTGGGTGGTGGCGGCATTCTGGTGTCGATCTTCTCCGTCAATGCCGATCTGTTCGAACCACGCGAACGGGCGAAATATCAGAGTTATACCAGCCTGGTCATCATGGCCTCCGGCAGTGTCGGGCCGCTGCTCGGCGGAACGATGAGCGACCTGTTCGGTTGGCGCTCGATCTTCCTGATCAACCTTCCGATCGGCATCATCGTGCTGGCTGGCCTGATCATTCTTCTGCCTTACAAGCGTCCGGAGCGACAGCCGAAGATCGATTATCTCGGCGCCATTTTGCTGGCCGCCGCGATTTCGTGTTTTGTGCTGTTTGCCGATAGCGGTGAGCTGTTCGGCTCGATCATTTCCACCGAAAGCCTGATCGTCGTCGCCATCTGCGCGATCTGCATTGCCCTCTGGGTCGCCGTGGAAAAACGCGCCGCCGAACCGATCATACCGCTGCGTCTGTTCAGGGATTCGACCTTTACGCTGTCGCTTGTCATTTCCGCGACCAGCGGTTCGGTGGCGATCGGCATGGTCAACTATTTCGCATTCTTCCTGCAGACGACGACCGGTCTGTCGCCGACTGCAGCCGGTTCCTTCTTTATCGCGGTCACGGTCGGTCTGGTGGCGGGGTCTATCTCTGCCGGCCGGCTGATCGCCATGACAGGACGCTATAAACCGTTTCTCGTGCTCGGTCTGTCGCTGAACTGCATTTCACTCGGCATCTTTTCCCAACTGCATGCCGGTACACCGCTTTATGTCATCGGACTCGTCATGCTGTTCCAGGGGCTTGCCGTCGGTTTCGGCCAGCAGGCGCCGGTCATCGCGGTGCAGAATTCTGTTCCAAGAGGGGATATCGGAACCGCGACCGGCACGGTGACCCTGATGCGCATGGGCGGCGCGGCGATCGCCATCTCCATCTACGGTGCCATCATAGCGGCCGGCCTCAGGGGTGTGCAGGTGGCAATCCCCGGCGTGCCTGACATCCATTCGCTGACACCCAAGCTGATGGCGACATTACCGGAAGCCTCGCGTCTGGCCGTCGCGGATATCTATGCCGGTGCCTTCACCAACATGTTCCTGACGGCATCGGGTATTGCCGCACTTGGCCTGATCGCGGCAATCGCCCTGAAGAATGTCCGCTTGCCATTCCGTAGCTGACGCTATGACCGTACAAACCTTCCAAAGCCTCGGGCCGCGCCCTATCTCGATAGCATGAGACCCGAGGCCCTGCTTCATTCCACACCCGCCGGGCTGTTCTGCCCGATCGGCGGCTTTTACATCGATCCGGTGCGTCCCGTGGATCGGGCGCTGATCACCCACGGCCATTCCGATCACGCCCGCGCCGGCCACCGTCATGTCCTGGCTACACCTCAGACGCTCGACATCATGCGCATCCGCTACGGTCAGGATTTTTGTGAAAGCGAGCAGGCGGCCGAATTTGCAGAGGTTCTGGATGTCGGTGGCGTGGCTGTCAGCTTTCATCCAGCCGGCCATGTGCTGGGTTCCGCGCAGATCGCCGTTGAAAAGGATGGCCTGCGCATCGTCGCCTCGGGTGATTACAAGCGCGGCATCGATCCCACCTGTGCATCGTTCGAACCAGTGAAATGTGATGTCTTCATCACCGAGGCGACCTTTGGCCTGCCGGTGTTTCATCATCCAAAACCGCGTGGCGAAATCGCCAAGTTGCTGACCTCGATCCAGCAGTTTCCCGAACGCACGCATCTGGTCGGCGCCTATTCGCTCGGCAAGGCGCAGCGTGTCATCCGGTTGATCCGCGACTGCGGTTGGGACAAGCCCGTCTATATCCACGGCGCGCTCGCAAAACTCTGCGATTATTACGAGGGGCAGGGCATCGAACTCGGCGATCTGCGCCCGGCAACGATCGACAAGAGCACGCCGGACCTCTTCAAGGGCGCCATTGTCGTCGGCCCGCCCTCAGCCTTTCAGGATCGCTGGGCGCGGCGGTTCAACGAGCCGCTGATCTCGTTTGCCTCCGGCTGGATGATGGTGCGTCAGCGCGCCAAACAGGGAGGGGTGGAATTGCCGCTGGTGATTTCCGATCATTGCGACTGGCCGGAATTGCTGGAGACGATCAGGGAGATCGGCCCTTCCGAAGTCTGGGTCACGCATGGGCGCGAGGAGGCATTGGTGCGCTGGTGTGAGCTGCAGGGGCTGCCTGCCAAGCCGCTGCATCTGGTCGGTTATGAGGATGAGGGGGATTGATGAAAGCCTTCGCCACGCTTCTCGACCGTCTCGTCCTGACCCCATCCCGCAACGGCAAACTGAAACTGCTGGCTGATTACTTCCGCACGACCCCTGATCCCGACCGTGGTTACGGCCTTGCCGCCATTGCCGGCACGCTCGATCTCAAGAGTGTCAAACCCGCCATGCTGCGCGAACTCGTCATGGAGCGCATGGACGAGGTGCTGTTTCGTTATTCCTACGATTATGTCGGCGATCTGGCCGAAACCATCGCGCTGGTCTGGGATGGCGGCGCCAAGGAGCGTGTCGACGACGCGGCACAGCCGCGTCTTGGCGCGGCCGTTGCCCGCATGAATGCCTTGGGCCGTACCGAAGTCCGCTCTGCCGTGCGTGACATGCTGGATCATCTCGATCCCTCCGCCCGTTTCGCCTTCCTGAAACTCGCGACCGGCGCATTGCGCATCGGCGTGTCGGCACGGCTGGCCAAACAGGCGCTGTCGGAGATGTCGGGCAAGGATGTGACCGAGATCGAAACGCTCTGGCACGGGCTGGAACCGCCTTATGAACCGCTGTTCGCCTGGCTGGAAGGCAAGGCGGAAAAACCGGTTCTGGCCACGCCCGCGATCTTCCACTCGGTCATGCTCGCCAATCCGGTCGAGGACGGCGATCTCCAAAAACTCGATCCCGCCGATTATGCCGCAGAATGGAAATGGGACGGCATTCGCGTGCAGATGTCGAGTTACGGCGGCACGAAAAAGCTCTATTCGCGCTCCGGCGATGATATTACCGGCGCCTTTCCCGATATTGTCGATGCTATCAGTTTCGATGGCGTGATTGATGGTGAATTGCTCGTAGGCGGCACCGCCCGTTCCAACAACCCGACCCGCACCTTTTCCGACCTGCAGCAGCGCCTCAACCGCAAGACGGTGACGGCAAAAATGCTGGAGGATTATCCGGCTTTCGTGCGCGCCTACGACCTGCTTTTCGAAGCGGACGACGACATCCGCGCCCAGACATTTCTCGAGCGGCGCGGACGGCTCTCCGACATTATCGAACGTGCCCCACATGACCGCTTCGATCTTTCCGATCTTGTGCCGTTTAAGACATGGGACGAACTCGATACCCTGCGTCGCGAACCGCCGGATCCGGTCATCGAAGGAGTCATGATCAAAAGGAAGGACAGTGTCTATCAGGCCGGCCGCCTCAAGGGGCCTTGGTTCAAGTGGAAACGTGATCCATTCAACATCGACGCCGTCATGCTGTATGCCCAGCGTGGCCACGGCAAACGGTCGAGCTATTATTCCGATTTCACCTTTGGCGTCTGGGCGGATGGCCCGGATGGCGAACATCTGGTGCCGGTGGGCAAAGCCTATTTCGGGTTTACCGATGCCGAACTGGAGGTGCTCGACAAATTCGTGCGCGACAATACGGTGGATCGTTTCGGGCCGGTCAGAGCGGTCAAGGCGCAACCGGATTTCGGTTTCGTGCTGGAAGTGGCGTTCGAAGGCATCAACCGATCGACCCGCCACAAATCCGGCGTCGCCATGCGGTTTCCCCGTATCGCCCGCCTGCGGCAGGACAAGCTGCCGCGGGATGCGGATCGTCTATCGACGCTGACGGCGATGATCGATGCCCGTGAGGGAACCGCCGGCTGACGCATTTGCAAAACAATGCCGCGCGGGTCTCCGGTGGAAAGACCCGCGCGGCAGATCGGGGCTGGCTTCACGTCAAGGCGGCAGACAATGACGTGGCCCCGACCGGGAAGCAGCCTGTTATTCCGCCGGAGAGAGGGCGGGAGCTGCCTCCGAAGCGTGATGATCCGGCTGATGCGGCGTCTCGTCCTTGTGCTGGGTAAGTGGCCGGTTGCCGGTCATGGCACGTGCCAGCATGTAGAAGACCGGGGTCATGAAGATGCCGAAGAAGGTCACCCCGATCATGCCGGAGAACACCGCGACACCCATGGCTGCGCGCATTTCCGCACCCGCACCGGTGGAGATGACCAGCGGCACGACACCCATGATGAAGGCCATGGAGGTCATCAGGATCGGGCGCAGACGCAGGCGGCTTGCCTCGACCGCGGCCTGCCACGGCGTTCGTCCTTCAAACTCCAGTTCGCGTGCAAATTCCACGATCAGGATGGCGTTTTTCGCCGATAGGCCCACCAACACCACCAACCCGATCTGGGTGAAAATGTTGTTGTCGCCACCGGTCAGCCACACGCCGGTCAGAGCCGCAAGCACACCCATCGGCACGATCATAATGATGGCAAGTGGCAGCGTCAGGCTTTCATACTGGGCTGCCAGCACCAGATAGACCAGAAGCAGGGCCAGCGGGAAGACGATGATGCTCGAATTACCGGCAAGGATCTGCTGGTAGGTCAGGTCCGTCCATTCATAGTCGATGCCGGAGGGCAGGGTTTCAGCCAGGATTTTCTCGATCGCTGCCTGTGCCTGACCGGAAGAGTAGCCCGGTGCCGGTGCGCCGTTGATATCGGCGGCAAGGAAGCCGTTATAACGCGTTGTACGTTCAGGGCCTGCCGTTTCATCCACCTTCATGAGCGCCGACAACGGGATCATCTGGCCGGATTGCGACCGAACCTTCAGGTTGCCGATATCATCCGCCTTGGCGCGGAATTTGGCATCGGCCTGGACGCGCACACTGTAGGTACGGCCGAAGGCGTTGAAGTCGTTCACATAGAGCGAGCCGAGATAGATCTGCAGCGTCTCAAAAACGTCGGTCACCGATACACCGAGCTGCTCTGCCTTGGCGCGGTCGAGGTCGGCGTAAAGCTGCGGCACGTTGATCTGGTAGCTCGAAAAGATGCCGGCCAGTTCAGGTGTCTGATATGCCTTGGCGATGACCGCCTTGGTGGCTTCGTCCAGCGTCTGGTAGCCGTAGCCCGAGCGATCCTCGATCTGCAGCTTGAAGCCACCCGTCGTGCCGAGACCGTTGACCGGCGGTGGCGAGAAGATGGCAATGAACGCATCCTTGATGCCGGCATATTGTCCGTTCAGCGCCATGGCGATGCCGTCGCCGGATAGTTCCGGCGTCTTGCGGTTTTCGAAATCGTCCAGCACGGCAAACACCACGCCGGAATTGGAGCCGTTGGTAAAGCCGTTGATGTTGAGGCCCGGGAAGGCAATCGCATGCTTTACGCCGGGCTGCTTCAGAGCGATGTCGCTCATCTGCTTGACCACGTCCTCGGTGCGGTCCAGCGTGGCACCGTCCGGCAATTGAGCGAAGCCAACGAGATACTGTTTGTCCTGGCTCGGCACGAAACCACCCGGAACCGCATTGAACATGCTGTAGGTGAGACCGACCAGAGCGAGGTAGATGACCATGATCAGGCTCTTGCGCGAAAGAAGCCCGCCGACCGTACGGCCGTAACCATTAGAGGCGGCGCCGAAAGCACGGTTGAAGCCACGGAAGAACCAGCCGAACAGGAAATCCATGCCACGGGTCAGTCTGTCTTTCGGGGCATGGTGACCCTTCAAGAGCATTGCGGCGAGTGCCGGAGACAGCGTCAGCGAGTTGATGGCCGAGATGACCGTCGAGATGGCGATCGTCAGCGCGAACTGCCGGTAAAACTGGCCGGACAGGCCGGAGATGAAGGCGAGCGGCACGAAGACCGCGACCAAAACCAGCGCAATCGCGATGATTGGGCCCGACACTTCCTTCATGGCGCGATAGGTTGCTTCGCGCGGCGCATAGCCGTTTTCGATGTTTCGTTCGACGTTTTCCACCACCACGATCGCGTCATCCACGACGATACCGATGGCCAGCACAAGCCCGAACAGGGTGAGCGCGTTGACCGAGAAGCCGAACATGTACATGACGGCAAAGGTGCCGATGACCGATACCGGAACCGCCAGAAGCGGAATGATCGAGGCGCGCCATGTCTGCAGAAAGATAATGACGACGAGAACGACCAGTGCCACGGCTTCGAGCAGGGTGTCGATGACCTTTTCGATCGACGAACGCACGAATTCGGTGGTGTCGTAGACGATCTCGTATTTCACGCCTTCCGGCATCGCCTTCTGCAGCTCGTCCATGGTGGCGCGAACCGTATCGGCGATTTCGATCGAGTTGGAGCCCGGCGCCTGAAGAACCGGGATGGCGACGGCCGGCTGGCCATCGAGCAGCGAGCGCAGCGTATAGTCGGAAGCGCCGAGTTCGATACGGGCGACATCGCGCAGGCGGGTGATTTCACCGTTTTCGCCGGTCTTGACGATGATGTTGCCGAACTCTTCCGGCGTCTGCAGGCGGCCCTGCGCGTTGACGTTCAGCTGGAGATCGACGCCCGGCAGGCTCGGCGAGGCGCCGATAATGCCGGCGGCGGCCTGCACGTTCTGGCCGCGCACGGCCTCGGTGATGTCGCTGGCGGCCAGCGAATGTTCGGCGGCCTTCTGCGGATCGATCCAGATGCGCATGGAATAGTCACCCGAACCGAACACCTGCACCTGGCCGACACCTTCGATACGAGCCAGACGGTCCTTGATGTTCAGCGTCGCATAGTTGCGCAGATAGGTCAGGTCATAACGGTCGGTGGCCGACACGAGATTAACCACCATGATGAAGTCCGGTGAGGCCTTGATCGTGGTGATGCCGAGCGATCGCACTTCCGTCGGAAGACGCGGTTCGGCCTGCGACACGCGGTTCTGTACCAGCTGCTGTGCCTTGTCCGGGTCGGTACCCAGCTTGAAGGTCACGGTCAGCGTCAGAACGCCGTCGGATGTCGCCTGGCTGGACATGTAGAGCATGTCCTCGACGCCGTTGATCTGCTCTTCCAGCGGTGTTGCCACCGTCTCTGCGATAACGGTCGGGTTGGCGCCGGGATAGGTTGCGCGCACCACCACGGATGGCGGTACGACTTCAGGATATTCGGAAATCGGCAGCGCGCGCATGCCAAGCAGGCCGGCCACCACGATCAGCACCGAAAGCACGCCGGCAAACACCGGGCGGTCGATGAAAAATCTGGAAACGTTCATGACGAAACCCTCTCTCCAGGGGTAAAGCGAGGCATAGAGATCTCCATCCCGCAGTCAGCTGACTGCGGGCGACCAAAACCTCGAGGGTGGAAAACCGACCGGACTGCCGCCGGTCGTTATGCTGTTATTTCGATGCCAGTTTCGCGTCTTCTTCCGGGGCCACGACGGCGCCGGGACGGATACGCTGCAGGCCGCTGGTGACGATGCGATCGCCCGGCTTCAAGCCGCTTTCGACGATGCGCATGCCATCAACAGCCGAACCGAGCTGTACGGGGCGGTATGCGACCGTATTGCCCTGATCGAGAACGAAGACGAATTTTTTGTCCTGATCGGTGCCGACGGCCTTTTCGCTGATCAGAAGATGATATTCTTCCTTGGGCTGGCCCATGCGCACCCGCACGAACTGGCCGGCGATCAGGCGTCCGTCACCATTGCCGAACTCGGCGCGAACCCGGATCGTGCCGCTGGCGGCATTCACCTGGTTGTCGATCAACTGCAGCTTGCCACGGATCGGGTCGGCATTAGCGGCAAGGGTCGTCACTTCGACCGGCACCTTGTCGAGGGCCGGAAGACCGTTCTCGACCGGGACTTCCGAGAGGATACGGGCAACCAGTTCTTCGCTGGCGTCAAAGCTTGCATAGATCGGATTGATAGACACGATGGTCGTCAGTGGCGTAGAGGCGGAGCCCTGTGCCACGAGATTGCCGACGGTCACCTCGATCCGGCCTGCGCGACCGGAGATCGGCGCGCGGATCTGGGTGTAATCGAGGTTGAGCTGGGCAACCGTCAGCGCGGCTTTTGCCGACTGAAGACTTGCCAGCGTATCCTGCTGGGTGCTCTGGCGCTGGGCAAAATCGCTTTGCG
Organism: Endobacterium panacihumi; assembly: GCF_050847465.1. NCBI lineage: Bacteria > Pseudomonadati > Pseudomonadota > Alphaproteobacteria > Hyphomicrobiales > Rhizobiaceae > Endobacterium > Endobacterium panacihumi. The sequence continues at coordinate 249,658 of NZ_JBOZRA010000002.1, read as the reverse complement.
AAATAGTGTTTTTCGCAGAGAGCGTTCTGCCGCGTTCCAGTTCGGTATTGGCCAGTTCCAGCTTGGCTTCAGCGGAGGCAACAAGGCCCTGCGCTTCGGCAACTGCGGCCTGATACGGAGCAGGGTCGATGCTGAACAGCAGGTCGCCTTCCTTCACCAGACCACCCTCGCGGAAATGCACGGACTGGATGGCACCGGCAACGCGTGGACGCAGCTGCACGCGGTCCACGGCTTCCAGACGGCCGGAAAATTCCTGCCATGTGGTAACGCTGCGGGGCTCGACGGACGCGACCTTGACCGGCACGGCAGGTGCAGCAGCGGTTGCTGCAGGGGCAGCAATGGCGCCCTTCGGCATGTCGAGATAGAAGGCGCCGCCTGCGATGAGCGCAGCAACGCTCAGTCCGGAACCCCACAGGGCCCAGTTCTTGATCTTCGATGTCATTTTTCTCTCCTGGCGGGCGTTTGCCGCCTGATCGTTCAACTCAAATCGTCGCCGAGGCCGTGATTAAGGACAAAGAACCAGTGTCGGCGGCATGACATGCCTCCGTGAATTCCTTGTTCTTGATGCCGGGATTGGCCTGATGGGAGATCAGGGCCTCAGCCTAAAAATCAAAATTCCGCATTGTTCATGATGGGTCTCCTTCGACCTTGGAATTTTCATGCCTGTATGGATTGGGTGCCGAACCTGCCGTCAGTGCAGGGTTTCGACAAACCCGGTAAACTCTGAGCACAGGGAAGGAAGCCATTTGCCGGTTCCCTCCTTGTAGACACTCGTCCAGCCGCAATCGGCTGAAAAGATACGCTGGCGCACGGTCACGCCGCTTGACTTGAGGCGATCCGCATAACCGGTCACCTCGTCGCGCAGCGGATCGTCCTCGGATGTGACGATCAACGCCGGCGCCAGATTGTTCAGGCGCGAACACAGGCAGGGTGCAGCATAGGGGTGCTGAAAGAAGGAGCCGATATAATGGCTCCATCCATCCGACCATTTTTCGCGCATCCCAACCTTGTCGGCCTCGCGAAACGATGCCGACGTCATTTTCGGATCGATCATCGGCGAGAAAAGCATCTGGCCTTTCAACTCGCCGGGCAAAAGATCCCGTGCCTTCAACGCCACGCCTGCCGCCACATTGCCACCGGCCTCGTCACCCGCCACGAAAAGCGGCGACTTGGCGCTGCCGAACTGCTTGCGCTTGCCCGAAAGGCAGGCCAGCGCCTGAAAGGCACAGTCCATGGCCTTCGGAAACATGTTCTGCGAGGCGACCGCATAATCCGCCTCCAGCACCACTGCACCGGTTTCCGCCAGCGCCTTGGCAATCGGTCGTTCGGCTTCCCCCCGGTCACGATCCAGAAAGGCGCGGCCCCGCAGGTAAAGCACGATCGGTGCGGCCTTTCCGGCCGTCGTGCCATCATAAAGGCGCATGGGTACAGGCGCTGTAACCGACCTGTCGAAAACGATGTTTTCCCATTGCGCCGTCATGATTGCCTCGAACCGCAAAATGTCGAATGCGGGTTGGGTTGCCGAAAATTCTGAGCCTGATATTATTATTCCATGCAAACCGCACAAGCATGCGTTTCACGGCAACACTGTTCCAATTTCATGGATAATGCTGCGGCGCACTCGGAGGCCCAACATGGATCAATTGTCGGCAATGCGTGTTTTTGTCCGTGTCGTCGAGACCGGCAACTTTACAAGGGCCGCGACCGCGCTCGATATGCCGAAAACAACTGTGACCAATATGGTTCAGTCGCTGGAGGCGCATCTGCGCACCACGCTTCTCAATCGTACCACCCGGCGCGTGATGGTGACAACCGACGGGGCGCTCTATTACGAACGCGCCATCCAGATCCTCTCGGAAATCGACGAACTCGACGGCTCCATGTCGAATTCGCAGGCACAGCCATCAGGCCGATTGCGTGTGGAAATGGCCGGCGCCTTCGCGGACTTGGTTGTGATCCCGAACCTTTGCGATTTCTACCAACGTTATCCGCAAATCCAGCTCGATATCGGAGTTGGTGACCGTCTGGTTGATTATATTGCTGAAAACGTCGACTGCGCGCTGCGCGGTGGCACACCGACCGACCAATCGCTGATTGCCCGCAAGGTCGGCGAAGTCAAGTTGCGTACCTTTGCAGCGCCGTTCTATCTCGAAAAATTCGGCGAACCGACAAACCCGCGAGAACTGGAGGAAAAGCATTTCTCCATCGGTTATCTCAATGCCACGCTCGGCCGGGTGATGAGCATGGAATTCTGCCGCGGCGACGAGACCCTGGAGATCAATCCGCGCTATATCGTTTCGGTCAACGATGCCCGATCCTATCTCAACGCGATGATTTCAGGCATCGGTGTCGGCCAGTCTCTCGGCTTCATGGTGAATGACGCCGTCAAGCGCGGCGAGCTTGTCGAGATCATGACGGACTGGGATTGCGAGACCCTTCCGCTCTACATCGTCTATCCGCAGACCCGGCATCTCAGCAACAAGGTGCGTGTGTTCGTCGACTGGTTGGCCAAGCTGGTGCAGGGCTTGAAGGATGACGAAGGCGTCGTGCCGCTGATGCGCAAGGCGGGCTGAACGCAGATATTGACAGCATCACCCGCTAAATGGAGGCAGGTGATGCTGGACCGGGCACCGGGTGTTACCGGCGCTTCATCATCTTCGTTGCGACATAGGAAATCGCCAGCAGGACGAACCATAGAGGCGTGACCATCAGCGCCTTGGCGGTATCCGCTTCCTGCCCCAGCGCCCACAGGACGAAAGCGAAGAAGGCGAACACCATGACGACGGCGGCATTTCCGCCCGGCATCTTGAAGGATGATTTTTCGTGCAGGTCCGGACGCTGGCGGCGATACTGGACATAGGATGCCAGAATGACCGACCAGATGAAGATGAACAGCAGCGCCGAAATCGTCGTGACGATGGTGAAAGCTTCCAGCAGACTTTGTCCGGCGTAAAGCATCACCACGCCAGAGAGCAGGAAGATGCAGGAGAAAAACAGCGCGTTGGCCGGCACCTTGCGCTTGTTGAGATGGCCGAGCGCCTTGGGCGCGAGGCCATCCGTGGCTAGGCCAAAGATCATGCGCGAGGTGGAATAGATGCCGGAATTGGCGCTTGATGTCGCCGAGGTCAGCACCACGAAATTGACCACATGCGCGGCAATGCCGAGACCGGCCAGCGAGAACATCGCCACGAACGGGCTGCTGTTGGGGTCGACCTGGTTCCACGGAATGACCGAGATGATGACGAACAGCGCACCGAGATAAAACAGCACGACGCGAATAGGGATCGAGTTGATCGCCTTTGGCAGGCTGGTTTCCGGGTCTTTGGCTTCGGCGGCTGCCGTTCCGACCAGCTCGATGCCGACAAAGGCGAAGATAGCGATCTGGAAACCGGCGACGAAACCCGTAAAGCCGTTCGGGAAAAAGCCGCCATGTACCCAAAGATTGGTGACGGAGGCGGAGGCTCCGTTCGGCAGGGTGAAGCCCGACAGCAGCATGGCCGTGCCGGCGCAGATCAACACGCAGATGGCGACGATCTTGATCAGTGCGAACCAGAATTCGATTTCACCGAAATTGCGCACCGTCGGCAGGTTGAGGCACAGAAGCGTCAGGATAAGGCCGATCGCCGGGATCCAGAGTGCAAGCTCGGGAAACCAGAACGATATGTAACCCGAAACCGCCACCACATCGGCAACGCCGGTCACGATCCAGCACAGCCAGTAGGTCCAGCCGGTGAAAAACTGCGCCCAGGGGCCGAGATAATGCCCGGAGAAATCGGCAAAGGAGCGGTATTCGAGGTTGGAGAGTAGCAGTTCGCCCAATGCCCGCATGACGAAAAACAGCATGAAGCCGATAATGGCATAAACCAGCAAGATCGACGGGCCGGCGAGTGAAATCGTCTTGCCCGATCCCATGAACAGGCCGGTACCGATCGCGCCGCCGATGGCGAGCAGTTGAAGGTGACGATTGGAAAGATTGCGCGCCAGATGGCTTTCTTCGGCGGAGATCGCCGCAGGCTTATTCGTATCAACACTCATCGGGAAAAAGGACTCGCTGCTTGTCTGAACTTTATGCGTGATCGTTCATAGATAATTTCACGCCCAGTCAACACATGAACGCAGATTATCGGCCGGTTTGGTCTTGGGGCGCGCAATCACTCCCGTTTTCACCAAAACAAAAATCTGTATATAAATCAAAAAATACGATATAAAGGACTGATTTCCCGTTATCCAGGTCGCGAAGATGAACCGAAACTTTCTTGTTATCGATCCGGAAAAAGATCTGGCGGCGATTAAGGGCGTCTCGTCACTTGCTCGCATCAAGTTGCTGAAAGAACTGGCAAAACGCCCCGGAATCAATATCAACGATCTCGCCCAGATTTCCGGTTTTCCGCAATCGTCTGTATCCACGCATCTTCAGGTTCTGGAAAAGGCCGGGCTGGTGCGCACCGAATTGCAGAAGGCGCGTAAGGGCAATCAAAAGATCTGTTTCGCCGTTTACGATGAACTCATCGTCAGCTTTCATTCCAATGAAAGAGCGCTGTCGGCCAATGTCATCGAGGTCTCGATGCCGCTCGGTCTTTACACCAACAATGCGGTGACAGGCCCCTGCGGTATCTGCTCGACGGAGGGCATAATCGGCCTTCTCGATGTGCCGGAAACATTCATGGACCCCGAGCGGATGAAGACCAGCCTCTTGTGGTTCACCAGCGGTTTTGTCGAATACCAGTTTCCCAACAATGCCAAGCTGCGCGGCGATAGCATTGAAACCATTGAGGTTTCCATGGAGGTCAGCTCCGAGGTGCCGGGCACGCTTGCCAATTGGCCATCCGATATCGTGGTCTCGATCAATGGCAAGGAACTTGGCATCTGGACGTCGCCCGGCGATTTTGGCGATCGTCGCGGCGCCTATACGCCCGCCTGGTGGAAGCTCAAGGGATCGCAATACGGGCCGCTGAAAACATGGTCCGTCGGCCCGTCGGGCACCTTTGTGGATGGGCACAGGATATCCGATGTCACCGCTGCGGATCTCGATCTTGATGGCCATCGTTCGGTGCGTCTGCGTGTCGAGGTCAAGGCAGATGGCAAGCATCCGGGCGGCATCAACATTTTTGGTCGCGGTTTCGGCAATTATGATCAGGACATCATTCTTCGTTTGATGACAAAGAGTTAAGTTGCTTCACGGGTGCCCATGCGCGCTCTGTTTGTGCGGTGCAGCGCATTCTCCCCATTGACGCCTCCGTCGGATTAAGAAACTCTATCAAAAAATACGATGTATATCGATTTTTCGATAGAGTTTTTGGAGGAGAGCTCAATGAAGGCACGCGTCGCCGTTCACCGCGATTTCAAGATCAGCGATATCGATCAACGGCTGTATTCGGCCTTCATCGAACATATGGGCCGCGCCATCTATGGCGGCATTTACGAGCCCGGTCATCCCAATGCCGATGCCAACGGTTTCCGCACCGATGTATTGAAATTCGTGCAGGATCTGAAAATTCCGGCGATCCGTTATCCGGGCGGCAATTTCGTTTCAGCCTATCGTTGGGAAGACGGTATCGGCCCCCGCGACCAGCGTCCGGTTCGTCTCGATCTCGCATGGCGTTCCAAGGAAACCAACCAGATCGGCATCAACGAATTTGCCGAATGGGCGGATATGGCCGGTATCGAGATGATGCTGGCGGTGAACCTTGGTTCACGTGGTCTGGAGGATGCACGCAATTTCCTCGAATATGTGAATTTTCCGTCGGATACGACATGGAGCGATCTGCGCCGCACGCATGGCCGCAAGGACGGTTACGACGTGAAAATGTGGTGCCTGGGCAACGAGATGGACGGCCCCTGGCAGATCGGTCACAAAGTGGCGACCGAATACGGACGTCTCGCCAACGAAACCGCCAAGGCGTTCAAGGGTTTTGACAGCACGATCGAGGCGATCGTCTGCGGCAGTTCCAATGATGGCATGGCCACCTACCCGGAATGGGAACGTGAGGTTCTCGAAGAGTGCTACGAGAATGTCGATTACATCTCGCTGCACAAATATTTCGGCAATTCCAGCAAGGACACGCTGAACTATTTTGGCAAGATCGAGGAAACCGGCCGTTATATCCAGACGATCGCCGGTACGATCGATTACGTCAAATCCAAGAAGCGCGCCAAGAACGACGTGCATATCTGCTTCGACGAATGGAACGTCTGGTACCATATCCGCGAGGAAGACAGCCATCGCTGGCGCACCTGGGATTGGCCGGAAGCGCCGGCATTGCTGGAAGAAACCTACAATTTCGAAGATGCGCTTTTTGTTGCCGGCCTGCTCAACGAGTTCATCCGCCGATCCGACCGTGTCCGCATTGCCTGTATCGCGCAGCTGGTCAATGTGATTGCGCCGATCCGTGCCGAAAAGAATGGCCCGGCATGGCGCCAGACGATCTACCATCCCTATCGTTTTGCCTCGATTTTTGGTCGCGGAGAGGCGCTGCGGGTGGCCGTGGATGCACCGACCTATGATTGCCAGGTGGCCGACGACGTGTCCTATCTCGATGTCGCTGCGGTGCGCAACCGCGACGAAGGCCTGCTGACGCTGTTCGTGGTCAACCGCCACCTGACGGAAAAGGCCGAACTGGATGTCAGCCTCACCGGTTTTGCCGATATCTCGCTTTATGAGCATCATGCCATGGAGGGATACAAGCTCACCGACACCAATGGCCCTGACAAGCCGGATCACGTCGTGCCGAAATCGGGCAATGGTGTCGGCGTCGAGGATGGCAATCTCAAGGGCGCGATTGCCCCGCTGTCCTATCACGTCTTCCGTCTGAAGGTTTCGTGAGGCCTGGCATGGGGATCACGATCAGAAATGTCAGCAAGAGCTTTGGCGCGGTTGGCGTCCTCCATGATATCAGCATGGACATCCCGACGGGTGACTTTGCCGTCTTCGTCGGGCCTTCGGGCTGCGGAAAATCCACGCTTCTGCGGCTGATCGCCGGGCTGGAGGAAACGACGTCAGGTTCGATTTCCATCGAAGGCCGTGACGTTACCGATGTCGAGCCGGCCAGGCGTGAAGTGGCGATGGTGTTCCAGTCCTACGCGCTTTATCCGCACCTCACCGTGTTCGAAAACATGGCCTTTTCGCTGCGCCTGAAAAAGACGCCGAAAGCTGAGGTCAACGACATGGTGCAGGAGGCAGCCCGGATCCTGCATCTTGAGGAGGAACTCCAGAAACGGCCGTCCGAATTGTCGGGCGGCCAGCGCCAGCGGGTTGCAATCGGCCGCGCGATCGTGCGCAAGCCAAACGTATTCCTGTTCGACGAGCCGCTCTCCAATCTCGATGCAGAATTGCGCGTGCAGATGCGGCTGGAGCTCGCCAAACTGCATAAACAGATCGGTGCCACGATGATCTATGTCACCCATGATCAGGTGGAGGCGATGACGCTGGCGGACCGCATTTTTGTCCTCAAGAAGGGCGTGTTGCAGCAGGCCGGAAAGCCGCTCGATCTTTACGATAATCCGAACAACCAGTTTGTCGGCGGTTTTATAGGCTCCCCGGCCATGAACTTTTTGCCCGGCCGGGTGACGAGCAGGCAGGATGGCGTGATCCGCGTTGCGCTCGATGGGCTCGGCACAGAACTGTCGGCAAAGTCGGATGCTGGTGTCGCCGAAGGGACGGCGGTCAGGGTGGGCATCCGGCCCGAACATCTGGCCCCGGCCGAGGGCGGTTTCGAGGCGGTGGTGGACATGGCCGAGGATCTCGGCGGCGTTTCGTACCTGCATGCGCGTCTCGCGACGGGCAAGGACATCGTGGTGGAGATGCGCGGTCGCCGCGAAAATTTCGATGGCAAAAAGATATCGCTTTCGGCGGATGCAGGGGAGGTTCTGCTCTTCGCCGAAGACGGCAGCCGGTTGCGATAGCAGGCGCCGGTAGGGAAAGGCAGACATTTCAACCCGCCACCTTCGGGAGAGGTGGCTTCGTGATGGAGGACACTTCAAATGTTGTGCAGAAAGCTTCTCGCGGCAACCGCGATCGCCCTTATGTCCGTGCCGGCAATGGCTGCGGAAAACATCACCTGGTGGGATTTCTTTTCCGGCGGTGATGGCGTGCGCATGAAGGCGCTGATCAGCCGCTTCAACGAGGAGCACCCGGATATCAAGATCACCGGCACGACGCTGGAATGGGGCGTGCCCTTCTACACCAAGGTGCGCACGGCCGTGGCCGTAGGGCAGGGGCCTGACGTGATGACCTACCATCTGTCGCGCATGCCGCTGGGCCTCAAGGAAGGCGTGCTCGACGAGATTTCGGACAAGGACCTGACCGATGCCGGTCTCACCAAGGACAGCTTTTTCCCGGCAGCACTTCAGGCCGCCAGTGGCGATGACGGCAAGCTGCATGCGGTGCCGTTCGATATCCATTCCATCGTGCTCTATTACAACGCAAAATTTCTCGAAGGATCGAAATTCCTCAATGCCGATGGCAAGCTGACCGGCATCAATAATCTGAAGGATTTCGAAGAAGCGTTGGCTTATGCCAAGGAAAAGGGTGCCGAGGCGCCGGTTTCCTACGCCACCGGCGATGATGGCGCCACCTACCGCGTATTCTACACGCTGTTCCGCCAGTTGGGCGGCGAACTGATCACCGGCAACGAGGTTCTGGCCGGCGACAATCTTCAGAAAGCCGCCAAGGCGATCGAGGTGATGACCAACTGGCAGACCAATGAATGGCAGCCGGAACAGGCGGAATATGAAGCCTCGGTCGCTCTGTTCACCTCCGGCAAATCGGCCTTTTCGCTCAACGGCGTCTGGGAAGTGCCGACCATGGTCGACCTCGAAAAGAAGGGCTCGCTCGGCTATAAATGGGGTGCAGTACAGGTGCCGAACCTGATGGGCACGCAGACGACCTGGGCGGATTCGCATGCCTTCGCCATTCCCGCCAACAACAAGCTGACGCCGGAAAAACGCAAGGCCGTGATGACCGTGATCGGCTGGATGGAAAAACACGCTATCTCCTGGGCGGATGCCGGCCATATTCCGGCCTTCAAGCCGGTCGCCGAAAGCGCCGAATTCAAGAAGATGGAGCCGAACGCCACATATGCGGCGCTGGCAGACACGGCATCCTACGATCCGCGCTCTCCAATCGCCGGCGTCGGCTCGCCGATCTATGACGCGGCCATCAACATCATCTCGCCCGCCATCCACGGTTATGCGGAGCCGATGGCTGCCGCCGAGCAGATGAAATCCGACCTGCAAAACGTGTTGAAGTGACACCGTCAGCCGTGGCCGCCGGTCTCTGGCGGCCACTCTTTCGAGCATGGAGGTTCAAGACGTGGCAATGCTGACAAATCGGCGCAGGGAAATGGCGGTGGCCGTTTCGCTTGTGGCACCCTTCGTGCTGACGTTTGCGCTGGTCTTTCTTTATCCGGCTATCCGTCTGGTGGCGCTGAGTTTCACCGACAGTCCCTTGATCGGTGCGGGCGAGTGGGTCGGTTTCGACAATTTTGCACGCCTTCTGTCGGACAAGCTGTTTCTGACATCACTCAAAAACAACGGCTATTTCGTCCTGCTGACGGTGATCCCGACCACCGTGATTGCGCTTTGCATCGCGCTGATGATCAATCGGCTGCGTGGTTCCTTGCAGGCTCTGGCGCTCGCCATCTTCTTCCTGCCCTACATCCTGCCCGTTTCGGTCGTCACGCAGATTTGGACGTGGATGCTGGATTTCCAGTTCGGCGTGCTGCAGCCGGTCATCGCGTTTTTCTTCGGCAAATCCGTCGCGGTATTCAAGAACCCCTATTGGGCCATGCCGACGGTGGCGCTGGTCACCATCTGGTGGACCAACGGTTTTAACGTGCTGCTGTTCATCGCGGGTCTGCGCAACATTCCGAAGGACTATTACGAGGCGGCGCAGCTCGATGGCGCGACCCGCATGCAGCTCTTCCGCCGGGTCACATGGCCGCTTCTATGGCCGGTCACGGCGCTTGTGCTGACATTGCAGATGATCCTGCAGCTGAAAATTTTCGACCAGATCTATCTGCTCACCAAGGGAGGGCCGTTCAATTCGTCCTATGTGATGCTGCTGATGGTCTATCGCGAGGCATTTCAGCTCAATCACGGCGGTTATGCCTCGGCCATCGCGCTGGTGCTGTTCATCGTCATCGCGGCCTTCTCCGTGCTGCAATATCAACTTCTTCGCGCCGGAGGCCGCCGATGACATCGCTGCGCAAACTCGAAAACGGCGTGCTGACCGTGGGAACCTTCGCGGCAGCCGCGCTCTGGATCTTTCCGCTCTACTGGGCCTTCATCACCTCGATGCGCTCTGAAGATCGGGTCGTTTCCAAGGAGGCGGGCGTCATCCCCGACGAGTTCAACCCGGCCGCCTATATCGACATTTTATGGAACACCAACCTCGTCAACTGGTACATCAATTCCATCGGCACGGCGGTCATCATCACCTTCACCGTTATCGTCTCGGGCATGATGTGCGCCTATGCCATCTCGCAGATGCGCTTTCCCGGCCGCCGCATTCTTTATGGCGTCGTGCTTGCCAGTTTCATGGTGCCGTCGCAGGCGCTTGTCGTCACGCAATTCATCCTGATGAACGATATGGGCCTGATCAACACCTGGGCCGGCATCATCCTGCCGCAGCTCATCGTTCCGGTGGTCATCATCGTCTACAAGCAATTCTTCGATGCTGTGCCGAAGGAAATGCGCGAAGCCGTCGTGCTTGATGGTGGCGGTGATTACACGCTTCTGTTCAAGGTTTATTTGCCGCTCAACTGGGGCATCACCACAGCGCTCGCCATCATCACTTTCATCATGGCCTGGAACCAGTTCCTCTGGCCCTTCCTCGCTGTCACCACGGAAAACAAGATGACCATCCCGGTCGGCATCACCCAGGTGAACGATGCATTCGGCGTGTTTTATGCACGGCTGATGTCGGTGGCGCTTCTGGGGGCCATGCCGGTCGCCATCGCCTATCTGATCTTCCAGAAGAAGGTGACAGAAGCGGTGATGATTTCGTCCGGCGTGAAGGGTTAGAACGCGCTGCGGCTGTCATAGCGTGAAAGGTAGGCAAAGCTGCGCCTGGCAAACTCTGCGGGATCGGGTGGGTTGTCATGCTCGACGACCAGCGTGCGTGCTCCGCACTCGACCGCAGCCTTGAACAGGATCGGCCACACGAGCAGGCCGGAGCCCAGATTGCGCCAGCCTTCCTCGAAATCGGCGTCCGCACCCACATCTTTGATGTGCGCTGATATCAGTCGTGTGCGAAACCGTTTCAGCCATTCCAGCGGATCGGCACCGGCGCGCCGGATCCAGCCGATATCGGCCTGCCATCTGAGCGATGAGCCGGAGGCGGCCCTGAACAGATCCTCGATGCCGCAACGCCCTGATTTCAACGGCACAAAGCCATGCTCACCGTTGTGATAACCGAAGCCGATGCCATGGCCGGCAAACACCTCCGCCAGTGTGCCGAGCCTTTCTCCCGCTTTCTGCCATGCGGCCGGATCGCGAGGATCCTGCATCGGCAGGCGGGTGGCGAAAACGCTCGTTATCCCCGCTGCAAGACACGCTTCGACAATCGGTGCATGATCCTGCTGCAGCGCCGTCATGCCGACATGAACGGAAGAACAGGCCAGATCGAAGCGATCGAGGTTATGTCGCAAATTTTCACGGGAAGCCAGATGTGCCTCCAACGCCTCGACATGCCGAAAGCCTGCGGATCGCGCCGCAGCCAGTTGTGCGTCAAGCCTTCCCAGATGTCGCATCGAATGCAGTTGTAGAGAAAATAGATCCAGCATGGCGGGAAAATGCCGGCCATTCAGGCCGGACGACCGGTTGGAGAGTGTCTCCCGAAAATGGAAATCAGTTTCGGATCAGGGCCTGTGTAAGAACAAGAGCCTATAGCACAGCCAGCGAATGAGAAAGATCTCGACGTGTTTCAGTAGCGGACAGCACGATCAATACGTTTTCCGGCGTTCTGGGTGGCATTCACGGTATTGGCGGCATCCTGACCGACGCCGCGGATCGTGTTGCCGCAGGCGGCAAGCCCCATGGTCATGACTGCCATGGCAATAACGATGGTGAAAGATTTGGTCATGGCGCAGCCCTTCAGCGACAAAGTTTGGAATTATTGTAGCGCTATAGGCTGCGCAGACCAGAGGCGGCAAGACTGTTTCGCCGCCTGTTGTCAGGGTGATCCGAAAAGCCGGGCAACGAGCATGGCTTGCGCCCTACGCCGGGAGGCCGCCGCAGTTTGCGAAACGGTCAGCCGCCGCTCTCGGCAAAGGCGTTGGCCATGGCATCCGGGTCCATGCCTGCCGCCAGAAGAACTGCCAGCAGCATCCGCGCCTGACCGGGTCTGAGGTTTTCGGAATGGATGGCACCGGCCAGCGCCAGATCGTGTCCGCCACCACCGCCGCCATAGGTCGAGGTCAGTCTGCCCTGCGGCACGCGGCTGGAAACGACGACGGGTACTTTCTTTTGCGAACAGCGCCGCACGGCATCAACAACGGATGGCGTGGCATTGCCCGAGCCGAGCGCGGCCAACACGATGCCGCCTGCGCCGGCCGCCAGGCTTGCATCCACAAGTGCACCGTCGCAACCGGGATAGATGGCAACGATATCGACACGCACGGCGCTGACATCGCCCGAATGGTGAAGGCCAGGGTTTTCCTGTCGTGTCGATTGCCGGAATGCATCGGTCTCATCGGCCGAATGTTTGTAAAGGCCCCAGGCCGGATGGGTTTTTCCGCCAAAGCAGACCAGTACGCCGCGTCCGGTGTTGTCACCATCGACCGCCGCGGTAATGGCGGCTGCAAGGTTCGCCGGGCCATCCGCCTGTTCATGATCCGCCGTAAACTGGGCGCCGGTAAAGATGACGGGCTTGGTCAAGGCGTGCTGCAATTGCACGAGCATCGCCGTCTCTTCCATGGCATCGGTACCATGCAGCACGACGATGCCATCGATCTCCTTATCGGCAAGAAGCGTGCCGACCGAGTGGCTGATCAACTGCATGTCGGACAATGTCAGGCTGGCAGAATCCTTGGCCATCAGGTCAATGGCCTTGAGGTCGATGCCCGTATCCGAAAGCTGCCCGAGAAGGCTGTCACCATCAAGGCTCGGACGGCTGGCGCCGTCCTGATCCCGTTGGCTGGCAATGGTGCCGCCGGTGGCGATGACCGCCACCAGAGGTTTTTTTTTCATTGAGGCGATCACGATGCGGTCCCATCGGTTGCAGCTGTCTGCTTGGCGGCGTTTTCCGCCGCGACCGCTGCAATGCGGTCACGCGCCAGGTACCAGCCGATGACAAGAGCCGGGATGATGATGATCAGCGAACCCATGGTCCAGCTGCCGACCGGATAATCCAGCGCCATCAGAACCAGCACGCTGGCGAGGAAGACGAGCGTGATGATGCCGGTGTAGGGCGCGCCGAACATGGCAAAGTCCGGACGCTGCATCTTGCCCTGTTTGGCGAGGCTCCAGAGCTTCAGCTGGCAGAGCACGATAACGGCCCATGCGCTGATAATGCCGAGTGCTGCAAGGTTGAGCGCGATTTCGAACGCCATGGCGGGAACGATGGCATTAAGCACGATACCGATCGCCGTCACCGCGGCCGTTACGGCAATACCACCATAGGGCACGCCAGCCTTGTTCATTTTGGCAAGCACGGCCGGCGCCGAACCCGAAACGGCCATCGAATGCAGGATGCGGCCCGTCGAGTAGAGACCGGCATTCAGCGACGACAGGACGGCGGTCAGGACCACGAGATTCATGATGATATCCGCACCTTCGATACCGATCGCGCCGAAGAAGGTCACGAACGGGCTCTCGCCAGCCTTGTAGGCGTTGTACGGCAGGAGCAGCGAAAGCAGAACGACGGAGCCGACATAAAAGACCAAGAGGCGTACGACGACGGTGCGGATCGCCGTCGGCATGATCTTGCGCGGATCTTCCGTTTCGCCGGCCGTCGTGCCGATCAGTTCGATCGAGGCATAGGCGAAGATCACACCCTGTATGATCACGAAAGCGGGCAATATGCCGTTGGGCAGGAAGCCGCCATTGTCGGTAATCACGCTGAAACCGGTGACATGGCCTTCGATCGGCGTGCCGAAGATGACGAAATAGATGCCGACGATCAGGAAGGTGACAAGCGCCAGAACCTTGATCAGGCTGAACCAGAATTCCAGCTCACCGAACACCTTGACCGACAGCATGTTCATGGCCAGCACGACAAGCAGTGCCACCAGTGCGAACATCCATTGGTCGATGCCCGCAAGGAAGGGCACGTATTGCTTGAAGAAGTTCATGTAGAGCGCAACGGCGGTGACATCCGCCACGGCCGTCATCGCCCAGTTCAGCCAGTACATCCAGCCGACGGCAAAGGCCATTTTCTCGCCGTAGAACTCGCGAGCGTAGGAAACGAACGAGCCCGAAGTCGGGCGGTGCATGATCAGTTCGCCGAGAGCGCGCAGAACGAGAAACGCGAAGAAACCGCAAAGGGCATAAACGAAGATGAGAGCCGGGCCGGCTGCGGCTAGTCGTCCGCCGGCGCCCAGAAAGAGGCCGGTGCCGATAGCGCCACCGATGGCGATCATCTGGATCTGGCGGGGTTTGAGGGCTTTCTGGTAGCCGAGTTCCTCGGCAAACTCGATGCCCTTTTCAGCTTTGGCCTGTATCGATGTATCCACTGAAACACTCCTCCCTAGAGCTTTCACACCCCTGCGCCTGTCTGGCCGGATGTCGTTCGATCATGCGTTTGTTTCGTCGCAGATTTTGTAATGCTGTAATACAGATTTTGCCTTCATAGGGCCATCATTAGGGCTTCGTCAAGTTTGATGAATTTCGTTTGACGATTTCAATCACAGAGGAGTATCACGGAAAAATCTGTCATACAGCATGACAGATTGAACTTTGGTGGAGGATGCCAGAGATGGCGACACGCATTGAAAAGGACCTTCTCGGTCCCAAGGACATTCCGGCCGATGCCTATTGGGGTGTGCACACCGCAAGGGCGGTCGATAACTTTCCGGTCACCGGCATCAGTGTCAGCCGTTATCCGCACGTCATTTGCGGCCTTGCCTATGTGAAGGAAGCAGCGGCCGAGGCCAATCATGAACTCGGGTTTCTTGATGAGCCGCGCCGCGATGCCATCGTTGCCGCCTGCCGGGAGATCAGGGCCGGTGCCCTGCACGACCAGTTCGTTGTCGATGTCATCCAGGGTGGTGCCGGCACGTCCACCAACATGAACGCCAACGAGGTGATCGCCAACCGGGCGCTGGAACTGCTCGGTCATGCCAAGGGGGATTACGCCCACCTGCATCCGAACGATCACGTCAATCTCAGCCAGTCCACCAACGATGCCTATCCGACCGCCATCAATGTCGGCACGATCGAGGCGATCGATAAACTGGCCGCTTCGATGGAATTTCTGCAGGACGCTTTCGAGCGCAAGGCAAAGGAGTTCGACGCCATCCTGAAGGTCGGCCGCACCCAGTTGCAGGACGCGGTTCCGATGACGCTCGGGCAGGAATTTCGCGTCTTTGCTGTCATGCTGGGTGAAGACCGCGCCCGTCTGCTGGAATCCGCATCCCTGTTGCATGAGATCAATCTCGGCGCGACCGCCATCGGCACGGGGCTGAATGCACCGGCCGGTTATGCGGCTTTGGCCTGCCGGCATCTCGCTCGCCTGACCGGGCGTCCGCTGAAAACGGCGGCCGATCTTATCGAAGCGACGCAGGATCCCGGCGCCTTCGTTCACCTCTCCGGAGTGTTGAAGCGGGTAGCGGTAAAGCTGTCCAAGACCTGCAACGACCTGCGTCTTCTATCGTCCGGCCCGCGCGCGGGTATCGGCGAGATCAACCTGCCTCCCATGCAGGCGGGGTCCAGCATCATGCCGGGCAAGGTCAATCCGGTCATCCCGGAAGTGGTCAATCAGGTCGCGTTTTCGGTGATCGGCAACGATATCACCATCACCATGGCGGCCGAGGCCGGTCAGCTTCAGCTCAATGCCTTCGAACCGGTGATCGTGCGGTCGCTCAGCGACAGCATCGCGCATCTGGAGGCGGCCTGCCGCATTCTGGCCGAACGTTGCGTCAATGGCATTACCGCCAATCCGGGCATCATGGCGCTGCGTCTGGAACAGTCGCTGGGACTGGCAACCGCACTCAACCCGCTGATCGGCTATTATGCGGCCACGCAGGTGGCGCGTGAGGCGCAGGAAACGGGCAGGACGATTGTCGAAGTTGTGCTGGAGCGGGGCCATCTGACGGCCGAGCAGCTGGAAAGGGCATTGCGCCCCGAGGTGCTGGCCAATGTTCAGGCTCCGACCAGCGAACCGATCACCGATCCGGCTGACCTGCCCCGATAATTCCGGTCACCACCTGCTTTACCTGGCCAAGGTGAAGCTCCATGGCTCGCGAGGCATCGTCTTGCGAGCCGGCGTTCACCGCCACGGCGATGCGCCGATGTTCGCCATTTGAGGCGGCGCGGCGGCTCGCCATCATGTTGACCAGCTCCGATTGCTGCATCAGCGCGTCGCGCGCATCGGTGACGATCTTTTCGAAAACGGCGTTGCCGGATGCCCTGGCCAACAGCATGTGGAATTCGGAATCGAGCATAACCCAGCGGTGTGGGTCTTCTTCCGCATCCATGCGCTCGCACAGTGTCATGAGGTCGGATGCCTGCTGTTCGCTTCGGCGCAGTGCCGCCCAGCCGGCGGCAGGCACTTCGATGAACGGGCGGGCCTCGATCAGGTCGCGCGCGGAATATCCGCTGTAACTGAGATCGGCAGATGGCGCCGAGGTGGTGACGAAGGTCCCGCTTCCGGTTCGCGTCTGTGTCATGCCGAGCGTTTGCAGCGAGCGCAGCGCCTCCCGGATGACCGGACGGCTGACACCATATTTCTTGGCAAGATGGGTTTCGGATGGCAGGCGTGTTCCAACCTCGATGCGGCCGGAAACGATCGCGGAACGCAATTCGTCGAATACCGCCTCAGCCGCATTCTTACGGCTGATCGGGCTATTTTCTGACAACCAATCAGCCGATGCACTCATGGCGTCAAACTGTCCGATGGCTCCGGCATTGTCAATTGTCGAACACCCCCGCACCGGTCACCTGTTGGTTATGCTGCAGATCTCATGGCAGCGGCACGGTGATCGCGAATGCGGTCCCGGATTCGAAGGTATCCTGAAGCGCAATCTCTCCGCCGTGGGATGCCAGCATGGTGCGGGCGATATCCAGCCCCATGCCGGTTCCGCCCGCATGGCGACGGGTCGAAAAGAAGGGTTGGAAAATGCGTTCGCGGTTTGCCGGCGAGATACCATTGCCGTTATCGCGGAAAAGAATGTTGGCGGCGCGGGAGGCGGCAGAGACATGGATGTCGATGCTGGTCGCACCGTTCTGGAAGGCGTTTTCGGCAAGATTGCCGAAAACGACAGTCGCCGCCTCGAGTGGCAATGCGAGGCGCAGTGTCGTCTGCCCACCGGCTGCTATGCCGAAGGCGGGAAACCGTGTTTGCAACATCCGGCAGATGTCGTCGGTCGAAATCTGCCCGTTCGGGATCGGCATTTCCGCATGTGCAAGTTCCCGCAGCCTTGCCAGCAGCAGGTCGAGACGTTTGGAATCGGCGATGATGTTTTCGAGAAAACGCTGCCGTTCCGCCTTGGTCATCGGCTGTTCATCGTCATCGTCGCGCAAAAGCTCGGCCGCGCCGCGGATCGAGGTCAAAGGCGATTTCAGTTCGTGCGAGACATGCGCCGCAAACGAGCGCACATATTCGCTGCGGTCGACCAGCTTGCTGGCGAGGTCGAGAAAACTCTGCGAAAGCGTGGCGATCTCGCGTGTGCCGTAACTTCCGAGCGGCTGGATTGCTGCCCGTCCACCATGGGCAATTTCGTCCGAGCGGGTGATCAGCGCGTTGATCGGCGCGGTAATGTTGCGGCTGAGAACATAAGCGACCGCAAGCGTTACCAGCAGCACGACAACAAGCGCGCCGGCTTCGGTCGTGGTCGTCAGCGAGGCGGTGTTGTCGCTGGTGCGAAACCAGATGATGCTGACGATGGGCAATGCCATGATCGACAGAAGCACGGCATAAACGATCAATGCCAAGGGTGGTCGCCATTTCGGTTTTACCTGCGGTGCCGGCATGTCACGCCCTCCCATTCTCGCCGACATGAAGCTTGAAACCGACTCCATGCACGGTGGTGATAAGATTGTCGGCGCCGATCGCGGCAAATTTCGCCCTTATGTTGCGGATATGGCTGTCGATCGTTCGATCGGCGACATAGGTGCCCGGCCCATAGGCCGCGACCATCAGCTGCTCGCGGCTGAACACCATGTCCGGTCGCCCCATCAGGGCTTCGAGGATTGCAAATTCCAGCGCGGTGGGCGTCAGCGGGCGGCCGGCAAACGTGACCGCCCTGCCGGCGCGGTCCAGACGCAGGTCTCCCACCGTCATCTCCTGATCGTTCCTCTCCATCGCAGCAGGCCCACTGCGCTTGAGGATTGTCTTGACCCGCGCGACCAGTTCGCGCGGGCTGAAGGGTTTGGTGACATAATCGTCTCCGCCGATTTCGAGGCCGAGAATGCGGTCGATTTCTTCATCCCGCGCGGAAAGAAACAGGATCGGGACAGATGATGTCTTGCGGATTTGCCGGCAGACCTCGAGGCCATCCATGTCCGGCATGCCGATATCGAGCACGATCAGGTCGATCCTGCCGGCGCGAAACGTCATCATAGCCTGAGTGCCGGTTCCCGCCGTCGCCGTGGTCATGCCGGCGCGTTCCAGCGCAAAACAGATCACCTCGCGGATATTGGGCTCGTCATCGACGACAAGGATGCGGGGTGCCATGACTTCTCCTGAAAATGCGATGGCATGGGTGATATCGCTGTTTCACCTTTCGATCAAAGCGGTTGATTGCAGATAGGTTTCCATTCGGTGCTGGCGATAGCTCCAGCTGCGCCAGTCCCTGGACCGTTCAACGAAACGATCGACCAGTTCCTGCTTCTTGCATTCCACTCTGGCGCGCTCGACGGCATCGGCAGGAAGGGATGCGAGATAAAGGTCGAAAGCGGCGATGGCGGAAGGCCCAAGCGAGGCGAGATAATAGATATCGAGCGGTTCGCCCTGATGTTCGGGTCTAAGGCTGTTTTCGACATTGAACCGGGCGATGAAGCCGGAAAAATCGAAACATGCGCAGAGGTAGAGAACGGTCGCCAGGGTGACGAGGTTCATCGAGATCAGCCATTGGTTGGAGCGGCGCAGCGCGATCCGGAGCAGGATGAGCGTGAGGCCCGCGGCAACCAGTCCCATCCAGATGCCGGCGGCAATGCGAAGGCCGGTCAGCGAATAGGTCCCGACATAAAGATCAAGCCGGAGAATGGATGACAGGCAGAGCAGGACATTCTGCAGGATCCAGGCAATGACGAGAATGCGGATCAGCCGGCTGTGATCTCCGGGGCCACCACGACGCATGGCAATCAGCACAAAGGCGGCGGCCAGCAGTGCCGTTGCCACCAGTGGATAGGCGCCGCGATGGGCATATTCCGCATGGCTCATGCCGGCCGGCAGCTCGGCGCCACCCCAGAGATACATGAGATCGAGCAGCGTCTGCATGGCAAAGAGAAGATTGAAGACCGACAGGCAACGAACGAGCGCGGTGTGATCGAGAAAGGTGCTGGCCTTGATGCCGGCTTCGGCTTTTTCAGGTGCACGGCGTCTAAACCTGCGGATAAGACGTGGCCGCATGATTGCCCAGGCAGTGATTGCCGTGACGAGCCACAACGTCATCCGGCCGAGATCGGGTAGGTTCAACAGGAAACTGAGATCGATATTGCTGAGACCCATCTCGATCAGCGGATTGGCGACGCTGAACAGAAGAAGAAAAACCAGCCCCATGCCCAGCGGAAAAAGCCAGCCGCTAATCGATTTTACGGTCGTGCCGAAAAGCGTGCGGCCGGAATGGGATGCAAAGATCCGGTGGCAGGCTTGAGGCAGCCTGATGACGAAGGTCGGCAGGAAACGCAGAAGAACGAAGGGAATTGCACTTGGTGTTTTCGGCAGAAGTTTTGCATTCGCCAGCGCGACAAGGATGACGGCGGTCATGGCAAGGATCAGGCCACTGAGCGTTGGCGCTTCCAGCAGGGGCGCTGCGGCAAGCGCCGAGAAACCGAGATAGGCAGCGGCTGCGATGGGGCGCGGTGGTCTTGTGGCCGACAGCAGAACAGCAACGGTAAGTGCAATCGGCATGAGGAAGAGGTTGAGGCCGGGCGCCTGTGCAAAAAACAGAAAGTCAGCCAGCGCGATCATTGCCACAAGCACAGACAGGCGGATTTTACCGTGGATGGGCGAGCGCGGTGCGTTTGTTTCGCTGTTCGTCAATTGCATGTCCGAACCTCCCCTCGGCAGGCCTGGAAGGTGTTGGTGCCGTCGCGGCGTTTGAACGGCGACGCGGTACCTGTTTCGACGGTAAAATCCTCCTGCAGCCACCAGTTCTCCTTGAGGAGGCGGTAAGGCAGACGGGGAAGGGCGGAGCGATCTGGGATGAGGTGCTTTTTCATGCCGACAGAATGCTCGGTGCGTTTGCAGTTTTTGTGCAGACGATGAGGATCTATTCAGGATTTCGGGCCAGCAGAAGGGATGGCGGGCGCAGCGATGACGCGCCCGCTTTCAGGTTCACTCCCTGCGCAGGGCAGCGGCGCCGGCGGCGATCATGATGATGATTTCATCGAGTTCCCGCTCCAGCCGTTCCGGCGGCAGGCCGACGAACCGGGCTTCCAGCGTGATGCTGATAATGCCGTGAACCGCGCCGAACAGGGTGCGTGCCCGCACGGCGCGTTCCTCGTCGCTCATCTCCGGCTGCAGTTCCTTCAGCGGTTCGGCAATGATGCTCAGCAGGAACAGATGTTCGTCCAGATGCCATTGCGGCGAGGGCGTATCCGCCGGCAGGGCGTGTTCGAACAGGGCTTTCCAGAGATTGCGGTTGGCCATCGCAAATTTCAGGTAACCCTGTCCCAGATTGCGCAGACGGTCGGTGGGAGACCTGTCCTTCACCTCCGTCACCGCCAGCGATTGCTCGAGCGCCTTCAGCGTCGTTGAGTTCACGTGAATGATCAGGTCGTTGAGGTCCGTATAAGCGCTGTATAGGCCGCCAAGCGCGCAGCCGGCATCCTGAGTCACATCGCGCGCGCGCAGGTTGGCCACGCCGTCGCGTTCAATACGATCGCGCGCGGCCTCCAGCAGCCTTGCTT
Source organism: Endobacterium panacihumi (assembly GCF_050847465.1). Lineage (NCBI taxonomy): Bacteria > Pseudomonadati > Pseudomonadota > Alphaproteobacteria > Hyphomicrobiales > Rhizobiaceae > Endobacterium > Endobacterium panacihumi. The sequence continues at coordinate 228,427 of NZ_JBOZRA010000002.1, read as the reverse complement.
TCAGGTCTTCGCGTTTTTCTTCCCGTCGGCCCATTTCATCATCCTGAAAAATATTGAACGATGTTCAAAATAATTGTTGAACGTCGTTCAAGTTTATGCGACACATTCATTCGTGAACAATGTTCATAAACGGGAGACGTTAAATGTTCAACCTGATTGCAACACTTCTGCGCGGAAGGGCACATGATGCCGAACAGGCTGTCGCGGATCGTCATGCCATGCCACTGCTCGCCCAGCAGATCCGCGATGCGGCACAGTCCATCCAGTCGGCGCAACACGCTCTGGCCGTCGCCATTGCCCAGAACGAAAAAGAGCGCAGCCAGCACGCGGCGGTCCTGTCGCGTATCGCCGATCTCGAGGAGCGCACGCTGGCCGCACTTTCGAAAGGTAATGACGGGCTGGCCCGCGAAGCCGCCGATGCCATCGCCTTTCTGGAGGCCGAGAAGGCGGCATCCGAACAGGCGCAGGCGCAGTTTTCCGGCGCCATCGCAAACCTCAAGGCGACCGTGCGGTCCGCCGAAGGACGCCTGAAGGAACTGCAGCGCGGAGAACGGCTGGCCCGCGCCACCCATGCCGCCCACAAGATCGATCACACTGCTGCAGGCGTCGGTCTCGCCACGCTGGATGATGCCGAACGCACGCTGGAGCGCCTGCGCGACCGCCAGAAACAGACCGAAACGGTGTCCGCCGTTCTCAAGCAGATGGACGGCCCGACCCGCACGGCCGGCCTGATGGAACGCCTGGCAGACGCCGGTTGCGGCGCGCCCTTGCGCTCTTCCGCCGATGAGGTGCTGACGCGTCTTCGCACCCGCCTCGATGCCACTTGCTGAAATTGAACCCCACTCTTCAAATCTCGATAAGGAACCAAGATCATGAACGACAGCTTTCAGAAACACTCCTCCAGCTGGGTCAGCTTTTCCTACATCTCTTTTGGTGCTGCCGCCTTCATGCTGGCGCTCGGCCTCTGGATGATGCCGCTCGATCTGTGGGGCAAGGGTTACCTCGCCATGGGCATCCTCATGCTGGTGCAGACGACGGTCAACATGACCAAGACTTTGCGCGACAACGCGGAATCGGAAAAGCTGATCCGCAGAATAGAAGACGCCAAGACCGAGAAGCTGCTCGTCAAGTTCAACCGCGACAGTGACGATTAAGTCTCGTTAACGATGCCACGGAGTTATTTCGGCTTTCAATGATTGCCTAATAATTCCGTGGTCCTCCTGCCGTGATCGAAAAGGAAAGCGCCATGCACGACAGTCTGATGAAAACGAGGAAATTTGCGCCGCTGTTCTGGACGCAGTTCCTCTCCGCCTTCAACGACAATTTCCTGAAACAGACGCTGATCTTCCTGATCCTGGCAACGATGGCCGCCGAAGGTGCTGCCCTCGTCACGCTGGCGGGCGGCATCTTCATCGTACCCTTCCTGCTTCTGTCGGCACTCGGCGGCGAACTTGCCGACAAACACGACAAGGCGCGGATGGCCGAACGCCTGAAATTCGCGGAAATCGGCATCGCCGCCATCTCGGTCATCGGCATCGCCTTTTCGTCCATCTTCGTGCTGATGGTCGCCCTGTTCGGCTTCGGTGTCATCTCGGCTTTGTTCGGACCGATCAAATACGGCATCCTGCCCGACCTTCTGGAAACCCGGGATCTGCCCAAGGCCAATGCGTGGATCGAGGGTGGCACTTTTATCGCCATCCTCACCGGTACGATCGTCGCGGCCCTTGCCTTTGCCGAGGGTGACAGCGTCTGGATCTTTGGCCCGATGATGATGGTTCTGTCGGTCCTGTGCTGGCTGTCGGCCCGCATGATCCCGCGCACCGGCGCACAGGCGCCATCTCTCGTCATCGACAAGAATGTGCTGCGCTCCAGCCTGACGCTGGTGAAGGAATTGCGCGAGGATACCCGTGTCTGGCGCTCGGCGCTGATGAATTGCTGGTTCTGGTTCGTGGGCGCTTTCGTCATGTCGATGCTGCCGATCATGGTCAGCGAAATTCTCGGTGGCTCCGAACTCGTTGTGCCGGCCTATCTCGCCATCTTCGCGATCTCGATTGCCATCGGTTCGGCCATCGCCGGCTGGATGTCGGCCGGTCGTGTCGTGCTTCTGCCGGCACCTGTGGGCACCGCTATCGTCGCCCTGTTCGGCATCGACCTCGCCTGGAACCTGTGGGGCCTGCAATCGACCTCGCATGCGCAGACGATCTCCGAATTTTTCGCCGGCCAGAACACCATCCGTGTGGCGATCGATCTCGCCGGCATGGCGATCGGTGGTGCTTTCCTCGCCGTGCCGACCTTTGCCGCCATGCAGACCTGGGCGGATGAAAAACGCCGCGCCCGTGTCATCGGTGGTGCCAACGTCCTGTCGGCCCTGTTCATCACCATCGGTCTGGCGCTGGTCGCCGGTCTGCAGGCGGTCGGCATGTCGGTGCCGATGATCATCCTCGGCCTGTCCATCATCAACATTGCCGTTGCATGGCTGATGCTGAAGACACTGCCGACCAACCCGTTCCGTGATTTCATTTCGATCCTCTTCCGCGACTTCATGCGTCTGGAAGTCGACGGTCTGGAAAACATCCGCAAGGCCGGCCGCGCACCGATCATCGCGCTCAACCATGTCAGTTTCCTCGATGGCGCGCTGGCGCTTGCCATCACCGAAGAAGAACCGGTCTTCGCCGTCGATTACAAGATCGCCCAGGCATGGTGGGTGCGCCCCTTCCTGAAGATGGCAAAGTTCCTGCCGCTCGACCCGACCAAACCGATGGCGACGCGTTCGCTCATCAAGGTGGCGCAGGATGGCAATGCCATCGGCATCTTCCCGGAAGGCCGCCTCACGGTCACCGGCACGCTGATGAAGGTCTATGACGGCGCCGCCATGGTTGCCGACAAGACCGGCTCGATGATTGTGCCCGTGCGTATCGATGGTCTGGAAAAGAGCTATTTTTCGCGGCTTTCCGGCGGTCAGGTGCGCCGTCGCCTGTTCCCCAAGGTCAAGGTGACCATTCTCGAACCGGTGCGTCTCGAAGTGCCGGAAGACCTTAAAGGTCGCAAACGCCGCATCGCCGCCGGTGCCGCGCTCTACAGGATCATGTCCATGCTCCTGTTCAAGACCACCAATACCAACCTCACCGTGCTCGAGCGCATCATCGAAACGGCGCAGGAAAAGGGTGGCAACAAGCTGGCCGTCGAGGATCCGATCAGCGGCCCGTTGTCCTACGGCAAGCTGCTCACAGGTGCTGCCGTTCTGGGCGCAAAATTCAAAAAAATGTTCCCGAACGAAAAGACGCTCGGTGTCATGCTGCCGAATGCCAATGGCACTGCCGCCACCGTGCTGGGCGTCATGTCGGCGGGCAAGGTACCGGCCATGCTGAATTTCACCGCCGGTGCGGCCAACATCCTGTCGGCCTGCAAGGCGGCGCAGGTAAAGCATGTGCTCTGCTCACACGCCTTCGTCACGCAGGGCAAGCTCGGTCCGATCATCGCCGAGATGGAAAAGGAAGTGACCATTGTCTGGCTCGACGATCTGCGTGAAACGATCACCGCCTTCGACAAGGTTTTGGGGCTTTTCCGCCGTTACAAGCCGCTGGTGAAACAGACGGCGGAAGATACCGCCGTCATCCTCTTCACCTCCGGTTCGGAAGGGTCTCCGAAGGGCGTGGTGCTCACCCATCGCAACATCCTGTCGAACGCCGCCCAGGCCGCCTCGCGCATCGATTTCCACTCGGGCGACAAGGTGTTCAACATCCTGCCGGTCTTCCACTCTTTTGGCCTGACCGCCGGCACCGTTCTGCCGCTGGTTGCCGGCGTACCGGTCTATTTCTACCCGTCGCCGCTGCATTACCGCATCGTGCCGGAACTGATCTATACGTCGAATGCCACCATCATTTTTGGCACCGACACATTCCTCAACGGGTATGCCCGCACGGCGCATCCGTATGATTTCCGCTCGATCCGCTACATCTTTTCCGGTGCCGAACCGGTCAAGTCGTCGACGCGCGAGACCTATATGGAAAAATTCGGCCTGCGTATTCTCGAAGGTTACGGCGTCACCGAAACAGCACCAGTCATCTCGCTCAACACGCCGATGTTCAACCGCTCCGGCACGGTCGGAAAAATCATGCCGGGCATGGAATGGAAGCTCGAACCGGTGCCGGGCATCGATGAAGGCGGCCGACTGTTCATCAAGGGCGCCAATGTCATGGCCGGATATCTCAGGGCCGAAAATCCGGGCGTCATCGAACCGCTCGAAGGCGGCTGGCACGATACCGGCGACATCGTCACCATCGATGAGGATGGCTTTGTCACCATTCGCGGCCGCGCCAAGCGTTTTGCCAAGATCGGTGGCGAAATGGTGTCGCTGGCGGCTGTCGAGGCTCTGGCCGGACAGTTGTGGCCGGGCAGCCTTTCGGTCGTCTCCTCGGTGCCGGATGCCAAGAAGGGTGAACGTCTGATCCTGCTTACCGATGCTCCCAATGCCACGCGCGGCGATTTCGCAAGTTTTGCCAAATCGAAGGGCGCCATGGACATGATGGTGCCGGCCGAGGTCAATGTCGGTATCGTGCCGGTGCTTGGCTCGGGCAAGGTCGATTTCGTGGCCGCGAAAAAGCTCGCACTGTCATCGCAATCGTCTAAGGATGCTGCCTGAGGCAAAAATGACGTGGGCGGCGACCGGGAGTTGCCGTCCATTTCCGCCCTGCCTGAATTACACGTCAACAGTTGCAGGACCCGTTCGGGATGGCGGTGAACGGCTCCGGTTTCCGCGAAAGGCATCAAAGCCGGTATCGCAGCACACAACACCTGTCCGCTAACATTTCATAAAACATTATGCGGTCGCGGACCCGAAAACCGCGTAACTTTTACCCCTGGGCAAGCGATAGTGAGTGCAGTGAGCTTTCCTGTCCTTTGCCAGTTCGGCTGCCCGAAAAGGTCAAAAAAGGCTCTCTGACCAACAATAATAGGGAACAGCATCGCCATGACACATCAGTTCGATAAGTCCCGCTGGAGCCGCAACGACGACAGCGCAGTCGAAAATGCCATTCGGCGCGGTGCGACCCGCCGCGATCTGCTTCGCATGCTTGCCGCCGGCGGCGTTGTTGCCGCCACCGCCGGCACCTTTATCGGTTCGGCACAAAATGCTGTCGCCCAGACGCCGAAAAAGGGCGGCGCCCTTCGCGTGGCGCTCGCCTCGACGTCGACGGCCGATACGATGGACCCCGTGCGTGCCTCCGCGCAGGGTGACTACATGCGCATGTCGACCTTCTACAACAAGCTGACGGTGCTCGATAACTCGCTGACGCCGCAGATGGAGCTGGCCGAAAGTTTCGACACGACGGACGCCAAGGTCTGGACGATCAAGCTGAAGAAGGACGTGACCTTCCACAACGGCAAGACGATGGATTCCGCCGACGTCGTTTATTCGCTGAGCCGCCACGTCGATTCGAAACTGACCTCGCGGGCCAATGCGCTCGCCAAGGCGATGACCAAGATCGAGGCCGTCGACGCCAATACGGTGCGCATCGAACTCGACCTGCCCAATGCCGACCTTCCGGCCATCCTTGGTACCTACCATTTCGTCATCATCCCGGCCGGCACGACGGATTTCACCAAGGCCGTCGGCACCGGCCCCTACATGACCGAAGTGTTCGAGCCCGGCATCCGCACTGTCGGCAAGCGCAACCCCAACTATTTCAAGTCGGATGCGGCCTTTGTCGACAGTATCGAGATTTTCGGCATTCCGGATGAAAACGCCCGCGTCAACGCGCTTCTGTCCGGCGATGTTCATATCGGCGCCTCGATGGATGCCCGCTCGGCACCGCTTGTGAAGAACAATCCTTCGTTGCGCCTGATGGTGGCTCCGGGCGGCAGCTACACCAATCTCAATATCCGCATGGATATGGAACCGGGCTCCAAGAAGGATTTTATCGCCGGTATCCGGGCGCTCACCAATCGCGAGGCGATCAACCGCGCCGTGCTGCGCGGTCTGGGCGAAGCCCATAACGACCAGCCGATCCAGCGCGCCAGCCGCTATTTCAACGCCGATGTCGTGCCGCAGGCCTTCGATCCGGAACTTGCCAAGCATCATTTCGAAAAGGCCGGGCTTCTCGGCGTCGGCATTCCGCTGATCTGCTCGGATGCCGCCAAGGCCTCGCCGGACATGGCCATGGTGCTGCAGCAGGATGCCGCCAAGATCGGCGTCAAGATCGATGTGCAGCGCATGCCGGCCGATGGTTACTGGTCGAACCAGTGGATCAAGGCGCCCTTCCACTTCGGCAATATCAATGCCCGCCCGACAGCCGATATCCTCTTCTCGCTGCTCTACAAATCGGATGCCGCCTGGAATGAAAGCCGTTATGTCGACGCCAAGTTCGACAAGATGCTGATTGAAGCCCGCGGCTCGCTGGACGAGGCGCAGCGCAAGCAGATCTACGGTGAAATGCAGGCGATGGTGGCAAAGGACGCCGCAACCATCATCCCGGCCTATATCGCCAGCGCCGATGCCATGAGCACCAAGGTCGGCGGCCTCAATCCGCACCCGCTCGGCATGCTGCAGGGCTACAATATTGCTGATACCGTCTGGCTCGACGCCTGATCAATCAGGGCGCGCGGTTTTCCGCGCGCCGTTTCTGTCGGATTTCGAGACTGAGCGAGAGGCCAGCCCATATGAACAAACGCATCCTGGAGATGATCGGCGGGAGGCTGGCAATCGCTATTCTGTCGCTGTTTCTCGTATCGCTGGCGGTCTTTTTCATCACCGAACTTCTGCCCGGTGACACGGCGCAGGAACTGCTCGGCCAGGCGGTCACCACCGAGGCGGCCGCGCAGCTGCGTGAAACGCTCGGCCTCGATCGCCCGGCCATCCTGCGTTATTTCGAATGGATCTTTGGTCTTCTCACCGGCGATCTCGGTTATTCGCATGTCTCCGATCGCCCGGTTGCCAATCTTGTCGCCGAACGCCTTCCCAACTCGCTGACGCTTGCCGGCATCACCATGGCGATCACCATTCCTCTGGCGCTCGGCCTCGGCATTTTTGCGGCCATCTGGAAGGGCTCGATCTTCGACCGCGCCATTTCATCGGTCGCCATCATGCTCGTCTCCTTTCCGGAATTCATGATCGCCACGCTGCTGGTCATGTGGCTGTCGGTCTATCTGCAATGGCTGCCGGCGCTCTCCTTCATCCCGGCAACGGCCGATATGCGCACCATCGTGCTTGCCTTCATCATGCCGGTCTCGGTTCTCGTGTTCGGAAGCTGCTCGCAGATGATCCGCCTCTCACGCGCCGCCATCGCCGATGCCATGGCCACCCCTTATGTCGAAATGGCCATGCTAAAGGGCGCATCGCGCAGCCGCATGGTGCTTCGCCATGCTCTGCCGAATTCGGTGGCACCGATCGTCAATTCCGTGGCGCTCAGCATGTCCGGCCTGCTCGGCGGTGTCATCATCGTCGAAACGGTGTTCAACTATCCGGGCCTCGCCAAGCTGATGGTGGATGGCGTCACCACGCGTGACATGCCGCTTATCCAGACCTGCTCAATGATCTTCTGCGGTTTCTATCTGGTGCTGATCACCGCTGCCGACATCATCGCCATCCTGTCCAATCCGAGGTTGCGCTGATGACCGTTTCCGCCGCTCCACGCCGCAAGCTCCGTTTCCGGATCCGCCCGATCGCCGCCATCTGCCTGGCTGTCATCCTGTTCTGGACCGTCATCGCCCTGTTCGCCCCGCTTCTGGTACATTATCCGGTCGGCGACATGGTCAGTTACGATTATTTTGGTCCGATGAGCCATGAATACTGGCTCGGCACTGATTATCTCGGCCGCGACATCTATTCCCGCCTGCTCGTCGGTGCCCGTTATACGATAGGCATCGCTTTTGTCGGCCTTATCCTGGCTGCCCTCATCGGCATCACGCTCGGGCTTTCTGCCGCCGCCTTCGGTGGCCTGTTCGACACCATACTCAGCCGCGCCATCGACACTTTTGTCGGCATCCCGAACCTGCTTCTTGCACTGGTGATCGTCGCCGGTGGCGGCTCCAGCATCCCGATCCTGGTTTTCGCCATCACCATCATCTTTTTCCCCGGTTGCTATCGTTTCACCCGGTCGATGGCGGTCAACGTCAACGCGCTCGATTTCATCGCCGCCGCACGGGCGCGCGGCGAAGGCCATTTCTATGTGATGATCCACGAAATCCTGCCCAACATCGTCGGGCCGATCATGGCCGATCTGGGCTTACGTTTCGTGCACATCATCCTGCTCCTGTCGGGCTTGAGCTTCCTCGGCCTCGGCGTGCAACCGCCTTTCGCGGACTGGGGTGCCATGGTGCGTGAAAACATGATCGGCATTTCCTATGGATCGCCGGCAGTCGTCGTGCCGTCGCTGGCTCTAGCAAGCCTTGCGCTCGCCATCAATCTCCTGATCGACAACCTGCCGCAGCGCATCCGCGACCAGCTGGAGTAGACCATGACCAATCATTCGAAAACCGTGGGCGAAACGCTGGTCAAGGTCGAAGGCCTGAAAGTGGCTGCCACCACCGACAGCGGCCGCACGATCGAAATCCTCAAGGGCGTCTCCTTCGATGTGCGGCGCGGGGAAGTGCTGGCGCTGATCGGCGAATCCGGCTCGGGCAAGACCACGATTGCGCTTTCACTTCTCGCCTATGCCCGCTCGGGCTGCCATTTTTCCGGCGGCCGGGTTCTGCTCAACGGCAAGGACCTGATCGCGCTCGATGAAAAGGAACGCCAGAAACTACGCGGCAACACGGTCTCCTACGTGCCGCAAAGTGCTGCCGCCTCGTTCAATCCGTCGAAAAAGATCATGGACCAGGTGGTCGAGGTCGCCAAAATCCACGGCATTCTCGACAAGGCGGCCGCGCGGCAGAAGGCGATCGGCCTGTTCCGCAGCCTTTCGCTGCCGTCGCCCGATACGATCGGCGACCGTTATCCGCATCAGGTGTCGGGTGGCCAGTTGCAGCGCCTTGCCGCTGCCATGGCGCTGATCGGCGATCCGCAACTCGTCGTGTTCGACGAGCCGACCACCGCGCTCGACGTCACCACCCAGATCGAGGTGCTGAAGGCGTTCAAGTCCGCCATTCTCGACCGCGGCATGACCGGCGTTTATGTCTCGCACGATCTTGCGGTTGTGGCACAGATTTCCGATCGCATCATCGTCTTGAAGGACGGCGAGGTTCAGGAAGCCGGCGAAACGGAACAGATCGTCGGCGCACCCGCCCATCCCTATACGCAGGCGCTTATCTCCGCTTTCGAGCCGGTGGAAGCGGAAGCGGCAGGTTCACGCCCCGCCAACAGCGTGGTTCTGGAACTGCGCGACGTCGTTGCCGGTTACGGCAATGTCAAAAGCGACGGCAAGCCGCATATCATCGCGGTCGATGGCGTCAGCCTCACGCTCCAGCGCGGCCATTCGCTTGGCGTCATCGGCGAATCCGGCTGCGGCAAGAGCACGCTTCTGCGCGTCGCGGCAGGCCTGCTGCCGGCGGCATTGGGCGATTGTGTTCTCGACGGCAAGGACCTGCGGCCGCAGGTCAGCGCGCGCAGCAAGGATGAGCTGCGAAAAATGCAGATCGTTTTCCAGTTGGCCGATACTGCGCTCAACCCGGCCCAGACGGTCGGCAATATCATCGGCCGCCCGCTGACATTCTACCACGGCATGAAGGGCGAGGCGCGCGACAAGCGGGTGATCGAGCTTTTGGACATGGTGCGGATGCCGGCGCAGTTCCGCCATCGGCTGCCGCGCGAACTGTCGGGCGGGCAACGCCAGCGCATCAATCTGGCGCGTGCGCTGGCCGCAAAACCGGATGTCCTGCTCTGCGATGAAATCACCTCGGCGCTCGATACGGTCGTCGCCGCCAAGGTTCTGGAACTGTTGAAGGAATTACAGCGCGAACTGCATCTGTCGTATCTTTTCGTCAGCCACGATATCCACACCGTGCAGTCACTCTGCGACGAGGTGATGGTGATGTTCGCCGGCAAAAAACTCGAAACCTTTACCGCAGCCGACCTGCATGCCGAAGCGCGCCATCCCTATACAAAACTTTTGGCCTCCTCGCTGCCGACGCTCGATCCCACCTGGCTCGACAATCTGCAACAGGACCCGGAACTGGTGCGCAAGTTTGCTCATGCCTGACGGCTGGATATAGATACAAAAAAATGGCCCGGATTGCTCCGGGCCATTTTCGTATTGAAGTTTTCGATGATCACAGATCGATCAGCACCGATTTGGTGCGCATCGCGCCCATATAGGCTTCCCGGCCGAGATCCTTGCCAAGCCCGGAACTTTTGTAGCCGCCGGTCGGCAGGATCATGTCGCGCGAACGGCCGTAACGGTTGACCCAGACGGTGCCGGCTTCCAGCTTGCGCGACATGCGGATCGCCCGCGACAGATCGCGGGTGAACAGGCCGGATGCCAGACCATAGGTCGGGTGGGTGGCCAGTGCCGTCGCCTCTTCCTCGGTCTCGAATGTCTGGATGCTCAGGACCGGGCCAAAAATCTCTTCCGTCACCGCCGGGTTGGTTTCATCGACACCGGCCAGAATGGTCGGCGCATAAAAATAACCCTCCGCGCCCATGCGGCAGCCGCCGGTCACCACGTCGGCGCCGGCCGATTTCGCGGCATCGACGATGGCTTCGATGCGGGCAATCTGCGTTTCCGAAATGATCGGCGAATAGGTGGTGTCGGCATCCCATGTCCGGCCCGGTCGCATCGCCGCCATATGCGTGGCGATCTTCGCCGCCAGTTCCTGCGCCACCGATTTTTCCGCGATCAGCCGCGAACCCGCCACGCAGACCTGACCAGCATTCCCGGTGATCGAGCGGGCGATGCAGGCGGCGGCGAGATCGATGTCGGCATCGGCAAACACCACCTGCGGGCTCTTGCCGCCCAGTTCCAGCGTCATCGGCTTGATGCCGGTACGGGCAATGTCCGACATGATCTGCGCACCGGCGCGGGTGGAGCCGGTAAAGGAGACTTTTCCAACCAGCGGATGCGTGGTGATGGCGGTGCCGGTCGTTGGTCCATCGCCGAGCACGACATTCACGAGCCCGGCAGGAATGCCGGCGCGCACCGCCAGTTCGGCAAGATAGAGCGTGGAGAATGGCGTCATCTCGGATGGCTTGATGACGATACCGTTGCCGGCCGCCAGCGCTGGGCCGAGCTTCCAGGCGGCCATGGAAAGCGGCACGTTCCACGGCGCAATCGCGCCGATCACGCCATAAGGCTCATGCAGGATCATGCCCATCTGCGCATCCGCCGTCGGCACCACCTGACCGCCTTCCTTGTCGGCGAATTCGGCGAAGAAGCGAATATGGTCAGCGCAGTTGACCACGTCGCCCTGACGCGCCTGCGTGATCGGCCTTGTCGAGCAGACGGCTTCCAGCTGTGCCAGGTAACCGGCTTCCTCGTCGATCAGGTCGGCAAAACGGCGCAGAACACGGGCGCGGTCGCGCGGCATGCAGGTTGCCCAGTCGGACTGGCGCTGCACGCGCGCCGAAATCGTGATGGCTTCATTGACCAGGCCAGCATCGGCGACCGGAATGGCGGTGAGCGGCTTGCCGTCGCTCGGACGTCGGATTTCCAGCGCATCGGCTCCCTCGACATAACGGCCATCGATAAAATGGCCCTTTGGAAGGCGAAGCGTGGTCGGGTCAAAGGAGAGCGTCATGAAGAAGTCCATCCGTTCTTGAGCGGGTGCCGACGGAGATATGCCGGCCATGATGGATCAAGGCTAAAGCAAAGGGCGTGGCCATTTATGCCGTATCGGCGGCGGGTGGCCGAAGATACTGCGCATTTGCGTCGACCGACCGAAAGCCACGGCAGAACAAAATCGCGTCTGGGCCGGGGTAAAACGCGCAAAATGCTGCGCTCTGGCTTTAGGATGTTATCCTGTGTGAAGCGGCATTAAGCGGATACCGGGATGGAAACGAGAAAAATCGACAATTTCGAGCTTCAGCTTGTGCCGATGGAAGAGGAGCACATTCCTCGCCTGCACGAGCTGTCGATTGCGGTGAACTGGCCGCATCGTCCGGAAGACTGGGCCGTGGCGCTGGCGCTTGGCGAAGGGGTGATCGCCTTCGATGAAATCGGCCGCCCGGTCAGTTCCGCCATGACCTTTCCGCTCGGCGAGGGCGTTGCCAATATCGGCATGGTCATCACCTCGCCACGCCTGCAGAACCACGGCGCCGCGCGCTGGCTGATGGACGAGATGCTGCAGCGGACGAAAGGCAAGGTGCGCCGGCTGAACGCCACCAAGGCCGCCTACAATCTCTATCTTTCCATGGGGTTCCAGCCCTATGCACTCGTGCTGCAACATCAGGGCACGGCCGTCGCCCTGCCCGGTGAAGACGCCCGCGTGCGACCGATGACGGACGCGGATGTGGCCGGAATTATCGAAACCGACCAGCGCGGTTTCGGGTCGGACCGCAGCCCCGTGATCGAACATCTTCTGCCGCTGTCGGAAGCGATGGTGCTGGAGGAAAACGGCAGGATCAACGGTTACGCCCTGTGTCGGCGTTTTGGCCGGGGCCATGTTCTCGGCCCGGTCGTGGCGGCAAGCGAAGAGGATGCCATCGCGCTCATCCTTCCGCTGATCGCCGCCCATGAAGGCAATTTCCTGCGCATGGATACGCGCCACCCGAACGGACCCTTGCAGGCAGCACTTGAACAGGCCGGACTTGTCCTGTTCGATCACGTCACGACGATGCAGCTGGAGCCGATCGGCAAACAGCCGGAACTGATGGTGTTTGGCCTCGCCAATCAGGCGCTGGGATAGCGCAAGCCGGCAGGATCCGTCGAAGGGCAGTCATATGCTTTTCTCCACTGGCTGGATCGCAAACTGCCCGATAGTATGCACGGGATGGCTCAAGGGCCGGATAACGCAAGGGAACGCACGTGAAGCTTGACCGTATCGACATTCGGATTTTGCACGAGCTGCAAAAGAACGGCCGCCTGACCAATGTCGAACTTGCCGAACTCGTTCACCTGTCGCCCAGCCCCTGCCTGATGCGCGTGAAAAAGCTGCAGCATGTCGGCTACATCACCGGTTATTCCGCCCATATCGATCTCACCAAACTGGGCCCGACCGTCACGGTCTTTACCGAGGTGACACTCAGCAACCACCGCCAGAACGATTTTTCGCGCTTCCAGCAGGCGATCGAAAAGGTTGAGGAAGCGATCGAGTGCCACCTGATTTCGGGTGGCTACGACTATCTTCTGAAATTCGTCACCGCCAGCATTTCCGATTACCAGGAACTGATGGAACGCCTGCTCGAAGCCGAGATCGGCATCGACAAATATTTCAGCTTCATCGTGATGAAGTCACCCTTCGTGAAACATCACCTGCCGCTGCGCACGCTGTTTCCGGATAATTGAAAACAGGACGCCCGCCGGATGATACGGCAGGCGCTTTGCGCATAATGCCGGTCAGACGATGCGCTCGCTGACTGCTTTGGTGATCTCGTCGGTCGAATTCTGCCCTGGCCTGGTGCCGATGCCCGCAGCCGTCGCCGCTTCGATGGCCGCCATGATGCGCCTGGCGGATTGATCCGCGCCCAGATGTTCCAGCATCATCGCCGCCGACCAGATCGTTGCGATCGGGTTGGCGATGCCGAGATGGGCGATATCCGGTGCCGAGCCATGCACCGGCTCGAACATCGAAGGCGCGCTGCGATCCGGGTTGATATTGGCCGAGGCCGCAAAACCGAGCCCGCCCTGAATGGCGGCGCCGAGATCGGTCAGGATATCGCCGAACAGGTTGGAGGCGACGACCACATCCAGCGTTTCCGGCGCCATCACGAACCGCGCGGCAATCGCATCGACATGGTAACGCGACACTTCGACATCGGGATATTCCGCCGAAAGCTGGTCCGTCACCTCATCCCAGAACACCATCGAATATTTTTGCGCATTCGACTTGGTGACAGAGGCGAGCTTGCCGCGACGCTTGCGGGCCTGTTCGAAACCGAAACGCAGAATGCGCTCGACGCCCTTGCGGGTAAAGATCGAGGTTTCCACCGCCACCTCGTCGGCCGTACCCTGATGCACGCGGCCGCCGGCACCGGAATACTCACCCTCGGTGTTTTCGCGAATGCAGAGGATGTCGAATTTTTCGGCGCGAAGCGGGCCAACAACGCCGGGCAGAAGCCGGTGCGGCCGGATATTGGCATATTGGGTAAAGTTCTTCCGGATGGGCAGGAGAAGTCCATGCAGCGAAACCGAATCCGGCACTTTTGCCGGCCAGCCGACCGCGCCGAGCAGGATGGCGTCGAATGTCCGCAGGGTCTCGATCCCGTCTTCCGGCATCATGCGGCCGGTTTTCAAAAACGTGTCGCAGGACCAGTCGAACCACGTGCCGTCCAGTTCCACACCATCGAGCGCGCAGGCTTTCGTGACAACCTGCCATGCGGCTTGTGTCACAGCGGTTCCGATACCGTCGCCGGGGATCAATGCAATCTTGTGAGCGCCCATCCATGTCTCCTCATAGGTTTTGCGCAAGGGTCGCAGACGCGACCGTGATTTGCTGCCGGTCTTTTTGGCAAGCGCAGCATATTCTGCCCGGCATCGGAAAAGAACCGCAGGATCGTCCGCGCCCGACGTTGCACATATGGATGAAGACGAAAGGATGTTTTCATGCTTGGGCTTTCCGATACCTCCCTTTTCAAAACCGGCTGCCTGATCGGCGGAGAGTGGCGTGATGCGTCTGACGGCGCCCGCATGGCGGTGATCAACCCCGCCACTGGTGAGGTGATCGCTGAGGTGCCGGACAACACGGCGGAAGACACGGCGGCGGCCATTGCCGCTGCGGAAAAGGCGCTGCCGGAATGGCGCGCCCGCCCCGCCGCCGAGCGTGCAAAACTGCTGGAGCGCTGGTCGGCACTGCTGGCCGAACATACAGAGGATCTCGCCCGCATCCTGACGCTGGAACAGGGCAAGCCGCTTTCCGAAGCGCGTGGTGAAATCGCTTATGGCAACGCCTTCATCAAATGGTTCGCCGAGGAAGCGCGACGCATCGGCGGCAGCACGATCCCGTCACCGACGACCGGCCGGCGGATCATGGTGATGAAGGAGGCGGTCGGCGTCTGCGCCATCATCACGCCATGGAATTTTCCCAACGCCATGATCACCCGCAAGGTGGCGCCGGCTCTGGCCGCCGGCTGCACGGTGGTGATCAAGCCCTCCGATTTCACCCCGTTTTCGGCGCTCGCCCTTGCCCTTCTGGCTGAGCGCGCCGGCATTCCGGCCGGTGTGATCAACGTTCTGACCGGCAAGCCGGAAGCGATCGGCGGTGTGCTGACATCAAGCCCGGTGGTGCGAAAACTCTCCTTCACCGGGTCCACCCGTGTGGGCTCGCTGCTGATGCAGCAATGCGCCGGCACGGTCAAACGTCTGTCGCTGGAACTCGGCGGCAATGCGCCTTTCATCGTCTTCGATGATGCCGATCTCGATCTGGCCGTCGAAGGCGCGCTGCAATCGAAATTCCGCAATGGTGGCCAGACCTGCGTCTGCGCCAACCGCATTCTCGTGCAGTCCGGCGTTTACGACGCCTTTTCGGCAAAGCTTGTGGCTAGGGTATCCGCCATGAAGGTGGGTGACGGTCTTGCCGAGGGCATGGATATCGGCCCGATGATCAACGCCGCAGCGGTGGAAAAGATCAACCGTCATGTCGCCGATGCGCTGGCCAAGGGTGCCAAGGTCATCTCGTCTGCTGCGTCGGGGCCGGAGGGTGCGCAGTACGTTACCCCCGTGGTGCTGAGTGGCGCCAATGCGCAGATGATGCTGGCACATGAGGAAACATTTGGGCCGGTCGCACCGCTCTTCCGTTTCGAGACGGAAGAGGAAGCGATCGGGATCGCCAACGATACGCCTTATGGTCTCGCCTCCTATTTCTACACCCGCGACCTGGCGCGGGCTTTCCGGGTCGGCGAAGCACTGGAAACCGGTATGGTCGGCCTCAACACCGGCATGATCTCGACGGAGGTGGCACCCTTCGGCGGCGTCAAGCAGTCGGGCCTTGGCCGTGAAGGCTCGACGCTCGGCATCGACGAATATCTCGAAACCAAAACCTTCCATATCGGCGGGCTGTGAGAGGCAGGAATGGGCGCGTCTGTTCAGCAAATTCTTGCCGATCTGGTGGCGATCCCATCGCTGCCCGGCACGCCGAATGCGGTGATCACGGATTGCCTGCGCTCCCACCTTCGGCACAACGGGATCGAAGTCACGGTGCTGCCCGGACCGGAAGGCGACCGCGCCAACCTGTTCGTGACGATCGGGCCGCGCGACAGGCCGGGTTACATTCTCTCCGGTCACAGCGATGTCGTGTCGGTAGACAATCAGGTCTGGGCGTCCAATCCGTTTCAGCTTTCCGTCGATGGCGAAAAACTGACCGGACGCGGCACGACGGACATGAAAGGGTTTCTGGCCTGCATGCTGGCCATGGTGCCGGAATTTGCCGCCATGCCGCTGCGCCGCCCGGTGCATCTGGCCTTTTCTTATGACGAGGAAATCGGCTGTCGCGGCGTCGGGCACATGATTGCCCGCCTTCCGGAGCTTTGCCCACCGCCCACCGGCGCTATTATCGGCGAGCCGAGCGGCATGCGGCCTGTCCTGTCACACAAGGGCAAGCAGGCGCTGGAACTGCGCTTTACCGGCAAGGCCGGCCACTCCTCCAATCCGGCGCTTGGTGAAAATGCCATTTATGCCGCCGCCGACATGCTGGTGCACATCCGCGCCATGGCCGAGAGCATGGAGCGTGACGGCCCCTTCGACGCACGTTTCACGCCGGCGCATTCCACCTGTCAGGCCGGCGTGGTGCGTGGGGGAGCTGCTGTCAACATCATTCCCGACAGTGCCGAAATTCAGTTCGAGGCGCGGGCAATTCCCGGTATCGATCCACGCTCCTTGAGTGTTTCAATCATCGACCGCATCGAGGCGCTGAATGCACAGGCAAAGGCTGCGGGAAAAAATCTCTCTGCCACATGGCGGGAAACCTCCAGCTATCCGGCGCTGCCGCCCTGTGACGATCGCACATTTGCCGATCTGATGGAACGGCTGAGCGGCAGGCCATCCGTGCAGGCTGTCAGCTATGGCACCGAGGCTGGCCTCTTCCATCAGGCTGGCATTCCCTCGATCATCTGCGGACCGGGCGATATCACCCGTGCGCATGGACCGGACGAATACATTCTTCTCTCGGAACTGAATGATTGCATGGCGATGCTGCGCGGACTTGGTGCAGAATTGTGCCGCGACGCCTGAACCCAAAAGGAAAGCCATTTCATGACCAATGCTATTACCCAAAAACTTCTCGACCATACCGCATTCAAGCAGGCGCTGGGCCATATCGATGCCGGTTATGACCGCTTTGTCGAGGAACTGATCACGCTTACCGAAATCCCGGCGCCCCCCTTCAAGGAAGAGCGCAAGGCGGCCGCCTATCTGGGCATGATGAAGGACGCCGGTCTTGAGGAAGTCGCACTCGACGAGATCGGCAATGTCTGCGGCCTGATCCGTGGCACCGGCAATGACGGCTACCTCGTCGTCGCCGCCCATCTCGATACTGTTTTTCCGGAAGGCACCGACGTAACCGTGCGCCGCGAAGGCACGAAACTGTTTGCCCCCGGCATCGGTGACGATACGCGCGGCCTTTCCGCCAATCTGACACTGATGCGCGCGATCAAGCAGTCCGGCATCCGCCCGAAAAAGACGATCCTGTTCGTCGGCGACGTGGGCGAAGAGGGCAAGGGTGATCTGCGCGGCATTCGCCACCTGTTTGCCGAGGGCAAATATCGCGACCGGATTGATGCATTCATTTCGGTCGATGGCCCGGAAACGGCGCGCATCGTCAATCAGGCGGTCGGCTCCTATCGTTACCGCGTCACCTTCGATGGCCCGGGCGGCCACAGCTACGGCGCTTTCGGCACGGTCAACCCGGCCTACGCCATGGCGGAAGTCCTCACGGGCCTTTCGAAACTGCATCTGCCGAAGGAGCCCAAAACCACGGCAACGCCATCGGTCTTCGGTGGTGGCACGTCCATCAACGCGACGCCGGAAACCGTGTGGTTCGAGCTTGATCTTCGATCCGTTTCGCAGGTTGAGCTGGACCGGATCGACGGCGAATTCCATGCCATGCTGGAAAGCGCGGTCGCGACTGAAAACGCACGTGCCGACACGACGGCCGGCAAGGTCACCGTGGACGCCAAACGCATCGGCCATCGCCCCGCAGGTGCGGTTGCCGCAGACGCGCCGATCATCACCGCCAGTATCGATGCGGTCAAAGCCTTCGGTTTCGAACCGCGCCTGATGGCGTCCTCCACCGATGCCAACATTCCGATCAGCCTTGGTGTGCCGGCGGTCTGCATAGGCTCCGGTGCCGGCGCGCATACCGGTGGTCGCGTGCATTCGGTGGATGAATGGATCGACGTGGAACGCGAAGGTCAGCTGAAATCGCTGCACGCGCTGCTCGCTGTCGTTCTCAGCATCACCGATCTCGAAGACTGATTATCTTTCTGAGGCCCCGCCGCCGTCAAAGGCAGGTGGGGCTTTACGTCCTTTCTGGAGACACCATGACCTTTCAGATCCTCTCCTATCCGGGCCGTGTCGAAACGTTCCGCAATATTTTTGGCCGCGACATGCCGGAGGTCGCATTCGCCGGTTCGGTGGAGGAGGCCAACTCCGCCGATGTCCGTTATCTGATGGCCTGGACCTTTCCGGACAATCTTGCGGAGCGTTATCCCAATCTCGAACTGATCTTTTCGACCGGTGCCGGTATCGACCAGATGACCGGCGTGGAAATCCCGCCCGGCGCCAAACTGGTGCGCATGATCGAGGAAGGCGTGACCACGCTGGTGCGTGATTATGTGGTGATGGGCGTGCTCGGCCTGCACCGCGATCTGCCGGCTTTTCTGGCGCAGCAGCGGCAAGAGGTCTGGAAAACCCGTGATTTCGTCTGGCCGGATCAGCGGCAGGTCGGAATCCTGGGGCTTGGCGAACTCGGCATGGCCACGGTCAATGCGCTCAAGCCCTTCGGCTTCAAGATCGCCGGCTGGAGCCGTACGACCAAAAACATCGAGGGTGTCGATTGTTACTACGGTGCGGATGGCCTTCGCGACATGCTGGCAAAAACCGATATCCTCGTTTGCCTTCTGCCGCTGACGGCGGAGACCCGACATATCCTCAACGCCGACCTGTTTGCGCAACTGCCCAAAGGAGCAGGTCTGGTCCACGCCGGTCGTGGCGGCCATCTCGATCAGGATGCGTTACTCGATGCACTCGACAGTGGTCACCTTGCCGGTGCCTTTGTCGATGTTACCGATCCCGAGCCGCTGCCGGCCGGTCACCGCCTGTGGTCGCATCCGCATGTGGTGCTGACCCCGCATATCGCCGGACACAGCCGCCCGGAAAGTGCTGCCGAAGCCACGATCGCCAATATCCGGCGACACCGGAACGGCGAATTGCCGAAAGGGTTGGTCGATCCGAAACACGGTTATTGATCGGGGCGGTCAGGCGTCGTTTCCGCAGTCTGGCAGCAACGCCTGCTCCGTCTTTGAAACTTGGCACAATATGCGGCTGCAACGGCCATCACCGGTGACCTGCACTTGCCAGGGCATGCGAGGCTCCAGCTTCTCGCAGTGGAGGCATCATGCAGACCCTCAAACCTTCTGACATTACCATTGTCGATCTCGGCGTCGATGACGTCGCCGAGGCTCACCGCCTTTCACAGCAGGAGGCATGGCCCCATCGTCTGGAAGACTGGCAGTTCCTGCTGGCGATCAGCCAGGGTGTCGGCGCTCTCTGTGACGGAAAGCTGGTGGGGACGGCGGTGCTGACGCCTTATGGCGTCACGGCTGCCACCTGCAACATGATCATCGTTGATCCAGCCATGCGCGGCCTGGGTCTGGGGCGCCGGCTGGTCGAGAGGCTGCTGGAACGGGCGGGCGATCGTGAATGCAGGTTGATCGCCACGCAGGCGGGCCTGCCACTTTACGAAAAGCTCGGTTTTGTCGCGAATGGCGACATCCGCCAGTATCAGGGCGTGGTGAAACCTGCCGCGATGTCCGCCGATATCACCGATGCGACTCTGGCCGACCTTCCAGAACTGATAGCGCTGGATACAGCGGCGCAGGGACTGGATCGCGGTGCCTTGATGCGACAGCTGATCAAGGAAGAACCCTTTCTGCTGCTGCGGGATCAGGATGGCCTGCGTGGATTTTCCTCCTGTCGTCCCTTTGGCCGTGGCTTCATTCTCGGCCCGCTGGTTGCGCGGGATGACGAGGCATTCAAAGCCCTGCTCGGCGCCTCCATTGCGCGGCATGAAGGCCAGTTTCTGCGCGTCGATCTGACCGATGCCGCATCGAGTGCTGCGAGCCTCGTCGAGGCTGCAGGCCTTTCGCAGGTCGGCGGTGGCGTGGCCATGACACGCCCCGGCAGCGAGACAATCAAGCCATCCGGCAATGCACGTGTCTATGCGCTGGCCAGTCAGGCCTTGTGCTGAGCGGCTTCATTCACATTCAACATTGAACAAAAAGACCCGGAAACAGAGGTGTTTCCGGGCCAAGTCGTTGGGGATCTTGAAATGCGTGTTGGGCTCAGCCGACGATAACGTAGATCTTGCGCACGGTTTCGATCGTCTTCCAGATGCCGACATAACCCGGCTTCATCATGAAACTGTCGCCCTTGCGAAAGATGCGCGGCTCCTGGCCCTGCTCGGTCAGTTCGACAACGCCTTCCAGCAGGTGGCAGAATTCGAACTTTTCACCCTTGATGGAATGGTTGGAGCCGGGCGTGGCTTCCCAGATGCCGGTGATGACTTCGCCATTGCGTGCGTCGTCGAATGCCCACGTGCTGTAGGTCGGATCACCCTCTACCAGCTTTTCCGGATCGCATTTTTTGACGGTCGGCGTGCCGAGCTTGGACTGGTCGAATTTGATGAGAAGGCTCATGTATCACTCCTGAGATGAATTACTGGAAGCGGTCGAGCGCCTTGTAATAGGCGCCGACAAGGGGAAGGAACCAGGGCTTGCCGAAATGACCGGGAACGGCATTCCAGGCGAGGCCATCCCACGGGTTGCGGTTGATGCGGCCGGTCATCAGGTCGGCCATGATCTCGCCCATATGGGTGGCGAGCTGGGCACCGTGGCCGGAATAGCCCATGGCGTAATAGAGGCCGTCCGCCTCGCCGGCGCGCGGGTAACGGTCCTTGGTCATGTCGACCAGACCGCCCCAGCAATAATCGATGTCGATCTCGGCCAGATGCGGGAAGATCTTTGCCATGCTGTCGCGCAGAATGGCGCCGGCCTTGGCATCCGAACGCTGGTCGGACGTTGCCGAAAAACGCGCCCGTCCGCCCCAGATCAGCCGGTTGTCCGGGGCCAGCCGGAAGTAGTTGCCGACATTCATGGTGTTGACGTAAGTGCGCTGGCCCGGAACAGTGGCGGCGACTTCCGCGTCCGTCAGTGGACGGGTGGCGATGAGAAAGCTGCCGACCGGAATGATGCGACGACGGAAGAACGGGAAGGCGGCGGTCGTATAGGCACCGGTTGCCAGGAGAGCCTTGCCGGCCAGAACATCGCCGCGTGGCGTCTTCAGCCGCCATTTGTTACCTTCGCGTTCACGCGCCGTCACCGGTGCGCGCTCGTGGATGACAGCGCCATGGCGGGCGGCCGCAGTGCCGAGGCCGCTGACGAAACGGCCCATATGCATCATCGCGCTTTTCGTCTGCAGCATACCGCCATGAAAGGCGTCGGAGCGGACCTCGTTGATCAGATCGGCGCGGCTCAGCATCGCCGTATCGGGATCGGCATCCTTGTTCAGCGCCTCGAAATTGCGCGCAAGGCCTTCATAATGCGCCGGTTTGGAGGCAAGTTTCAGCTTGCCGGAGCGGCGGAAATTGCAGTCGATGTTTTCGTCCGCAATGATCCGCTCGATCGTGGCGATGCCATCATCGAAAGCCTTGTAGATGGCGCGCGCCTTGTCCGGCCCAAACGTTTCGCGGGCATGGCCGTAGCTGTGGGCGATGCCGTTGTTGAGATGACCGCCATTGCGGCCGGAAGCGCCGAAGCCGACGGTTTCGGCTTCGAGCACCACGACGGAATGTCCCTCCATGGCCAGCCTGCGGGCAGCACCCAGCCCGGTAAAACCCGCGCCGATAATGGCGTAATCGAACGCGCCGCTGACCGCGTCTTTCGAGGCCGCGTTAAAGGCCGGAGCCGTGTCGTGCCAATAGGAGAGGTACTTCATCTCACATACTCAAAGGCCGAAGACGCCGGGCAGGCCGCCGATATCCTTGATCTCGGTATATTCGTAGAACGGATTGGCCGGTTCGTGTTTGCGGTTCACCCAGACCTTCGACTTGATACCGAGATCATGCGCCGTCATCAGGTCGTAGCGGAAGGACGAGGAAACATGGGTAATGTCTTCCGGGCCGCAGCCGAGAACCTCAAGCATGTATTCAAAACCGTTCATCTGCGGCTTGTAGCTGCCGGTTTCTTCCGCCGTGATCACCTTAAAGAAGGGCGCACCGAGCTTTTCGACATTCGACATGATCTGGCTCTTCATCGCGTTGGACAGGATGACGAGCGGGATTTCCTTGGCGACGGCAGCAAGGCCGGCCGGCACGTCGGCATGCGGACCCCAGGTCGGCACTTCTTCGTAAACGCGCTTTGCGTCTTCGGCCTTGAAGGTCACGCCATGCTTCTTGCAGGTGCGCTCGATCGCATTGTGAACCACTTCGGCATAAGGCTTCCAGGCGCCCAGAATTTCGTCGAGGCGGTAGGCGGCAAAACTCTTGATGAAAGCGAGCATTTCCGGTTCGGCCAGATCGTTACCGTAAATCCGGCGTGCGGCACCTGCCATGTCAAAATTGGTCAGCGTGCCGTAGCAATCGAATGTAACGAACTTCGGTCGGAAGGTCATGGTCGGAGTTCCTGTGTTTGCGATCCTGCCGGGCGTCTTGCCCCGTGACACAAATCCTATGGGCCTCCGACAGGACACGCCGGCCGCATTGCAGGTCGATGAAAGCACAAAACACCGTATGTCGCGGTCACGGCGATACGATCTTGCGGCTGACAGGCAAACATCCCGCTGAGTCCGGGCATATCCACATCGTTGTTGCGGCATATCCTGTGGCCCGGTTGGCGACGAACAGCGCAATCTTTTGCGACAGCCGGTCAATCAGCCGGACAGTGTGCCGTCCGGGCCGGATAATCGCGGCATATCAAACGCCGTCATTGCTCGTCTGAACCATAAAGGCCGGGCACAACAACCGGAAATGATCATGCTGTCCAATTCTCTTGTCGAACTCGATCGCCGTCACCTTATCCATCCGGTCGCCAGTTGGCGCGGTCATGAAGCCGCTGGCGTGCGGGTGCTGACCTCGGGCCAGGGCGCAACGGTGCGTGATGCGTCCGGCAAGGAACTGATCGACGGTTTCGCCGGCCTCTGGTGCGTCAATGCCGGCTACGGTCAGGAAAGCGTTGTCGAGGCCGCCATGAAGCAGATGCGCGAGCTGCCTTATGCCACCGGTTATTTCGGCCTCGGCTCGGAACCGGCCATCCGGCTTGCCGCGCGTCTCGCCGATCATGCGCCGGGCGATCTGAACCACGTCTATTTCACGCTCGGCGGTTCGGATGCGGTCGACAGCACCGTGCGTTTCGTGCGTTATTACTGGCATGCGCGCGGCCTGCCGCAGAAGGACCAGTTCATCACGCTGGAATATGGCTATCACGGCTCTTCCACCGTCGGCGCGGGTCTTACCGCCATTCCGGCCTTTCATGCCGGTTTCGGCGTGCCTTATGACTGGCAGCACAAGATTCCGTCTCCCTATCCCTATCGCAATCCGGTCGGCGATGACGCGGCGGCCATCGTCGAACAATCGAAAGCGCAGCTTCTGGCCAAGGTGGAAGAACTCGGCGGACCAGAACGCGTCGCGGCATTTTATGCCGAACCGATCCAGGGATCCGGCGGGGTTATCGTGCCGCCAAAAGGCTGGATGAAGGCGATGCGCGATCTCTGCGCCGAACTGGACATCCTCTTCGTCGTCGACGAGGTCATCACCGCCTTCGGCCGTACCGGCCCGCTGTTTGCCTCCACAGAAGACGGCATCGTGCCGGACATGATCACCACGGCCAAGGGCCTGACCTCCGCCTATGTGCCGATGGGCGCCGTCTTCATGTCGGAGAAGGTCTATCAGACGATTGCCGACAGTGCCGGCAAGGCCGCCGTCGGCCACGGTTATACCTATTCCGCACATCCGGTTTCGGCGGCCGTCGGCCTTGCCGTACTCGACCTTTATGAAGGCGGACTGCTGGAAAACGGGAAGCGTATGGGCGAACGCCTGCAGGCAGGTCTTCACGGGTTGAAGGATCATCCGCTGGTCGGTGATGTCAGAGGCCGCGGCATGCTGGCCGCCATCGAGTTGACGACCGACAAGGCGAAAAAGACGCCGCTGCCGGCCGCATCGCTTCCCTCGACGCGCATTTTCGATCGCGCCTGGGATGCCGGTCTCGTCATCCGTGCCTTTGCCTGGGGCGTGATCGGTTACGCACCGCCGCTGTGCTGCACCGAAGAAGAAATCGACCAGATCATCGCGCGCACCCGCCACGTGCTTGACCTGACCCTCGAAGACCCGGATGTCCGCGCTGAACTGCGCTGATCCTTGACGATCTTCCTTTAAGGCGATCCGACGTGATCGCGTAAGATTAATCGCCCCCGTTCGACTGGAGAATTTCATGCCCGCGCCGCTGATGACCATTGCCACCGGAACCGATCTGCCGGCGCGCGCCGATGTGGTGGTGATCGGAGGCGGCATTGTCGGCACCTCCATCGCCTATTATCTGGCGCGCTCCGGCGTCAGCGTCGTCCTTCTGGAAAAGGGAAAAATCGGTGCGGAACAATCCAGTCGAAACTGGGGTTGGTGCCGCCAGCAGAACCGCGACGCCCGCGAACTGCCGATGGCCACCAAAAGCCTGGAACTCTGGGACAATCTGGCGTGCGAAATCGGTGAGGATGCCGGTTTTCGTCGCTGCGGCCTGACCTATCTCTCCAACGACGAAAGCGAGATCGCAGGCTGGGCCAAGTGGCGCGATTTTGCAATAACCCAGGGTGTGCGGACCTTCATGCTGTCGCCTGAGGAAGCTGCCGAGCGAGGCCGTGCGACAGGAAAAGCTTGGAAGGGTGGCGTGTTTTCACAGGATGACGGCATCGCCGATCCGTCTCGCGCCGCTCCGGTGCTGGCGCTCGGTGTTATCAAATACGGTGGCGTCGTTCTGCAGGAATGCGCCGCGCGTGGCGTGGAGCTGTCGGCCGGCCGCGTCAGCGGCGTGGTGACGGAAAAGGGCACCATCGCCACCTCACAGGTGGTGGTCGCCGGTGGTGCATGGGCGTCTTCCTTCTGCCATCAGCTGGGCGTCGGCATGCCACAGGCATCGACCCGCTCGACGATCCTTTCCGTTGGTCCTGGCGGTGCCAAGGACCTTCCGCCTGCGCTGCACACCAAAGATGTGTCGGTGACGGCGCGTGGTGACGGAGGCTGGACCCTTGCCGTGTCCGGTCGCGCCCAGCTCGACCCGACGCCGCAGAACATACGGTATGCCAAGGCATTCCTTCCGATGTTCACCCGTCGCTGGGGCAATCTTTCGGCCGGCAGCCTGCAGGGTTGGGGCTGGGGGCACGAGACCCGCCGCATCTGGAAACTCGATCGCCCGACACCGATGGAGCGTGCCCGCATTCTCGATCCCAAGCCGAACCGGGCAATTGCCGAGGACACGCTGGCCCGCGCCCGAAAACTGCTCCCGGGTCTTGGTCATAATCCGGTACAGGCCACCTGGGCGGGCTATATCGACAGCACGCCGGATGGTGTGCCGGTGATAGGACCGGTGGAGCATGTTCCAGGCTTCATGATTGCGGCCGGTTTTTCGGGTCACGGTTTTGGGATCGGGCCAGGTGCAGGCCTGCTCGTGGCGCAGATGTTGACCGGGCAGCCAACCTTCGTGGATCCGGCGCATTACCGGCTGGAGCGGTTCTCGCAATCGTCTTGGGGTAAGGTGTCGGAGTTCTGATCACCATTCCTTGGATATATAACCTGAGCCATGAGGCGGCTAATCCGAGGGTGTGAGCAGGTAATGGCCAACGCCCCAGACCTCGCCATCATCATGGCCGAACAGGCCCGCAGTTGCCAGAAAGAACAGCCGCCAGCGACGCTGCCAGAGCCCTGCATCCTTTCCATAGACCCTTGCGAAAATCGGCTTGATACGGTCGATTTCCCGGTCGAAATTGGCAAGCCAGTCCATCGCTGTCCGGCGATAATGCATGCCGGACCAGCGCCATTCCTGTTCCACCTGAAACAGATCGCCGAACCGGTGCGGCAGATCATGCGCAGGCATGATGCCGCCGGTGAAGAAATGGTGGGCAATCCAGTCGGCCGGGTCGTCGTGGTCGAAACGATAGGACCGGGTCTTGTGGGTGAAGACATGCAGAAAAAGCTTTCCGTCCGGCTTCACCCAACCGCGCACGCGCGCCAGCAGATCACGCCAGTTCGACATGTGTTCGAACATTTCGATCGAGACGACGCGATCGTAGTGTTCCGCGCTGTCGAAATCATTCATGTCCGAGGTGATGACGGTGAGATTGGTGAGGCCGCGTTGTGTCGCAAGCCTGAGGATATATTCGCGTTGCGACGCCGAATTCGACACCGAGGTGATGCGAGAGTTTGGAAAATGCTGTGCCAGATAAAGCGACAGCGAACCCCAGCCGCAGCCGAGCTCAAGAATGCTCATGCCATCCTCGATCGTCGCATGGGCCACCGTTTCGGCAAGTGCAGCGGTCTCTGCATCAGCGAGAGTGGTGTCCGCTGCCGGATAAAGGCAGCAGGAATATTTGCGCTGTGGCCCCAAAACCAGAGAAAAGAAATCGGCCGGCACTTCGTAATGCTGACGATTGGCTTCGTCCGTATGGGTGGCGATCGGGAAATCACCCATCGTTTCGGCAAATACACGCTCGGTTTCCGCCGAGGTCGTGGCGAGCCGTCGTTTGGTGCGGCCGCAGAGAAAATCGATACCCGCAAGGGTGACGCTATCGGAGAGCGGCGCGCGCTCGGCGGCGTTGATGGCGAAGGCCAGCATGTTCAAGGGCGTTTCTCCTCAAGTGTTGGGTTCAGGTTTACGGGGGCCGGGAAAAAAGGCATTCACCCGCCTTTGCAGGCTGCGGAATTTTTCACCACGAGAGCGCAGCATATGCTCTTCCAGCGGCGGGATGCCGGAGACGTGTACCAGCAGCCAATACATCTGCGCCGGGGCCAGAAGCGCAAGCCAGCTCCAGGCTGATCCGGAAACAGCAAAAAACAGCCAGCAGCACCAGAATAGCCATTCGAAAAAATAGTTCGGATGGCGGGAATAGCGCCAGAGCCCGATCTCGCAGACGTCTGTCTTGGCCTGAGGTGTCTTGCGAAAGCGTGAGAGTTGCAGATCGGACAGCGCTTCACCTGCAAGGGCAATAACAGCGATCAGGAGTGCGGTGAAATCGAGGCCGGCGGGGAAAGGCGCATTGTTCGTTGCGGCAAGATATACGGCGAGAACGAGGATGAAAGCGGCCAGAGCCTGTATCTGCAGGAATACAAGAAGCCTCAAAGCCGCACGATCCCCCCATTGCTCGACAAGTTTTGCGTAACGCGGGTCTTCGTCATCGCCGTGCGTGCGCGCACCGATATGGCTGCCGAGCCGCAATGACCACGCACCAATCAAAAACAGCAGAACCATTCGACGACTGAAATCACCATCGGCGAACAGGGCTGCGGCAATACCGCCGAGCCCGACCGCAAAAGACCAGATCGTATCGATCCAGCCGCTGCGTCCTGTCCAGCGCTGGATGGCCCATGCACCGGCCATGGCGACGGATAGAAAGATTGCGATGATGATCAGAAGAACAATATCCATTTATCCGCCTGCGCCCGCTCACGTGTTTTTGCGCTGATGAGAGTAACTACGCGGAACGGCTCGATTTGGTTTCGCGTTGACGTCCGAAATCTCCGTGGAGCCGACAAAAACCGGTGGCGTGAAACTTATTGCGGCCGAACCTCGTCAGTCTTTCAAAGCAGGAGATGCGTGACAGACGAAACGGGCGAGGATTCGATGGGATTTGATGGGCGTGGCAGAGGTGAGGGCGGTCTGAAGATTGCGGTGGTAGGCAGTGGAATTTCGGGCCTTTCGGCTGCCTGGCTTCTTTCACAGCGACACGATGTAACGGTTTTCGAGGCGGCGGACCGCATTGGTGGACATAGCAACACGGTGGAGTTTGAGGATGCTTCAGGGCCGGTTGCTGTCGATACCGGCTTCATCGTCTATAACGAAGTGACCTATCCCAACCTGACGGCGCTTTTTCGCGAGCTCGACGTACCGACGGTCGCCTCCAACATGTCCTTTGCCGTTTCTCTCAATGAGGGCGCTTTCGAATATTCCGGCGGCACCGGCTTTGGGCTTTTTGCGCAGCGCTCGAATATCGTCAGCCCGCGTTTCTGGTCTATGATGCGGGATTTGCTGCGTTTCTATCGCAACGCACCGCGCGATCTCGAAATGATGACCGGTATGTCGCTCGGCGAATATCTGGATCGCAATGGTTATGGTCATGGTTTTCGTGAGGACCATCTTTATCCGATGGCGGCTGCCATCTGGTCCACGCCTGCCGTGAAAGTGGGGGAATATCCGGCCGCCAGTTTTGTGCGCTTCTGCCGTAACCATGGCCTGCTCGAACTCTGGGATCGCCCGGTCTGGCGAACCGTGAGGGGCGGCAGTCGCGAATATGTGAAAAGACTGACAAAACGTTTCGCCGATCACATTCGTCTGTCCACGCCTGTGGTAGAGATCACTCGACGGGATGGAGACGTTGAAATCCGCGACGCGCATGGCGAACAGCACGTGTTCGATGACGTCGTGATTGCAACACACGCAGATCAGGCGCTGCGTATGTTGTCAGATGCCAGCGAACGCGAGAAGCGCATTCTGGGGGCCTTCCGATATTCCCGCAACGAAGCGGTTCTGCACAGCGATATCAGTCTGATGCCGAAGCGGCGCGCTGCCTGGTCTAGCTGGAATTACGTCGCGGATACAAGCAGCAAACAGGATGATATCGTCCGGCAGCCGTCGATCACCTACTGGATGAACAGGCTGCAGCCGCTTGGTTCTGCGTCGCCTGTCTTCGTGACACTCAACCCGGGCCAGCAGCCGCGCGAAGATACCGTGATCCGCCGTGAGGTTTACGAACATCCGATCTTCGACCTTGAGACAGATAGGGCGCAGCAGGACATCTGGTCGCTGCAGGGCGTGCGCAACACGTGGTTCTGCGGCGCGCATTTCGGCTCCGGTTTCCATGAGGATGGTATTCAGGCCGGATTGGCTGTGGCGGAAGATCTCGGCGGCGTCAGGCGCCCGTGGCAGGTGGAAAACGAGAGCGAGCGCATCGTCCGTAAGCCGGTAACCAGACCTCTGCGCCAACCGCTTTCCGAGGTGCCGGCATGAGCAACGGTTTGAAATCGGCGCTTTTTCCCGGCCACGTCACCCATGCGCGGCTGAAGCCGAAAGAACATCGGCTCGCCTATCGCATCTATTCGCTGCTGCTCGACCTTGATGAGCTCGATGTGCTTGATCAAAAACTGAAATTGTTTTCGGTCGATAGGTTCAATCTCTTTTCTTTCTACCGCAGGGATCGTGGTGATCGCTCCGGCTCAGATCTCAAGGCGCAGGTCGAGCGTGCCATGCAGGCCGCGGGTTTGCAGCCCGACGGCGGGCGCATTCAACTTCTGACCATGCCACGGCTGCTGGGTTGGGCCTTCAATCCGCTGAGCGTGTTCTTCTGCTATCGCCGCGATGGCGGCTTGAGTGCCATCCTCTGGGAAGTCGACAATACGTTCGGCCAGCGTCACGGCTATATGATCCCGGTCAAAGGCAGCGCGGGTGGCGAGATCGTCCAGCACTGTGACAAGGCGTTTTATGTGTCGCCGTTCATGGATATGGACCTTCGCTATACGTTTCGCGTCTCCCCACCGCAGGAAAAACTCTCCATCCGTATCGAGACTTTTGATGCGCAAGGTCCGGTACTGACCGCCCGGCATCTGGCCAGACGAACCGAGCTTACAGATGCGGCGCTGCTGAAAGCATTTTTTGCCATCCCATTCCTGACACTGCGTGTGGTCGGCGGCATCCATTGGGAAGCGTTGAAAATCTGGGTGAAGGGTGTGCGGCTGCGCGTTCGCCCCGATCCGCCAGACAGGCCGGTCTCCTATGTTCAGGCCCCTGCCTCAAGCCGCAATTCATCATCCAGTAAGGTCGAAGTGAATGAGCCAGTCTGAAGATTTCTCCGAGATGATGTTTGCCGCGCCGGCACGGTCTGAAAAACGCGGCTTTGGTGCACGCGTGACGGAAAGGCTGATCCGCAATCTCCACTTT
The DNA here is from genome assembly GCF_050847465.1 of Endobacterium panacihumi. Classification (NCBI taxonomy): domain Bacteria; kingdom Pseudomonadati; phylum Pseudomonadota; class Alphaproteobacteria; order Hyphomicrobiales; family Rhizobiaceae; genus Endobacterium; species Endobacterium panacihumi. The sequence goes on along the minus strand of NZ_JBOZRA010000002.1, from coordinate 198,000 downwards.
GGTCACCTGAAGGTAGTTCTGCCTTCGGGAGCCATGATTGAGCAGATTGGACCGGAACCTGGCCCTGAAGCTGTCATTGTGATGCGCCGCTGGCGTGCGCTGAGAAGACTTGTTACGGCCGGCGACATCGGTTTCGCGGAAGGTTTTATCGATGGTGACTGGACCACAACGGACCTGACGGCGCTGATCCGTCTGGCGGCACGCAATGGTAAGGCTCTGGCACCGGCTATCGACGGTCATGCCATGATGCGCCTCGTCAATCGCATCGGCCATCTGCTGAATGCCAACACCAAGCGTGGCAGCCGGCGCAATATCGAGGCGCATTACGATCTCGGTAATGATTTTTACAAGGAATGGCTTGATCCTTCGATGCTCTATTCCTCGGGCATATTTGACGAGGACACAACGACGCTCGAAACCTCTCAAGCCAGAAAGCTAGATCGCATCCGCGAAAAGCTTGATCTCGAAGGCGGAGAAAGCGTGCTGGAAATCGGCTGCGGCTGGGGTGCGCTTGCTGTCGATCTTGCCAAACGGTCCAATGCCCATGTCGTGGGTCTGACTCTTTCTCCATCGCAGCTGGCTTGGGCGAAGGACGTCGTTGCTGCAAATGGCATGTCCGGGCAGGTCGATTTGCGCCTGCAGGACTACCGCGACGTCAGAGGGCAATTCGACCGGATCGTATCGATCGAAATGTTCGAGGCGGTTGGAGAGGGATATTGGCCGGGTTATTTCGAAACGTTGAAACGCTGCCTGAAATCAGGTGGCCGAGCCGTCCTGCAGATCATCTCGATCGAGCCGGCGCGGTATGATGCCTATCGTGGCAAGGCCGATTTCATCCAGAAATATGTGTTTCCGGGCGGCTTCCTGCCTTCAGATGCTGCCTTCGAGAAAGCAGCCTCCAACGCAGGCCTGCGACTTCGCGAAGTCGAGCATTTTGGCAAATCCTATGCCCGAACCTTGCTGGAATGGCGCATTCGTTTTCACGCCCGCTGGCCGGCGATTGCTGCACAGGGTTTCGATGAGCGCTTCCGGCGCCTCTGGCACTATTATCTCTGCTACTGCGAGGCTGGCTTCGAGGAAGGAAGCATCGATGTCGGTCTATATACAGTCGAACACGCTTGAATTTGGTCTGAGGATAGCCGGGATGAGAAAAACGATGATGATCTCAGCGCTTCTGATGGCCGGTTTTGCGGGCGGGGCAGAGGCTGCCGACTATGATGGTCAATGGGCACGCGGCGATGGAAATGCCCGGGTCAAGATCGAGCCTTGCGGCGCGGATATCTGTGCTATCAACACGTGGATCAAGCCTGGCACGCCTAAGGAGAAAAAGGGCGACAAGCTGGTGATGACGATCGCGCGTGGTGCAAGTGGCAGCTATTCCGGCAGCGCTTTCGATCCGCAGCGGGACATGACCTACAAGCTTACGATGACGATAGACGGCAACAAGATGACCACGAGAGGCTGCGTCGTCGCCGGGCTTATCTGCAGAAGCGTCGAGTGGACGAGGATCGTCGATACCGCAAAGCAGTGATTACGAGGAGCAAACCATGAAAACCTATGCCACCGCTTATATCGTTGCGGCGATTGTCTTTCTGGTCGTCGATTCCGTCTGGCTGAGCACGATGGCGGATCGTCTCTATCGGCCGTTCATGGGAGACATGCTGGCGCCGAAATTCCGCCTTGCGCCGGCGATCGTCTTTTATGTGCTCTTTATCGCCGGCCTGACCTTTCTGGCAATCCGCCCGGGTCTGATGGCGCAATCGGTGTGGACGGGAGTCATCCACGGCGCGGTTCTCGGCTTCATTGCCTACGCCACCTATGATCTGACCAATCAAGCGACGCTGAAAAACTGGTCGACGTCGCTGACTGTCGCCGATCTGATCTGGGGCACATTCCTGTCGGCCCTTGCTGCCGGAGCAGGCACCTGGGCAGCCTTGCGTTTTGTGGGGCCGCCGAGCGCCTGACGGGGCTTTCAGAAAGCAGGCTTAGGCGCCGCCTCCAGGTGATTTTGAGAGTAATTCGCCTGCTGCCCCGATAGCCGCTGGCGATAGCGGTCTTTTGCGGCAACCAGATGCGCCCGCATTGCATCGCGGGCGGCATCGGCATCGCCGGCGGAAATCGCCTGCAATATGCGCAGGTGCTCGCGTTGCAGGCCGCTCAGATAATCGGATGACAGAACCTCTACCGAATACCATGGCGAACTGCGGTCGCAGGGAATGGTGCGGTCGCCCAGCGCGTCGAGGATTTCGACGTAAAACTCGTTGTTGGTGGCCGCGGCGATCTCGCGGTGAAAGGCAAAATCCGCCTTGCCGGTCGGCTCGCCCCGTTTCAGCAGCGCTTCGAACTCGAAAAATGCTTCCTGGATGCGCGCTTCCTGCGAAGGGCTGCGGCGTTGGGCGGCGAGACCGGCGCTTTCGATCTCGATGCCCATCCGCACTTCCAGCACGTTGACCGCGCGGCTGATGCGGTTGCCCATATCGGCCGTGATCGCGCTGATCTTCAGCGTCGGATTGTCGATGACGAAAACACCTGCACCGTGGCGCACTTCCACCATGCTGTCTGCAGCAAGTGCTGCCACTGCCTCGCGCACGACGGTGCGGCTGACGCCAAAAAGCTCCGTCATGCGGGTTTCCGTCGGCAGTTTCTCGCCGACGGGATAATCGCCGGCGAGAATTTGCGCGCGCAATTGCTGCGCAACATTTTCGAAGAGTTTTGGTCTTCTTTCCACGCGCATGTCGGCAGGGTTGGCACGCATGTCCTACTCCCTATCGGAAGACGCTCGGCAGCCAGAGTGACAAGGCGGGAACGTACGTCACCAGCATGAGCACGACGAGACCGGCACCATAGAAGGGCCAGATCGAGCGCATGGCTTCCCACACGGATATCTTTCCGACCGCGCAGGCGACGAACTGCACACCTCCCACCGGTGGTGTGTTGAGGCCGATGCCGTAGTTCAAAATCATGATCACGCCGAAATGCACCGGATCGATGCCATAGGCGACAGCAATCGGCAGGAAGATCGGGGTGGTGATGATGATGGTCGGTCCCATGTCCATGAACGTGCCCAGCACCAGCATGATGACGTTCAGCAGAAGCAGGATCATGATCGGGTTGTCGGACAGCGTTTGCATCCACATGACAAGCGTTGCAGGTACGCGCAGGAAGGCCATCAGCCACGAAAACGAGGCGGCGCAACCGATGATCAGCAGGACCATGGCGGTGGTGCGCACGGCGCCCATCGTGGCATGCACAAAGTCCTTCCAGGTCAGCTGGCGATAGACAAAGGTCGTGATCAGCAACGCATAGATGACGGCGATGCAGGAGCTCTCGGTGGCGGTGAATATACCGGAGCGCACGCCGCCAAAGATGATGGCGATCAACAACAGGCCGGGAATGGCGACGGCGAGAAGATGCAATGCCACCATCAAGCCCGGAAAGGGCTCGGTCGGATACCCGCGCTTGGCTGCGACGATATAGGCTGTCACCATCAGCACGGCGGCAAACAGCAGGCCCGGAATGACGCCGGCGGTAAACAGGTCGGCGATGGAAATCTTGCCGCCGGCCGAGATTGAGTAGATGATCATGTTGTGCGACGGAGGAAGGAGAAGCGCGATCAGCGCCGCCATCGAGGTGACGTTGACGGCATAGTCGGCGCCATAACCACGCGCCTTCATCTGCGGGATCATCAACCCGCCAACGGCCGCGGCTTCAGCGACGGCCGAGCCGGAAATGCCGCCGAACAGCGTCGAGGTGACGATATTCACCTGGCCAAGCCCGCCGCGCAGATGCCCGACGATCGAGGCCGCGAAGGCGACGATGCGCCCGGCAATGCCGCCGCGCACCATCAGGTCACCGGAATAGATAAAGAAGGGAATGGCGAGCATGGAAAACACGCTCATGCCGGAATTCATGCGCTGGAACACGACCAGCGGCGGCAGGCCCATATAAACGACGGTCGCGAGACTGGAAATGCCGAGGCAAAATGCGATCGGCGTACCGATCAGCATCAGTAGCGTGAAAGAGCCGAAGAGGATCCAGAGTTCCATTCTATCATTCCCCCTTCGCCGAGCCGGGCAGGTTCAGCCGGGCCGCGTCTTTGCGAACATCTTCGATATTTTCCAGTTCGACCGCGATTTCGGTCGGCGCCATTTCGTCCAGCGCCTCATCCACCGGCGCGCCGAGCGCGCGGGCAACCACACGCTCCAGCGCAAACAGGGTGATCAGCACGCCGCCGCCGACGATGGGCACGTAGTCCCATGCGCCGGATATGCCGAGTGCCGGCATGGTGGTGGCGGCCGTGAGGCTGATCAGCTTGCCCCCATACCAGACCATGCCGATGCCGAAGGCGAGGATGACGAGGTCGGAAATCATCCGCAGCCACTTCTTGCCCGCTGGCGGAAGCACGTAGAGCAGCACGTCGAAACCCATGTGATTGTTTTCGCGCACGCCGACGGCGGCGCCTAAGAAGATGAACCAGCTCATCAGGATCACCGCGCCGGCTTCCGTCCAGCTGGGTGAATCGTTGAGAACGTATCGGCAGAAAACCTGCCATGCGACAATGGCCGTCATCACGACGAGTCCGATGCCGGCAAGATAGAGCACCAGCGTGTTGAGCTTCGAAAGGATGGGCAATCCTGTCTTGAGATGCGCAGACATGGGTAAGCGTCTCCTGACCTTTCCGGCATGCGGAAGGGTTGGACGAAAGTCCGGGATAGCGTTTTGCGAAAACGGTGAGCCCACCCCGTCATGACAGCGGGGTGGGGGCAAAAATTACTTGGTGGCCTGTACGTCTGCGACCAGCTTTTTCAGGACGTCATCCTTGACGTGCTTGTCGTAGACCGGCTTCATCGCGTCGATAAAGCCCTGCTTTTCGACCTCGTTGATCTGTGCTCCGGCCTTTTCGACGATCGCTCGCGATTCATCCGTCTTCTTGGCCCAAAGTTCGCGCTGCTTGGCGACGCTGTCCTTGGCCGCCTGCTTGAACAGTGCCTGATCTTCCGGCGTGAGCTTGTCGAAGGCCGCTTTGTTCATGACAAACACTTCCGGCAGGATCGTGTGCTGATCCTCGGAAAAATATTTGGCGACTTCGAAATGCTTGGCGGTGTCGTAGCTCGGATAATTGTTTTCCGCGCCGTCGATGACGCCGGTTTCAACCGAGGAGTAGACCTCGCCGTATGGCATCGGAGTGGCATTGGCGCCGAGCGCGGCGGTCATGTCGACAAAGATGTCGGACTGGATGACGCGGAATTTCAGGCCCTTCATGTCGGCCACGGTCTTGATGGGCTTTTTCGAGTTGTAGAAGGAGCGCGAACCGGCGTCATAAAAGGCAAGCGCCACAAGGCCTGCCGGCTCGAAAGCGGCCTTGATCTGGTCGCCGATCGGGCCGTCCATCACGGTGTGCATATGCTCTTCCGAGCGGAAGATATAGGGCAGAGCCGGAACGATGGTTTCCTTCACCGTGCCGTTGAATGGCGCCATGGACACGCGGTTGAGCTCGATCACGCCGGAGCGAACCTGTTCAATCGTGTCCTTCTCTTCGCCCAGCTGTGCCGAGTGATAGACCTCGACGGAATAACGGCCGGCGGTGCGTTCCTTGATCAGTTCGCCGAAATATTTGACACCCTCGACGGTCGGATAACCATCCGGATGGGTGTCGGATGATTTCAGCACGGTCTGCGCCGCAGCCGTCCCCAACATCAGCAGCGACGCGATTGCGACGCCGGACAGCAGTTTGGTCATATGCAACATTTTGTCCTCCCAGATCGCGGACAGGCGTCCGCAGTTGCTCCCACAAAAATCACAGGGCTAGCCACCGTCACGACGTTCCCGTCGCAAAGCACTTACGCATCAGCAATGGATTGTTTCAGCCGTTCCTCCTACGGTTGAACCCAATTGGTAGAAGGCAACATTGATCATGTCAACATACCAAAAAGTATCAGATGTATGATGAGTTTTTGGTCGCATGGCCTCTGTCGTGTCGGTATTGTAAGCCTCGACTGAAACGACGACAGGGAGGGTTGCCGTGACCGTTTTCACCCCACTGCGCACCGGCATCATCGGTCTTGGCATGGCGTCGCCACAACATGCGCAAAGCCTGATAGACCTCAAGGAAGAGGTCGATGTCGTGGCGGCGTTCAGCCCGAGCGCGGATCGGCGCAGCGCCTTCGCAGAACTGTTCGGCTTTCCGGTTGTGGCCAGCGTCGATGTGATTTTCAACGATGCGTCGATCGACTATGTCATCATTCTCACGCCGCCAAATACACATCTGGAACTGGTGCAGAGGGCAGCGGATGCCGGCAAGCATGTGCTGCTGGAAAAACCGCTCGACGTGACGCTGGAGCGGTCTCAACAGATTGTCGATGTCGCCGCCCAGGCAAATATAAAGTTCGGCGTTGTATTTCAGCGTCGTTTCCGCAACACCTTTGCCGAGACGGCCCGGCGTTTGGCTGAAGGCGAACTGGGCGAGATCGTTTCCGTTTCCATGCGTCTCAGCAACTGGCGGCCCCAAAGTTATTACGATGAACCTGGACGTGGCACGATCGCCCGTGATGGCGGCGGCGTGTTGCTGACGCAGGCGATCCACACGATCGACCAGATGATCACGCTGGCGGGCCTGCCAACGGAGATTGCCGGGTTTGCGGTTACGAGTGCGGTCCATCGCATGGAAACCGAGGATCTTGTGCATGCCGTCATGCGCTTTGAAAACGGTGCGATCGGTTCGCTCAGCGCCACCACCTCGGCCTATCCGGGATATCCGGACGAGATCGAAATTCTGGGTACGAAAGGTTCAGCGCGGCTGGACAGCGATGGCGGGACGATTGCGCTGATGGACGGGCGCAGGATCGAGCTGACCGATAATGCTGCTGGCGGCGGCACGGGTGCGGACCCGATGGCATTTTCACACCACAATCATCTCGCTCTGCATCAAGCCTTTCTGTCTGCTTTGCGTGACAATCGCGAGCCGGTAGCCTCCGGCGAAGACGCATTGAAGGCGCATCGTTTGATCGCCGCAATCCTGCACGCAGCAGAGACTGGCGCGAGAGTGACCGTCTGATCAACCGTCACGCCAAGCACAGATTTCAATCGGCAAATTCCGGTTCGGTGCGCATCAGCTGCCGGCGAATGCTTTCCATGTGCAGGCGTGCACTTTCCGGGTCGCCCTCACGCATTTCCAGATAGGTTTTCTGAGCGATATCAGCTGGTACGGCTTTGAGTTCGCGGCCGGTGGACATGGCAAGAAGCTGCACTTCGGCCGCGCGCTCCAGATAATAGAGATCGTCATAGGCTTCGGCGATGGTCGGGCCGAGCACCATGACGCCGTGGTTTTTCAGGAAGACGATATCCGCATCTCCCATGGCGCGCGCGATACGCAGGCCTTCACTGTCATCTAGTGCCAGACCGTTATAGTTTTCGTCGATTGCCGTGCGGCCATAAAATTTCAGCGCCGTCTGCCCGGCCCAGACCAGCGGTTCGCCCTCCAGCATGGAAAGCGCGGTCGCATAGGGCATATGGGTGTGGAAGGCGGCGGTGGCGCGTGGCAGGGTCTTGTGAAGCTGGGCGTGGATGTAGAAGGCGGTCGCCTCGGGCTTGCCGCTGCCGGCGATGACATTGCCGTTGAAATCGCAGACCAGAAGCTGCGAGGCGGTGATTTCAGCAAAGGCCCAGCCATAGGGGTTTACCAGAAAAAGGTCCTCGCGGCCCGGAACCATGGCGGAAAAATGGTTGCAGATACCTTCCTGTAAACCCAATTTCGCGGCCATTCGGAAGGAGGCGGCGAGATCGATACGCGCCTCGCGGATTTCATTGCTCTCGAGGAGGAGGTTTCGCAGAATAGCTGGGGTCGGGGTGGCGACGGTTTTCAGTTCATGAGCCATGAAATTCTCCTTGATGGAACTCACCGGTGAACGGCGAGCGCGTTGTCGTAGAGGGAACAGAATTCGGCAGACACGTCGGATGCGATCGAGGCAATCAAAGGCGCGAGCCGCGACGACGGATTATCGAGATAGACGGCAAAATAGTCGGTGGCTGGAAAGGGGTGGCGGACGTTCAGCACTTTCAGCGTGCCGAGCCGCAGCTCGTTCTGGATGACGATCGGCGGCAGAACGGCGATGCCGATGCCGGCGGCAACCATGCTGATCGTCGTCGCCAGCGAGTTGGAATAATGCACCACGCCCTGTCCGAGCGAATTGGTCGGCAGATATTCGACCATGCGTTTATAGGCCTGTGTGCCCACTTCATACGAAATGATCGGGTTCAGCATCAGGTCGGCGCGGGTCATCGCCTCCTCGTCGGAGGGAAAGGCGCTGTTGGCGATCCAGAACATGCCGAGCGTACAGAGATCGACGATCCGGTACTTTTCGACATTGGGACCATGAAAACCAAGGATGATATCGATCTCTCGTTTTTCCAGCTTGGAGAGAATGGTCTGCGAGGCATCGGTAGTGACCGCTACGCGCACCCGAGGAAACCGTTGTCTCAAGGTTTCCATGATGCCGGGAAGAATGGCCAGCGCCATCGAAGGCACAAGCCCGATGCGCACCGTGCCTTCCACGGTTTCGGGTGGTGCAACATCGCTGACCAGACGATTGTAGCGGGCGATGATATCGCGCGCGCCGGACACGAAGGAGCGACCTTCGCGTGTCAGATGCACATCGCGTGTATCGCGCTCGAAAAGACGGATGCCGAGTTCCTGTTCGATCGCCGAAATGCGGTTGGAAATGGCGGCCGGGGTGATGTTCATGCGGTCGGCTGTCACCCGAAAGCTGCGTAGCTCCGCAAGCCAGACCACTGTTTCAAGGAAACGAATATTCATCGCGTGAACGCGCCTCACCGTTTTGTCGACCGATCATGCGCATTATTCGCGTCCAGATTGTCGTAAGCTGCTGTTTTTCACAGACTATGTTCCCGATCGCCACGTTACACCGTGAGGGTGAGATGGCAATGTCGGGCCGGTTGAGTTTGCTGTTTCATCGCAAAATAAGGTCCGGGCGTGAGCCCGGACCTCGATTGTCAAGTTCAGGCGAGCTTGGCCAGAACCTTGGCGGTGGCGCCCGTCATGTCGCCGAGTTTCTGCACCTTGTCGCGCACGCTGGCCTCGCGCTTCTTGCCGGTTTCCTGCCGCTTGAGGGCCTCCTCGGAAACGGCTCGCACTTCGTCACGCGGGATGACCAGCACGCCGCTTTCGTCGGCAAGGATGGCATCGCCCGGCATGACCACGGCACCGCCGCAGCTGACCGGGATGTTGAAGCCACCACCGAGATCGTAGAGCCGCGTGGTGATCGGCGAGAGGCCACGCGACCACATCGGGAAATCCGAATCCTGGATTTCCGTGAGGTCCGTGCAGGGGCCGTCGACAATGCCTGCAACCGCGCCGGATGCTTTTGCTGCAACGGTGACACCACCGCCCCAGCACGCGTATTTGTCATCGCCCAGACGGTCGACGACGAGGATGTCGCCCGGTCGAAGCTGGCCGGTGGCGTGGTGCAGGAGCGTCGAGTCCGGGCCGGCGATGGCCAGCGTCACGGCGGTGCCGACAACACGGCGGCCGGGAAGCAGCGGCTGGATCTGCCGGTCCATGAAACCGAACAGACGCCAGTGGCCGACGGTTGCCGTCTCGACGCCGGAGAGAAGATCGAGATCTTCCTGTGGGATCTGCTCGGGCATGTCCTTGATGACGTACATGGTCAAGATCTCCTTGTTACGCGCAGGCGATGCGACGATGCTGCGTCATCGGGATGAGGTTGCGCACGCGCTTGATTTCCTTGGCGTCGATGCGGGCGGTGACATAACCGACCGGATCGGAAGCGCGGGCGATCGTGTGGCCCCACGGGTCGCAGACCAGCGAATGGCCGTAGCAGGCGCGCTTTTCACCATTGACGGTGACGCTGCCGGTCTGGCCGCAGGCGACAAAGTAGGTCTGGGTTTCGATGGCGCGGGCGCGGGCCAGCACTTCCCAATGGTCCTTGCCGGTCTGAAGCGTGAAGGCGGCAGGCAGCACGATGACGTCGCAACCGGCCTTTTCGAGCTGCAGGAACAGTTCGAAGAAACGGATATCGTAGCAGATGGCGCAACCGACCTTCATGCCGTCGATCTCGTAGGTCACGACGTCCTCACCCGGCTTGACGGTGGCGGATTCCTTGTAAGCCGTGCCATCCGGTGCGACGATGTCGAACATGTGGATCTTGCGATAGGCGGCAACTTCCTTGCCTTCGCGGTCGAAAACGAAGGAGGTGTTATAGATGCGGTTTTCGCCCTCGACCTTTTCCATGATCGTGCCGGCATGGACAAACACCTTGTTCTCGCGGGCAAAATCCTGCGCCATCTTGTAGGCCGCGCCACCGGCCGGTTCGGCCAAAGCCAGCTTTTCTTCGGTCGTGGTGCCGTAAACTTCAAAATATTCCGGCAGGACGATCAGGTCCGGCTGGTCGTTTTTCAGCGCTTCCGTCATCAGGTCGCGGGTGATCTTCAGGTTGGCGTCGCGGTCCTGCTGGGGATTGGTCTGGATCAGGCTGATTTTCATGGGAATTCCTCCAAATTGCGATGTCGCTCAGGCGACGATCTTTTCCTGCTTGAGTGCGTTGATGGTGGACATGATGCCGGCGCGCAGCGCCATGTTCTGGGTGGCGACGACCAGCATTTCGGCGCCTTCCTCCAGTGCGAATGTGCGCTCGGCTGGTGTCCAGGCCGGCATGATCCACTTCTTGCCGGCGTCACGGGCGGCCTTGGCGATGCGGGAAAGGTCGCGACGGTCTTCGTCGTTGAAGGCATAAGCGCCACGGCCGCAGGCGAGTGCCAGATCGGACGGGCCGGGGAAGAGGCCATCGACCGTATCGAGGGCGATGATCTTTTCGACATCGGCAAGGCTCTCGGCCGTCTCGATCATCGCGTAGCATTTTGTGCGCTTGTTTTCCTTCTCGAAGGCATCGGAAGACGGGCGGGCGTAACCGAACACGCGGCCACCGGCATAAGAACGGATGCCGAGCAGCGGGTATTTGGCCGCCTTCGTCACTTCGCGGGCGTGATCGACGCCGAGAATATGCGGCAGGATGACGCCGTCCGAACCGAAGTCGAGGGCCTGCTGGATGGCTTCGGTGGTCGGTGCGATCACCTTGGTGAGCGCGGGAATACCGAGCGACTTGGAAAAGGCCAGGAACTGGTCGAGCGTGGCGAGGTCGAACGTGCCGTGCTCAAGCTCGATGACGAGCTGGCTGACGCCGCAGGTCTTTGCGATTTCCAGAAAGCCGAAATGCGGTTGCGACATCCAGAGCGCGATATTGTCCATTTCAGTAGTCTCCATTGCAATTTCAGTTATTTGCCCATGGTCCTGGAGAGACCGAGCGTGCGTTCGATGAGGAAGATGATGGCAAGGGTGGCGGCGACGAGGACAACGGATACGGCAGCCGTCATCGGGTCGGTCTGGCTTTCGACGTAGTCAAAAATTTCGACCGGCAGGGTGCGCAGGCGCGGACCCGTGATGAACAGCGAGATCACCACCTCGTCGAAGGACAGAAGGAAGGAGAGGGCAGCGCTGGCGATGAAACCCGGCATCATCAGCGGCAGGGTGATGCGGCGGACCACCGTGAAGGGCGAGGCGCCGAGCATGGTGGCCGCATCCTCCACCGATGGCGGGATCGTCGAAAACGCCGTCAGCATGATGCGGATCACGTAAGGCGTGGTGATGATCAGGTGGGCGATGATCAGACCCGTATAAGTGCCGAGCAGGCGGGCCTGCACGAAGACCAGAAGAATGGCGAGGCCAAGCACGATCGAGGGCAGGAGGAGAGGGGCGGTGAACAGGTTTAGCAAAAACTCGCGACCGATGAACTTGCGGCGGCGGATGGCGAAAGCGGCAGGCACACCGGCGGCAAGGCCGAGGATCGTCACCGTGATGGCGATGACAAAGCTGATCCACAGCGCCTGGGCAAAACCGGCGTGGGAAAACATCGCGGCGTACCAGCGAAGGCCCCAACTTTCCGGTGGGAAGGTGATGTAGCTGTCATTGCTGAAGGACAAAGGCAGTACGATCAGGATGGGTGCGAGCAGGAAGAGATAGATGCAGGCGACAAGGAGCCTGAACGGAAGGGTCAGTTGGCCGATCATGTCAGGTTCCTCCTTAATCGAAGCGCTTGACGACGCGGGAGTAGACCGCGAGTGCAAGGCCGAAGATGATGAGCACGATGACGGAGATTGCCGCAGCCGTCGGCCATTCCAGTTGGATGACGGCCTGGTCGTAGATCTCGGTCGCGAGCAGGAAGACACGTCCGCCGCCGAGCAGTTTTGGCGTGATGAACGAGCTGATGGAGAGCACGAAGCAGAGCAGGCAACCAAGCGCGATGCCGGGGGCGGTCAGGGGCAGGATGACGCGGCGAAAGCGGGTCCAGCGGTTGGCGCCGAGCGAGGCGGCGGCTTCCTCATAGACGTTTTCGAGACGGCCGAAGCCGGCGATCAAAGACAGCGCCATATACGGGATCAGCACTTCCACCATGCCGATGAAGACGCCGAGCGTGTTGTTGGTCAGGCGCAACGGGCTGTCGATGACGCCTGATGACATCAGGATGCCGTTGACCACGCCCTGATCACCGAGAATGACCATCCAGCCATAGGTGCGCACCACGCTGCTGACCAGAAGCGGCGAGACGGTGATGACAAACAGCATGTTGCGCCATTTCGGCGAAACCCGGTGCAGGAAAAGCGCGATCGGATAGGCGCAGCAGAGCGTGATCAGCGTGACGCCGAAACCCAGGATCAGTGAGTTGGAGACCAGTTCGAAGCTGAAACTGTCGGTGAAAAAATCGACGTAGTTTTCCAGCGTGTAATTGTTGGTCAACACGCCGCCGCTGCGGCTTTCGATGAAGGAAATCATGCCGAGCCGGATGACCGGCAGGACGAAGGCGACAAAATTGATGATCGCCATGGGCAGAAGCAGCGCGATCAGCAGGAAAGGAAAGTTTTTCCGGCGGGCGGGGGCTTCGGCAAGTGGGACGGATGAGGTGATCGCTGCCATGGATCAGCTCCCTGAACCTTGGCCGAAAACCTGCATGTCCTGCGGTTTCCACTCACAGAGAAGCTTTTCGCCGCTCTGGAAACTGTGGCCCGCGCTGGCGGTGTGCACTTCGGTGGTCAGCGTGTTGCCGCCGATATCGATGTCGTATTGCACGACGTCGCCGATATAGGTGACGCGCGTTACTTTGCCCTGTGCGGCGTTGGTGGCCATGCTGACGAGCGAGCGGTCGCGGCTCGGCGTCAGGCTGATGCGGTGCGGACGGATGGCAGCCTTTGCCTTGCCGGAGGTGAGGCCGCGCGTATTGCAGGGATAAACCGACGCGCCGATGCGCACCCGGTCGAGCGCCTCGATCTCGCAATCGAGGACATTGGTGCGACCGACGAAATCGGCGACGAACAGATCGGCCGGGCGCTCATAGATATCTTCCGGCGTGCCGAGCTGGGCAAGCTTGCCCTTGTGCATGACGCCGACGAGATCGCACATGGTCAATGCTTCCACCTGGTCGTGGGTCACGAAAACGGTGGTGATCTGCAGGCGCTGCTGGATTTCGCGGATTTCGATGCGCATGTCGTCGCGCAGTTTGGCGTCGAGGTTGGACAGTGGTTCGTCGAGGAGGAGAAGGCGCGGACGGATGACAAGCGCGCGGGCCAGCGCCACACGCTGCTGCTGGCCGCCGGACATTTCCTTGGGCTTGCGGTCGCCGTAACCGGGCAGACGCACCATTTCGAGCGCTTCCTCGACGCGGTCACGCGCCTCGGTGCGGCCAACGCCACGCATTTCAAGGCCGAAAGCCACGTTCTGCGCCACCGTCATATGCGGAAACAGCGCGTAGTTCTGGAAAACGAGGCCGATATCGCGCTTGTGCGGCGGTTTGTGGGAAATGTCGTCGCCGTCGATGGTGATCTTGCCCTTGGTGATGTCCAGAAGGCCGGCGATCATGCGCAGCGTCGTGGTTTTGCCGCAGCCGGAAGGGCCAAGCAGGCCGAGCAGCTTGCCCTTGGGCACGTCGATATCGAGATCATCGACGGCCATGTAATCGACGCCGTAGCGCTTGGTTATGCCCTTGAGCTTGAGAAAGGCCTGATCGCCGGCATTGGTTTCGGCGGCCAGAGGGTCCTGGCGCAGTTCCTGGGTTTGCATGTCGTCACCATGTGCGGATTTGAGGTCGTCGAGGGCAACGGGACCAAAGTCCCGTCACGATGGCGTGGGTGCTCGATCACGCGTTGGGACGCGTGCCGCAGGGTCTTTTCTGGAAGAGGACGGAGTCCGGGCCGTTTGCGGCCCGGAGCGTAACTTAGCGTCCGGCCGGGATGATCTTGCGGCGCCAGGGCTGCAGGATATCGTCGCGCATGTCGCCGATCGTCATCCAGTCGACGGCGATCAGCTTTTCGCGCTGGGCCGGGTCCATCATCGGGATGCGCTTGGCGGTGGCTTCATCAACCTGAGTCTTGCTGTTCACCGGTGCGTAGAACATCGCCTTGGCAAAGGCTGCCTGTGCTTCCGGGCCGATCGCGTAGTTGATGAAGGTCTGCGTCGCGTCAGGCTCCGATGCCTTTTCGATGGCGCTAACGACGTTGATCTGCGACGCGGTGCCTTCGGCCGGGCCGACGGAACCGAGCCTGCCTTCCGTCTGGTCGAAATAGAACTGCGAGCGGGCGTTCCAGCCGATCGAGACATTGGCGGTGCCATTGGCCACCAGCGTATAGGCGTCCGGCTTCGGCTCCCAGGTCTGTACGCGCGGCGCCAGTTCCACCAGCTTGTCGACGCCCGGATCGATCGTGTCCTTGTAATCCTGCTCACCGGCAAGGCGGTTGGAAATGATTGTCAGCAGGATTGCCTGAATATCGCCGCCGCCCTGTGCCGGCAGCACGACCTTGCCATCCTGCGCCTTGTCCCAGAGCGTTTCCCAGCTGGTCGGCGCCGTCGGGAATGCCTTGGAATTGTAGATCAGGGTCAGCGTGTCGTAGGTGAGCGGAATGGCGGCGCCACCCAGATCCTTGCCGATATCGGACACGTCGGCATAGTTGGAAAGCTTGGATGTATCGAGTTCTGCAACGAGGCCTTCCTCCTTGGCGATCTTGGCAACCGAGAGGTCGTAGATCACGGCATTGACCTGCGGCGCATCACGCTGGGCGCGCATGTTGCCGAGCGAGGTGGCGGCGTTCTGGACGCCGTAATAATTCACCTTGATGTCGGGGTGGGCTTTCATGAAGGGCTCGATGACGGCCTTCTTGTAATTGTCTTCGAACGGACCGCGGTACCCCATGACGGTGATATCGGCGGCGTTCGCATAAGCTCCCGACAGCATTGTCGCTGCGAAAAGCGTAGCGGAAAGGACATGCGTGGAAATGCGTTTCATATCGGTATTCCCCTTTGTCAGCTTTTGGCCTTGCTTGTTGTTAAGGGAACGATATGCAGCGTGCCGGAAGGGGTCCAACGACTAAAATCTACCGACTGTTTAGAATTTCTTTCTGACAAGTCCATCGTGATTGGTGGCAATAAAACGCCATTATGTCCGATATAGAAATAATAATTTGCTAAGAATGTAGCCTTTGAGGCCTTAAGGAAGCATGATTTTTCGCGCTGTCTGGGCTGGGCGCGTATTTCGATTTCGCCCTAAAGAATGTTCTGTAACGTTCGGCGCACTTCTGGATTGTAATCCTTCGCGGCTGCGGCAAGAATTGTCTTGAGAAGGTGGGGCCGCACGATAGCATGCACATATCGCAGTTAAGCTGCACGCATTGCGGAGTGCCCATGACCACCAAGTTTATGCTTCTCACCGGCGCCAGCCGCGGTATCGGCCATGCGACAGTGAAGCTCTTTATGGAACATGGCTGGCGAATCCTGACAGTTTCGCGGCAGCCTTTTTCGGAAGAGTGCCGTTGGCCGTCCGCGCGCGAAAGCCATATTCAGGCTGACCTTGAGGATATCGATAGCATTGAAGCCTTGGCGGCGATCGTTCGGGAGCGCTTGCCTTCGGGAAAGCTCGCGGCGCTGGTCAACAATGCTGGTATCTCGCCCAAGGGACCGAGCGGCTCGCGTCTCGGTGTTGCCGATACGGATGCCTCCACATGGTCACGCGTGCTCAACGTCAACCTCATTTCAACGGCGCTTCTCGCTCGCGCGCTGATGCCGGAACTGAAGGCAGCTCAGGGTTCGATCGTCAATGTCACCTCGATCGTCGGCTCGCGCGTGCATCCGTTCGCAGGTGTTGCCTATGCGGCGTCCAAGGCCGGCCTTGCGGCGCTGACCCGCGAACTTGCGCATGAATTCGGTCCGATGGGCGTTCGCGCCAATGCCATCGCACCGGGTGAAATCGATACGGCCATTCTGTCGCCTGGTACGGCGGATCTCGTCAGTGCGCAGGTGCCGATGAACCGACTGGGCACGCCGCGCGAGGTGGCGCAGACCATCTACTTCCTCTGCAACGACACGTCCTCCTATATCAACGGTGCGGAAATCCACATCAATGGTGGCCAGCACGTCTGATCACCGGCGGCTTGAACCCGGCAGTCAATGCCGGGGAACAATAACAAGGGAACGAAGGAACAGCTTATGACCATCATGCCCAATTCCATCGAAGGCCGCGACATCGCCTACCAGATGCACCCCATGGTCAATTACCGGAAATATGAAAAGACCGGTGGTCTGGTTATCGAATCCGGTGATGGCATCTATGTCACCGACAATAACGGCAAGCGTTATATCGAGGGGCTCGCGGGCCTCTGGTCGGTGGCGGTCGGTTTCGGTGAAAAGCGTCTGGCGGAAGTGGCCAAGGCGCAGATGGAAAAGCTGCCCTATTACCATACCTTCGCCTACAAGTCGCACGGCCCCTCGATCGAGCTTGCCGAGATGCTGATCAAAATTGCACCCGTGCCGATGTCGAAGGTGCATTTCACCTCCTCCGGTTCCGAGGCCAACGACCTTGCCTGCAAAATGGTCTGGTACCGTTCCAATGCACTCGGCAAAAAGGACAAGAAAAAGATCATCGGCCGCATCAAGGGTTATCACGGCGTGACGATTGCCGCCGGTTCGATCACCGGCCTGCCACGCAATCATGAAAGCTTTGATCTGCCGCTCGACCGCATGGTTCACACGTCCTGCCCGTCCTATGTGCATTTCGGTCAGGCCGGCGAGAGCGAGGCGGATTTCACGGCGCGCATGTTGAAGGATCTCGAGGACCTGATCCTCAAAGAGGGGCCGGAGACGATTGCCGCCTTCTGGGGTGAGCCGGTCATGGGCGCAGGTGGTGTATTGGTACCGCCGGCCGGTTACTGGGAAGGCGTCCAAAAGATCCTCAAGAAGCACGACATCCTGCTTGTCGTCGATGAGGTGATCTGCGGTTTCGGGCGCACCGGAAAAATGTTCGCCTGCGAGACCTATGGCATCGAACCGGATGTGCTGGTGCTCTCCAAACAGATCTCGTCGTCCTACATGCCGCTTTCCGCCATCGTGATGAACGACCATTTCTACCAGCCGATTGCCGATGAATCGAACCGCATCGGTGTGTTTGGTCATGGTTTTACCGCCTCCGGTCATCCGGTCGCGACCGCCGTTGGTCTCGAAAACCTGAAAATCATCCAGGAACGCGATCTGGAGGGCAATGCCGCGCGGCTGGCGGAAAAATTCCTCGGCCGGCTGGCGGAACTCGCCAACCATCCGCTCGCCCATTCCTCGCGTGGTGTCGGCCTTCTCGGCGCGCTCGAAATCAAGCCATGGAATGACGCCAAGGCCGGCGATGCGGCGATTGCGGTTGCCGCAGCACTTGAAGAGCAGGGCGTGATTGCCCGTGCGGTCGGCGAGGCCATCTGCTTCTGCCCGCCACTGATCATCACCGCCGAGCAGATCGACGAGATGTTCGATGCGCTTGGCCGCGCACTCGATGCCGTTGCCGCGACGCGCGGCTGATTTCCATTGACCGGGGAGCGCGTCTTGGCGCTCTCCACAATGTGGTTCGATATCGGGTTCGGTCCCGCCGGATCTTGAAGGACCGTGCCGCCGAGATAACGGCCGGAAAACAGGGGGACACATGTCCGTCACGAACAACAATACCGCGCGTGTGCTTGGGGCCGAACTTGAAACCGGCGCCGTTGCCGTGCCGCCGGAACAGGCGGAACGGATTGCCCTTGAGCATTATGGCCTCGTTGGCAAGGCGCAATGGCTGTGGGGCGAAAAGGACAGCAATTA
The DNA here is from genome assembly GCF_050847465.1 of Endobacterium panacihumi. Classification (NCBI taxonomy): domain Bacteria; kingdom Pseudomonadati; phylum Pseudomonadota; class Alphaproteobacteria; order Hyphomicrobiales; family Rhizobiaceae; genus Endobacterium; species Endobacterium panacihumi. The sequence goes on along the minus strand of NZ_JBOZRA010000002.1, from coordinate 179,810 downwards.
CCGGCTGACGCTTGAGGACGGCACGGCCTATCTCCTGAAAATTCTCAACCCGGCCGAGGATCCGAAGGTCACCGCCATGCACAGCCAGGCGCTTTTGCATGTTGAAGCGATGGACCCAGGCATTCCGGTTCAACGGATCATTCGCACAAGCGACGGCGCTGCCGATTTCCGCTTTGTCGCCGATGATGGCGGCGAACGTGGCGTGCGCATGGTGACGTTTGTGCCCGGCATGGCGCAGCGCACGGCACCGCATTCGCCGTTGCAGCGCCAAAAGATCGGCGTGTTTTTGGGGCGGATGCAGAAGGCGCTCAAGAACTTTGTCCATGAAGCAGCATCCCACCGCATCACCTGGGACATGAGCCATGCAATGGGCATGCGCGATCTCTTGCCGGCCTTTGCAGATGCCGGTCAGCGGGCGCGGCTGGAAAAGGCGATCGACGATTTCGAGACGGAAATCGTGCCGGTGATGGCGTCTTTACCGGCACAGGTGATCCATAACGATTTCAACATGGAAAACATTCTGGTCGATCCCGACAGGCCAGACGAGATTACCGGCATTATCGATTTTGGTGACATGGTGTTTGCGCCCGTGCTTTTCGATGTCGGCGTGGCGGCGGCCTATCAGATCGGTGCGGAGGCTGATCCGGTCGAAGCGATGTGCGATCTGATCCGGGGCTATCGCAGTGAATGCACACTGACCGATGTGGAAATCGATCTCGTTTATACCGCTGCCGTGATGCGTCTGGTGATGCGGCTTGCCATCCCGCAATGGCGGGCAAGGTTGTTTCCCGAGGATGCCGAGCGTTTCACCATCCGCAGTGCCAGCGTGTGGGAACAGCTGGCGCGGCTTGATGCCATTCCCCAGGCGCAGGCAATCGATCGATTGCGCGCTGCGAACCGATAAGGATCGAACCTGATGAACAAGCCCGTTTCCGGCAAGCCGACAGCGACCATGGTCAACGGTTTCGATGCCGCCCGGCTCGGCAGCCTGCCGGAGCGTGAGCGCAAACTGATCGAACGGCGGCAGGCGCTGCTGGGCCCGTCCTATCGGCTGTTTTACGAAACACCGGTGCATGTCACGCGCGCCGAAGGTGTGTGGCTTTATGGGCCGGATGGCGAGGCCTATCTCGATGCCTATAACAATGTGCCCTCGGTCGGTCATTGCCACCCGCATGTGGCGCAGGCCATCGCGCGGCAGGCGACGGAACTCAACACGCATACGCGTTATCTCGGCGAGCAGATTCTCGATTATTCCGAACGGCTGCTGGCGACGTTTCCGGCCGGTCTGGACCGGGTCATGTATACCTGCACCGGCAGCGAGGCGGTCGATCTGGCGCTGCGTCTGGCGCGGTATTACACCGGCGGCACCGGCATCATCATCACCGAAAACGCCTATCACGGCGTCACGACCGCGGCGGCCGAAATCTCGCCGTCGCTCGGCCCCAACATGCCGCTCGGCCAGCATGTGCTGACCGTGCCGGCACCCGATACCTATCGCGCCGAAGGCCGCGATGTCGGTGCGGCGCTGGCGGACGATGTGGCGAAGGCGATCGCGCATTTTCGTCGCCGCGGCATCACGCCGGTGGCCTTTATCGCCGATGGCATTTTTTCGACGGACGGCATTTTTTCCGATCCAGCCGGTTTCCTGCAACCCTTAGCTAAACTGCTGCAGGACGAAGGCGTGCTTTATATCGCCGACGAGGTGCAGCCGGGTTTCGGACGTCTGGGTTCACATATGTGGGGTTTTATGCGCCATGACATTACCCCTGATATCGTGGTGATGGGCAAGCCGATGGGCAATGGCATGCCGATTGCGGCCGCCGTGATGAAGGCCGATATCCAGGAAAAATTCGGTCAGGATATCCGCTATTTCAACACGTTCGGCGCCAATAATGTGTCGATTGCCGCCGCTTCTGCCGTGCTGGATGTGATCGAGAGCGAAGGCCTGATGCAGAATGCGCAGGCGACCGGCGATTACATGCTGGCGGGCATGCGTAAGCTGCAGGAGAAATTCGCGTCGATCGGCGATGTCAGGGGCACGGGCCTGTTCCTCGGTCTGGAATTCGTGAAGGACCGCGACAGCAAGAAGCCGGATGGCGCCTTGTCACTGAAGGTCGTTAACGCGCTGCGCGACCGGCGAGTGCTGATCAGTGCATCGGGCCGCCAAGGCAATGTGCTGAAAATCCGCCCGCCGCTGCCGTTTGCCCAGGACAATGCCGATCTGTTTCTTGCTGCGCTCGAAGACGTGCTTGTCGAAATCGGCTAGCGTCTTCCATCGACCAAATGGGGCGCTCCGGAAAGAGGATAGAGTCCTCACTTGGTGATCTGAGGTTTTCAAAAAACTCCCGCGATTTGCGGGTCATGCGGTCGGGGCACGGTTTGTGCCTCTACTTAAATTTTTTATGTGACACGCACCGTGCCCCGTTTCGGCGGTTTATGCCCGCGACTTGGGTTCCTCTGCAAAAGCCATCCCGGTAATTGCTAACCGACTGGCGATCATGTGTGCCGCACAGGCACGTCCGACGCGCGCTTTCGGGCCTCAGAAGCCATGCGAGTTTTGACGCCCGCACAACTTCCCCCGTGTCGCCGGAGGGGAACCAGTTTCCGCGAACCCTGCTGCTGGAGACTTACGTCTTTTCTCCACCACCAGCGCCGGCTCCACCTCGCCGGGACGCCTCCCGGTGTATCCGCGATGGAACGGGACCAGTGTAGGCATGGGTTTTCGGAGGGTGGACGAAGTCAAATGCAACTATTTTACAAATGATTGATTTGGCTTGGATATATTTTCAGGCGGAGCGGTTTTTTCTTCCGATGATGTTCTTTTTGCGAAGTTTTGGTCGCTTATGGAATGGGTAAGTTTGCTATCTGGCCCTTTGCGGACATTAGTGCGATGCGTTACCAATGTCCGTGCGCCAAGCGCATAATCTTCGGGTAGTAAGCACAAGCGTTCTCGATAGATCAGACTATAACCGCTTATGGCGGGTCACAATGAAATCATGTTGAGGAGTTCATCTACAGGCTTTTGCTCTTGGGCCAGCGCCTGCTGTGGGCTTGCTTTTCCTAAGACCTCTAGCAGATCATCGACAAATGAATTCGACCCTGCACCAATGTTATAAGAGGCTAGAAGGTCCCCAACGTTTTCTGATGTAAGCTCGCCGTCGAGATATCCAGCATCTCGCTGCGATGCCACGTTATTGATGAAATCCATCGCCTGTTGGACCATTTTCTGATCCTCTGCAGATGGCGGGAAACCGTTATCATCGAGGGCAACTGTGAAACCTCCGAGAATGAACATGTTATAGCCGGTCATTTGTTTGAACAGGTCCATGTCGGAGGCTGACGGATATATTGCGCCGTCCGTTTCGGTAAGCTTGGAGCCGTTCAATTCCGTAACAATTGCACGCGCTGCGAACGTTTTGTCAGACCATCCTTGGGCGCGCATATCAAATGAATACGTTCCGTCATCATTCTCTGTAATGCGATCGCCAACAGAAGGATCTTCCCGCAGGTTATCGAGCATGTCTTCCAGTGATGGAGGGGCATCGTTCTTAGAAGAATCTGTAGAGCTATTTGCATCCGTCTTTTGAGCTTTAGAAGCACCATAATAGCTGTTTTGTGAATAGCTTCCGTGGATTTGCATACCAACTCCTCATTAGACCCCAGTATGAATACAGCATGCCCGCAACATAAGGTTGCATGCTTGCGCCTGGCTGTTCTGCGATAGTCGCTCAGCTTATCGGCGGGATCGAGCAATCGGGAAGGTGCGTTCGATGTGCGTGTGCATGTTGGCCAAGGCGATCGGTGGATGGCTCTCGGTCGGAGGCAAACCATGTCCCAAAGTTGAGCTTTGGAGTAAGTCTTCTATTGGCAGCATCGCTGCCCACTTTGCGGCATGCTCCGACGGATGCCACCGTTTGCCCCGCAAACCTAACGCATCCCCGCCGGCGCGCTGACCGATCGCCGTTCCACCACATGGCAGGCAAGCTCGATGCGGCGTGACAAAGCCGGCACGCCGGAACAGAGGTCGCGCAGCAGATCGACCGCCGTCATGCCGATTTCGCGCATGGGAATATGCACGGTGGTCAGCGGTGGATTGAGAAAGGCGGCCTGCGGCAGGTCGTCCATGCCCATCACCGACACGTCCTCCGGCACTCTGTAACCCGCCTGCTGCACGGCCATCATCGCGCCGGCCGCAAGGCTGTCGCCGGCCGTCAGGATGGCGGTGAAATCGAGGCCTTTTTGAGCGATACGGTCCGCGATCGCCTGTGTCGCCAGTTCCGGCAGCCAGTCGTCGACGCTGACGGTCATGTCCGGTGTCGGGGTGATGCCGCGATGGCGCAGCGCATCCCAAAAACCTTCCTGGCGGCGTTCGATGGTGCGGCGGCCGGGGCGCATGAGGAAGAGGATGCGGCGGTGGCCGAGATCGAGCAGGCGATCGGTGGCCAGTTGTGCGGCGGAACGGTTGCAGGGCGTGACGCTCGACAGCCGCATATGCGGATCGTCGCCATTGATCAGCACGACCGGCTTGTCGAAGGCGCGGGTGGCGGCCAGCATGCGTTCGTCATCCACCGTCAGGAATAACAGGCCTGTCACGTCGGGATCGCTGCCCGCCTCGTCGAGGACGGAACGTTCGTCGCTGGCATCGGCAATCGGGCGGGTGATGATATCGAGGCCGAGCATGTTTGCGCGGTCGCGAGCACCTTCCAGAACATGCAGGGTGAACTGGTTGCGCACGTAATCGATCATGGCAGCACTTGAGGCGGCAATGACGATTTTTTTGCCCGGCACGGGCGCCGGCATCGGGTAATTGGCGTCCTTTGCGGCTTCGAGAATGCGCTGGCGGATATCGTCGCGTACGCCTTTTTCACCAGTCAAAGCACGTGACACCGTGCTCAGCGAAACACCGACTTTTTCGGCGATATCTTCCAGCCGTACACGCCGGCTTTTTTTGCCGCGCTTGTTGGGAATTGCTGCGTCCGCCATCGATCCTCTCCGGTAATCGCCACCAGACTGCAAAAAATTTTCAGATTGCGCAATCGCAAATCCGGTGTTTACATCCGCTCACCGCTCGGGAGAAGCGGATTGGAGGACCGCTTTCGAAAGAGGGCGGAAGGAGGACAAGAGGATGGGCCTTTCTGCCCTGAAAATCCGTGGGAAGCTTGATCTGCTCGTCACCGGCATGACCGGCCTGCGGGATGACGGTCGCTTTCACGAACCCAATCTCGACGGTTCGGCCGGCGATTACATTTCCTTCGATAGCTGGGAATGGCCGCAGGGCGTTGGCCTTTATGGCCTGATCCGGCTGTGGCAGTTCACCGGTCGCGACGACCTCAGGGTCCTGATCGAGAACTGGTATGCCTCCCGCATCGAGGCTGGTTTGCCGAAACTCAACGTCAATACGACGGCGCCGATGCTGGGGCTTTCGGTTCTGTGGCGCGAAACCCGCGATCCGCGCTGGCAACCTGTGCTGGATGCGTGGGCGAACCGCGCGGTCACCGAAATGGGCCGCACGCGGGAAGGCGCTTTTGCGCATCACGTCTCCGACAAGGTCAATGACGACGAGCTCTGGGATGACACGCTTTATATGGTGGCGCTGTTCCTTGCCTCCTACGGTCAGGCGAGCGGCCGCACCGAGTTGGTCGATGAGGCGGTCAAACAGTTTCTCGTCCATACCCGTTATCTGGCCGACAAAAAGACCGGCCTGTGGTTCCACGGCTGGACGTTTCAGGGGCACCACAATTTTGCAGAGGCGCGCTGGGCGCGCGGCAATGCCTGGATCACCGCGGGCATGCTCGACCTTTTCGATCTCGCCGATGTTCCGGCGGCAGTGAAGGAATTTTTGACCGGCGTTCTGGTGGCGCAGGTGGATGCGCTCCTCGCGTTGCAGACGGCATCCGGCGCGTGGCGCACGCTGCTGGATGATCCGACTTCCTATGAGGAAATTTCGGCGACGGCCGGTTTCGGTTATGGCCTGCTCAAGGGGCATCGGCTGGGGCTCGGCACGCCGGAATGGCGGCAGGCCGGTTTGCGGGCCGTCGAGGCGCTGCTTGCCAATATCGATGATGCGGGCACGGTGCTGAACGTTTCCTACGGCACCCGCATGGGCCATGACCTGCAGTTCTATCGCGACATCCCGATCCAGCCGACCGGTTACGGGCAGGCGCTGGCGATCCTCTGCCTGTCCGAGGCGCTGCGCCATGTCGAAGGAGAGGTGTGATGGTGATGAAGGTTCTGTATGGCGCCGGCCCGGATGACATCAAAGGTTTTGATACGGCGCGGTTGCGCAAGGAGTTTCTGGTCGAGGACCTTTTCCGGGCGGGTGAGGTGAGCTTTACCTATACCCATGTCGACCGTCTGATCCTTGGTGGTGCGGTGCCGCTGGATGCGACGCTTACCTTCGGCTCGGGCAAGGATATCGGCACGCCCTATCTTTTGTCGGCGCGTGAAATGGGCGTTGCCAATCTGGGCGGTGCCGGAACGATCACGGTCGATGGTGAGGTTTTCGAACTGGAAAACCGCGATATTCTCTATATCGGCCGGGGTACACAGAAAATTTCGGTTGCCAGTCATTCGGCTGACAGGCCGGCGCGCTTCTACATGAATTCGGTTCCGGCCGGGGCGGATATCCTGCATCGGCTGATCAAACGGGCAGAATCGAAGCCACTGGATCTTGGTGAGGCAAAACGCTCCAACAAGCGGAATCTGCGGATGTATATCCACCCGCAGGTGGCGCCCTCCTGCCTGCTGCTGATGGGCATTACCGATCTGGCCGAAGGTTCTGTCTGGAACACCATGCCGCCGCATCTGCATGAACGGCGCATGGAGGCCTACTGCTATTTCGACCTCGCGCCGGAAGAGCGTGTCATCCACCTGATGGGACGGCCGGAGGAAACGCGGCATCTGCTGGTCAAGAACCTCGATGCGGTTCTGTCGCCGGCATGGTCCATCCATATGGGGGCGGGGACCGATGGTTACGCCTTCGTCTGGGGCATGACCGGCGAAAACCAGGAATATAACGACGTGGCCCCGGTGGCCTTAAGCGAACTCAGGTAAGGCGGCAGGCGAGCATGAACCCGGAACAGAACTGGATGCGCAAGACATTGAAGCCGGGCGACGCCGTGCGTTACTGGCAGCTGGGCCGCATCGCCGAGGAACGTTTCGATGTGCCCGACGCGCCGATGAAGGGCGAGATGGATCCGTTCTTCTTCCTCACCAAGGTCAAGAACTTCATTCCGCATGAATATCCCTGCCGAACCATTTTTGCCGAGACCTATCGTGACAAGCGGCCGGATGTACGCGGAGAATTCGAGGCGTCGCGCTGGTGGTTGCCCTTCGGTTCGCCCCGGCTCGATCTGTCCGGTTTCTGGTTCCGCCCGACGCGGCTGGCCACATGGACGCGCACCTATGTCGAGGCGGAAACGGCGGGCACGGCAAAGATCCGGCTCGGCACCTGCGGCGGCGCGGTTCTGTGGCTGAACGGTGCGGAAGTGGGCTGGATGGCGCCCTATAGCCGCAATCTCGAAGCCAAGCAGGAATTCGAGCTGGAACTGACCGCCGGTCTGAACGAGATTGTGCTGTTTTTCGATGATCTCGCCGAACGCGATGCCCGTTATTTCTACCAGTTCGATTATCTTTCCGGCCCCGCCGCCAATGTCGCACTGCCGGTTCCGGTCGCGGGTGCCGTGGCGGACAGTCTTGAAGAGGCGCTGGACGGCATGCATCTCGACCGCCAGCATTATTTTGGCGGCGATATCACCGTGCTGTTTGCCAAGGCCTTGCCGGTCGAGGCCAAGGTCAATGTCGCCATCGAAGGCGATTTCATGTCGCGTGAACGCTTCGATTACGATTTCGAGCTTCCGGCCGGTGTCGGTAGCCTCAATGTCGGGCCATCCGAAAACGCCCCTGCCGATTTCCGCCATCTGCGCGTGACGTTGAATGCCGGCGGTTTTGTCGCCTCGCGTTCGGTGGGCGTGGAAATCTGCCATGCGGCGCGTCAGGGGGATGCTTCGTCATCGCTTTCTCAGCGCATCACCGACACGCTGACTGAAGTGTCGGAATATTCCGAGCGGGACACCGTTCGTGCTTTTGCCCGGCTGGCGAGTGGTCGTGGAGGTGCTGATACCGATGCGATGATCGAGGAAATCCTGCCGTCGATCGAGGATTGCCATGACTGCGCCGATTTTTCGCTGGTGCCGCTGATCTGGTCGCGCACGACCTGGGGCGGCGATATCAACGAGAAGACGCGCGCCCGCATCGATGCCGCCATCCTCAACTATCGGTACTGGATGGATGAGCCGGGCAATGACGTGCAATGGTATTTTTCGGAAAACCACGCGCTGCTGTTTCATACCTCCGCTTATCTGGCCGGTCATCTTCTTCCCGACGCCACGTTCGTGCGTTCCGGCCGCAAGGGTTCGGAGCAGGCGAAGGTCGGTGCGGAACGGGTGCGGGCATGGCTCGATCATTTCGAGCACTGGGAAATGGCGGAGTTCAATTCGGCTCCCTATTTCCCGATCGACCTCAAGGGCCTGACGGCGCTGGCAGCCCTTTCGCCGGACAAGGATATTGCCGACCGTGCCAAGGCCGGGATCGTGCGGCTTGCCGAAATCATCGCCCGTTCGGCGCATCACGGCATGGTGACAGCGGCGCAGGGGCGGTCTTACGAACATACGCTGTGCGCCGGTCGTTCGCTGGAGCTTTCGGCGGTTGCCCGCCTGCTTTGGGGCAAGGGGTTTTATGGCCGCCGCGTCCATTGCCTGCCGCAGATGGCGGTTTGCCTGCGCGATCATGGGCTGGTCATCCCGAAAGAATTCGCAGCGATCGCCGATCATCAGGGCGATCAGCATCAGGAATGGCGGTTTGCGCAGGGCGAAAACTCGTTCGCTGCGCTTTATCATTACAAGGGCAGAAATTTCGCCATGGGCTCGACGGTGCATTACCGTTGGGACGAATGGGGTTATCAGGAAACCGTGCTGCACCTGCGCATCGGGCAAAAACCGGAAGCGGCGATCTGGATCAACCATCCGGGTGAGACGATCCAGTTCGGTTACGGACGTCCGTCCTATTGGGGCGGTTGCGGCACCATTCCGCGCGTGCAGCAATATCGTGGCTTGGCGGTGCTGGAGTTTACCACCTACGAGGAGCAGCCCAACTTTACCCATGCCTGGTTCCCGGCGGCGGAGTTCGATGAAAGCCGTGTTTCGGGCAGTCTTGCGCTGGCGCGTTCGGGTGAGGGTGCCGTGCTTTTGCGCGCAGGTTCCGATCTTGAGGCAACGAAAGAAGGTCCTTCCGCCGGAGCGGAACTGCGCCAGTATGGCCAGAAGACAAGCTGGATCGTGCGTGTCTGCGAGACCGGTGATCTGGCCGCGGTGGAAAGCCGGTTCGGCGCTCTGCAGGTTGAACGGTCGGGTGACGGCACACTCGTTGTTGCTGACCCGGAATATGGTAGCGTGTCTTTCCGGGCCGATGGCACGGTGGAGGCGGAAGGCCGCGTGATAACGCGCGGAGACTATGACGTGAAGGGCGAAGCAACACTGCTTGGCGCTTGAGATTGGTCAATGGACGGGTTGGGAGGCCTTGGTCCATCAGAGGAGGAAAATGCGCATGAAGACCAGATCGCTTCTTACGGGCCTCGCGCTCGCTTTTCTCACCTCGACGGCGGCCCATGCCGGCGATGTGCGCATCATGTGGTATTCCGATGGCGTTGAAGGCGAGGTGATGAAGGACCTCGTCGGGCGTTTCATGAAGGAAAATCCCGGCATCAACGTCATTCTCGACAATGTTGCCTATAGCGTCATCAAGGAACAGCTGCCGGTGCAGCTGGAAGCCGGCAACGGCCCGGATATCGCCCGCGTCACCGCCATCAAGGAACTGTCGAAACACTGGCTGGATCTGCGCCCGCTGGTGAAGGATGCCAAATACTGGGACGACAATTTTGGTCTGCAGGCAGACTGGATGCGGCCTGACGGTTCCAACCAGATTTCCGGGTTCATGACGCAGATCACGCTGACCGGCGGTTATGCCAACAAGACCCTGTTCGATCAGGCCGGTGTGCCGATCCCCGGCCCGAAGGCGACATGGGAAGACTGGGCAACTGCCTCCAAGAAGGTGCAGGAAAGCCAGCAGGTGCCGTTCGCCATGGCGATCGACCGTTCCGGCCATCGCATCACCGCGCCGCTTCTCTCCTACGGCGCCAATTATATCGGCTCCGACGGCAAGCCTGCGCCGCTCGACAAGGGTGCGAAGGATTATCTCACAAAATTTGTCGGCTGGGCTGAAGACGGCACCGTCAGCAAGGATGTCTGGGTATCTGCTGCCGGCAGCACCTATCGTGCCGCGGCCGACGATTTTATCAACGGCCAGCTCGCCTTTTATTATTCCGGTTCCTGGCAGGTGGCGAACCTTGCCACCAAGATCGGCAACAATTTTGACTGGGTCGCGGTCGGCAGCCCCTGCGGCCCGGCCGCCTGCACCGGCATGCCGGGTGGTGCGGCACTGGTGGCGGTGAAATACACCAAGAACCAGAAGGACGTCGCCACGGTGATGGACTGGTTCGCGCAGGAAAAGATCGTCAAGGAATTTTCCGAACGCACGCTGTTCCTGCCCGGCCACAAGGCCGTGGTCGACAAGGGCGGCCTCGATTTCAAGTCGGACAATGAGCAGGCCAAGGCCGCGCTGAACGTGTTTGTCGGTGCCACCAAGACGACTTCCGAAGCCGCGCTGAAACTGCCGGGCTGGCGCTGGTCGGATACCGTTTATGCGGCGATCGTGACGCGTATCGGCCAGACGCTGGCGGGTGAGCTGAAGATCGATGATGCATTTACGCGCATCGATGCGGATATCGCCCAGAAGGTGAAGGATGCGGGCAAGTAACCACATCAGCTACGGTTGAGAAGCTGCCCCTCACCCTAGCCCTCTCCCCGCATGCGGGGAGAGGGGACTTGCCTCGATTGCCGTCCACAGATTGAGGCACAGCAGTGCCACAACTCCCTTCTCCCCGCCTGCGGGGAGAAGGTGGCGGCAGCCGGATGAGGGGCCAATCACGAAACGCGAAGTCGGCGGGAGATCAAGCAACGAATGACCAAACCATCTCTCTCCAGCCTCATCATGGCCCCCATCAACGCCGTCATGCGCATCATCGATGCGCCGCTGCGTCGCTTGCAGAAGGCGACCGGCATCGGTGGCATGGCGGCGTTTTTCCTTGCGCCGAACATGCTCATCTTCGGCATCTTCGTGCTGCTGCCTCTCGTCATCAATTTCGTCTACTCGATGACCGGCGGCACCGCCTTCTTCCTGTCCGAGCGCGATTTTATCGGCGGGGCGCAATATTCCCGCCTGTTCGAGTGCCAGAACTATCTCGATCCGATGTCGTGTCAGGAGGATGCCTTCTGGACCGCCGTCGGCAACACGTTCTGGTTCGTGGTGCTGCAGGTCTCGCTGATGATCCTGACGGCGCTGATCACGGCGCTGATCCTGAACCGCGAACTGGCCGCCCGGTCCTTCTGGCGCGCCGTTTTTTTCTTTCCGGTGCTTCTGTCGCCGGTGGTGGTCGGCCTGATCTGGAAATGGATTCTGCAAAGGCAGGGCCTGCTCAATTTTGGCCTCTACCAGTTCGGCATGGACCCATACACGTGGCTCACAGACCGCAACTGGACCTTTGCCGCCACGATCGGCGTGTCGCTCTGGGCGCATATGGGGTTTTATGCGCTGATCATTCTGGCCGGCCTTCAGGCGATCCCCAAGGATCTCTACGAGGCGGCCGAGATGGACGGCACGAAACCGGCGCGCGTCTTCTGGCGCATCACGCTGCCGTTGCTGGCGCCGAACCTTCTGGTCGTGGTGGTGCTGGCGCTGATCAAGTCGGTGCAGGTGTTCGATGAAATCTACGTGCTGACCGGCGGCGGTCCGGGCACGAGCACGCTGTTCCTGACGCAATATATCTATGAAACCGGCTTTGCCTCGGCGCTGCGTAATCCGGGTCTGGCGGCTGCCGCCTCGATCCTGATGGGCACGGTGCTGGTGGTGTTGACGCTGATCCAGCTCGGCATCGGCAAGCGCGGCGAAAACAAGGGGAAACGCTGATGGGAAAGGTCGCGCATTTCATTCTGCGCCGGCGGGGCGCCCATGGCAGCGGCAAGGGCTGGCACTGGACCGATGTGTTTACATGGGTCTGGCTGATCGGCGGGCTGATCATCATGTTCGGCCCGGCCGTCTGGCTGGTATTTTCCTCGCTGAAGACCCCGGCGGCGCTGGCGGAATTCCCGCCGTCGATCCTCCCCTATGTCACCAGCCAGGCGACGGTCGAAGGGTATGACAAGCCGCTGATGCTTTATGATGCGAAAATGCCGGACGGTTCGACGCGGGTTCTCGCCGAAGTCCGGCGTATCGGGCTGGTGGCGCAGATGGTCGATCCGAAGGCGGCGGGCGAGATCGTCAAGGTCAATATCAACGACCGCACGCCGGTGCGCACCATGTCGTTTGCCACCAACAATTATACCGAACCCTTCGTGCATTTCGATTTCCTGCGGTACCTGTGGAACTCGGTTTTCGTGACGGTGGTGGCAACTGTCATCACGCTCGTGGTCAATTCCATGGCGGCCTTCGCGCTGTCGAAATACGAGTTCAAGGGGCGCTCGCTCGCCATGCTCGTCATCCTCGCGACGCTGATGGTGCCGCTGTCGGTGATCATGGTGCCGCTTTATTCGATCATCTCGACGCTTGGCCTGTTCAACAGTCTCTGGGGCGTGATCCTGCCGACGGTGGCGACGCCGACCGGCGTGTTCATCCTGCGGCAATACATGCTGACCATTCCCGACGAATTGCTCGACGCGGCGCGCATGGACAAGGCCTCGGAATGGCAGATCTACTGGCGCATCGTGTTGCCGCTCACGGCGCCGGCGCTGGCGGTTCTGGCGATCTTTTCGGTCGTCTGGCGCTGGAACGACTTTTTGTGGCCGCTGATCGTGCTGTCGCGGCGTGAGCTTTACACTTTGCAGGTGGGGCTGAGCATCTATTCCGGCGAACTCAATGTGCAATGGCACTTCATTCTGGCGATGACCGTCGTCACCATGATCCCGGTCGTGCTGGTCTTCATCTTCCTGCAGCGTTTCATCACCACCGGCATTGCCGGCACCGGCCTGAAGTAAGGGACACCGATGGGCGAAATCAAACTCACCGACGTCAAGAAATCGTTTGGCGCACTCGCGGTCCTGAAAGACATCGACCTGCATATCAAGGACGGCGAATTCGTCGTTTTTGTCGGTCCCTCGGGCTGCGGAAAATCGACGCTTCTGCGCACCATTGCGGGGCTTGAAAAGGTCACAGGCGGCGAAATCCAGATCGACGGCAGACGCGTCAACGAGGTGACGGCGGCCGATCGTGGGCTCGCCATGGTGTTCCAGTCCTATGCGCTCTATCCGCATATGAGCGTGCGTCAAAACCTCGCGTTCGGGCTGGAAAATTCCAACATGCCGAAGGCGGAGATGTCAGAGCGCATCAACGAAGCGGCGCGCATGCTGGAGATCGAGGCCTATATGGATCGTCGTCCGGGCCAGCTTTCAGGTGGTCAGCGCCAGCGCGTCGCCATCGGCCGCGCCATCGTGCGCCGCCCGACCGCCTTCCTGCTGGATGAGCCGCTTTCCAACCTCGATGCCGAATTGCGTGTTTCTACCCGTGCGGAACTGGCGGCGCTGCATGCGCGGCTGGGGTCAACGATGATCTATGTCACCCATGATCAGGTGGAGGCGATGACGCTTGCGCATCGCATCGTCGTCATGCGCGCGGGAAAAATCGAGCAAGTCGGCACGCCGCTGGAGCTTTACAACGAGCCGGCAAATCGCTTCGTTGCGGGTTTTATCGGCGCGCCGCACATGAATTTTTTGAAGGCCGATGTGCTGGCCGTGTCCGCCGGTTCGGCGACGCTCACCTTCGCCGGTGGTTATCGTGCGGACCTGCAGACCGGACAGGCGAAACTGCATGTCGGCGACAAGGTGACAGTCGGCGTTCGGCCGCAGCATCTGGTCGTCAGCAGCGATCCGCAACATCCGGCGGCAAAGATTTATCTCGTCGAGGCGCTGGGATCGGAAACCGTCGTGCATGGCGATATCGGCGGCGAAAAGCTGCTGGCGGTGCTGCCGGGCCAGCAGCGGCTGAATGCGGGCGACAGGGTGCATTTCGACCTGTCGAAACCGGTCCTGCATGTGTTCGACGACAATGGCCACCGCCTGTTTACCCATCCCGGGCAGGCCGGCTGAGGTTAATGGCGTTCGCCTGTGCCAAGCGGCGTGGCGGGCGTCTCTTTTGGCACGCGACCGTATGCATGCGGCAGCGAGCAGGTTTTTAAGTGCGGCAGGACCTTTGTGCCAAAATGTTCGGCTTCGTCCAGATGCGGGTAACCGGAAAAGATGAAGGCGCGGATGCCCATCTTTCGATAGGCCTCGATTTCGGAAAGCACCTGATCGGTGGAGCCGACGATGGCGGCACCGCAGCCGGAACGGGCGCGGCCGATACCGGTCCAGAGATGGCGCTCCACATAACCGAACTGGTCGGCCAGTTCGCGGGCGCGCGCCTGATGCGACACGCCGAGCGAAATGCTGTCATGCGCCCGTTCGCGGATCAGCTTGCCGTATTCGTCATCGAGTTTGGAAACCAGATGTTCGGCATAGTCGCGCGCTTCCTGTTCGGTATCGCGCACGATCATGTGGACCCGCAACCCGTAATCCAGCACGCGCCCATGCGCCTGCGCGCGGGCATGCACGGCGCGCATGCGTTCCGCCAGCTGTTCCTTCGGCTCCGGCCACATCAGGTAGACGTCGCATTGCGCGCCGCAGAGTTCCAGCGCATCGGGTGAATAGCCGCCGAAATAGAGGAGCGGCCCACCGTTCTGCTGATAGGGGCGGGCGGGTTCGGTGGAGACGTTTTTGAACTGGTAGATCTCGCCGTCGTGGTCGATCGTCTCGCGTGTCCAGGCCTGCCGCAGGATTTCAACCACCTCATGGCTGCGGCGATACCGATAGGCGCTGTCTGCGACCTCGCCCGGAAAATCCGAACTGATGACGTTGAGCGTCAGGCGACCCTTCAGCATGTGGTCGAGCGTGGCGACGGTGCGGGCCAGCATGATCGGCTGCATTTCACCGCAGCGGATCGCCGTCAGCATGTTGATGTCTTTCGTGATCGGCGCGCAGGCGGCGACAAAGCTCAGCGTATCCTGCCCGACCTGATAGGAGGAGGGGCAGAGAATGTTGCGAAAACCCAGCGCCTCTGCCTTTTTCACGATCTCAAAACAGTGTTCGAAGCTGGAGCGCAGGGCACCATCGGGCACCCCGAGAAAGGCGTAATCATCCGAGCAAAGCGCGGAAAACCACGAGATTTCCGAGGCATCGAGGTCGGCGGATCGGACGGGTACAACGGTCATCGGAATTCTCCTCCCCGAGATCGATTGCCTGTTGCGTAACATCGCGATTGATGTAAATCAATAGTGTATCAATTTGGCTGTGCGTGATGGGAGAGGGCATGCAGCAGACATCCGGCAGCCTGCCGATCTACCTGCAGATTACCGAGCTTCTGATCCGTGACATCGCGGCTGGCCGTCTGATCGATGGCGAAAAGCTGCCGCCGGAACGGGAGATGTCGGAAAAGCTTGGCATTGCCACCGGCACCTTGCGCAAGGCGCTTTCGGAACTGCAATCACGCGGCATGCTGGAGCGGGTGCAGGGTTCTGGCAATTACGTGCGCGCCGTCAGCGATCCGAAAAGCATCTATGCGATGTTCCGGCTGGAGCTGCTGGAGGGCGGCGGCCTGCCCACGGCGGACATTCTCGATGTGCGGCGTTTGCCAAAATCCACCGATCTGCCGGATTTCGGTTCGTCGAACGAGGCTCATCGTATCCGCCGCATTCGTTTTCTGTCCGGCAAGGTGGCGGCGCTGGAAGAGATCTGGCTCGACGGCGATTATGCCGAGACCATCCGCGCCGAAGACCTGTCGGAGTCGCTTTATCTCTATTACCGCGAGGCTCTCGGTCTCTGGATCGTGCGGGCGGAAGATCGCATCGGTCTCGATACGGTGCCGGACTGGGCACCGGATAATTTTGGCCGTCGGGCGGGAGAACCGGCAGTGCAGGTGCTGCGCGTGAGCGAAGCGCAGGATGGCAAACGGGCGGAGGTTTCGCGCACATGGATCGACCATTCGGTCGCTCGCTATGTGTCGCGGTTGAAATAGGGATGGAGGAGAAATGGCGGTGCGTTATGGCGTGATCGGCTGCGGCATGATGGGGCAGGAGCATTTGCGCAATCTGGCGCTTCTGCCGGATGCGGATGTGGTGGCGATTTTCGAACCGGATGCGGGGATGAGGGCGCGTGCCGGCGAGGTTGTTCCGAATGCGCGGATGGTCGGGTCGGTCAAGGAACTTCTGGCCGTCAACGAGCTCGATTGCCTGCTGATCGCCAGTCCCAATCATTTTCATCTCGGTCAGCTGGAGGAAATCGCAGCGATCCGGCCCCTGCCGGTTCTGGTGGAAAAGCCGTTGTTCACCAGCGCCGAGGACATGGCCCGCATCGAGACCTTGCGCAAAAACTATCCGGCGCCGATCTGGGTGGCGATGGAATATCGTTACATGCCGCCGGTGGCGCGGTTGATTTCGGAGGCTGAAGCCGCGACCGGCGGCATCCGTATGTTGACCATCCGCGAGCACCGTTTTCCCTTCCTGAAAAAGGTCGGCGACTGGAACCGTTTCAATGCGCGGACCGGTGGCACGATGGTGGAAAAATGCTGCCATTTTTTCGATCTGATGCGGTTGATCCTGAAATCCGATCCGGTGCGCATCATGGCCTCGGGCGGTCAGGCGGTGAACCATGCCGATGAGCGTTATGATGGGCTGCAGCCGGATATCTGGGACCATGGATACGCGATCGTCGATTTCGCCTCAGGTGCCCGCGCCATGCTGGAACTGTGCATGTTCGCCGAAGGATCGCGGTATCAGGAGGAGATCTCGGCCGTCGGGCCGAACGGCAAGATCGAATGCAAGGTGCCGGGGCCGGGGCGTTTCTGGCCGGAGCATCTTGGGCGCCCCCCGGTCGCCAAGGTGATCGTTTCGCCGCGCGAGCCGCAGGGGCCGCGCGCGATCGACATTCCGGTCGACCCGGCGCTTCTCGATGCCGGCGACCATAACGGTTCGACCTTTTACCAGCATCAACGGTTCATACGTGCGCTAAAGGGCGAGGGACCGGTGGAAGTGTCGTTTGATGATGGCTGGTGGGCTGTTGCCATGGGATTGGCAGCCCAGCAATCGTCATCAAGCGGGCGGGCGGTGACGTTCGCGCCGAGAGACCGTCCAACGCCGCGAACCTGAGCCAAAAACATTGGACCCAAAACACCCAGCCTAAAACGCTGCGCCCGAAAGACTGCGCATTAACAGTGGCGGGCTCAGAAAAATTTCCGATTCAACTCTGCAGTGATCATCGGCACGGCGACCGCTGCAGCAGCCGGTAATCGCAGCGCCTGCATAATCTTGCCGAGTGCGATCGTCACCCCGACGGTGGCGGCGATCTGCAGCCATGGCTGAAGGTTGTCCTTTGGAAAGGTATCGGCCGGTCTTTTCGTCGATCGGCTGGCTTCCAGCCGCCGGGTCAGCTCGGCAACCTCCTGGCGCAGAGCGCGAATTTCATCCATCGGGCTCGATACGCTGGCCGGTTTCGGGGCTGTGCTTCGCTTGCGCGGGCTTGCCGTTTTCGCGGCGCGCGGCGTCGTGGATTCCTGCGGTTTCTTCATCTCGTCCTCTTCATGCGAGTGTTTGCTGCGCGATCGATTTTCGGCCGATCAGCCGGAACCTGGCGTGGTACTCTCATCCGCGTTGTCGGGCAGGGAGCCGGTGCCGGGTGTCTTGCTCTTGTCGGTCAGGTGCTCCTTGGCGTGCGGGCCGGCGGCAGGATTGTCGGTTTTCTTCGTCACCTTGGCCGACTTGTCCTCGGTTTCTTCAATCGCATCGCGGGCCCGTTCATCCTTGCTCATGATCCTGTTCCTCCTGATGGGGATGCCGCCGACCAGGCTTCTCCTTGCGGGCGCCTCGCCGGAAACGTCGTTATTCATCAAACGCATGCCGCGTGGTCGGAGTTCCCTTCTCCCGTTCATCCAGATGTGTGGGGTCGCGTAAACCCTTGCGCCCCGGGATAAAGATAATATTCCTTGAATTGCAAGAGAGTCGGTTAATCTATTTTAAGTTGTGTATTTGTGTGGGTACGTTATTCCCTATGGCGCGCTCAGTGATTGCTTTTTGTTTTGATTGGATGGCCGAAATCCCGGGTTTTCAGCGGGTTCGGCAGGGGGGCGATCGAAGGGGCCGGTTGGTCACGCGTCAAGGTCCTGTGAGGGCAATTCACCAAATGGATCACACTCATAAGGAGAAAACCAATGACCTCTAAAGATTGCTGCTGGATCCTTGTGGCGACCACAGGGTGCACAACGAGCTCGGTTGCTTCCGTTGCGGCTCCCTCGGACAGCTGCTGCTGGATCATCATCGCTACAACCGGCTGCACGACCAGTGATGTTTCCGTCGAGAGCGCGGTAAATGCACACACCAGTGTCGATGATGATTGCTGCTGGATCGTGCTCGCCACGACCGGTTGCTCGACCGACAGCGCCACTGTCGATGCCGTGAAAGGCGCGCGCAAGTCCGTCTCCGGCGATTGCTGCTGGATTGCGATTGCCACAACAGCATGCACGACCTGACGGTCGATCCATCGCGGGGAGGGCGCCGCGAGGCGTCCTCTTCCGGGCGTCGACTGAATGGCAACGGGTATGTCTGGTTCACGATGTATACGATCGACACTATTCACGAAGTGCTGTTGGCGCAGCAGCTTGTCTCGTCTTCCAGCTTCATGGCTGGAGACTATGAAGCGACCTCGGTCACGCGGCGAAACCGCAATATCCAGGTGACGACGCTCGACGAAGGAAGTTACCTCATCAAGCAGGCACTGGACCCCGCGTCGGACAATGCGAGAACCCTGCAGACCGAAATCCTGTTCTATCGTTATGTGATCGAGAACAGATCGGATTTCCTGCGCTATATCGCGGCGCCGCGTCTGACGGATAGCGATGCCCGCGTGCTTGTCCTTGACCTTTTGCAGGATTCCAAGCCGCTATGGCAACACTACAGATCGCTTGGCGCCGATCATCTGCCTTTCGGTGCGATCGGTGAACTGGGAAAGCTGCTTGCGGTCTTCCACCGAACGTTCTCACTCGGGAACGATGATCCCCTGCCGGCCTTTCTGACGAGGGAGTTGCCGTTCGGCTTGCGGGTCAACCGGCCGAAACCGGAGGTTACGGGCTATATCCGTCAGGGTGGCTTGCAGTATCTGCGCCGCCTTCAGGCTGATCATCAAGTCATGCAGCAATGGGAACAGACGGTTTCCATGTGGTCGCCAGATGCGATCATCCACGGCGACGTCAAGCTGGACAACATCCTCGTGCTCGGCGCGACTGCCGATGATGGTGCCGACAGCCCCGCTGATATTCGCCTCGTCGACTGGGAACTCGTCCAGATCGGCGACCGGGCCTGGGATGTTGCCGGCGTGCTTCAGGATTTTGTCTTCTGGTGGGCGATTTCGATGCCGGATGGTCGATCGGCAACCGAAATGGTGCAGGAGGCCGCTTTTCCGATCGGCAAGCTGAAGCCCGGCATTCGCTGTTTCTGGGATTCCTATCTGGAGAATCTCGCCATGCCGCAGCCGGACCGCATGGCATTCCTTGAGAAAACCGTTCGTCTGTCCGGCATCCGTATCCTGCAGACGGCCTATGAAATCGCCTCGAAATTCGAAACCCTGCCGCCGATTGCCGAGGTGCTGATGGGGATGGGCAAAAGCATATTGCGAAAGCCCCACGCGACGGCCTCTGAACTCTTTGGTCTCAAACCGGGTGTCGTGGCATGAACGCTTTTTTCGATTTCCGGGATGATGTGAACCGGGTCATTGCGGCCGTCGATATCGGCTCGTTGACGCGTTACAGGATCGATGGCCTTGAGCGCGATCTTGAAAAGATAAGGACCATCGATCCTTCAAAAAAAGGGGCGCTCGGTACATCGGGTGACGAGACGCCCGAACAACTTTTGCGCAAGGTGCTGACAACGGATATCTACACCCAGCTTTACAATCGCGCGGCGCCAAAGACGCCGCAACTCGAAGCCGGCATCATCTCGGACTTTGTCCATCATCTGTCGCAAGCCAATCGCGGGCAGGGGGCCTGGCAGGAAGGATGGCAAGCGCTGGGCGAAGATCCGGCCACAGGCGAGGTGGTGGTCCGTCATGAAGACGTGTTGTTCTGGGCTGCACCGCAAAGCGTGCGTTTTGCCGCCGATGGCCGGAACTGCTGGGTCAGAGCCGGCAAAGACCATAAATTCCTGAATGCCCATTTCTACATGGCACTGGGTGACACCTGCATCGAGGACATCGGGGCCGAACCTGGTCCCTTGCTGCGGTTCTTCTGGCATCTCGGTGCCGAGGTGGCGATCGATTACATGGCTGCGGTGACGGAGAAGCTCAACCGCGCCGGCATTTACTTCCGCACCAAGGTGCTGTCGTCTCCCCATAGCTATGATCGCTCGGATGCCGGCGTTCTCTACATTCATGCGGCACAACTCGAGCAGGCATTACCCCTGGTGCTGGCTGTCCATGACGCAATAGGTTCAAGGCTGTCTTCCGCCGTGCCGCTGTTCACGCGCCAGATCGCGCCGGGTCTGGCCTTTGCGGAAGATCCAGGAAACGGCGACAGTTTTGGCATCTCCCGTTCCATGCTGATGGCCGACATCCTGATTGCGCGGGCATTCGGCTCCGTGGCGAGCGAGCCTGACAGCCTGGTCGCGGCCGCCTTCCGGCAGGCGGGACTGTCGCCCCGCCATCCTCATGCGCCAATGGCGCACCTGGCGCATTACGAAACCCTTATCCAAAACGCCACCAAAGTCTGGAGCCGAGATGAAGCCCGACAGGATTGACGACTTTCGTGCCGTTGCGACGGGATATTTCCTCAACGAGGCTATCCGCATCGGCGATCATCTGGTGCAGACGGCCATGCGGATGGACGGTTCCCTCCACCGCAACTGGCTGGGCCGGCGCGATATCGAAGATCCGGAAATCGCGCGATACTCGCACCGGACCGTGGCGCTCAGCCCCGAAGTCTACAGTGGATCGGCCGGCATCGCCCTGTTTCTCAGCCAGCTTCACGCTGCAACCGGGAGGAGCGAATATGCTCAGGCGGCTGTCGGCAGCTGGCTTCGCTCATGTCATTACGTCAAGACAAATCCGTTCCCGGCCTCTCCCATCTCTCTTTACGCGGGTGACCTCGGCCTTATCCATGTCGGTTCAATGCTGCTTGATAACGATCCCACCGTTGCCGACCTGGTTTTGCGCGAGATCGCGGAGATCGAACAACGTTTGTGGGATGGTCTCTCCATTCCGCATTCGCTTGACCTGATCGGCGGCAATGCCGGCGCCATCCCGGCTCTTCTTCATCTGGAGCATCGCTTCGAAAACTCCGCCTATGGCGCGCTTGCCCGCAGGTGCGCGCAGGAGATCGTCGAAAAGAGCCAGTGGCATGGCGAAATGTGTTTCTGGACGTCGGAAAAAATCCACGGTGTGGAATTGCAGCATCCGCCTTTGACCGGTTTTTCGCATGGTGCAACGGGGTTGGCGGTCGGCCTTCTCGAAGCCTTCCGCGCATTCGGCGAGGAGGTGTTTTTGCGACACGCGCGCGGCGCCTTTGCCTTTGAAGACAGTTTCTTCAATCCGGATGTCGGCAACTGGATCGATACGCGCCAGCCCCATGCCAAAAAGGACGGAAAGATTATCGGCACTTTCCGAAACGCCTGGTGTCATGGTGCGCCGGGTATCGGGCTGGGGCATCGCCGGGCCGCCGAACTTGATCCAGAGCAAGCCGATGAGCATCAGGCGTTTGCACAGGTGGCAGCCAAGACGACCCTGGCAGTCCTTCAAACCAAATCGAAGGCAGCCAATGTCGACGTCACGCTTTGTCACGGCAGTCTGGGCCTTTCGGATATCATCCTGGAACATGGGTGGCGCAAACGCGATCCGGCATTGATCGCGGCGGCACGCGCCGCAAGCCTGAATGTCCTCGGCAGCCAGTTTTCCGTAAAAGCCATGCCGTCCGGCCTCCAGGCGGGAGGTTATAGTCCCTGCCTGATGGTAGGTCTTGCCGGGGTTGGCCTGCATTGCCTGCGCTTGGAGGACGAGAGCATTGCGTCGATCCTGCTTCCGACTTCGGAAAGCCGGCAGGACAGGGGTGCGCGGTTCTCTTAGCCAAGGCTGTCGTGATATCGAATTCGGTGGTCATGCCTTTGTCGAGGTGTTTTCCGTTGCGCCTTCAACGTGTCGGATCACCTGATCCAGCCCCTCCTGGCCGCCGATCATCTCCACCGGCCGACAGCCGAGCGCATCGTTTTCACCATGCAGCCAGTCACGCGCCGCCGCCTCGTCACCGGCATGTCTAAGAGCGCGAAACAGCCGGATAAGCAACAGCGCGCGGTCGCAAGGGCCGGTGCCCTTGCGCAACAGATGATCCAGCCGGGTCATGTCGATGACATGCGTTTCGCTGATGCCGATCGTGGCGGCAAATGTCGCCGTGTCGAGGCCGAGGCGATCCGCCGCGATCACTGCTGCCTGCGTCATGATCTGCGCTTCGGAAATGATTGGCGCGCGTTTGCTAGAACTCAAAATCCATCTCCCTGCCCGCATTCTGAATGACGCAAATCCGAGTGTGATTCAATGCAAATGCAGCATAAGAGGTGCCGCATAAAAGCCGTTGACTTCATCCGCAATCGGGCGCATTCCAGCGCCATGACGGAGCCCGTCCGGGCGCCGTTCTTTCAAAGGACAACCGAGATGAACCCCGACAGTCGAAGTTCGACGTCACCATACCGACGCGTTTCTCTGGTTCCCTGACCTCTTGCGGTCATGGCTCCCGGGGAACCGATGGTCCCCGATAGGAGCCGACATGCTGCGCATCCATGCCCACAATCTCGATCGCCTCGTCACCGTCGCCACCGATCCGGTGGAACTGCTGGCTGACGACAGGCTGGCCAATACCGTCTGGTACGATCTGGTCGAACCGACTGCCGAAGAAGAACGCCTTGTCGGCGAGTTGCTCGGCATCGCCGTGCCGACGGCCGACGAAATGGAGGATATCGAGCTTTCCGCCCGCCTTTATCAGGAGGCGGGGGCCGAGTTCATGACCATGACCGTGCTGACCCGCCCGGATGCAGGCGCACCGCGAAAGGTGCCGGTCACCTTCATCATCAAGGGGCAGGTGCTCGTCACCGTGCGCCATTCCGAGCCGCGTCCGTTCGATGCCTTCATGGCGCGCGCTCGTCGCGGCGGTGGCGGCGGCGTTCATTGCGGTTATGGCGAACTCGTGATGACCGGTCTGGTGGAAGCCATTATCGACCGCATGGCCGATACGCTGGAGCGGCTCGGCAACGATATCGACCAGATTTCCCGCGACGTTTTTGATGCGAAGGCATCGAAGGCCGACAAGAAGACCCGTGACCTGCAGGAACTGATGCGTGAGATCGGCCTCAAGGGCGAGTTCATCACCGTCGTACGCGAAAGCCTTGTTAGCGTTTCGCGTGTCGTTGCCTATTATTCGGCGATCGACGGGGTGGATCGCAAGCTGCCGAAGGAAGTGCGCCAGCGCCTGAAACTGCTGCAGCGGGATGCAACGTCTCTGGGCGATCATTCCGCCTTCCTGTCGGGAAAGATCAATTTCCTGCTGGATGCGACGCTTGGCCTGATCAATCTCGAGCAGAACCAGATCATCAAGATCTTTTCGGTTGCTTCGGTGGTGTTTCTGCCACCGACGCTGGTCGCCTCGGTCTATGGCATGAATTTTTCATTCCAGCCGGAATTGCAGTGGCATTACGGATATCACATGGCGCTGGCGATGATGGTCGTTTCGATGGCGCTCCCTTTCCTGTATTTCAAGCGCAAGGGCTGGCTGTGATGACTTGAGGAGGACGCGGACGGACTTGTTGCAGCCAAGCAACGCCTGCCGCGTCTTCTTGTCTTCACTTGGCGATTTAAGTTTACGTCCCGACTTGACCTTGCGACTTCCTGCGCCAAATGCGCCGACATTTAGATAATCCGTATATCAGGGGTCAAAATCCATGCGGTCTTTTCTGTCGAAGGCGCTTGCCACGGCTGCCATTGCCATTCTTTTGCAGGGGCCGCTTGTCGCCCCGATCCTTTCGCCCGCTTCGGCCTTCGCCCAATCTGCTGACGGGGCTGCGGCTGAAGATGTCGCCTCCGACGAGGCGATCGACAAGATGAACACCTATGTCGACTTCCTCAACCGCTCGCTGCGCGCATCGGAATCGCTGCAGCGCTACGAAAGCTGGGTCGACATGAAAAAGGGCCCGACCGGCAAGGAGCGCAATGTCTACGGGCTTTATTCTCTTTATGACGTGCGCGACAAGATCGCCGCCGTCGAGCAGGCTGCCGAGGCCGAGCCCAAATTGCCGGAACTCGATGCCGCCATGCTGGCCTATGCCGAAACCTATCAGCAGCTGGCGCCGGTGATCGAGAAGGCCAACAAATATTACGAACGGCAGGACTACAAGTCCGACAAGATGGAGGGGGCCAAGGCCTTCCATAAGGAGATTGCCGCGCTTGCCCCGACCTTCGAGGAGCGCCGCGAAGCCGCCGATGCGGCGCTGCGCACCGAAAAGGTCAAGGTCGACCTTGCTTCGCTGAACGCGCTGGAAAAGGCGGAGGGCAAGAAGTCGCGCTGGCATGTGCGCAATGTCATGCTGCGCGCCGAAGCGATCATGGAACTGCTGCCCAGCAACGAAAAACCCGTGGTCGACATGGTCGCCTTCAAGCCGGCACTCGATGACTATGCGAGCGCCGTGCGCGAATTCGATGATTATGCGATCGAGCACCCGGACAGTTTTCACGTCTTCGAATCCGCGCCGGCTTCGCTTCTGTCAAAGCTGCGTAACATCGATGAAAAACTGCAGAAGGCAAAGGGTGATGCCCGCAAGGGCGCCGGCCGCGATCTCGACTGGCTGGTCAACGACTACAACATGATGGTGATGACCTCGCAGTCCGCGACGACGTTTGCCAAGGATTGATCTCGACGGCCACACGGCGGCACAGTTTTTGTATCGCCGTGTCCTGTCTCGGTCGTCAGGGGCAGCGCTTCACAACGCGGAAAATCGAAAATTCGCCTTTTGACAGATCGTAATCGAACTTTCCGTAAGACGTCATGTCGGTCTCATCGGTAAAGCTCCTGAAGCTTTTTCCATCCTCCCATTCGGGTTTGAATATGCCCTTGGCCAGTTCGATGCCAACCTTGCCGCCGCGCACATAGGTTATGCGCCAGCATGTGCCCGCGTAATCAGGCGGTGGTTTTCTCACCACGACATTTCTGTCCGTATCGAAATCGCGGAAGGGCACGATAAAGGCGCCCGGCGTGACCAAGCCTTCGGCATGAACCGGCTTGGCCAGCATCATGCAGGACATCGCCATGCTGAAGCCGATGGCGAGCACCGCCCATGTTATTCTTCGTTGATCACTGAAATGGGGGGATGTCTGGTCCGTCATGAAAAGCTCTGCCCCTTCTTTTTTCCGTCGAAGGGTAGATGGGGCAGACTTGTGTCGTTGCCAGTCAGATCGTGTGCCTATGTGGTGCTCAACGGCTGTCGATCTTTGGTTCGAAATCCGGCAGGAGCCTGCAAGCCTCGTCATAGGTCTTGCGCTTTTCCTCGCAAAGCGCCGCCACCGAATGTTTCGTCGGCTTCTCGCCCTTGTCGATCCAGCTCAGCATGGCGGAAAACAGCGCCGCATATTGGGGTGTCGACAGTTTTGAATGCTCTGCCTCGTCGGAAAAATTCTGGACCAGCAGATCGCCATTGCCGGCGCGTTCCACCGTCTGGTGATAGATCGCTTCGTGATCGACGAAAACGGTCGGATCGTCCTTGGCGTGGAGCGTGATGGTAGGGGCGACGATCTGGCCGGTGAGATCGGAATCGTATGCCATGGCCCGGCGCGCTGCCGGATCGGCCGTAAAACGTTCGACGCCCTTGTTCAGCGCCGCGTCGTCATCCGATCCCTTGTATGTCACCTTGGAATTGTCGAACGGGTTCTTGCCATCCAGACGGCGCCAGACGATGTCGGAGAAAAGGCCTGTTGCCCAGGCGAGATGCGCAACAAGCGTCTTTTCCGGAACATGGGTGACGGCAAGGATGTTTTTCAGGTTCTTTGCCTGTTCCGGCGTGCGTTTGTCTGCGGCAAGCGAAAGACCTGTGCATTCGTTGACGCGCTTTTCCAGCTCTTCGCGTTTCATCGTTTCGCCCTTGGGCAGGCCCTGCCAGACCGGATATTGCGCTTCGTCGGCACGCGGGTGGTTCTTGCAGTAATATTGATAGACGGCGCGAAGGTCGGCCCGGAAATCATAACCGCGGCTGCCGCCCGCAAGCAATCCGCTGGTCAGGACGATGCCGTCGTAGTTTTTGGCGCCGCGCCAGTCGAGCGCGTAAAGCTCGGCGGTTTTGGCCGCGACATTGCCGCCCCAGGACTGGCCGTGCAGAAGCACGTGTTTCGGTTCACCCAGCAGGCGGATGGCGATGCGCCTGACATTGTCGGTATCGGCGGCGGCCATGCGCACGCCATAGCCTTGCCGACGATAGTTTGACCCGGCCCAGGCGTAACCTTCCTGAACGGTGACGGCGAAACGTTCGAGATCCTCGACCGTATCATCCGCTTTCGGCTTGGCGGTGCGCGGCCCGCCATGGGCATGTACGACCAGCGTGCCGTTCCAGTCTTTCGGTTTGGCGATCCAGTAATAGGCGCCCCGCGCGTCCTGACCGGCGAAACATTCCGTGCCTGATGGTAGTGATTTCGGGCAGTCCGCCGGCTGTGGTTCGCTGCCGCGACGTTGCTGCGCCTGTGCCGGCAGCGCGCTGGCCGTTGCCAGAACCAGCATCGGCAGGATCAATGATTTGACGTGCATGCGGTTTCCTCCTCTCCCAGCCCGTCCATGAAACTATGGTCGCAGAGGTTCGAGACAACCATGCGCGGACAGCGAAGACGCCACCATGCAAGGGAAACGCCCCGGATGGGTCAAACCCTGCCCAAATACAAAGCGGGATGGGTGGTTTCCCACCCATCCCGCATCGTAGGTCGAACCTGCCTGCCTTATTGATCCCAATCCGGCGCCAGATGGCCGGGATTGACGATGCGGCCATTGGGACGGGCAAGCTTGTGCACGGCTGCCATTTCCTCCTCCGACAGGGCGAAATCGAAGATCTCGAAATTTTCCGGCAGGCGGCTTTCGGTGGCGGTCTTGGAGAGCGCGATCACGTCCTTCTGCTGCACGGCCCAGCGCAGCACCACCTGTGCGGCGGTCTTGCCGTGTTTGGCGCCGATATCTTTCAACGCTTCGTCCTTGGGCACAGCGCCATCGGCCATCAGGTAATAGGCGGTCAGCGACATGCCGGTTTTTGCGGCTTCGCCGAGAACCTTGGTCTGGTCGAGGTAGGGGTGGTATTCGACCTGATTGTTGACGATAGGGGCATCCGACAGTTTGACCGCTTCCGCCATTAGTGCCGTCGAAAAATTCGACACGCCGATATTTTTGACCTTGCCGGCTTTGCGCAGATCGTTCAGCGCGCCGATGCGGTCGGCGAGCGGCATTTCGCTTTGCGGCCAGTGCAGGAGAAGCAGATCGACATAGTCGGTCTTCAGCTTTTTCAGGCTTTCGTCCACCGAGGTGATGAAGGCGTCGTGGCCGACACGGTCGACCCAGACTTTTGTGGTCAGAAAAATGTCCTGACGCGGGATGCCGGAATTGGCCAGAACATCACCGACCGCCTGTTCGTTCTTGTAGATCTGGGCGGTGTCGACATGGCGGAAGCCGAGTTTCAGGGCTTGTGGTAGGATGCGGTGAACGTCGTCATCCGGCATGCGAAAGGTGCCGAAACCGAGGGCGGGGATATTGGCGCCGTTTGCGCTGACACTGTGCATCTGAAAACTCCTTGAAAAGGAAGCCCGGCAGAACGCCGGGCCGGAATGAGACCTCTTTTACATGGGGTCTATGGTCTTTGGTTCAACCGTCGGATCTGGTCGGTCAGCCGGCAATCGGCGGGTTGAGACGGGCAAAACCGTCCTGACGGTGATAGGGGAAATGCGGGTAGGGCGGCGTTACAGTGCTTGCCGCAGCCAGCTTTCCGATTTGCTCTGCCGTCAGTGACCAACCGATAGCGCCGAGGTTTTGACGAAGCTGCTCCTCGTTGCGCGCGCCGATGATGACGGACGAGACGGTCGGGCGGGAGATCAACCAGTTGAGCGCCACCTGCGGCACGCTCTTATCCGTCTCGGCGGCAACCTCTTCCAGCGCATCGACAACCCGGTAGAGATGTTCGTTTTCCACCGGTGGGCCAAAGCTGGCGGTCTCGTGCAGGCGGCTGCCTTCCGGGATCGGCTTCGAACGGCTGATCTTGCCGGTGAGGCGTCCCCAGCCGAGCGGGCTCCAGACCAGTGCGCCAAGGCCCTGATCCTCACCCAGCGGCATCAGGTCCCATTCGTAATCGCGGCCGATCAGCGAATAATAGACCTGATTGGCGACATAGCGCGTCCAGCCGTGCTTTTCGGCAGCAGCCAGCGATTTCATGATCTGCCAGCCGGAAAAGTTGGATACGCCGATGTAACGCAGCTTGCCATCCTGCACGAGGCGGTCGAGCGTCGAGACGACTTCCTCCACCGGGGTGGAGGCGTCGAAGGCGTGCAGTTGAAAGATGTCGATGTGGTCGGTGCCCAGCCGTTTCAGCGATGCCTCGACAGCATTGATCAGGCGGGAGCGTGAGGAGCCAAAATCGTTGGGCCCGTCAGCGGTCGGCAGGCTGGCTTTTGTCGAGATCAGCACGTCGCCGCGACGTCCCCTGATAGCCTGTCCCAGCACCTCTTCCGAAGCGCCGCTGGAATAGACGTCGGCGGTGTCGAAGAGATTGACGCCGGCCTCGAGGCAGATATCGACAAGGCGGCGGGCCTCCTCGACATCGGTATTGCCCCAGGCTGAAAACAGCGGGCCGGAGCCGCCGAACGTGCCGGCGCCGAAGGAGAGGACCGGCACTTTCAGGCCGGATTTGCCGAGATTACGGTATTCCATGATGGTGATCCTCGAGAGTGTGGATGATCGGGTTATTCGGCTGCATGAACGAGGCTGGTACGACGCTGGTCGAGGCGCATGGCGGCAAGAGCCACGGCTAGAGCGACGATCGGCACGAGGCCGGCAACCAGCGTGACGGAGCCAAGACCCGGGCCGTGATCGATGACGGCGCCGCCAAGCCATGCACCGATCGCGTTGCCGAGGTTGAAGGCGGCGATGTTGAAGGAGGAGGCAAGACCTTGTCCCGCACCTTCTGCCTGTTTCAGCACCCATATCTGCAGCGGTGCCACGGTGGCAAAAGCGGCCGCACCGAACAGGCCGATCGCGATCACGACCAGAACCGGCTGGTGGATGACTGCCGTCATCGCCATCAACACGAGTGCAAGCGCCACGAGGCTGCCGATGATGGTCGGGGCAAGATGTCTATCGGCCAGCCAGCCGCCAGCGAGATTGCCGATCACCAGTCCGCCGCCGAAAACGAGGAGGATCGGCGAGACGGCGCTTTCCGAAAAACCGGTGATTTCCGTGAGGATCGGCGCGATATAGGTGAAGGCGGCAAACACGCCGACCCAGGACAGGACAGTGGTCAGAAGACCGAGAATGACGCCCCGGCGACCAAGCACGGCGGCAACGCCCTGCGAGGTTTCTTCTGCGGCATCCGACGGCTTGTCCTTTGGCACCAGCAGCGCGATCACTGCAAGGGCTGCGACGCCAATGAGGGTGACGGCCCAGAAGGTGGCACGCCAGCCATAAGCCTGGCCGAGCCAAGTGCCGAAGGGCACGCCGAGAATGTTGGCGACGGTGAGGCCTGTGAACATGATGGCGATGGCCGAGGCCTTTTTGTTGGGCGCGACCAGACCGGTGGCAACCACGGAGCCGACGCCGAAGAAGGAGGCGTGGGCAAAGGCGGTCAGCACGCGGGCGGCCATCAGCGTCCAGTAGTCAGGAGCAAGCGCACAGGCGAGATTGCCGATGGTGAAGACCACCATCAGTGCCATCAGCAGCGTTTTTCGCGGCATCTTGCCGGAAATGGCGCCGAGAATGGGCGCGCCGATGACGACGCCGAGCGCATAACCGGAGATCAGCAGACCGGCGGCGGAGATGGAAACACCGAGATCCTTGCTGACATCGATCAACAATCCCATGATGACGAATTCCGTGACGCCGATGCCGAAGGCACCGGCCGTCAGGGCGTAAAGAGCGAGAGGCATTGTTCTGTTCCTTGGGAGGAGGGTTGTTTGATGCGTCGCAATATCGTCGCGAAGGACTTGCGCCGGTAGCGGCACAGGCGGATAATCATTTGTGAATTGAAATCACAGGTGAGACTTGGATAACCGCGTCGGAGAAATGGAAGTTTTCGTTCTGGCGGCCGAGCTGAAGAGTTTTTCGGCCGCGGGCAGAAAGTTGAAACTGTCGCCATCAGCGGTCAGCAAGCTGGTGACGCGGCTGGAAGACAGGCTCGCCACCCGCCTTGTTGTGCGCTCCACCCGCATGTTGCAATTGACGCCGGAAGGCGAAACCTATCTCGCCCGCGCCTCCCGTATCTTGGCGGAAATCGCCGATACGGAAGCGGTAGTGGCCGGTGGCGGGCGGATGCGGCCGCGTGGACCTTTGTCCGTCAATGCCTCGGTTGGTTTCGGCGAACATCACATTCTGCCGATGATCCGCGATTTCCAGATGCAGTTTCCAGACGTGCAGCTGGATATCACCCTGACCGACGATACCGTCGACCTCATTCGCGAACGTGTCGATATCGCCATCCGCCATGGACCCTTACGCGATTCATCGCTGATGGCACGAAAGCTCGGCCAGAGCCGGCAGGTGGTGATCGCTTCCCCGGACTATGTACAGGAACGGGGGATGCCGAAGAACCCCGGCGACCTCGCCCGCCACAACTGCATCAACTTCAATTTTCGTCGTGCTGTCGAAGGTTGGCCGTTCCGCGATCCGAAAACGGGTAAGGTCGAAGTGCGTCCGGTATCGGGCAACCTGAAGGCGTCGACCGGATCGATCATCCGCCAGTTATGCCTCGATGGTCTGGGCATCGGTCGTGTGGGCCGTTTTCATGTGGAGCCGGATATCCAATCCGGCCAG
Source organism: Endobacterium panacihumi (assembly GCF_050847465.1). Classification (NCBI taxonomy): domain Bacteria; kingdom Pseudomonadati; phylum Pseudomonadota; class Alphaproteobacteria; order Hyphomicrobiales; family Rhizobiaceae; genus Endobacterium; species Endobacterium panacihumi. The sequence continues at coordinate 148,556 of NZ_JBOZRA010000002.1, read as the reverse complement.
CTTCTTGTGGTGCTGGAGGATTACAATCCCGAGGACATTGAGGAAATTCACGCGGTTTATGCCGGACATGAGCATCTGGCCGTGCGTATTCGCGCATTCATCGATTTTCTGGCCAACAGGCTGCAGTCCTGAATTGGTGCCGTCGTGTCGGCGCATGAGATCACCCGGCGCGCCGGGATTTTTCGTTTGAGAACAGCAGGATGCCCTTCTGCATGGCAACGAAAGAGAAGAGAAGGATGCCGATCAAAATCTTCGTCCACCAGCTCGATAGTGTGCCGTCAAAGGTGATGTAGGTCTGGATCAGGCCCTGGATGGCAATGCCCACGAAGGTTCCGGCCACGAAACCGACGCCACCGGACAGAAGCGTTCCGCCGATCACCACGGCCGCGATCGCATCCAGCTCCACACCGACTGTCGCCAGCGAATAACCAGCGGATGTGTAGATCGAATAGACGATGCCCGAAAGGCCGGCGAGAAGGCCGGACACGGCGTAAATGCCGATCGTCGTTCGGGCGACATCCACGCCCATGAGTTTTGCGGTCGGCACGCCACCGCCAAGCGCGTAGACATTCGCGCCGAAGCGGGTTCGGTGAGCGATGACGATGCAGACCAGAAACACGACGATCATGGCCGCACCGATCAGGGTGAAACGACCGCCTCCTGGAAGCCGCAGGTACCAGTCCTGCAAGGTTTCGTAAAATGGGTGCTTGATCGGGATGGAGTCGATCGACACGACAAAAGCGAGGCCCCGCGCCAGAAACATGCCGGCCAGCGTGACGATAAAGGCCGGCATATCGAGATAGTGGATGATCGCGCCCATCAGGGCGCCGAAGGCTGTGGTCAGCACGAGCACGATTGCGAAGGCGATCAGCGGATGGATCGAGGTGCTTTCAAGCACCATCGCCAGAAAGATGCTGGTGAAGGCAATCACCGATCCGATCGAAAGGTCGATACCACCGGAAAGGATGACGAAGGTCATGCCCACGGCGGCGATGCCCAAAAAGGCGTTATCCGTCAGCAGATTGCCGATGACACGCGTGGAGAGCATCGCCGGAAACTGCATCGCACTGGCGATATAGGCGATGATGAAGATCGCGATCGTCGCGAGAAGCGGTAGATATCGCTGGCTCATTGTTCCGCTCCTTTCGGTGCTCCGGCGGGCGTTATGCGCGACCGTCCAGCGAAGCTCAAAATTGTTTTGGCTTCCGGCGACTGGATGATGAGGATCACCACCACGATGGCCGCCTTGATGATCAGGTTGAACTGTGGCGGAAAGCCTGAGAGCAGGATGCCGGTATTGATGGCCTGAATGATCATCGCGCCCAGCAGCGAGCCGATGATGCTGAAGCGACCGCCGAGCAGCGACGTGCCGCCGACCACGACTGCCAGGATGGCATCCAGTTCGAGCCATAGTCCGGCATTGTTGGCATCTGCGCCGCGGATATCGGCGGCAACGGCAACGCCCGCAATCGATGCGCATATGCCGGAGAGGATATAGGCCGCTATCAGCAATACCGGGGCATTGATGCCGGCAAGCATGCTGGCACGCCGGTTGATGCCGACCGCCTCGATCAGCATGCCGAGCGCTGACCAGCGAAGCACGAGGGCGACGAGAGCCGCAAACACGACCCAGATGACGACAGGCACCGGCAGGCCGAGAAAGGCACCACTGCCGACAAAGGCAAGCGACGGGTCATCGAATGTCAGGATGGCGCCTTCGGTGATCAACTGGGCGATGCCGCGTCCCGCGACCATCAGGATCAGCGTTGCGATGATCGGCTGGATGTTGAGAAAGGCCACAAGCACGCCGTTCCAGAGACCGCAGAACACGCCGATGCTCAGCGCAAAAAGGAGCGTTGTCGCAATTGAGTGGCCGGCGACGCTGGACGATGCGGCAACTGCGCCGCAGATGGCCATGACCGCGCCGACCGAAAGATCGATCCCCTTGGTGGCGATCACCACGGTCATGCCGATGGAAAGGAGCGCAACCGGCGCGCCGCGGTTCAGAACGTCGATCAGGCTGCCATAGGCGCGGCCGTTCTGGAATGTCAGGCTGAAAAAGGCGGGAAAAACCAGCCAGATCAGAAGGAGGATGACGCCCAGCGCAATCAGCTGCGGTGCCAGCCTTCGTAAAAGAGAAACGCTGTCACTCATGCGACCTGTTCGACCTCCCGCTGTTCTGATGGCTTGGCTGCGATGGCGTTGACGATATGGGCGGTGGTGATTTCCTCTTCGTTGAGTTCCGCCACATGCTGGCGATCGCGCAGCACCAGAACGCGCGAGGAATAGGTGACCAGTTCGTCGAGCTCCGAGGAAATAACGAGCAGCGACATGCCGTCAGCGCACAGGTTCTTGATGAGGCGAATGATCTCGCCATGTGCGCCGACATCGATGCCGCGCGTCGGTTCATCGAGGATCAGGAATTCGGGATTGGTGGCCAGCCAGCGGGCGAGAATGGCCTTCTGCTGGTTGCCGCCGGACAGAAGGCGGATCGGTTTTTCCCGGTCGGTGGTGCGGATATCGAGCGCCTTGATATATGTGTCGGCAAGGGCGTTCTGCTCCGTGCGGGACACCGGTTTCCACCAGCCCCGGCGCGCCTGCAGGGCAAGCACGATGTTTTCCCGGATCGACAGGTCGCCGATAATGCCGTCGACCTTGCGGTCTTCCGGGCAGAAGCCGAACCGCCTTGCGATGGCCGATCGCGGCGAATTGACGGAAACCTCTGCTCCGTCGATGGTGGCTTTCGATCCGCTGTCGGGTGTGCGAAGTCCAAACAGCAGTTCGGCGGTTTCCGTTCGTCCCGACCCCAGCAGCCCGGCAATGCCGACGACCTCGCCCTTTCGAACGTCCAGGTTAAACGGCTTGATCGTGCCCGCTTTTCCATAATTCTCGAACCGGTATCGAGGCTCCGCGAGCTTTTCGGATTTCATTGGCGAAGATTGCGCGATCTCCTGCAATTCGTGGCCCAGCATCAGGGTCACGAGTTCCTTTCTCGGCAGCGAGGCGGTTTCGCGCGTGGCGACCAGTCGGCCGTTGCGCAGAACCGTGATGCGGTCGGACAGCGCGTAAACCTGCTCGATGAAATGGGTGATGAAGATGATGCCCAGACCTTTGCTCTTGAGATCCCGAACGATGTCGAACAGCATCTCGACTTCCTTTGCGTCGAGGCTGGCCGTCGGCTCGTCGAGGATCAGAACCTTGCCGGAAAGATCGACGGCGCGGGCAATGGCAATGACCTGCTGCACAGCCACCGAATAGCTGTCGAGGCTGGCGGAAACATTGATATCCAGCCCGTATTTTGCCAGCAGCGCCTGTGCGTTCTGTTTCATCTCGTTTGAGCGGATGAGGCCGAAACGGCGCGGCTGGCGACCGAGAAATAGGTTTTCGGCGACCGACAGGTTCGGCAACAGGTTCACTTCCTGATACACCGTGCCGATGCCGAGCGCCTGTGCTCCGAGCGGATTTTTCGGATCGATCGTCTCGCCATCGAGCGTGACGGTGCCGCCATCCCGGCGATAGGCGCCCGTCAGGCATTTGATCAGCGTCGATTTGCCGGCACCGTTTTCGCCCAGAAGAGCGTGAACTTCTCCCCGCCGCAGCGAAAAATTCACGCCATCAAGGGCTCGTGCTCCGGGAAAGGTCTTGATGATTTCCGTCGCCGAAAGAATTGTGTTGTCGTCCATCCGAAATGCCTCCTCCCCGAGTTTCTTCGATCTGTGCGAATGGCGATCGTTCAGGTCGGAGGCAGCTTCTGGCCGTAATAAGCGTTCGGCCCGTGCTTGCGCTGGAAATGCTTTGCCAGCAGTTCCGCCTCGATCTGCGGCAGGGACGGGGCGAGTTGCAGAGACATGATCGCCATCTGCGCGATGCATTCCACGGCGACGGCCACTTCCACGGCCTTGGCGACCGTTACGCCCCATGTGAACGGCGCATGCCGGTTCACCAGCACGCCGGGCAGATCGAGCGGATCGACATTGCCGATACATTCGACGATGACATTGCCGGTCTCCCATTCGTAGGCGGAGGAGATTTCCTCCGGCGTCATCTTGCGGGTCACCGGCACATCGCCGTTGAAATAATCGGCGTGCGTGGTGCCGAAGATCGGGATGGCGCGGCCGGCCTGCGCGAACGCCGTGGCGTGCGAGGAATGGGTGTGGACGACGCCGCCGATCTGCGGAAACGCCGTCAGCAGCCGCCGGTGGGTGGGCGTGTCGGAGGAGGGATTGAGTTTGCCCTCCACCCGCCCGCCTTCGAAATCGACGATCACCATGTCCTCCGGGCGCAGATCGTCATAACCGACGCCGCTCGGCTTGATGGCGAAGACACCGCGCTTGCGGTCCACGGCGCTGGCATTGCCGAAGGTGAGGTTGATCAAACCCTGGGCGGGCAGCGCGATATTGGCTTCGTAGGCTTCTCGCTTGAGTTCCTTGTAATGTGCCATGGTCTCAAGCCCGGATGCCGCGTGCGAAATGGTAATAGACTTCGTTGTTGCGAAGATCCTGCTTGAAGGCGGACAGCGTCGTGTCGTCGTCGATCACCGCAAGTTCGATGCCGGCGATGGTGGCAAAGTCCTCCAGCATCTCGGTCGTCACATCGTAGCTGTAGGCGGTGTGGTGTGCGCCGCCGGCCAGAATCCAGGCGGCAAGTGCCGTCTTGAAGTCGGGTTTGCACTGCCAGACCGCACGCGCCACCGGCAGTTTCGGCAGGTCGGGGTGGTCCACCGATTCCACTTCGTTGACGAGCAGGCGGAAGCGATTGCCGAGATCGATCAGCGTGGCGTTGAGCGCCGCGCCCTTGACCGAGTTGAAGACCAGGCGAACCGGATCATCCTTGCCGCCGATGCCGAGCGGATGGATTTCCACGCTGGGTTTTCCGGCCGCGATCGTCGGGCAGACTTCCAGCATATGGGAGCCGAGCACCGCTTCCTTGCCCTGTTCGAGATTATAGGTGTAATCCTCCATGAAGGAGGTGGCGCCGCTCATGCCTTCGCCCATCACTTTGAGCGCACGAACGAGGGCCGAGGTCTTCCAGTCGCCTTCGCCGGCAAAACCGTAACCGGATGCCATCAGGCGCTGCGGCGCCATGCCCGGCAATTGGGTGAGCCCATGCAGGTCTTCGAACGTGGTGGTGAAACCCTTGAAGCCGCCGGCTTCGAGAAAACGGCGAAGCCCGAGTTCCTGGCGTGCATTGTAAAGCAGCGCCTCGTGCTGCGGGCCGGCCTTGCGTAGCGCCGGAACCACTCTATAGAGCGTTTCATATTCGGCGGCGAGTTCGGCCGCGTCGGACGCGCTGACGGCGTTGATCGTCGCGGCGAGGTCGCCGATACCAAATCCGTTGACGGCAAAGCCGAAGGCCATTTCGGCGGAAACCTTGTCGCCCTCGGTCACGGCGACAAAGCGCATATTGTCGCCGAAACGGCAGAAGCGGCCGCCCTGCCAGTCATGCCAGGCGCGCACGGCGCGCATCCAGGCATCGATCCGTGCATGCACTTCCGCATCGGACCAGTGCCCGACGACGACCTTGCGGCCAAGACGCAGACGCGTGTGGAGAAAACCTGCCTCGCGGTCGCCATGGGCGGCCTGATGCAGGTTCATGTAATCCATGTCGATGGTCGACCACGGCAGCTTCTGCTCGAACTGGGTGTGCAGATGCAGGAATGGTTTTGTGAGCTGCGTCAGGCCACGAATCCACATTTTCGATGGCGAAAACGTATGCATCCACAAGATCAGGCCGGCGCATTCGGGATCGGCATTGGCCTTGATGCACAGATCGGCGATTTCATCCGTCGTCGTCACGATCGGCATGGAGATGATCGGCAGGGGGAACTTGCCTTTGGCATCCAGTTCGGACGCGATCTTGCGGGCGTTATCGGCAACCTGTTTCAGCGTTTCAGGGCCATAGAGATGCTGGGAACCGCAGACAAACCAGATCTTTGCCGGCTTCAAACCAATGATCGTCATTTTTTGCTCCATATGTATTCCGGCGCAGCGCGCCTTATCTGTTTGCCGCGTGTTTCAGGTCGATGAGGTCCTTCATCAGGCGTGTCAGGTCCGCCGATGGTTCAAGGCCGCCAAAGCTGTCGTGAAGTTGCCGGTAGAGGGCGTAGAGCCGGTCATAAGTCTCGCGGTTCTCGTCAATCGGCACGTATTCTGTTTCCCGAACCGACGTCATCGCCTCCTGTGCGGCGGTGAAGCTGGGATGGAACTGCGCCATGACGGATGCCGCGACAGCCGCACCGAGCGCGCAGGTCTGGCTGGAGGTCGCGACCTGCATCACGCAGCCGGTGACATCCGCGTAGATCTGCATCAGCATCGGGTTCTTTTCGGCAATCCCACCGGTGCAGACGACACGATCGATCGATACGCCGTATTCGCGGATCCGTTCGATGATGGCGCGCGCGCCGAACGCGGTCGCTTCCACCAGCGCGCGATAGATTTCCGCCTTCGATGTGTGCAGGGTTTGGCCGAGGATGAGGCCGGACAGCCGCTGATCGACCAGAATGGTGCGGTTGCCGTTGTTCCAGTCGAGCGCCAGCAGGCCCGTTTCGCCGGGCTTGAGGTCCTGTGCCTCGCGGGTGAGTTCGGCATGCAGGTCTTTGGAGCCGTTGCAGATTTCCTCGACCCACCATTTGAACAGGTCGCCGACGGCCGATTGACCGGCCTCTATACCGTAAAACCGCGGCAGAATGGAGCCTTCGACAATGCCGCATATGCCCGGGATTTCCGCCACGCCGTGTTCGATGGATACCATGGCGCAATCGCATGTGGAGGTGCCGATAACCTTGACCAGCGTGCCTTCCCTGATGCCGCTGCCGATCGCGCCGTAATGCACGTCGAATGCGCCGATCGCGATCGGAATGCCTTCGTTCAGGCCGAATTCGCTTGCCCATTCGCCGCAAAGCCAGCCGGCAGGGCTCGACGCGTCCTGTGCCCAGTCGTAAAGCCGGTCGCGCAGTGCGCCGAGCTTCGGATCGAGCATGGACAGGAATTCCTTGTCGGGAAGGCCGCCCCATTTGCGATTATAGAGTGCCTTGTGGCCAGCGGCGCACATGCCGCGCTTGATGCGCTGCGCGTCCTTCTTGCCGGCCAGAACCGAAGGTATCCAGTCCGCCAGTTCCACCCATGAGTAAGCGGCATCGAACACATCGGGCGCGACATTGAGGCAATGCCAGATCTTTGCCCACCACCATTCCGAGGAATAGGTGGAGCCGCAGATGGCGATGTAATGCGGACGATGTTCCGCGGCGATGCGGGTGAATTTTTCCGCTTCCTGCCAGCTCGTATGGTCGCGCCAGAGCCAGCAATGCGCATTCAGATTGTCGCTGAAACGTGGATCAAACGCGAGCGGCACATTGTGTTCGTCGATCGGCAGCGGGCTGGAGCCAGTCGTATCGACGCCGATGCCGACGACCTGATCCCGGCTGAATTCCGGATCGCGCTCCGCTTCAGTGAGCGCCTGGGACACCGACTGGCGCAGGCCGAGAAGATAATCCCGCGGGTTCTGCCGGGCCAGCAGATCGTTGCTCTCATCGAGCAGAATCCCCTGCCTGCCGCTTGGATAATCGACGACGCCCAACCCGAATTCTTTGCCGTCAGAGCAGCGAACCACGATGGCGCGGACGGAATTCGTCCCAAAGTCTATGCCGATAGAAAACATCTGAAACCGTCTTGAATATGAAAATTGAAGTCAGCCGAAAACCGGGCGGCCCAGCGTGGACCACCGCGAAATCTGTGAATTTTGAGAAGCGCCGCAGCGCTGCCGGAACCGTCGGCACGGTAGGGCGGCCGATGGATCCGGCTTGGGAGGCGGTTAGTAGCCGAGGTCTTTTTTCTGCTCGTAGACCTTCAACGGTTCATCCTGCTGGGTGAAGAGCTTGGATTCCGTCTGGATCCATTTTGCCGGTTCCTTCTTGTCCTTGAGGAAGGCGTCGAGTGCGTCGAAGGCCGGACCTGCCATGTTCGGCGTCAGTTCGACGGTGGCATTGGCCTCACCGGCGGCGAGCGCCTTGAAAATATCCGGCACGGCGTCGATGGACACGACCAGAATATCCGTGCCGGGTTTCAGGCCCGCCTCCTTGATCGCCTGGATGGCGCCGACGGCCATGTCGTCGTTATGGGCATAAAGCGCGCAGATGTTCTTGCCGCCGTTTTCGGCCTTCAGGAAACTTTCCATGACCTCCTTGCCCTTGGCGCGGGTGAAATCGCCAGTCTGGCTGCGGACGATCTTGAAGTTGCTGTGTGCCTTGATGGCGTCGTCAAAGCCCTTCTTGCGATCGATTGCCGGGGAAGAGCCGGTCGTGCCCTGCAGCTCGACGATATTGCACGGTTTGTCGCCGACGGTTTTCACAAGCCAGTCGCCAGCGACCCTGCCTTCATAGACGGTGTCGGAGGTCACGGCGGTGAAGTAAAGCGACTTGTCGCTATCGACCATGCGGTCCAGAAGGACAACCGGGATTTCGGCTTCCTTGGCTTCGGAAAGCACGGCATCCCAACCCGTTGCCACGACGGGTGCGATCAGGATCGCATCGACGCCCTGAGCGATGAACGAGCGTACGGCCTTGATCTGGTTCTCCTGCTTTTGCTGGGCATCGGAGAATTTCAGGTCAATGCCGCGCTTTTCCGCTTCCTGCTTGGTCACGGTCGTTTCGGCGGCGCGCCAGCCCGATTCCGAGCCGATCTGCGAAAAGCCTACCGTCATTCCGGCGGCCTGCGCGCCCCCAAGCGCGGTGCCGGCCAGAAGCGCGGCGCAGGCAAAGCTGGTCCAAAATCTCATTGTTCTTCTCCTCCATAATCGCCGACCCCTTCGGCAACTACGGAGGAAATAATCATACTAATTCTTCTCCAAATAGGAGATACGTCAATTAAGGGCTCTTTAAAGTTGCGACATTTTGTCTGGCTTTTCTCAGGCCTGGGCGTGGATGACAGCCGGCCGTACAGGGGGGCGCGGAGAAAAGATCGCACGGCTGGGATCGACCGTATAATCTGCCGCAAATGCCGTCGCGTCGGCGGCGATTTGTGCTACGGAATCAAGGATGAACTGAACCTTCTCATCCGACAGCAGAACACTGAAATTCAGGCGGATAAACCCGGGTTTGCTGATTTCCTCACCGGACAGGATCGCCTGCCTGATTTCTTCCGATTGCTGTGCATCGATCGACAGAAGGCGGTGAACGTAGGGACCCGCGCAAGCGCAGCCGCCGCGTGCCTGGATGCCGAACCGATCGCTCAGCATGCGGGTTATCAGCTGTTGGTGAATATAACCACCTTGGCCGTCCCTTATGCGGAAGGAAAAGATCGGCAGCCGGTCTACATCCTGCTTGCCGAGCAGTTCGAGTTGCGGAATATCCTTCCAGGCGCAAAAGGCGCGCTCGGTCAGCGCGCGATTGCGTGCATTCATCCTTGCTGCGCCGATCGCATCCTTGACGATGAAGGCAAGTGCGGCGCGGATATCGCCAACGACATTGGGCGTGCCGGCCTCTTCGCGGGCTTCGACATTGTCGCTGTAATCGTGCGCGACTGGAGACACGAACTTCACGGTGCCGCCGCCAGGCCATGACGGTTTTTTCGTTGCAAGTGCATCACGGCGCAGGATCAGTACGCCGGAGGCTCCCGGCCCACCGATGAACTTGTGTGGAGAGACGACGATCGCATCGATCTGTGCGTCTGCCGTCGGAGACATTGCGATCGGCAGGTAAGGGCCGCCGCCGGCATAATCCCAGATCATTTTGGCGCCTGCGGATTTCACCATGGCAGTAATGACTGCAACATCACTGACAATGCCGGTGATATTGGATGCGGCGGACATGGCGCAGATGGTCAGGTCGGGCGCTTCTTCGTGCAGTGCCCGTCGCAGCAGGTCGAGATCGGGACCACCGCCAGCCTGTTCGGGGATTTCGACGATTTCGGCGCCGCTTTCTCGCCAGGGCAGGATGTTGGAGTGATGTTCGTATGGGCCGACGATCACCCTCACATGGTGGCCTTGCGCGACGGCATCGATGACACCGAAAAGCTTGGCGAGCCGGTTGATGCCGGAGGTGGCGCCTGAGCCGGTGAAGATCACCGCATGGTTTTCATTGGCGCCGCAAAATTTGCCGATAAGCGCCCGCGCTTCTCGCCGCAGGCGGGTCATGAACCCACCGCAGTAGGAGGCTTCTGTATGACTGTTGGCGTAATAGGGCAGGACCTCTTCCAGAACGAACTGTTCGACCTGATGCAGCGCGCGGCCGGAGGCGACATAATCCGCATAGACCAGCGGTTTCTCGCCATAGGGGCCGACGATCTTCGCCTTGGCACCGACAAGTCCGTCATTCAGCAACGAGATCACATCGCCATTGCCAAGATCCCGGCTGAATTGTCTCAATGGCGTTTCGATCAATCGCGGTGATGTGCCGGAGGCGTCCACTATCATTCTCCTCATTTGCGAAATTGACAGCGATCATATCCCGGTTCAGGATCGACAATGGTCTTATTTGAAGAGAATATTGCGGGAAATTGGTTCAAATGAACGAAGTTGGCATCAAAATTGATGATTTTGATATGAAGATTCTTGATTTTCTGCAGAAGGATGCAAGTCTTTCTCAGCGTGAACTGGCAGAGAGGATCGGCCTGTCCCAGAATGCCTGCTGGCGAAGGCTGCAGCGGTTGCAGGAGCTTGGCCTGATCGGGGAGGCGCATAGCGCGATCGATCTCAAGGCGCTCGGTTTCGACCTGACGGTTTTTGTCATGATCCGCACCCGTCACCATTCCAAGGAATGGAGCGAGGGTTTTCGTGTGCATGTGGAGCGTCTGCCGGAAGTGATCGATTTCTATCGTATCGGTGGCGATTGGGATTATCTGATCAAGGTGGTAACCAGGGGCATGTCCGGTTATGACGCCTTTTACCAGAAGCTCATCACCGATTTCGATCTTGCCACGGTGACCGGCTTTTTCTCTATGGAAGCCATCATCAACAATCGCCCCGTGGATTTGATGCGTTTGAAATGAAGGCGAGCGGTTTTCCGGCCGCATCCGCCAGAAACAAAGTTGCCACCTGACAATTCAGAAACATCCTGGTCACAGTAAAAGGTTCAGACGGCTGAACCGGTTATTCATAAGAAACGGATAAAGTCTTACAAAAGCATATATTTAGATATGTATTTCGGTTTGGTGAAACAGGCTGAGAACACGGATTCGAACGGCTGTAACTGCCAGCCAAAAATTCGAAGCGTTCGGCTTTCTCGTCAAGGATGTGTCGTAAACAGGAGTTCGGTCTCGAGCCGGATGCCGAGCATCCATGCGCCTATCCCCAGGGTTACGGTCATCACGACCAAAGAAGGCGCCAGATCCTCAATCAGGGACACGGTGGTTCGGCGAACATTGTTTAAAAACGTGGGATTTCGAAACATGATCGAACCATGCCCTTGGTCGTACACTGAGATCACAGCGGAAATGCACAACCTTTGAATTCGTTCCACTGCCGGATGTGAAAAAGCCCTTTTCCCGGAATGACAGCAGAAAACTCTCTGCCCCAGCTCCAGAGCGGTGGCGAGCCGGAGACGCGGAGAGGAAGAAAATTCTCGACGGAGATGCCATGTCCGCTCTGTCGGGGCTTGTGAAAATGGTGCTACCGTCATCCCGCCCGGCAAGCCCGGGCGACGCCTGGAACACAAAATCTGGACACCGAGCCGGATTGTGTACTGACTATTCCCGTGCTTACGGAGGTAAGAATGACTTTTCCGCTTTTTGATCTTTCGGGTCTTCGGGCTCTCGTCACCGGATCGTCGCAGGGCATCGGCTACGCGCTCGCCGACGGTTTGGCTGCGCATGGCGCCGAAGTCGTGCTGAATGGCCGGGACAAGGCGAGGCTCGATGCTGCCGTCCGACAATTGACCGCTGCCGGCGCCAGAGTGTCGGCGTCCGACTTCGACGTAACCGACGCGCAGGCCGTCCGCCAGGGTGTCGATGAGATCGAAAGCAACCTCGGGCCGATTGATATCCTCATCAACAATGCAGGCATGCAGTTCCGCACGGCGCTTGAAGATTTTCCCGTCGATCGGTGGGAGCAGCTGCTGAAGACCAATGTCTCCAGCGTTTTTTACGTGGGGCAGGCGGTCGCAAAACATATGATCGGTCGGGGACGTGGCAAGATCATCAATATCGCCTCGGTGCAGAGCGAGTTGGCGCGGCCGGGCATCGCGCCTTACACAGCCACCAAGGGGGCGGTAAAGAACCTGACGCGCGGCATGTGCACCGACTGGGCCAGACACGGCCTGCAGGTCAACGCGATTGCGCCGGGCTATTTCAAGACACCTCTCAATCAGGCGCTGGTCGACAATCCCGAATTTTCATCCTGGCTGGAAAAACGTACACCAGCGGCGCGCTGGGGCAATGTCGAGGAACTCGTCGGCGCTGCCGTCTTTTTAGCCGGCAAAGCCTCGTCTTTCGTCAACGGGCATACTCTCTACGTCGATGGCGGCATAACGACGTCGCTGTAGCGCGTCATTCATTGACCAAGGCACCGCCCGATAAAATGCGCTTTCCCGTTGGTCCTTGATCCCGACCTTGAATTTACGGCCATGACGGCCGTTGCAATGTCCGAAGCGCTAAGGTCGCTTCGGCCTCCTTGCATTACTGTCGCTGCCGCAAAGACATTTGTCAGTGGGATAGAGGACAAGAGCGAGATGGCATTTCGGCTGTGTTTTCCAAAAATCAATATCAGCGGCGCCGGTAGCCTTGCGGAGGTTGCCGGCGAGCTCGCCGTGCGCGGGCTCAAGCGGCCGGTGATCGTCACCGACAAGACTCTCGTCGATGCCGGGCTGGTGGCGCCCCTTCTGGAAGGGCTGAAAGACAAGGGGATAACGCCCGTTATTTATGATGGCGTCGTGCCCAACCCGACCGTGCCGATCGTGGAAGCCGCGTACAAGGTTTTTGTCGAGCATGATTGTGACGCCATCATCGGTCTTGGCGGCGGCAGTCCCATCGATACGGCAAAGGCGGTGCGTATTCTCTCCGCCAATCCCGGGCCGATCACCCTTTACGAGGGGGTGGGAAAGGTTGCCAAGCCGGGCGCCTTCCTGCTCGCCGTCAACACCACGGCAGGAGCTGCGGCCGAGGTCACGTCCAATGCCGTCATCACCGATCCGGTCGCGCAGGTGAAGATGGTGATCATCGACGCCAACATCATTCCGGATATTTCGGTCAACGATTCCGCGATGATGACAGGCATTCCGGCCGCGACCACTGCGGCAACCGGAATGGACGCCCTCACGCACGCGATCGAGGCTTATGTGGCGAGAGGTGCGCATGTGCTGACAGACTATGCGGCGCTCGAGGCGATCCGCCTGATCGCGGCCTATCTGCCGCGCGCCGTTCAGGATGGCAACGATCTGGAAGCGCGGGAGATGATGGCCTATGGACAGTTCATTGCCGGCCTCGCCTTCAACAGTGCCGGTCTTGGGCTTGTCCACGCGATGGCGCACCAGCCCGGCGCGATCAAGGATCTGCCGCATGGGGTTTGCAACGCCATCCTGATGCCGCTCGTCGAGGAATTCAACCGGCCGCATGCGATCGGGCGGTTTGCACGCATCGCCGAAGCAATGGGTGTTGATACAGGGGTAATGAGCGTGGAAGAGGCGTCCAGGGCGGCGATCCAGGCAATCCGCGACCTGTCCGTGAAGGTCGGTATTCCAAGCGGTTTTGCACAACTCGGGGTGACGGAGGATGATTTCCCGCTTTGGGTCGAAAAAGCGCAGAAGGATCCCTGCGCGCCCGGCAATCCGGTTGCCGCCACCGATGAAGACATTCTGGCGCTATACAAAAAGGCATTGTGACGAGCCTTGCCGATATGGCGTGACGGGAGGGCCTGCCGGCGGCGGGCCTTCAAGGTTTCAGCCATGGCTGTGGCGCGGTGCGCGCCGGTATTCGCTTGGTGCCATTCCCGTCATCCTGCTGAAACTGTAGGAAAAATAGTTGCTGTCGTTGAAGCCGCAGGCGAAAGCGATGTTGGTGATGCTGTCATCGGTTGTCAGCAGTGCGCGCATCGCCTTGCCCAATCGAAGTTTCACCAGATAATTGTGGGGCGTGGTTGCGGTCGCTTCGCGAAACATCCGGCTGAAACTTCGGGATGAATATCCGAAACGGTGCGCCACAGCCTCAAGGTCGATGTCATCGGTGCAATTGTGCCTCAGGTAATTGAGCACATGTCCCAGCCGCGATGTGTTCGGCAGCCCCTGCGCATTGTTGGCAAATTGCGAACGCGACAACAGCACGGCAAGTTGATTGAACAGCGCTTCGGACATCATGTCCGACAGCGGGTCGCAACGGCGGGCCTCATTATCCAGCGCGGTGATCAATGGCTTGATCTGGGCAAGGGCTCCCTCCGTTACCTGCCAGTGATATCGTGTGCCATCGTCACTCTCTGCGAAGCGCCGCATGATCTCCCGAAAATCACAGCGGCCGGCGGCGCGGTCTGGACGGAAAAGAATGTTCGTGAGGTAGAGGTCATCAACCTGTTCATAGGCGTGGTGATCGTCCGCCCGAACATAGAAAATCTCGCCACAGGTGATGAAATGCGGTTCATCGTTCATCACATGCCAGCCGTTGCCGGAGAGAACGATCATGATCTCGCAGAAATCATGGTCATGAAGAGGAAACGGCGTCTGTGGCTGCCGCTGTTCCACGATGACGGACTGTGCGTCCGAACGAAAAAATTCCTTGGCCAAGAGCCGCATCGCATCATCACCGCTTCATCCAGGCTTTCGCAGCCAGCAGATGATCTCTAGCGCGCTCAGTCGGCACTGCCCCTGATCTCCGTCAATGCGCGGTGGCTCCCTGACGTTTGCGGCGTTGATGTGCCAAAGCCGATCGACCATCTTCAAATAATGTCACGGATTGGCAAAATTCATGTCCGCTTGTTCAAGGCGCGATGCCGCTCAGTGCCGCTAAGGTGCTGAAAAACCGGACGCCATCTGGAACCGTTTCCGGCCATCCGGCGTGCCGCCCGATCAGGAAGGAAATCTTTGATGAGCCAACCACGACAGGTCGAAACTGCCTATGCCATTGCACGCGATACCTTTGCCGAGACCGGGATCGATACAGAGGCGGCGATGAACCGGCTCGATACCATTTCCATCTCGATGCATTGCTGGCAGGGAGACGATGTTCGCGGTTTCGAAAACCCCAGCGCACAGTTGACGGGCGGTATCCAGGTCAGTGGCAACTATCCGGGAGCCGCCAGTTCGCCGGACGAATTGCGGGCCGATCTCGATTTCGCCATGGCCCAGATTCCCGGCCCCAAGCGCCTCAACCTGCATGCCATCTATCTTGAAAGTGACAAGCCGGTGGCACGCGATGCGATCGAGCCGCGTCATTTCGCGAACTGGGTGGATTGGGCCAAGGCACACAAAGTAGGGCTGGATTTCAACCCCACCTGTTTTTCCCACCCCTTGAGCGCGGACGGGCTGACACTCAGCCATCCCGATGCGGCGGTACGCGATTTCTGGATCGCTCATTGCCGGGCAAGCCGCAGGATCAGCGCTCATTTCGGCAAGGCGCTTGGCACGCCTTCGGTCATGAACATCTGGGTTCCGGATGGGATGAAGGATCTGCCGGCGGATCGTTTTGCGCCGCGCGAACGCCTTGCCCGTTCTCTGGATGACATCATCTCCGAGCCGATCTCGCGCGAGTTCCACAAGGATGCCGTCGAGAGCAAGTTGTTCGGTATCGGCGCTGAAAGCTATACCGTCGGCTCCAGCGAGTTCTGCATGGGATATGCCACCAGCCGTAACACCCTGCTTTGCCTCGATGCAGGCCATTTTCATCCGACCGAGGTCGTTTCCGACAAGCTCTCGTCCGTGCTGCAATTCGTTGATGAAGTGCTTCTGCATGTCTCACGGCCGGTGCGCTGGGATAGCGATCATGTCGTGCTGTTCGATGATGAATTGCAGGCGATCGCCAATGAACTGATCCGCGGTGAGGTTTTGGGCCGGGTCCATATCGGCCTCGATTTCTTCGATGCCAGCATCAACCGCGTCGCGGCCTGGGTGATCGGCACGCGCAACATGCGCAAGGCGCTTCTGCGGGCTCTGCTGGAGCCGGCCGCCAGGTTGAAGCGGGCGGAAGCCGAGCGCGATTTCACGATGCGGCTGGCGATGATGGAAGAAGCCAAATCAATGCCGTGGTCGGCGATCTGGGATTTCTATTGCCTCAGCAGAAACGTGCCGGTCGGCATCGCCTGGCTGGATGAGGTCAAAACTTACGAGCGCAACGTGCTGAGCAAACGAAAGGCCGCATGATCATGACACTGCACACCGCAAATTCCTGGTTCGTCACCGCGATGGTGAAGGCGACATCGGACATGTGGCTGAAGGGATGGGACGAGCGCAATGGCGGCAATGTCAGCCTGCGTCTGCTGCCCGAAGATGTTGCTCCGTATCTGGCGCAGTGGCCGGCAAGCCGGAGTGCGCCGATCAGCGATCCTGTTCCCGAACTTGCCGGCCAATATTACATCGTTACCGGAACGGGCAAATATTTCCGCAATGTCCAGCTTGATCCGGCCGCCAACCTCGGCATCGTCCAGGTGGCGCCTGATGGTGCATCGGTCAGGATTTTGTGGGGATATGCCGATGGCGGGGCGCCGACGTCGGAACTTGCCTCACATCTGAAATCGCACCGCACCCGCCAGAAGGTGAGCAATGGTCTCGACCGTGTCATCATGCACTGCCATGCCACCAATCTTCTCGCGTTGACCTATGTGTTGGACCTCGATCCGGTCAACGTTACCCGCGCGTTATGGGAGGCCAGCACCGAATGCCTTGTCGTATTCCCGAAAGGGGTGGGCACGATGAGCTGGCTGGTGCCGGGTACGGATGTGATCGGTGATGCGACCGCCGAAAAAATGGCAGATCACACGCTGGTTCTGTGGCCGTTCCACGGCATTTTCGGCACGGGCGAAACGCTCGACGAGACCTTTGGTCTGATCGATACGGCGGAAAAAGCCTCGGAGGTCCTCGTCAAGGTTCTGTCCATGGGCGGGGCCCGGCAGACGATCTCGACGCAAAACCTGATCGATCTGGCTGCCCGATTTGGCGTCGAGCCGATGGAGGAAGCAATCGCACTGGAGCGATGGCGACTGGCCGGCGAACAAACGGTGCTCCAGACGACGTTCAAGGATCGGAAAGCCGGTTAACGCAGCAAAAGACGGCCCGGACCTGTTCTCGATCCGGGCCTGTCGTATCAGTAGGTCTTTTCGCTCGGCGCAGGCAGCAGCACCTGTTCACCCGAACCGGTGGGCGCCATCAGCTGCCTGAGAATATCGTCGGCAGACTGGCTGGAGCCGCCAATCCCGGCTTCCCGAAGCTGACGATCGAGATCGTTGCCGTTTTCAAGGGCTGCGAGTTCAGCGCCAGCTTCGATACGTCCGGCCGTCATTTCCTGGCGCTTCTTGATGCGCTCCAGGCTTTCAACGGCGCTGCCGAGGCGGGTGTTGATGCCCGACTGGCTATGGGCAATTGCAGACTGCGCCTTCAGCAGAGACTCGTTGGCTTTGACATTTTCGACTTCGCGCTTCATCTGCGTGATGCGGGCTTCGGTGTCCTGGATGGTGCGCAGCATCTGCTGCTGGCGCGGCATCAGGCGGTCGAGTTCCTCCTGGTCACGCTGCACTTCGGAACGGATGGTGGAGATGCGCTGGGCGAGGCCCTGAGCAAGGTCCATGCGGCCGGCGGCAACCGCGGAACGGGCGCTGTCGCTGTCCTTGGTTTCCTTGGCGCGGTTTTCTTCCAGCCGGCGGGCAACGCTTTTGTTGGATGCCATGATGCCCGCGAGATCGGAGCGCGCCTGCCGCAGCGACTGTTCGGCATCGCGGATTTCCTGATCGAGAATACGCATGGCCTGACTGTCGGCAACGGACTCGGCCGCTTCGTTGACGCCGCCGCGGATGGCGGTGAAAATCTTGCTCCAGGTGCTCATGCGTCAAACTCCCCATTCTTCCATTCGGCAATCATGTCGGCCGCATCAACGGCATTGGCAGCCAGGACCGCAACCTCTTCTACGATGATTTCGGCACGCGAACGGGCAGACAGCGAACCGAACAGCTCGTACCATTCCTCGCCGTTGACCGTCGTGATGCCAAAACTGGAAAGCGGGACGAACTTGTGCGTCTTCAGCACCATGCGCTCGAAGGCTTCGCGGTTGGGCACGTCCTTGCAGGGGGTGAGAATGACACTGGCCAAGATGTCGCGTTCGCCGCTCAGCGCGACGAAGACATCGAGGTCGCCTTTTTCCTTGAGTGTGACGCAGAGAACGTCGCCATGAGCGGGTACGCTGACGTCGACGTCACCAAGCGCCTCCGGATCGGCGGCGAACAGGCGCGTCAGGGTGGTAAGGGTCCAGGTCTCCAAAAGAGTCCTCCATCGGTTGAAAGGGCGAAAGGTATCTGGGTATTCGGGTCTATACTTAAAGGTCTTCTGCACTAATTAATTGCGCGTGGATTTATCCACTGGGCACGGGGATTGTCGATTGCTGTTTATCGCGACTTTTTTGCGGCGCGTATATCTGTCGCTGGGCGAGCTGGCTTGGTCGGCACTTGTTCTTATTTTAGTGATTCATGTTTTTGTTTCCTATCTGCTTTTCTTTGTTGCAGGCGAAAGCGATCTGGTCTCCAATCCGATCGATTTCATCTACTATTACATGGTGACGGCAACCACCGTCGGTTACGGTGACCTGTCTCCCAAATCGGGCTTAGGCCGCATCATTGCCATTGTCTTCGTGCTTCCCGGCGGCATCGCCATATTCACCGCCGTTCTTGGCAAACTGTTGACGGGAATTGGGACGGTCTGGAGAAACCGCATGCGTGGACTGGGTGATTATACGGAACGTTCGGGGCACATCGTCGTGCTGGGCTGGCAGGATGGGCAAACCCACCAGACATTGAGGCTTCTCAACGCCGAACGTCTTGCTGGAGAACCGATGAGCGTGCTCATCGCCAAGGACATTGCCGAAAATCCGGCAGCCGATTGTGCCGATTATATCCGCACCGAAAGACTTGCGGATGCCGACGTGCTGACCAGAGCCGGTGGACCGGGAGCACGCACGATTATCGTGCGCGGTGCCAATGACGATGAGACACTGGCCGCTGTCCTGATTGCCGAGGACCATGCCCCGAACGCCCACATTGTTGCCTATTTTGCCGATGATCGCACCGCGCAGATGGTCAAGCAGTTGCGGCCGCGTGTCGAGGCCGTCGGATCGCTGGCGGAAGAGCTTCTGTCGCGTTCGGCGCGTGATCCGGGTTCATCCGAAGTCGCTGCGCGTCTCCTGTCCGTTGCGTCGAAGGATACGGCCTTTTCCCTGCCGGTTCCCGCCTTGCAGACGCCGCTGCGCTACGGCGATATTTTCCTGAACCTCAAGCGCCGTCATAATGTGACTCTGGTTGGCATGCTTAGCAACGGCGTGACGGATCTGAACTGCCGTGATGCAGCCGTGCTGCAGGGCGGCGAAACCCTTTATTACATCAGCGGAATGCGGCTGGACCCGGCCGCCATCGGCTGGGACCTTCTCGGAGAAACATCATGATCGGCTGGTTCGGCAAGAGTAAAAACGAGGCAGCGTTGCCGAAGGAACTTGGTCCGCTGGGCGCCGGGATCGGTGGAGCGCTTGAGATCGATTTCCTTTCGCTCGAAGCGGATGCGCTGGGCGGCGAACCTGCCATGGCCCTGCCGAAAAGCGGTTCTTTCATTATCGCGGCTTACGGCGAGGTCGAACTGGATGCCTCCACGATCCTGTCGCGTTATTACGATGAAGATCACCGCCTGATCCAGGTGATCTCGACCACCGGCAAGCCGGGCGACCCTGTCGATGATATCAGCTTCTACCACCCGTGGGACAGTGTCGTGCCCGCGGGTCCCGGCGACTGGAACCGCTGGACAGGGCCGGAGGGCATGATCGGCCAGCCGAGTTATGATGCCGACGGGATCGTCTACAATCGCTTCTGGAGCGAGGGGCCGGGGCGCGCCGACCTCGTGCAGTTCGTCGAGACCGTCGATGACGGTGAGACACAGCGTGAAATCCACCAGACCTGCATGCTTTATTATCGCCCGCTCGGCACGGCCCGCGAAATGCTGCTGATCAATGTCGAGCGCGATCTCAACTATGCTCAGGCGCAGGCCGGCAGTTCCGTCGAATTCCTGATCGGTTACGGGCTTGGGCCTGCCGATGTCCGCCGCGTCTGACGATCCATTATTTCAAGAGGGGAATTTCATGTTCGATTACGTCGCGGGCCTGCCCGCTTTTCTGGGCTATTTCTTCATCGGCCTGATCGCCTACGGCGCTTTTGCAGCCATCTACACGCGGCTGACGCCGCATAAGGAAGCGGAACTGATCCGCGAGGGAAATCTCGCGGCGGTCACGGCATTTCTTGGCGCGCTGATCGGCTTTAGTCTGCCGCTGGCTTCGGCGGCAGCCCATTCCGTCAGCGTCGTCGATTATATCATCTGGACGGTCATCGGCATCCTGGCGCAGGTTCTGGCTTTTTACATCGCGAATTTCACGATGAAGGACCTGCATGAGAAGATCACCAGCGGCAGCGTTGCCGCCGGCCTCTGGGGGGGCGGTATCGCGCTGGCCGTCGGTATTCTCAACGCCGCCTGCATGACTTATTGAGGGAGGGCCTGATGCGCAGACGTCTCAGCGGCCGCAGGCCGCCCATACTCGCTCTTGGCACCATCGCCGCATCCAGCCTCATCCTTACGGGCTGTGGTGAGGATACGCCTTCGGACACGATGTACTCTTCGCCAGAGCAATGCATCTCCGCAGGTCTCGACCGTCAGTTGTGCCAGACGGCCTACGAGGATGCCATGAAGGCGCACCTCGCCAATGCGCCGCGCTTCAACGTCAAAGGTGAATGCGAAATGGTTTACGGCGATAACCAGTGTTCGGAACAGCGCTCAAATGGCAGTTCGTTCTTTACACCATTCATGACCGGTTACCTTCTGTCATCGACCATCAACAACATCACCGACTACTACAGCTATCGCCGGCGGCAGGAGCAGAGCGGATCGTCCTACGGCTCTTCCGGCTCCTATTGGGGCTCGTCGCCGATCTACCGCAACCGCTCGGGCCAGACGGTGACGACGGTCGGCACCGGAAGTAGCCGGGATACCGCGATCACGACGACACGGCCGACCAAGCCGGTGAACGTCAACACCCGCAGCGTTTCGCGCTCCGGATTCGGCGGTCGTTCCTCCTTCGGTTTCGGCGGCTGATATGAAGCGCATCAGCATTCCGGCACGCACCGACTGGCGCGACCTGGCGCGCGCCGTCGGTTTCGGCTTTCACGAGATGTATGGCGAGCCCTATTGGGTCGATGATGCGGCCTACCTGTTTTCGCTGGAGGAACTCGAGACGAAGATCGAGGCGCCGAGCCAGGACCTGCACGATATGTGCATGGATATGGTCGGTGATATCGTGGCGAGCGAGGAGCTGCTGGATCGCCTGGCGATCTCGCAGGATCTGCGGGATGTGGTTTTGCGCTCCTGGCAGCGTGGCGACCGTCATCTTTATGGGCGCTTCGATCTTGCCTATGATGGCACCGGGCATGCCAAACTGTTGGAATACAATGCCGATACGCCAACCTCGGTGTTCGAGACGGCTTACTTTCAGTACAATTGGCTGACGGATCAGATCCTCGCCGGCCGTCTGCCCGAGGATGCCGATCAGTATAACCTGCTGCAGGAAAGTCTGGTCGAGGCCTTCGAAGCCTTTTCCAAGGAGCCGATCTTCCACTTCGCCGCGATGAACGACAACGAAGAGGATCGCGGCACCACGGTCTATCTGATGGACTGTGCCTTGCAGGCCGGTCACCGTGTCGAGCTTCTGGATATTCGCGACATCGGTATCGACGACCAAGGGCGCTATACCGATCTGCAGGACCGCGTCATCGATCGCTGTTTCAAGCTCTATCCCTGGGAGCACATGCTGCGCGAGCCTTATGCCCGGCAACTTGCAGGGTCCGGCGATGTCTTTATCGAACCGGCGTGGAAAGCGGTTTTGTCCAACAAGGGGCTTTTGCCGCTTCTGTGGCAGCGCTACCGTAATCACCCCAATCTGCTCGCCAGCTTTTTTGCGGACGATCCCGAAGCGTCAAGCCTGCGTGACTATGTACGCAAACCGCTTCTGTCTCGCGAGGGTGAGAACGTCACCATTTTTCAGGACGGTCGCGAACTGGCATCCGCTCCGGGTGATTACGGCGAGGAAGGTTTTGTCGTGCAAGCCTATGCTCCACTTTTCGAGAGCGAGGCCGGTTTTGCCGTGCTCGGAAGCTGGGTCGTTGGTGACCGGGCCTGCGCTCTCGGCATCCGCGAGGATCGCTCACGCATCACGGCCAATCTGTCGCGTTTCGTGCCGCATGTGATCATGGACGAGTGATGCTGCGCCTATCTGTGTTCGGCTGAAAACGGCAGAAGTTCTTCTTCTGCCGTGGCATCCCACACACCCAGCCCTTTCAGCACTTCGACCGTAAACGTGTAGGGGGCGGTTCCGGCCGCCGTCACGACGCCGTCGGCGTGAACAGCTCTGGGACCATCGACATACAGATCACTGCCGGCATAGGCAGGGTATTGCTGATGTGAGCCGATCCGGTTGCCGGTGTGCTTGACATCGTTCAGTATGCCGGTGCCGGCCAGCATGCTGGCCGCGGCACAGATGCCGGCAACCATCTTCTTCTCATCGCGGAAGGCGCGGACCAGATCAGGCAGCTTTTCCGGCACGCGCCTGTTTTCCCAGGCAAGTCCGCCGGGGACGACAAGTGCGTCGAAATCCTGCGTTTTGATCTGGTCATAAGACATGTCCGGCGTGACGTTCAATCCGCCCATCGAGCTTACTGGCCCGCCATCGGCCGTTGCGGTTCTGATTGTGACACCGAGGTAGCTGCGCGCAGTGGCCATCAGCAGTGCGCATTCCCAGTCGGCGAATTCCGGTGTCAACGCCACCACGATTGTCGTCATCCTATACTCTCCAGGCAGATCGCCTCCAATGAGCGCGAATATTTGGCGGAATTTGATAGTTTGGCGGCAAGATAGCGGCTGCAGCCCTTGGTGGCAATTTGCCTGTGGCCCAAACCTGAGCAAGACCGACCTCCCTGCAAAATCCCCCGCACTTGGCGAGTGTCAATTAAAAAACCCCTAAAATGTCATGGGTCTGTCATCGGCGGCAGAAATAGTCGGCCATCCTCGCGCTGTGTTCGCGCTCACCCACCCCCAAGGATGGAGGACATTTCCATGCGTCTCGAAAACAATGCCCGCACTCAGGATAACAATCCGCTCGGTCCGGATGGCAACCTGTTCGACACTATCCTGCGGGTTGCCCAGAAGCGTGACGACAAGGAAAAGCCGGGCTATCGCATGGCGACCGACAATGAGGTTTGGCCTGATGTGCGCGATACCGAGATCGTCGATGTGCCTGAAGAGGCGAAAACCAGGGACGGGGCGACCGGTGAAGACGTGATCGCCTTCAAGGCGGATGGCGAAACCGTTGTTGTGAAGCGGGACGTCAACCCGCGCCTTTTTGACTATATCGAAGGCATCAAGGGCATGGCCGGTGCCGAGATGAACACGATGCAGCAGCGCGACGAGCGCATTCTGCGCAATGACGAGACGGTGCCGTTGCAGGACCTCAAGGATATCACCGCATGGATGGTGGACGGTGAGGTCCTGACCTATACGGCCAAGGACAAGGACGGCAAGGGCATTGCCATCAGTAAGGAGCTGACGCCTGATTTCTTCGACAAGGTCGATGCCCTGCAGAAGGGCAATGACGAGGGCTTTGCGCTGAAGACCGACGGTGCGCTGATCTCGCCGGAAGATCTGGCCAAGGCCGAGATCCTGCCGCCGGATGAGCGCAATGGCTTTATCGGCCTTACCGTTAATGGAGAGAAAATCCACGTCTCCGAAGAGGTGACACCGGAGGTCTATGATCAGGTGAGCACCTACCAGAAAAGCCAGGCCGATATCAAAGCCTCGGAAAAGGATGGCTACAAGCTGGCAGGGCCGACCGACTACCCGGACGACAAGGACATCGTGCGCTGGGGCATGGCTGACGAGTTCGACAACGGCATCATCCGTTTCGAGACGAAGAACGGCGACAAGTTCGTCGTGTCCGAACTGACCAACAAGCCGCTTTATGATCGCATCGTTGAAAAGGCGGAAGGTACGCAGTCCGGTGACGTCGATTCCATCCGGAAGGATTTCGGCATCCCGTCTCCTTCCGAACTCAGCGTTTTCGAGCAGAAGACAAATGTCGATGTCGATGAGAAGGATGCCAGCAAGGGCAAGCTGACCGTTTCGGAACTCGCGACCAAAAGCCTGATCGAGGATTACCGCAAGGGCGTCGAGGACGGCTCGATCGCCAAGGATGATCCGCGGGCGAAACTGGTGCGGGCGTTGGAAGCCAAGAGCGCCTTCGAAAACGGTCGCGGCATTACCGGTTATGAAGAGACGCAGGGCCTGTTTGGCGGAACGTGGCGCGAGAGCAATGACGAACAGACCCAGCTGACCAGCGCCGACATGCAGGACATCATCGATGGTCATTCCCTCGATACCTCGCTCGAGGAACTGTTCTCCGACCCGACCATCTCCAAGGATTACAGCGCCAGGATGGAAGATGCGATCGGCAAGATCGATCATGAAGGGCTGGAGAAGAAGCTCGAAGACCTCGTGTTCGGCAAGGACTCCAAATACATGGAGTATATTGCCGAGTTGAAGGAGCAGGGCCTCACCCATGCCGCACAGGCGGATATCGCCCAGGTGGTGCAGAGCCTTTCGGCGCTCGATCCGGAAAAAGGCAAACAGGCCGCTGCCCAATTGCAGACCGACGCGCTGACCATGGATTTGAATAATCTCGTCGCCAATCCTGACACGATTTCCGAGGTCAACAAGACGCAGGCGACCAAGGATCTGTTCGGTCTCCTGAAGGCGATTTTCAAGCAGGAAAGCTTCGATGTGCCGCGCCGTACGATCGAGACCATCGAAAAATTCATCGAGGGTTTCATCAACGGTAATGTCGATGAAAAGGCGGTCATGAAGGCTGTCAACGGCGCGGCGCAGGAAGCGGCCGCCAATGGCGGTCATATCCCGAAAGAATCGCTCGACAAATACAAGGCCTTCATCCCGATGAAGGATCAGGAAGGTTTTGTCGGTTTCATGGGCAAGATCAACAGCATGGGTCTGCTCGGCTCACTTGGCGGCGGCGTATCGCTGATCTCCGGCATCTACCAGCTGGCGGGCAAGGGAGGGGCTTTGGCCGATACGCCGATCGAACGTCTGGCGGTCGCCAAGGACTTCATCAGCTTTGTCGGCGCCACTTCGCATTTCACCACACTCGGCGACTCCATCACCAAGGCACTGGGTGGAGAGGGCAAGATGGCCGATGTGCTCGGCCTCAAACAGTCCGTGCCGGAAATCTGGGGCGACAAGGGCCTGAACGGTCAGGCGCTGAAGGACTCGGTGCCCAAGAACATTTACGTTCTGCCGGAAATCGAGCTGCAGAATTTCGACAAGTTCACCGCCGACGCGACCCGTGAGATCAATCAGGCCGCTGACCGCATCGCCACCGGGCAGGGCGTCAACGGCAGCAAGTTCATCGAGAATTTCGATCCCGACGTGGTCGATGGCGTGCAGACGACCGTCGAAACCCAGGCCAAGGCTGCGGGCCTCAGCAATCTCGACAATCTCAAGAATATCGGCAAGACCGTCACCCGCGTTCTCGGGCCCGTCGCCGATACGTTTGGCGGCATCGCGGATATCGTTCTCGGCGCCTTCACCATCAAGGATGCGGTGGCGAGCGGCAGTGATCTCGGCAAGGCTGCCGGCAGCCTGCAGGTTATCGGTGGCGCAGCGGGCCTTGCGGCAGGCGGGATCGGTATAGCCGGCGCCTTCGGCATCGGCGGCGCCGCTCTCGGTGCTGCCGCAGCACCGCTGTTCCTTGTCGGGGTGGCGCTGTTGGGCATCGGCGGCATTGTCGGCTATTTCCTCGACCATGAAAAGAAGCAGAAGGCGACCGATGCCGAAGGTCAGTGGTACAAGGACCTCGCCGACGATGGTCTTCTAAAAGGCGATTGGGGCGACAAGGTCGAATACGCCCGTTATTCCTCCTATCGTTACGGCGAGCGCGACGCCCCGGAAGGCGAGAGCATCTACGATTTCCAGAAGGACGAATGGGAGCACTTCAAGGAAACGCCGCAGGACGACGGGTCCTCCAGCAACCGTCTGGATGAAGAACTCCATGTCGACAAGGAAATGGCTGGATACCAGCGCGCGTTCTACGACGAGAACCGTGACGTCATCGAGACGATCCGCTCCAAATGGGACGACTGGAACGGTTCCGACAGCATCGTCAGCGACAAGGATTTGCGCAAATATGCGGCCGACGAAGGGCGGTCCAAAGAGGATCGCGAGGCCGCGCAGTTCCTGCTCGATAACAAGGGTTTCTTCGACCTTCTCGATATCAGCGCCCACGACAACGGCAAGGACGGCAAGATCAGCAATAACGATCTGAATGCCTGGCTGGGTAAGGTTGGCGTCTGACATGCCGACCCTGGCGAATGGCTGGCGGTAACCGTTCCGCGCTCCTCTCCTGGATGTCCGGAAACGGCGTTTTTGTCACAAGCACTTCATATCCCTGCTTGTAAGGTTAACGCAATCATAAATCATATTTAAGCGATAAATCACATTAGGTGGGAGACGCATCACATGTCGAAAGTGTCCAAATCTGCAAGCAGCCCGGTAGATTCCTCGTCGGTCGATCCTGAGAACACCAAGGCATGGGAAGAAGCACAACAGCAGGCAAAAGATGCAGGTATCCGCTGGGAGCGGCCAGCCAATGATACCCGCTCTGCCGAAGAGATCATAAATGACAGTCCTATCCTGAAGAATCTCGGCAACCAGAGTGGTGTGAGAGATTCTCTGGAGGAGCGCGTCGGCGGCGACATCGAAACTGACGCCGATGCCGCCTACCGCGCCGTGCAGGTGCTCGAACATATCGAGAGATTCGATGCCGACGGAAATCGTATCGTCGGCGGCGATGTCGACAATGGTGAGGTCAACGGTTTCAGCAAGGGCGGCGATGCCTATAACGGCACCGAGGCCGGTCGTCTTCAGGATTTCGGCAAATACGGTTTTTCCAACCTGAAAGGCGAGTTGCAGGACGTCACTTCTGCCGCTGATGATCCTGAAGCACGCAAGCAGGCCGAAGATCTTGGCATCAAATGGGAACGCCCGGAAGGTGACGACCGCTCTGCACAGGATATCATCGACAATGATCCGCTTCTGAAAAACCTCGGCAATCAAAGCCAGGTCAAGGACATGCTGAAGGAGCGGGTTGGCGATTTCGAGAAGGATGCCGATGCCGCCTATCGCGCCAGTCAGGTTCTTCATCATGTTGAACGTTTCGATGAGAACGGCAAGGAAATAGCCAACAACGACGTTGCCAATGGCGAGATCAATGGTTTCAGCAACAGCAACGAGGCCTATCACGGCACGGAAGCTGGCCGTTTGCAGGATTTCGGCAAACACGGCTTTGAGAGCCTCAAGGGCAAGATGTCGAATCCGGATACGGTCGGCGAGGACAAGCAGGCCCGTGAGGCCGCCGAGAAGGCCGGCATCAAGTGGGAACTGCCCGAAGGTGACAAGCGCTCGGCGCAAGACATTATCGACGACAATCCGGTGCTGAAGAACCTCGGCAACCAGAGCGGTGTCAAGGACAAGCTCAAGGAACGGGTCGGTGACTTCGAAAAGGATGCCAATGCGGCCTATCGCGCGGCACAGGTCATAGACCGCGTCACGCTCTATAACGAGAAGGGCGAAACCCAATCGGGCGATGGCGTTTCGAATACTAGCATCGACGGCTTCAGCAATAGCAACGAAGCCTACAACGGCACGGAAGCCGGCCGGCTACAGGATTTTGGCAAATACGGTTTCGAAAACCTCCCGGAAGCGACAAAAACGGACGACATCAAATCTTACAAGGACTTCCTCGACAAGAACAAGGATGCCGACGATACGTCCAAGACGCTTGCCAAATACGGCGCGTTGATCGACCAAAATTACGACCTGATCAAGAACAAGACCGGGGTCGACGGCGAAGTTACCGCGGAATCTCTAAAGCGTTACGCGGACGAAAATCCGCAGATCGGCGACGATCTCAAGGAGGCGCTGAACTTCTTCTCGAAGCCCGGTGCATTCGGCAAGATGGAAACAGCCGCCGATCCTTTGAAATACAAGCCTGACGGCAAGCTGAGCAAGGGCGACGTGACAAGCTGGATCTCGACGCAGGCACCGAAGGATGCAGGATCGGCAATCGAATTTCTGTCTGGCGCCATCAACGACAACATCGTCAGCGGCACCGATACAAGCAAGTTCACCAAGGACATGCTTGAAAATCCCGGAAAATATTCCACTGAAGACAAGGCCGCAGCGCTCCAGGAATTGCTGGCCGCGCAAGAACTTATCATCAAGGGCGGCCAGGCATCCATGTGGGGTGATGACTACGGCAAGGTTGCGATCGCCAACCGCGCGCGCACCAACCCGGATCCAAACGAGATCATGAAGGATCTTAATCAGCAGATCGAAACTCTTAAAAGCGATCCCGCTGTTGTGGAGCACCTGAACAAGAAGGGTGCTGAAACCGTCAAGACCATTTTCGAAGACAGCCCCGGCCTGAAGGACGCTGTGCAGAAGACCTACGACGACGAGATCAAGACCGGCAAGTCGCTCGACAAGCTGTGGGACACCCACACAAAAGACGGCAAGACCGACCAACAAACCGCACTCGGCGAATTCTTCTCTTCAGCCAGCCTTTATCAGGACATTCTGGGCACCAAGGACGTCAAGGTCATCCAGGATGCCGTGGCCTCATCAGACCATGCCCAGGATTTCAAGAATTTCTACAAGGACTCGATCGCGTCTGGCAAACGTCTGGAAGAGTTGATGAAGGATGCGACACCCGAAGAGGCGATGAGCGTCTTCAGTATGGAAGTCGGACTTTACAACTCCGCGCTGGATCCGGAATTCACCGCTGGCCTGGAGACGCAGCTGGAGGACAATTTCAACAAGTTCGCCCGCGAGAATACCTTCAAGGACGGTAGTTTCGACGATCTCAAGACTGCCTATGGCATAAATGGCGGCGACGAATTGGATGAGGCAAAGGTAGAGAAGGCGGTCGATGCTCTTCTCAACGATAGCCCAGAGCTCATTACCAATCCCGATGGCACTGTCCCGACCAAAGATCAGCTCATGGCAGGGATCCGCGGCAGCTGGGATACACTGAGACAGGGCGTCAAGTCCTTGTCCGAAATGAAGGTCGACTGGCTGAGTCCGGACGTCAAGAAGCTTGCCGACAAGGGTGTGCTGCATGGTGTCAGCGGCATCATGATGGGTGGCATCGCGATTGCCAAGGGCGTCCAGGCAGGCGGCCAGCCGAACGAAAAGGCCATCGTCGACATCACCACGGCTTCGGTTCAGACGGTGACCCTGCTGACCGAGGGCGGAATCAAGAACTATAAGGATTACGTCAAGAACGTCGCGGACAAACATCCGGACTCTGCCATGGGCAAGAGATTCGGTAAGATGACCAGTGACCAGATCACGGAATACATCGACACCAAGGTCACCCCGAAGGAGAATTTTGCAAAGGGGGTAGGCGGCTTTGCAGGCATTGTTGCGGGAGCGTACGGCATTTTCGACGGCGTAAACGCGATCCGCAGAGGCGAAACGGCCAGTGGCGGTGTTTCGGTCGCGATGAATTCCATCGGATTGATCTCAAGCACCGCGTCCGCGATCGAGGGCACTATCGGTGCCATCGCTCCACGGCTCCTGAGCAGCTTCCCCTTTGCGGCGACGGCCGGCGTGCTCGGCTTTATCGGTGCGGGCGCCGCGATGCTCGGCATGTTTCTTCCCGGGCTCATCGCGGAAGGGCAACAACAGGCCAAACAGGATCGTTTCGGCGATCTGCTCGGCGACTATCTGACCAAGTACGAAATCGACGGTGTTCCCAACGGGGATATCAACGACTTGCCGGATAGCGCCTGGCCGGATAGCGACAGCGGAATCGCCTCGTAAGAACGATTTCGGCGCGAGGTCTCCTTGGACAGGCCGAGCAGACGATGATTGCAGCAAGGGGGCACATGGCCCCCTTTTCGCGTTCAGATCGTATTGATGCCGAGGTGGTCGCTGACCACCTCACAGGACTTGCGTAAAGAGCAAAAGAACCGGAGCAGGCCATTACAGCACGTCGCAGCTAATCTGCGCCATTCTGTTGGCTTAGACGGAGTCGGATATTCGTTCGGCCGTCGCGTGTCGTAGCCAAAGCATACGGCCAAGCCGGCCGAACGAATGGGCGGCCCCCGTATCAGCCAACCCCGAAGGAACCGGGCATCTTTCCGCCAAGATCAGAGGTGATCGGCTCGACCGTACCTTTGGGTATCCTTCGCCAATCGCCTCTGCCCTGACGAAAACCTGCTCCGGCAGAATGGTGCAGATTAGCTGCGACGTGCTGTAGAGCGCTCCGGCAGGACATAATCAACACCCCGATTGCGGTTCCCGGTTAGCTGGCCGGCAGTGCCAGTTCGGGTATGCCAAGCGTGCCGAGCGCCACCTCTATCTGCGTCACGGAAGCCGGGGCGGCATCGCCGCCTTCGACGTAGAAACGCTCGCCGAGAAACGTCTTGTAGGGCGTGACCACTTCGCGGTCGTAAAAGGTGCTGCTGGTATATTCGTAATCGTCCGGTGCGGTGATGCCGAGCTTCGTTTCGTCACCACCGAATTCATCGATCGTGTGGTGCAGATTGTCGCGCAGGGTCGTCAGCTGATCGGAAGACATGGTGTTGATCCACTCGGCGAAGGCCTTGCGGTGATCATCGTTGTCGAGGTCGAATCCCTTGTTTTCCGCATATTCCAGAAGAATGGGGACGGGGCTGTGGCCTTCACCGCTCTGGTCGATCAGGATTGCCGAGGCTTCGTCATCCAGAGCGGAATGATTGAGGAAACGTTCGGCGAAGGCATTCTCGTATTTGCTCTTGTCCTGAACATCGGCAATCACCATCGTGGCGCCGACGCCGAGGATGGTGACCCCGACCCCGACCACGCCGAGCATCGATCCGGCGCCGAGAGCCGCCGTGAAACCGCCTGCGGCGGTCACCGCATGGGCGCTTCCCATCCACGGATTGCCCTCGCTGAAGGCCTGTACGGAATTCACGCCATCGAACAGCGCACCCACAAGGCCAATCGCCTTGGTGCCGATCTTCACGCTGCTGTCGAAGTTTTTGACGACGAAGGACTCCGGATCCATCATGCCGAGACCGCTGCGGATTTCGACGGAACGCTGCCACAGGCCGACGGAATCGAACGTGACCTTGAGGATGTTTTCGAGATTGGGCTGCGTCGCCGCCGTTCCGATGGAGTTGAGCATGCCTGCCGATGCGGCAGTGGCGCCGATCGATCGCAGCAGCTGACCCGGGATCGTCTTGTTGGAAAAGGCCCGTATGCCCTCCTGTTTATGACCCGCCAACCCGTTGAGATCGCTGTTCAACTGGTTCATCTTGATCTTGATTTCGGCCTCGCCATCCGTTGCCGATGGCAGGGATTTCTCGATCGCGTCGATGGCCTTGTTCATGTCCTTTTCGGTGACGCCCAGAAGCTTTGCCATCTTGCCGTCGCGGAAGGCGGCAAGCCCTGCCTGAACTTCCTTGAAACTTGCGGCATCGCCGGGCTTGAAGTCAGCCAGCTTCGGCAAAACGTCGCGCTGCACGACTTGCGTGGTGATTTCATCGACCAGTTTTCTGCCACGGTCGGTGAGCCGTGCCTGCTGGCTGGCAAAATCCAGAACCGTCGGGCTGTCGATCAGTGTGGGATCTGTCCGCACGGCCGCCTGTATGGCCAGGTAGGAGCGATCATCGTCAAGGATGGTCGCGATTTCCTTGTCGATCAGGGCGCGTTGTTCGGCGGGTTCTTCAGGGAACTGGCCCAGTTGCGCGAGCTGGTTGAGCAGCGTCTTGCCGTGGGCTGCGACCTCCGCCTCGTATTTTGCCTCGTTCTCGAGCCAGGTCGGGTCTTCCTTGTTCTTTTCGGTCTTATAGTTTTCGATCGCCGCCTGCATCTCCTCAGGCGTCATCGTTTCCCCGAAATTCTCGGTCAGCCAGCGAAGCTCTTCCATATGGGTCGCATAGGTGCCGACCGCATCGTTGGCATCCGTCTGGGTCTGCCGGACGCCGGGAAGGATGTCGCGCTCCAAGAGCAATGTGTCCGCGCCATTGCGTTCGGACAGTTCCAGCGGATATTTCAGGCTGCCGCCTTCGCCGATCGATTGGGTCAATTGGTTGATATCGTAAAAGCCCATATCGGCGAACCGATCGATGGCCGTATCGCCGATGGGAGTGCCTTCGATGCGATCGGCGATTTTCAGCAGGGATTCGACACCGCCATAACCCAACATCGGGCTGCCGGTGCTCTCGACATGCAATGCGTTGGCCCGTTCGATCTCGGGCATGGCGGCCGACACCAATTTTGCTGCCAGTTCGGCAGGCACTTCGTTCGTCATCGCATCGAGCCGCAGGAAGGTCTCGTACGGCTTGCTTTGCAGATGCACGGCCGGATCGTAACCCCCCAGCGGCTGTGTCGCATAATCCGCCGTGGATGCGATGAAATCACCGCCGTAACCGGTTGCAAGCAGTGCCTGCTTCAGTTCCGGGCCGGCATTGGCATAGATCTCGGCGAAAGCACGGAACTGCAGCTCTCCGTCCTCACTCGCGGCCTCGGCGCGATCGACGGCAGAACGGACCTGTCCCTCCAGTTCCGACCCGTTATGACCGGAGCTTTTCAGCGTGATGCCGGAGGCGGAAGCAGCCTGTTCAATGGCAATCTGCGCGGGGCCAGCGTCCCTCCAGTCGCGATCGAACAGGTTCTGCAGAGCGTCGGGGCGATCTTTTTCGGGCAGCGTCTGCAAAAATGTGCCGATATCGTCGGCAAGAGTTGCGATTTCGCGGCTCTGATCGATCTGCACGGAAGGATCGGCATATTCCAGAGCGTTGCCACGCTCGCGCAATTCGCCGGCAAAGGCCTCGACCGGATCGGTTTCCAGCCCGGATTCGCTGACCGCCTGTTCGACGGCGATACCGGCTGGACCGGCGTCCACCCAGTCGGATTGCGACAGCCGCAGGGCAGCGTCCTGGCGGGCTTCCTGCGGCAGGGCGGCAAGATAGTCGGCGACATCCCGCTTCATCGCGTCAATTTCACCATTGGTATCGATGCCTTCCGCCGGATCGGCATGTTCGATCCGGTTGCCGCGCTCATGAAGGGACGAAACGAAGGCATCTTCGCCCACCGGCTTGCCATTGGCATCGATGGCGGTCTCGGCAACGATTTCCGGTTCCGGTGCCGGCAGGATGACGATGTCGCCGGGATGCAGAAGGTCACCATTGTGGTTTTCCTGATCGGCGTTGATCTCAAGTGCCTCGGCCGGATCGGCGTGGTTTTGGCGGGCGATATTTTCCAGCGTGTCGCCGGTCTCGACCACGAAAATGCGGTCGCCGATCTCGGCCTGGTCCTTGCCGCCATCCCGTTCGCGGCCTTCCCGCTCACGCGTGACCAGCGCGATATCGCGCCGGAAGGCCTCGCCCTGCGCATCCGGGATCGGGGTGGCGGCATCCCCGGTTTCGTTGAAACGATTGCGGGCATTCACATCGATCCGGTAGGCCATGGCGTTCTCTCGATCTCGTCAAAAGGAAAGTCGTCGACACTGGTCTTGATGGTGAAGCTAGCGTTAAAGGCGCGGGATATGCGTTACAGTTTCATGAAAGTTTCGGGGTGATTTCGGGGCTGATGGACACGGCTGGCTGGTGAATGCGGTCATCCCGGAAAAAGGGCGGAGTCCACCCTTGGCGATCCCGGTTTTTCAATTTTTGCCCGCTGTCGTTGCGGGTTATGCGGCCGGGGCACGTCCTGTGCCTCCTAATTTAATTTTATTATGGCGCACGACGTGCCCCGTTCGGTGGTTTTTCCGCGCAACTCCGGTCCTTCTGCGGCGGCTCGCTGTTATTGGTTATTAGATCGAGCCGGTTTGTGTGCGACACACGCACGCCCCGCCATCTTTCAGGCGAGAGGAAGACCATTTTCTGCGCAGCCCCGCATGGATCGCCTGCATCAGGGCGTCCCATGCGATCACCGGCCCTGTCTCGCCGGCAATGCAGACCGGTGTAGCCGAAACAGAACGCGTGGAGTATCGCACAATCCCGAAATGTGGGGATGAACTCGGATTCAAGATATTGATATCATTGAATCGACCCTTCAAAACGTCCCCCGGCTTTTGTCAATTTTGCGGATTTTGAGCAAAGAAACCCCTCGACCCAAGCGCGTCTAGCGCTCGGCTTCGCCTCTCGCGGACTTGCTATCCTCTCCCTCAAGGGGAGAGGAAGAGACGCTGCGGCTTTATCTCTCCTCTTGCGGGAGAAACTGCGATCTCAACATCTCATCTCGTGACCAAATGCTGGAAATTGCAGGTGAAGGGCTTTTGGCGGCCACCCGGTGATGAACCGCTAGCTGATGATATTCTCGTCGCCTTGCGACAGCGGAAAACGGATGTCGCAGATCAATCCCGTTACCGCATAATCCAGCACCGTCTCGCCGCGCAGTTCATAACGAATGCTGCGCTGGATCAACGTCGTCCCGAACCCGTCGGTTTCCGGCTGCTTGACCGCAGGTCCGCCGATTTCGCGCCAGCGCAGGGCAAGCCATGGTTCGCCGTCCACCTCGTCGCGCGTCCAATCGATCAGCACCCGCCCGTCGGCATGCGACAGCGCGCCGTATTTGATGGCGTTGGTCATCAACTCGTTGAACGCAAGGCTGAGCGCCAATG
This sequence comes from Endobacterium panacihumi, assembly GCF_050847465.1. Lineage (NCBI taxonomy): Bacteria > Pseudomonadati > Pseudomonadota > Alphaproteobacteria > Hyphomicrobiales > Rhizobiaceae > Endobacterium > Endobacterium panacihumi. The sequence goes on along the minus strand of NZ_JBOZRA010000002.1, from coordinate 113,682 downwards.
CCGCCTTGGGATCGAGATGGATCAACGGCCCGGCGGTGATCTCGAAACGGTTGCCCTGCTCATGCGGTGTGATGGTCCGCTCCAGCACCTGCAGCAATTCGGCATCGGTCCAGTTGCTTTCGAACAGCAGGGCGTGCGCATCCGCCATGGCGCGCAATCGCCCGCCCAGGTTTTCGACATAGTTTTCCACCGTGCCGCTATTGCGCGCGGTGCGCCGCACGATCGACATCACCATCGCCATCGTGTTTTTGACGCGATGGCTGAGTTCGCGCACCAGCAGTTCCTTCTGGTGCTCGGCGCGGCGGCGTTCTGTGCGTTCGCGTGCTTCGGCCAGCGCCCGCTCCACGGCGGCAGGCAGGCGGATGAGCCGCTGTTTCAACACATAATCGGTTGCGCCGTGGCGGAAAGATTCGATCGCCACCTCCTCGCCCAGCACGCCGGAGACGAAAATGAACGGCACATCCGGCACCTGTGCTGCGGCGAGTTCCAGCGCCGACATGCCGTCGAAATCCGGCAGCGAAAAATCGGAGAGGATCACGTCGAAATCGCGCTCGCCCAGCGCCTTCACATAGGCCGCACGGGAAGCGGCGCGCCGGATTTCCGGCACGGGCGAGATCTTTTCCAAATATTCGGCAATCAGCTCGGCATCAAGCGGGCTATCCTCGAGCAGGAGAATGCGTGGGCGGGCGGGGGCATGATCAAGGGGCATTGCGTCCAAATCCCGGTGGCGGTTCGTTGAGGATGGCCCAGAACACGCCGAGGTCCTGGATGGCCTTGAAGAATTCGTTGAACTCGACAGGCTTCACCACGAATGCGTTGACGCCAAGCTCGTAGGAGCGGACGAGATCCTGCTCCTCGCGCGAGGACGTCAGCATGACCACGGGAATGTGGCGCAGGTTTCCGTCCTTCTTGATTCTTTCCAGCACTTCCAGCCCGTCGATCTTGGGCAGTTTCAGGTCGAGCAGAACCACGGTCGGATTGCCGCCCTCCTTGCCTGCATGGCTGCCCGCACCGAGCAGGTAGTCCATTGCCTCGGCACCATCACGGGCGATGACGATCTCGTTGGCCAGCTGGCATTTTTCCAGCGCCGCGAGTGTCAGCTCGAGGTCGCGCGGATTGTCCTCGACAAGCAGTATCGGGCGCAGTTCAGGCAAGTCGTTTTCCTTTCCCTTCTTTCGGCAGGGCAAACACGAAGGTGGCGCCGTTATCGACTTCACCTTCGCCTCGAATGGTACCGTTGTGTCGTTCGATGATTCGGCGCACGAGAGCAAGGCCGATGCCCGTACCCTCGAAATCCTCGACCCGCTGCAGCCGCTGGAACACGCCGAACAGTTTGTCGACGTAAGCCATGTCGAAACCGACACCATTGTCGGCGACGGTGTAGGTCGTACGGTCGTCGTCGCTGTTGCCCGTCACAGAGATTTTTGCAGGGTGGCGGGGGCGCGAATATTTGACGGCGTTTTCGATCAGATTGAACCAGACCTGCCGCAGCAGTGTCGCATCGCCCCAGGCATTCGGCAGCGGATCGATCGCCCAGACGATGTCACGCTCCTGATTGCCGAGCATCACGCTGCGCACCACCTCCGCCACCAGCTTGTTCATGTCGATGGTCTTGTTGACGAGCGAGGCGCGGCCGAGCTGCGAGAAATTGAGAAGATCATCGACCAGGCGGCCGGCCGAAATCGCGGCTTCCGAAATCGTCTGAAGGTAATGTCTTGATTTTTCGTCGAGCGCGTTTTCCCGTTCGCGCAGGAGTTGCGCGAAGCCGACGATATGGCGAAACGGCGCGCGCAGATCGTGCGAGACGGAATAGGAAAACGCTTCCAGTTCCTTGTTGGAGCGCTGCAGCTCGCTGCTCAGTTGCGCCAGTTCCTCGGCCTTGCGCAGGACGATGCCGACGATCGCCGCGCGCAGGTCGCGGGCCGCGCCGATTTCCGCATCCGCCCAGGCAACGGATTGAAGCCGAACCTCATCGCTCCACCGCTCGAAGGATGCGCGCGGATGGATGCGGCCCTGCTCGCGAATGATCTTGTGCGGATTGCCGCCCCACTCGACGGTGCGCAGCACTTCCGGACGAAACCAGATCAGCCAGCTGGAATGAAGTTCTGAAATGCGGATGGCGATGATACCGCTTGCCGCGCCGGCAAAGCGTTCGGCTTCCGGCATCTCTGTTGCCAGCGTGCTGGTCGAAAAAACCTCTGTTTCCTGACGCTCGTCCAGCCAGGTTATGATGCTGCGGACCTGATCTTCTTCCGGAGCCTCACCGATCCTGACATAGTCGCCGCCGCTGAGGATGGCGGCGCCCGTGGCTGCTACCTGTGCCAGAAGGTCGTTGGGACTGGAAATTAACCCATCCAGCCAGTAATGGCTGGCGCTCATGGCGCCGAGAAGGCGCCCCTGGATGCGCGCCAGCGCCACGCTATGGGCGGCGCTGTCGGCGTGTTCCTGCGCGGCGATGCGCATGGCCAGCGTCTGCACGATGAAATCGCAGGCCTCGCGCGTCATCACCGTGACATGGTGCGGTTCATGGCTGTGGCAGGCGATCAGGCCCCACAGCCGGCCATCCACCATGATCGACACCGACATCGACGCCGATGTGCCCATGTTGCGCATGTATTCGAGATGGATCGGCGAGACGCTGCGCAGCTGCGCCGCGCTCATGTCCAGCGGCGCACCGGTCTCCGGGTTCAAGGCGGGTTCGACGCGTACCGGTACATAATCTGCATCGGGAATGATACGGATATGGTTGGCGGCGTAAAGCGCGCGTGCCTGCGCCGGGATGTCACCGGCCGGAAAACGCAGGTCGAGATAGGAGGGAAGGCGGCCATTGCCCGCTTCCGCCACCACATGGCCGTTCCATTCCTTGTCGAAACGATAGGCGAGCACCCGGTCGAAGCCGGTGAGATTTTCAATAAGGCGCACGGTGGTGGAAAGCGCGTCGGAGAGATCGGGCTGGCCTGCCAGCTGCTGGGCAAAACCGCGCAGTTTCAGAAACACCTGATCGGCGGCATCGCCGAATGATATTTCCGCTTCGGCGACAATAAGATCTCCGGACCGGTGAAAGCCTAGACTGAGCCGGCCCGCCTGGATCTGCAGCTGTGGTTCTTCGGATGCGTGCCAGCTGGCGATATCGGAGATCCGTTCGCCGATCACGCCGCCTGCCGGCTTGCCGAGGGTGATCGCGTCTCCCAGGTAGTCGCCAGCATTTGCACTGGCCTGCACCACCACCATGTCGGAGCTGCGCATCACCAGAAGCGCACCATGCGGCTGGATTGATCCTGGACTATGGATCGGTTCCTGCGCACAGGTCTCGAGATCAAGATCCGGCAGGTTCACATCGATACTCCAGGTTGGCGGTTTTTCGCTTTGCTCACGCATATTGATGAATGTTCAGTGCGCGATGCCGTCTGGCCAACATAGGCATGGAGCACTCGATGTAAACGCCCGATCGCCAATTCGGTTCATGTCCGACCGTATCAAGGACAGGAAACGGCGAAGGGCGCAGGTTTGCCCGCGCCCATCCTTACCATTCTATGATGCAGGATCAGAATTCTTCCCAATTGTCCTGTGCGAGAGCCGCATTGCCGTGGAAAGCCGGCGCCGCGCGTCTGGGCGCGGCCTGAACAACGGGCTGCGCTGCCACCGGCCTCGATATCGGCTTCGATACGGGATGCGGCGCCGGAGTTGCAGCGCGGTTGTTCGCTGTAACCGATGCCGGTTTGCGATAGGCTTCGTCGCCGACATTGAACTGGGCAATCAGCTTGAACAGGTCTTCGGCTTCTGCCGCCAGCGCCTGGGCCGCGGCATTCGACTGTTCCACCATGGCGGCATTCTGCTGCGTGCCCTGATCGATCGTGTTGACGGCCTTGTTGATCTCGGTGAGGCCGGTCGATTGTTCGCGCGCGGATTCGACGATTGCCGCCACGTTGCCGCTGATCTGCTGCACCTGCACGACGATCTGATCGAGTGCCGCACCGGTGCGATCGACCAGTGTCACGCCTTCCTTCACCTGGGCTGCGGACGCGGTGATCAGCGCCTTGATTTCCTTGGCGGCCTTTGCCGAACGCTGGGCAAGCTCGCGCACTTCCTGGGCAACCACGGCAAACCCCTTGCCGGCTTCGCCCGCACGCGCGGCCTCGACGCCTGCGTTCAGAGCGAGAAGGTTGGTCTGGAAGGCGATCTCGTCGATCACGCTGATGATATTGGAAATCTCGCGCGAGGAATTTTCGATCGCCCCCATGGCGGAGATCGCCTCCCGCACCACGACGCCGGACTGTTCGGCGCTGCTGCGGGTTGTTTCCACCAGCTGACCGGCTTCATGGGCGCGTCGGCTGCTGTCGGCCACAGTAGTGGTGATCTGTTCCAATGCGGCTGCGGTCTCTTCCACGGAAGCGGCCTGATCGTCTGTACGCTTGGAAAGGTCGTCGGACGCGCTGCGCACCTCGGCAGACGCCGCAGCAATGCCGCTGGCATTGCGGGCAACGGTCGTCATGGCGTCGCAGAGGCGCTGTGCGGTCAGGTTGAAATCCACCCGCAGGCGTTCGAGCGATGGAATGAACGGATGTTCGATCCGGCTGGTCAGATCGCCGTTTGCCAGATGGTTGAGGCCATCCGCCAGGGTTTCTACGTTATCGACGCGGCCAGTGATGTCGGTCGCGAATTTGACGACCTTGAATACATTGCCGTTCATATCGAAGATCGGGTTGTAGGACGCCTGGATATGGACGACGCGGCCGCCCTTGCCGACGCGCTTGAATTCCGAAGCGACGAACTCGCCGGCTTGCAACCGGGTCCAGAAACCCTTGTATTCCTCGCTATGGGTATAATCGCCATCGCAGAACATCGCGTGATGCTGACCGACGATTTCGCTCAGCGGATAACCGACGGTCTGCAGGAAATTTTCGTTGGCATTGAGGATCTTGCCCTCGGGCGTGAACTCGATCATCGCCTGCGCGCGAGACACGGCGGCGATCTTGCCGGCATCGTCGGCCGCCTTCAGGGTCGCCTCGGTAATGTCAGTGGCGAATTTGACGACCTTGTAAACCTTGTCGCCGCGGAAAACGGGATTGTAGGACGCTTCGATCCAGACCTCGCGACCGCCCTTGCCGATACGCTTGTACTGGCGACGATCGAATTCGCCGCGGCCAAGCTTGGCCCAGAACAGTCTGTATTCCTCGCTTGCCGCTTCTTCCGGCGGCACGAACAGCTTGTGATGCTGGCCGATGATTTCCGATGCCGCATACCCCAGCGTCGCGCAAAAGTTTTCGTTGGCGGCGAGCACGCGTCCGCTTGGATCAAACTCGATGATCGCCTGCGAGCGGCTCATGGCCTTGAGGATGCGCGCTGCATCCGAAGAAATAGAAAGAGGCATGCCTGATCTCCAGATTACCGTTCCAGCGCAACCCACGACCGTCCGAGAGAGTACGAAAAATATGTCATTTCGCAACCGAAGGGTTAGTGTGTCGATCCGGGACCCCCAATATACAATCCTGAATTTCGATTGAGGTCAGTATAGATCAAACTACTTACAAAGCAGTGAATCTGGATATTTCATTTGAAGGTGATGTATTTCAGAAAATTTACTGTTTCAAACTGTGATCTGTTGTCATTAAAAGGTCTGTATCTCATTGTTGTTGCAACTAAATAGCAATATATGCTTGCGCAAAAGTGTTTTCTCGCGATAAAATTGCAGAGATAGCGATTGAACTATTTTTCCGCAGTATGGAAGACGTCGTTCAACAACCGCTCCAGTCTCTGCGGGTTCCACGGTTTGGGCAGCAGCGGCAGGCCGGTCAGCTTCTGTTTGAGCTCGGGAAGCTCGGCATAACCGCTGCACACAATCACCGGCACATTGCGCGCGCGCAACAGCTCAATGACCGGAAACGACATCTCTCCATGCAGGTTGAGATCAACGACAGCACCGTCGAGACCCATATTTTCCGCCGCTTCCAGTGCCTGGCCCACCCGGCCATAAGGACCGATGACGTCATAACCACGATCTCCGAGAAAATCTTCCATATCCATGGCGAGAAGCAGATCGTCTTCCAAAAGGAGGATGGTCGGTCTTGAGGCGGTTTTTCGGGCTGTCTGCACTGCTGTTTCCTGCGTTCATCCAAGACATACTGGGGACGAGCGATGGTACTTGCGGTACGGATGACAGAATTCAAGAGTTTTATTGCATTCTAAAAAAGACGTGATCGAATGCGGTCGATTTGGGCGCCAGAAACTGCGAAAACCTCATTCTCGTGGCGCTCGGCTTGAAAGGGTTTCTGCCGGCAACGCCTGCTAATCTGGCAGCCGCCGCACCATGCGAAGCCTGTCGCCCGGGGCGAAAACCAGGATGCCATCCTGCTCGAGTGCCGACAGGACCTCGATGATCTCTTCTCGTCCGTATCCGGCGGCATTCAACGGGGTCGTGATGTCCAGAAGATTGATCGTCTTTTCGGGTTCCGCCTTGAGGGCACGCAACCGCGCAACCAAAGCGATTTCGATGTCGTTGAATCTGCTCATAGGCCGGTTGATCCGAAGTCTGGTTGGTATGGAGCCGCCTTCTGCGTTGCCCTATGCGGAATGCCGACAGCAACGTGCGGTGAATATTGGCGGGCATGACATTGCTTGATCAATCCTGTCACATCCCTTCGTCAGGGATGTTGAGAATATGGCCGCACGCCTTGCAGTGCACGGCGTCGGCATCATGCCTTTGCAACCCGCATTCCGGGCAGGGGAATGTCACCTTGTAGGGTCGCACCACCGCTTGGGCGAGGCGCACGAACAGCGAGATGCCGATGATCATGGTCAGCACCGAGGTCAGCTTGCCGATCGTGCCGGGCAGGGTGATGTCGCCGAAGCCCGTCGTCGTCACCGTCGCCACGGTGAAATAGAGTGCATCGACAAACCCTTCGCCGCCCGGCCGGTCATAAAAGAAGCTCGTATAAACAAAGCCGGTCATAACGAAGAGGAAGACGAGAAAATTGATGACGGCGCGGATGACATCCTGAACATTGCCGCAGCCGAGCCGGATCATGATCACCTTGAACAGCCGGCTGTTGCTGATCGCCCACAGCCGCATGATGCGCAGGAAGGCAAAATTGAACAGCGCCTCGGGAAACAGCAGCGTCGCCAGAATGAACAGGTCGATCCATGTCATCGGCCGTTTAACGAAGGTCCAGAACGAGGGGGCAGCAATGACCCGCGCCGTCAGTTCGCCGGCAATCCACACGGCGATCATGTAGTCGATGATCAGGTAGCTCGGCCCGCTGCGCAGATAGGGGCCAAGCAGGAAGAAGGTGAGGATGGCGAGATCGATGATCGCCAGCAGCGCCTGCCAGCGCAAGGCCCAGTTATCCCGACCGCGTTCGATACGCTGCAGGTTTTCGCGCAAATGGCGCGAGCGGTAACGAAACGTGCGATCGGTGTCCTGAGTGCTCATGCCGCCCAGATAGACACTTCTTAGTCGCGGTCAAGCAGCGCGAGAAAACCTGTCATGTTGCCAGGTTTTCCAATTGCGCGGCGCGCTCCATCGAACCGAGAATACGGCTTTTGCCGACATCGATGACATGCTGCATGGCGGCGATCGCCTTGCCCGGATCGCGCGAGGCGATCGCGTGGGCGATGCGCAGATGGTTGCTCGCCACCTCGTCGATCTTTTCCGGAGATGCCGCCGGCGACGACAGCTGGAAGGAGATCGCCAATGCCGCCTCGATCAGGGCACTAGCCGAGCGCATGAACGGGTTGCCGGACATGCGCGCGACCGCCAGATGAAATTCGAGATCCACCTTGGCGATGGTTTCCGGCGTGTGCGACAGATCATCGAACCGAGCGGCGATGGCATAAAGCGCGACGATATCGTCGCTGGTCGCGCGAACCGCTGCAGCTGCGGCTGCGGCCGGTTCCAGCGCATTGCGCATTTCGGCGATGTAATCGATGAAAGCATGGTCTATGCCCGCTTCACAGCGCCAACCCAAAACGTCGGGATCAAAAAAATTCCAGCTGTCGCGCGGCAGGACGCGGGTGCCGACACGTGCCTTCGGTTCGATGAGCCGTTTCGCCGTCAGCGTCTTCATCGCCTCGCGCAGCACCGTGCGCGACACGCCGAAGCGGGCCGAGAGTTCGTTATCACCGGGCAGGATTGAGCCTTCCGGAATTTCGCCGGAAACGATGGCGCTGCCGAGTTCGGCAACCACATGCGCATGGCTGCTGCGTCGTTTGCGTCCACTGATCGTCGTTTCCAGCAGTCCCAATTCAAGCCCCCTTCAGGCGTGCGATATCGATGCGCCTGTTTGAATACCAGATGATCCCGCGCTGCAACACGATGAACACGAAGAGCAGGATTCCAATGACGATTTTCGTCCACCATGAGGATAATGTGCCATCGAAAACGATGTAGGTCTGGATCAGCCCCTGGATGAGAATGCCGACAAACGTGCCGGCAATCAGGCCGGTGCCGCCGGTGAGCAACGTGCCGCCGATGACGACGGCTGCAATCGCGTCGAGTTCGACGCCGACCGTCGCCAGCGAATAACCGGAGGAGGTGTAGAGCGTGTAGGCGATCCCGGCGAGGCCGGAGAGAAAGCCTGACGTCGCGTAGATGCCGATCGTGGTGCGCCCCACCGGCACGCCCATCAGTTCCGCCGATTGCGGATTGCCGCCCAGCGCATAGACATTGGCGCCGAATTTCGTACGCGACGCGATAATGCCGCCGATGACGAAAACGGCGATCATCAGCATCGACATCGCCGTCAGCCTGCCGCCGCCGGGAAAGCGGAAATAAAAACCCTGAATGGTGTCGATGAAAGGATGCGAGATCGGCACCGATTCTGTCGAGATCAGATAGGCGGCACCGCGAGCCAGAAACATGCCGGCCAGCGTCACCACGAAGGGCGGGATCTGCAGGTAACGGATCATCGCGCCCATGGCGCTGCCGAATGCCGTGGAAATCACCAGAACCATCGCAAAGGCCGTCAGTGGATGCAGGCCTAGAGAGCCGACCGTGACGGCGACAAAGACGCTGGTAAAGGCGATGACCGAACCGATCGAAAGGTCGATGCCGCCCGACAGGATGACGAATGTCATGCCGACCGCCGCAATGCCGAGAAAGGCGTTGTCGACGAGCAGATTGCCGATGACGCGCGTGGACAGCATGGCCGGGAATTGCAGGGCGCAGAGCGCATAGGCGATGACGAAGATGGCGAGCGTGGTGACGAAGGGAAGATTGCGGCTGTGGATCATCGGGTGCTTCCCTTCACGCTGGCATCATTGACTTCCGAGCGTTTGGTCGGCGCGGCAATCTCCGGCCGTTTGCGCCAGAAGCGCAGAAATGCGGTGAGCGTCAAAAGCGCCGGCGATTGCAGGGTGAGCACGATGACGATGATGACGGCCTTGATGATAAGGTTGAATTCCGGCGGAAAGCCCGAAACCAGAATGCCGGTATTGATCGACTGGATGATCAGCGCGCCCAAGAGCGAAGCCGCGATGGAAAACCGTCCGCCATTCAGCGAGGTGCCGCCGATGACAACCGCGAGGATGGCGTCGAGTTCCAGCCACAGGCCGGCATTGTTGGCGTCTGCGCCGCGAATGTCGGCGGTGACGATCAGGCCGGCGACGGCGGCCATCAGGCCGGAAATGGCGTAGACGAAAAAGATCAGGAATTTTGCTCGCACACCGGCCAATGTAGCCGCGCGGCGGTTGATCCCCGTTGCCTCGATCAGGAAACCTAGCGCAGAGCGCCGCACCAAAAGGCCGACGATCAGCGCCATCGCCACCCAGATCAGGATCGGCAATGGCACGCCGGCAAAGGACCCGGAGCCGAGGGCGGCAAAGGTGTCGTTGTTGAAGGTGAGAATGGCACCCTCGGTGATCAGCTGAGCGATGCCGCGACCGGCCACCATCAGGATCAGCGTGGCGATGATCGGCTGGATATCCAGAAGCGCCACCAGCATGCCGTTCCACAACCCGCAGATCAGTCCGACGCCGAGCGAGACGAGGATGACGACCGGCAGGCTGTAACCCTGCGTGACGAGGCTGGCTGCCACTGCGCCACAGATGGCGATGACGGCGCCGATCGACAGGTCGATGCCGCGTGTGGCGATGACCAGCGTCATGCCGATGGTCAGAAGCGCCACGGGGGCGGCGCGGACAAGAACGTCGATCAGGCTGCCATAGATGCGGCCATTGGCGATGGAGAGATTGAGAAAGCCCGGAGCAACTGCGGTGATCATCGCCAGAATGACGGCGAGCGCGATCAGTTGCGGAGCAAGGCGGCGCAGGCGGCGGGTGATGGCGTTTTTCATGCGGCCTCCGTGCGGTTCGGAGCGGCAATGGCGTGCATGATATTGTCGGCCGTCACCTCTGTGCCGGAAAGTTCGGCGATATGCTTGCGGTCGGAGAGCACGATGACGCGATGGGCAATCGCCGTCAGTTCCTCCAGTTCGGACGAGATGACCACCAGCGACATGCCCTCGGCACAGAGACGTTCGATCATTTTCAGAATTTCCGCATGCGCGCCGATATCGATGCCGCGGGTCGGTTCGTCGAGGATCAGCAGACGTGGATTGGTGGCGAGCCAGCGGGCCAGAATGGCCTTCTGCTGGTTGCCGCCCGACAGAAATTTGATCGGCCGGTCGGGATCGGCGGGGCGGATATCGAGCGAGCGGATAAATTCCGCTGCCAGTTCCTGCCGCTGGCGCGAGGAAATCGGTTTGGCCCAGCCCTGCCGCGCCTGAAGCGCCAGCGCGATGTTTTCGGCCACGGAGAAATCGCCGATAATGCCGTCGCTCTTGCGCTCTTCGGGACAGAATCCAAACCCTTGCGCAATCGCTGCTTCCGGCGAGGTCAGCGCGATCTCTCTGCCGTCCACCGTCGCCGTGCCGCTGTCGGCGCGGTCGATGCCGAACAGCAGGAAGGCCGTTTCGCTGCGGCCGGAACCGAGCAGGCCGGCCACACCCACCACTTCACCGGGACGGATGGCGAGATCGAAAGGCGAAACGCTGCCGCGCTTGCCGTAGTCGGTAAAATGGATCGCGGCATCGCCAGTCGGCACCGCACCTTCGCTGGCCTGATGATCGCGTGTGACATGCTGCAGCTCGCGGCCGAGCATCATCGAGATCAGATCCATGCGCGGAAGGTTTTCGATATCGCGGCTGCCGACCAGTTTTCCGTTGCGCAGCACCGTCACGCGATCGGCGACGGCATAAACCTGATTGAGAAAATGGGTGATGAGAATGATGCCGAGCCCATCCGCCTTCAGCTTGCGCAGCACGGAAAACAGCGTCTCCACCTCCTGCGCATCAAGGCTGGCGGTCGGCTCGTCCAGAACCAGAACCTTGCCGGACAGATCGACGGCGCGGGCAATGGCGATGATCTGGCGGATGGCGACGGAATAGGTGGAGAGCAGCGCATCGACATCGATATCGAGCCCATATCGAGCCAGAAGGTCACGCGAGCGGCGGCGCATCTCGCGGCGGTCGGTCAGGCCGAAACGGCGTGGCTGGCGGCCAAGAAACAGATTTTCCGCCACCGTCAGGTTTTCCAGAAGATTGACCTCCTGATAGACCGTGCCGATGCCAAGCGTCTGCGCCTCGCCGACATTGGCCGGCGATACGTCCTCACCATCCAGACGAATGGTGCCGCTGTCACGCGAATAAACGCCGGTGAGGATTTTTATCAGCGTCGATTTGCCGGCGCCGTTTTCGCCCAAGAGCGCATGGATTTCGCCGTGACGCAGCGAAAAATCGACATTGTCGAGCGCCACATTGCCGAGAAAGCTTTTGGCAATCGATCTCGCTTCCAGAATGTTTTGGGGATCTGACATGCTCACCTGTCCGCACGGTTTTTGGGCGAGCGGCACGTGTTCAACGCGCCGCTCGTTCTGCGTCAGTGATGCGGGCAGTCCACCGAATGCCCGCTCTGGTTTATGCCTTGAGGGCAGGTATCAGTAGCCGAGGCCCTTCTTGGCTTCGTACACCTTCATCGGGTCATCCTTCTGGGTGTAGAGCTTGGACTCGGTCTGGATCCATTTTTCCGGCTCCTTCTTGTCCTTCAGATACGCATCCAGCGCATCGAAGGCAGGGCCGGCCATGTTCGGGGTCAGTTCCACCGTGGCGTTGGCTTCGCCCTTCGCCATGGCCTGAAAGATATCCGGCACGGCGTCGATGGAGACGATCTTGATGTCGGTGCCCGGTTTCAGGCCGGCTTCCTTGATCGCCTGGATGGCGCCGACGGCCATGTCGTCATTGTGGGCGTAAACGGCACAGATATCCTTGCCGCCGCCTTCCGCCTTGATGAAGCTTTCCATGACTTCCTTGCCCTTGGTGCGGGTGAAGTCACCGGTCTGCGAACGCACGATCTTGATGTTCGAGGCAGACTTGATGCCTTCCTCAAAACCCTTCTTGCGGTTGATGGCGGGCGAAGAACCGGTCGTGCCCTGCAGTTCCACGACCTTGCAGTCCTTGGAGCCGACATCCTTGGCAAGCCATTCGCCGGCAACCTTGCCTTCATGCACCTGATCGGAGGTGACGGCGGTCAGGTAAAGATCTTTTGGCGACTCGATCTCTCGGTCGAGCAGGATCACCGGGATGTTTTCTTCCTTGGCTTCCTTCAGCACGGCATCCCAGCCGGTTGCGACCACCGGTGCGATCAGGATCGCATCGACGCCCTGCGCGATGAAGCCACGGATCGCCTTGATCTGGTTCTCCTGCTTCTGCTGCGCGTCGGCGAATTTCAGCGTGACGCCGCGTTTTTCGGCTTCCTGCTTGGTGACGGTGGTTTCGGCCGCACGCCAACCGGATTCGGAGCCGATCTGCGAGAAGCCGACCGTCAGCGATGCTGCGGAAACACTGGATGCCAAGGAAAGTGTCAATGCGACGCCAAGCGCCGCGAATGCTGTTCTCATCTTTAATCCTCCCAGAGATGAAAGTAGCAAGTGCATCGCTAACTGATCATATAGTCATACTTTTGCAAGTGGAATCTTTGTCGAAAAATGACAATTGTCCGCTGTTTCGGTGCATTTTCGAGATGCAAACGATTTAAAATGCCTAAAAACTAGGCGTCGGCTTCATGTTGATGGACCTTGCTGAGCCAATTCGGCTTCTTGACAATCGGCTCCCTGTTCCAATAGTCATATTTATCGGCAAAGCGTCACTATGGCGCAGCTGCTGTGGAGTGTCCGGCCCTGAGGAGGCGCCGGGTGGGAGAAAAAACACCTAGGGTGATTGGTTGATGCTGCGAATTCTTCAGGTTGCGGATGCATCCGGCGCTGTGCGCGTCGTTGCATGGGATGGTGAAGGCGATGCCCGTATCGTCAATGGCGCAAATGCCACATACGAACTGGCACAGCAGGCCATCGCGGCCGGAAAGTCGCTTGCCGAACAGATTGACGCCGCCGGGCTCGGCGAGGTCGTCGATCTCGAAAAGGCCGCTGCGGAAAAACGGATTCTCCTGCCGATCACGCATCCCGATCCGGCCCATTTTATCGTGGCCGGCACCGGCCTTACCCATCTCGGTTCGGCCGACGGTCGCGACAAGATGCACAAGGCAGCGCAATCGGCGGAAAAGCCAACCGATTCCATGCGCATGTTCCTGATGGGCGTCGAAGGCGGCAAGCCGAAGCCCGGTCAGGAAGGCGTGCAGCCGGAATGGTTCTACAAGGGTGACGGCTCGCAGCTGCGGGCCACAGGCGAAGATCTGGAATCGCCCGCCTTCGCGCTCGATGGCGGCGAAGAACCGGAACTGGCCGGCATCTATCTGATTGGCGAGGACGGCGTGACCTATCGCGTCGGTTTCTGCCTCGCCAACGAATTTTCCGACCACGTGACGGAGAAGGGCAACTATCTCTGGCTCGCGCATTCAAAACTGCGACAGGCCGGTCTTGGCCCCGAACTGCTGGTCGGTGATCTGCCGGATCATGTCGAGGGCACGTCGCGTATTCTGCGGGATGGCAAGACCGTGTTCGAAAAGCCCTTCCTGTCGGGCGAGGCGAACATGTCGCACACGATCGCCAATCTCGAACACCACAATTTCAAATACGATATCTTTCGCCGTCCCGGCGATCTGCATGTGCATTTCTTCGGCACGGCGACGCTCTCCTTCTCGGAAGGCATCAAGACCGAGCCGGGCGACGTCTTCGAAATTGCGGCAGCGCCGTTCAAGCTTCCTCTTGTCAATCGCCTGACGGCCGCTGCGGCGACGCCTGTCGACATGCGCAAGCTGTAAAGGAAGTCTGGAATGAGCAATATTCGTCTCGGCATCGTCGGATTGGGCAAGATCGCAAGAGATCAGCATCTCGGCGCCATCGAAGCGGCCGACGGTATCGAACTGACGGCCGTCGCCAGCCGCAATGCCAAGCTGGATGGCGTCCACTGTTTTCGCGACATTGATGAAATGCTGGCATCGGGCATCGAGCTCGATGCGGTCTCGCTGTGTACGCCGCCGCAGGGCCGGTTTGCGCAGGCCAAGGCCGCACTCGAAGCCGGCAAGCACCTGATGCTGGAAAAACCGCCGGGCAACACGCTTGCTGAAGTTTTTTCGCTGGAAAAGCTGGCGCGTGAAAAGGGCGTCAGCCTTTATGCCACCTGGCATTCACGCGCGGGTGCTGCCGTCGAGCAGGTCCGCGACCTGCTTGCGAAACGCACTCTGCGTTCCGTCTCGGTCATCTGGAAGGAAGATGTGCGTTACTGGCATCCGGGTCAGGCCTGGATCTGGGAACCGGGTGGTCTCGGTGTCTTTGATCCGGGCATCAATGCGCTTTCGATCGTCACCCACATTATGCCGGACAGTTTTCACCTGACTTCGTCCGATCTGTTTTTCCCGGAAAACCGCGCCGCACCAATTGCCGCCAACCTCAAATTCGAAACAGCCGGCGGCGTGCCCGTCACGGCCGAGATGGACTGGCGCCAGACCGGCCCGCAGACCTGGGACATTCTTGTCGATACCGAAGAAGGCCCGGTGGCGCTCACCCATGGCGGCGGTCGCGTTGTCGTGGATGGTCAGCGACAGCCCGAAGGTGACAATCACGAATACCGCCGTCTCTACGAGCGTTTTGTCGAACTCGTGCCGAAATCTGAGATCGACGCCGATTTTTCCCCGCTCGTGCATGTGGCCGACGCCTTCATGCTCGGTCGCCGCCACGCTGTCGAAGCGTTCGAGGATTGAGATGAACACTCGGTCCGCCCCATCTTCCAATTCGAGAACAGCATCATGAGCCATTCCGACAATCACGACCCGAAAGCCATCGTCGACGCCGCAAAGGGCAGAAAACTGCGTTCGCGCGCATGGTTCGACAATCCGGACAATGTCGACATGACCGCGCTCTATCTCGAGCGCTACATGAATTTTGGCCTCAGCCAGGCCGAATTGCAGTCGGATCGCCCGATCATCGGCATCGCCCAGACCGGTTCGGACCTGTCGCCGTGCAACCGTCATCATCTGGAGCTGGCGCATCGCCTGCGCGAAGGCATTCGCGAAGCCGGCGGGATCGCCATCGAATTCCCGGTTCACCCGATCCAGGAAACCGGCAAGCGCCCGACCGCCGGCCTCGACCGTAACCTTGCCTATCTCGGCCTTGTCGAAGTGCTCTACGGTTATCCGCTCGATGGCGTCGTTCTGACGATCGGCTGCGACAAGACCACGCCGGCCTGTCTGATGGCGGCGGCTACCGTCAACATCCCGGCCATTGCGCTTTCCGTCGGCCCGATGCTGAACGGCTGGTTCCGTGGCGAACGCACCGGTTCGGGCACCATCGTCTGGAAGGCCCGCGAACTGCTCGCCAAGGGCGAAATCGATTATGCCGGCTTCGTCAAGCTGGTCGCGTCCTCGGCGCCTTCCACCGGTTATTGCAACACTATGGGCACGGCGACGACCATGAACTCGCTGGCCGAAGCGCTCGGCATGCAGCTTCCGGGTTCTGCAGCCATTCCGGCGCCGTATCGTGACCGTCAGGAAGTCTCCTATCTCACCGGCCTGCGCATCGTCGACATGGTCAGGGAAGATCTGAAGCCTTCCGACATCATGACAAAGGAAGCCTTCATCAACGCCATCCGCGTCAACTCGGCAATCGGCGGTTCCACCAATGCGCCGATCCACCTCAACGGTCTCGCGCGCCATGTCGGTCTGGAACTGACGGTCGACGACTGGCAGAAATACGGCGAGGAAGTGCCGCTTCTCGTCAACCTGCAGCCGGCCGGCGAATATCTGGGCGAAGATTATTACCACGCCGGTGGTGTTCCGGCCGTCGTCAACCAGCTGATGAAGCAGGGCCTCATCCACGAAGATGCGCTAACGGTCAACGGCAAGACGATCGGTGAAAACTGTCGCGGCGCCATTATCGAAGACGAAAAGGTCATTCGTCCGTTCGAACAGCCGATCAAGGAAAATGCCGGCTTCCGCGTGCTGCGCGGCAACCTGTTCTCGTCGGCGATCATGAAGAAGAGCGTGATTTCGGAAGAATTCCGCAACCGCTATCTGTCGAACCCGAATGACCCGGAAGCTTTTGAGGGCCGTGCGGTCGTGTTCGATGGACCGGAGGATTACCACCACCGCATCGACGATCCGTCGCTCGGCATCGATGCCAACACGGTTCTGTTCATGCGCGGCGCCGGCCCGATCGGTTATCCGGGGGCGGCCGAAGTCGTCAACATGCGCGCGCCGGATTATCTTTTGAAGCAGGGTGTCACATCGCTGCCCTGCATCGGCGACGGTCGTCAGTCCGGCACGTCGGGCAGCCCATCCATCCTCAACGCCTCGCCGGAAGCGGCGGCCGGCGGCGGTCTCGCTATCCTCAAGACCGGTGACAAGGTTCGCATCGATGTCGGCCGCGGCACCGCGGATATCCTGATTTCGGCAGAGGAGCTGGAAGCCCGCCACAAGGCGCTCGCAGAGGCTGGCGGCTACCAGTATCCAAAACATCAGACGCCCTGGCAGGAGATCCAGCGCGGCATTGTCGGGCAGATGGAAACCGGCGCGGTTCTCGAACCTGCCGTCAAATATCAGCGCATCGCGCAGACTGCCGGTCTGCCGCGTGACAACCATTGACGCACCCCCCGAAATTCAAGGTGGTTTCGGGGCGTTCAATGGGCAAGCTTAGGAGACTTGCGGCGCGATTACGCTGAAAGAAAACAAACGGCGGCGACTGAAAAATCGCCGTCCGGAGGATTGAGCGGCTCGTTGGGAGCGCGCTTTTTTGGGAGAGTAGTCATGACTATGTTCAAATACCTGTCGACGGTAGCCATCGCTGCTGCCGTCGCCTTTGCGGCACCGGCATTCGCCGCCGACAAGGGTCTCGTCGGCGTCGCCATGCCGACCAAATCGTCCGCCCGCTGGATCGCCGATGGCGACAACATGGTGAAGGTTCTGCAGGAGCGGGGTTACTCCACCGATCTCCAGTACGCTGAAGACGATATTCCGAACCAGCTGTCGCAGATCGAAAACATGGTCACCAAGGGCGCCAAGGTTCTCGTGGTTGCCTCGATCGACGGCACGACGCTCTCGGACGTTCTGGCCCAGGCGCACACGGCCGGCATCAAGGTCATCGCTTATGACCGCCTGATCCGCGATACGCCGAATGTCGATTATTACGCCACGTTCGACAACTTCCAGGTCGGCGTTCTGCAGGCCACCACGCTGGTCAAGGCCCTCAAGGCCGATACCGAAGCCGGCCCGTTCAACATCGAACTGTTCGGCGGTTCGCCGGACGATAACAACGCCTACTTCTTCTATGACGGCGCCATGAGCGTCCTGCAGCCGCTGATCGACAAGGGTACGCTCGTTGTCGGTTCCGGCCAGGTCGGCATGGACAAGGTCGCCACCCTGCGTTGGGACCCGGCAACCGCCCAGGCCCGTATGGACGCCATCCTGTCCTCGACCTATTCCGACAAGAAGCTGAACGCTGTTCTGTCGCCTTATGACGGCATCTCCATCGGCATCCTCTCGTCGCTGAAGGGCGTCGGTTACGGCTCGGGCGACATGCCGATGCCGTTCGTTTCCGGTCAGGATGCGGAAGTGCCTTCCGTCAAGTCGATCATCGCCGGCGAACAGTTTTCGACCATCTTCAAGGACACCCGTGACCTCGCCAAGGTTACCGTCGACATGGTCGATGCCGTCATGAGCGGCAAGGAGCCTGAGGTCAACGACACCAAAACCTACAACAACGGTAACAAGGTCGTTCCGTCCTACCTCCTGAAGCCTGTTGCCATCGACAAGACCAATGTCGATGTTCTGGTCAAGAGCGGTTATTACACCGAAGCACAGATCAAGTAATTCGATAAGGCCGCGCGGCGTTTTCGCCGCGCGGCTCCTTTATATAAGGAGTTGTCATGCTTGATCCCGTCCAGTCTTTGGCGGAAAAGCCGCCTATTCTTGAAATGCGCAGCATTTCCAAAAGTTTTGGCGCCGTAAAGGCGCTTTCGGACGTCAGTTTTACCGTCAGCGAAGGCGAAATTCACGCACTCGTCGGTGAAAACGGCGCCGGAAAATCCACCCTTATGAAGGTCCTTTCGGGTGTTTATCCGCACGGTACCTACGAAGGCTCGATCCTCTTCGACGGAGAGGAACGTCAGTTCCGCGATATCAACGACAGCGAAAAGCTCGGCATCATCATCATTCATCAGGAGCTTGCGCTCATCCCGCTGATGTCGATTGCGGAAAACATCTTTCTCGCTAAGGCGCCGTCGAAATTCGGCGTCATCGATCGCGACGAACGTTACAAGCGCACGCGGGAACTGCTTGCCAAGGTGGGCCTCAGTGAAGCACCGGAGACGTTGATCACCAATCTCGGCGTCGGCAAGCAGCAGCTGGTGGAAATCGCCAAGGCACTGTCCAAGGACGTGCGCCTGCTGATCCTCGACGAACCGACCGCTTCGCTCAACGAAACCGATAGTGCCGCGCTTCTTGAATTGCTCAAGGAATTTCGTCGTCAGGGCATTACCTCGATCATGATCAGCCACAAGCTGAACGAGATCACCGAGGTGGCGGACCGCATTACGGTTCTGCGCGATGGTCGCACTGTTGGCACGCTCGATTGTCACGAGGGCGCCGTCGATGAAGACGAAATCGTTCGCCGCATGGTCGATCGCGATCTCGAAAGCCGCTACCCGGCCCGCACGCCAAACATCGGCGATGTGATTTTCGAAGTCGAAAACTGGTCGGTCTACCATCCGCAGCATTCCAGCCGGCAGATGGTCAAGAATGTCTCGATGAAGGTGCGCGCCGGCGAAGTCGTCGGCATTTCCGGCCTGATGGGCGCAGGCCGCACCGAATTTGCCATGAGCGTGTTCGGCAAGGCTTATGGTCGCGATATCTCCGGCACCGTGAAGATCCACGGCAAGCAGGTGGATACGTCGGACGTTCACAAGGCCATCAAGGCAGGTCTCGCCTACGTGACCGAAGACCGCAAGCAGCTGGGTCTCATTCTGGCGGAAGATATCCGCAAGAATATTTCACTCGCCCATCTGGGGGGCGTGTCGTCGCGCGGCGTCATCGATGACATTTCCGAAATGAAGGTGGCGCAGGAGTTCCGCACCCGCATGCGGATCCGCAGCCACAACGTCTATCAGGAGGCCGGCAAGCTTTCGGGCGGCAACCAGCAAAAGGTGGTGCTGTCGAAATGGCTGTTCACCGGCCCGGATATCCTGATCCTCGACGAACCGACGCGCGGCATCGATGTCGGCGCGAAATACGAAATCTATTCCATCATCAACGAACTTGCGAATGCCGGTAAGGCTGTTGTCGTGATCTCGTCGGAAATGCCGGAACTGATCGGCACATGCGACCGGATCATGGTGATGCACGAGGGAGAATTCGTCGGCGAAGTGGCCGGCGAAGAGGCAACGCAGGAAAATATCATGCGCGCCATCATGCGCCGCAGGGAGAAATAAACCATGAGCACTCCACAGGAAGCAGCGGTTGCGCCCAAGGCGGCGACCGGGTTCTGGAAGGAAAACCTTCGCGATTACGGCATGCTGATCTCGCTGGTCGTCATCGTCATCTTCTTCCAGTTCGCCACCGACGGCATTCTCTTGAGGCCGCTCAACGTCACCAACATCATTCTTCAGAACTCCTACATCGTCATCATGGCGCTCGGCATGCTGATGATCATCGTCACCGGCCATATCGACTTGTCGGTCGGTTCGGTTGCGGGCTTTATCGGCGGGCTTGCCGGGCTTCTGATGGTTCGGTGGGGTTTTGACATCTGGCTTTCGATCATCGCCTGCCTTCTGGTCGGCGGCATGATCGGCGGTATCCAGGGCTATTTCGTCGCCTATTTCAAGATACCGTCCTTCATCGTCACGCTGGCGGGCATGCTGGTTTTCCGCGGCTTCATGATCGCCATTCTCGGCAGCCAGGCCATCGGCCCGTTCCCGCCGATCTTCCAGAAGCTGTCGTCCGGTTACGTCGTCGAACTGATCTCGTCGGATGGCGGCATCTACGTCACCTCCCTGCTGATCGGTATCGTGCTGGCCTGCCTGCTGGTCTGGCAGAATGTCCGCAGCCGCTCGCGCCGCGTCATGCACGGGGTCGAAAGCGAACCGTTCAACTTCTTCATTGCCAAGAACATTCTCGTTCTGGCGGCCGTCGGTTATGTCGCCTATCTGATCTCTTCGCATCGCGGTCTGCCCAACGTGCTGATCATCATGGCGGTGCTGATCGTCGCCTATGGCTTCTTCACCAACCGCACCATTCTCGGCCGGCAGATCTATGCCGTCGGCGGCAATGCGCGTGCGGCGGAACTCTCGGGCATCAAGACCACGCGTCTGGTGTTCTGGACTTTTGTCAACATGGGCGTTCTGGCAGCCCTCGCCGGACTGGTCGTCGCGGCTCGATTGAACAGTGCGACGCCGAAAGCCGGTACCGGCTTCGAGCTTGACGTCATCGCGGCCTGCTTCATTGGCGGTGCGTCTGCTTATGGTGGTGTCGGCAAGGTGACGGGTGCGGTGATCGGCGCCTTCCTGATGGGCGTGATGAACAACGGCATGTCCATCCTCGGCATCGGCATCGATTACCAGCAGGTCATCAAGGGGCTGGTGCTTCTCGGCGCTGTCTGCGTCGACGTCTATAACCAGCGCCGCTGATTGCGACCTCCTGGCGGGAACGCGTTCCCGCCATTCTCACGCCATGGATACCGGCGCCGTCATCTCGAAGACGGCGCCGTTTTCGTTTCTGAGCGTATGCCGTCCGTGCAGTTGTTTCACAAAACTGCCGATCAGCTTGCTGCCCATGCCGACGCGTCGTTCCACTTCTTCGGCAAGTCCCGGTCCATCGTCGCGGATGCTCAGGCTGAACTCGTCGCCCTGTTCCTTGAGCGAAACGGTCAATGTGCCCGATGGACGGCCCGCAAAGGCATATTTGAACGCGTTGGACACCACTTCGTTGACGATCATGCCAAGCGGCAAGGCCTGCTCGCGATCGACCGTCACCGCCTGCAGGTCAAGATCCAGCCTGACCGGCGTGTCATAGGCCGAAGCCACGTCGCGGATCAGCTTTTCGGCATAGGCTGCCGCATCGACGCGTTCATACTGGTCGCGCTGGTAGATCTGCTCGTGCACGGCGATCATTGCACCGACGCGACGGCTCATGTCGTTGCGCGCTTCCTGCGGCAGCGGCTGCAGACGCACGAGGGCCAGCACGGCCTGCAGATTGTTTTTCACCCGGTGGTGGATCTCGCGCAGCAGAAAGCGGTTTCGCTCCAGCGCCTGCTCGAGTTCGTCATTGCGGGCCGCGTAGCGATAGAGCAATCGGGTGATCCACAGCGACGCCAGCACCAGAACCACCATAAGCGGTATGGCGAAAAGGGCGTCGGAGCGCACATTGCTCCAGAACTGGTCGAGCACTTCCTGGCGGTCTATGGCGGCCAGCGAAATCAGCGGCCAGCCCGTCACTTTCCAGAAGCCGACAATGCGCGAACGGCCATCGATCGGTGAAACCGGGCTGTGGTAGACACCGGAATCCGCAGTCCGTGTCATCGGATACCATTCGGTGGTGCTGAGATCGACGGCCTTGTCGGACACCGGCCGGCGCGCCACCAGCCAGCCGTCGTCACGGACGGCGGACACGGTGGAGTAGGGACCCAGTCCGATCGATGCCCAGAACCGGTCCATGGTTTCGTTGGGAATGGCGATGGTCGCCACCCCCCGGAATTCGGCATTCCGGGTGATGCGGCGGGCGATCATGAAGGCCGGCTTGGACGTGCGCTCGTCCTCGAACAGGCGCGAAATCGCAACCGTCTCGCCATCGCGCAGGCGCTGGAAATAACCGCGTTCACTGTGATTGAGCGGCGCCGCATTCGGAATGCTGGAAAAACGCTGCAGGCCATTGGCATCAAAGACCGAATATTCGAAGCCTGAAGGCAGGTCGCCGACGGCTTCGGCAATGTTGGCCAGCGTGTTTTCCGGAGAATCGATCGGTTTGTCGTCGAGCGCGGAATCCACACGGCGCAGTGCCTGATTGCTTGCCTCCACCATCCATTCCACATGCGCGGCCACCACATGTGCGGAGGATCTGGCACGAGCTTCGCCGGCCGCCAGTGAACTCTTGTAGTTTTCCAGCAGAATAAGGCCGGTCACGGTCGTGATCGCGAGCAGAAAAATCCCGGTCAGCCACAGGGGCAGCGTCGGCATGGCGCGAAGCAAACGCGGCGATGCGGGCATTGATTCGTCAGACACGACCGCGATTCCCCCTCTGTTCACCCAGTCGTATCATGTTGGTGCGTGAGGCAAAACGCCATTCCATCCAATGCTTAACCAAATTTTAACCGCCGGAGAGAAAAGGCCATGCAATCAAAGATTGCATGGCCTGAGCGCATTATCCATAGCGAATTCGGTCGCGGATTACGAGCATATTTCCAATATATGCTCGCATTCCAGTCGGGGGGGCCTCAGCCCATCCGTTCGGACGCGTAGCTGCCCGGGCTCGGCGGGAAGACGATCGTGCTGTTGCCGTTGATGAACACCCTGTGGTGGATATGTGCATGGATGGCACGCGCCAAGACCTGCGCTTCCACGTCGCGGCCCAGCGAAACGTAGTCTTCCGGGCTCTGCGCGTGTGTCACGCGCACCGTGTCCTGCTCGATGATCGGGCCTTCGTCGAGGTCGGCGGTGACGTAATGAGCCGTCGCGCCGATCAGTTTCACACCGCGCTGGTAAGCCTGTTTGTAGGGGTTTGCGCCCTTGAAGCTCGGCAGGAAGGAGTGATGGATGTTGATGATCCGCCCGGACATTTTCTTGCACAATGCGTCGGACAGAACCTGCATGTAGCGGGCGAGAACAACCAGTTCCGTGCCGGAATTATCCACCACTTCCAGCAACTGTGCTTCGGCCTGCGGTTTGTTTTCCTTCGTCACCTTGATGTGGTGGAAGGGAATGTCGTGGTTGACCACCAGCTTCTGGTAATCGAAATGGTTGGAGACGACGCCGACGATATCGATCGGCAGCGCGCCGATCTTCGAGCGATAGAGCAGATCGTTGAGGCAATGGCCGAAGCGCGACACCATCAGCAGCACTTTCATGCGTTCGGCCGCGTCGAAAATTTCCGCTTCCATCCGGAATTTTTCGGCAACCGGCGCAAAACCGTCCAGCAAGGCTTGCCGATCGATGCCGTTTTCCGAAATGAAGCTGACGCGCATGAAAAAGCGTTTTGCGTCCATGTCGTCGAATTGGGATGAATCGATGATGTTGCAGCCCTTTTCCGCCAGATAACCGGAAATCGCCGCAACAATGCCTCGGCTGGTGGGGCAGGACACGGTCAGGACATAGCTGCTCATGGATCATTCCTCGTTGCCGGCACGCTGTCTTCGCGCGTCCGGTATGGTGACAGGCGGCGGACCATATCGATGGCCCTGCGGGATTGGAAACAGGTTTTTTCGATCTCGCGGTGAATTTTGAACCCGGAGTGAGAAAGCCCTGCTTCCAGTGACGGATGCACTGCTTGCAGAATGTAGATCGGCGGCCCGGCAGCGCAGTCCTCAAAACGTCCTGCAAAGGCGCAACACCGGCATTATCGGTGTGTGGCAACGGCAAGGTCCAGAGAACGGTGCAGGACACAGCCAGTTGCGCGGCCGCGTCCAATCGGACAATAACAGCTTGATAAGCAGACGATGATATCGGCGGTTCGGGCACACGATCGGGGAAGCGTTTTCATGGCAGATTTACAGGCGATCCTGGAGGATATCCACGCGGAACTGCAGCCGCGGCTCGGCGAAGGCAAGGTTGCCGATTACATCCCGCAGCTTGCCCATGTGGACCCGAAGAAATTTGGCATGTCGCTGATCACCACCGACGGCACCGTCCATAAGGTCGGCGATAGCGACGAAGCCTTTTCCATCCAGAGCATCTCGAAGGTTTTCACGCTCACCATGGCGCTCGGCAAACACGGTGAGACGACATGGAACCGGGTGGGGCGTGAACCCTCGGGTTCGGCCTTCAACTCCATCGTCCAGTTGGAAAACGAGGGCGGCAAGCCGCGCAATCCGTTCATCAATGCCGGCGCCATTGCCGTCAGCGATCTCGTGCTTGCCGGGCACACGCCGCGCGAGGCGATCGGCGAAATCGTTCGTTTCGTGCGCTACCTTGCCGATGACGAGACCATCGCGATTGATCCCTCCGTCGCGAAATCGGAAGAGGCGACCGGCTTCCGCAATGCAGCCCTTGCCAATTTCATGCGCGCCTTCGGCAAGCTCACGCATCCGGTCGAACACGTGCTTGGGGTCTATTTCCACCACTGCGCACTGGCCATGACCTGCACGCAGCTCGCCCATGCCGGTCTGTTTCTGGCGGCCGGCGGCACCAATCCGCTGACCGGCCATTCCGTCGTCTCCAGCCAGCGGGCGCGGCGCATCAATGCGCTGATGCTGACTTGCGGCCACTATGACGGATCGGGCGAATTCGCCTATCGCGTCGGTCTGCCCGGCAAAAGCGGTGTCGGCGGCGGCATTCTCGCCGTCGCCCCCGGCAAGGCGGCCGTCACCGTCTGGTCGCCGGGCCTCAATCACAACGGCAATTCGCTGCTCGGTTCGCTGGCTCTGGAAATGTTTGCCGCCCGCACCGGCTGGTCCGTGTTCGGTCCGGCTTAAGCCTTTCGGCCGATCTCCATGCCCGAAGCAATGCCGGCGCCGAGATAACGTGTGTCGCTGCCCAGAATGAAAAACGTCATGCCGGCCTGCGCCCATTTGCCGACATCCGCCGTGGTTGGGCGAAAGATGCCCGCCACCTTGCCGGCCTTGCGGGTCGCCTCGGCAATGGTGGTGATCGCCGCATCCAGTCGTTCGGCATCGGCAGGCGTGGTGGCACCTAGCGATGCGGCGAGATCGGACGGACCAACAAAGATGACGTCGATGCCATCGACGGCGACGATCTCGTCGATGTTTTCCAGCCCTTCCGCCGTTTCCACCTGGATGGCCAGCACCAGCCTCTCATTGGCGGCGGCCAGATAATCGGGGATATGATAACCGTAGGACGTGGCGCGGCCCGGTCCGAGACCGCGCTCGCCGATCGGCGGAAAGCGCGTAGCCTTCACGGCAGCGCGGGCCTGCTCGGCATTGGAAATGCGCGGCACCAGAACGCCGGCAGCACCGGCATCCAGCACGGCCGCCGTCCATTCCGAACCATGGCCCGGCACCCGCACCATTGCCGGCACCTGCCGCACATCGGCGGCGCGGATCAGATCTTCGATGCGCTCGCGGCTGATCTGCGCATGTTCCCAGTCGATGCAGAGGAAATCAGGCCCCGCAGCGGCGGACACCTCGATCGCGACCGGATGCGGGATGGCGCAGAAAATGCCGGCCACACGATTGTGTTCAACGCAACGCTTACGAAAATCGGTCATGTTATCCCTCATGCAATGCCGGCATCAGTTGCCCCGACATAAGCCAGTGCAGGTTCATGGGCGGCGAGTATGCGCAGAACGGAACGGACGACAAGTCGGTGTCGGAGCTATTGCGCTTTCCGTCACGAACGGTAGGTATGGGCTTCGTGAGTGCGGCGAGATATGTGGATGCCGATACTTGCGCGCCGGAATGGGATTTGGAGTGGCAATGACACCGCAAGACGATGCCGAAACCGCGAGACTGGCCTTTCGCGATGCCATGTCCCGACTTGCGGCAGCCGTGCATGTGGTCACCACCGATGGTCCTGCCGGCCGTGCCGGTTTCACCGCTTCCGCCGTTACCAGCGTGACCGACACGCCGCCGACGCTGCTTGTCTGTCTCAATCGCGCCAGCTCCGTTGCCGGCCTGTTCGAAAAGAATGATGTGCTGTGCGTCAACACGCTGACGGCAGGGCAGGAACATATCTCCCGCGCCTTTGGCGGCTCCACACCGCAGGAGGACCGTTTTTCCACCGGCGAATGGACGATCGGGGATACCGGGGCACCGGTCTTGAAGGATGCGCTGGTGTCTTTCGATTGCCGTATCGAAAGTGCAGTCGCCAGCGGCACCCATCATGTTCTGTTCTGCCAGGTTCTGGGCATCGGCACCGGCGCGGACGAGGATGAGGCGCTGGTCTATTTCAAGCGCCGTTATCACCGCCTCGGCTGAATTCGTCTCACCGGGCTCCCTTAGGGGTTGCCAGTTTTTCCGTAAGACGCAAAATTGTGCGCACGGTGCGTTCGCGCCGTTTTTCGCCCACGAAAAAGCGCCGGGGAACTCCATGACAGACATAACAATGATCAGAGCCGCGCGTGACCGGATCGGCAATCATGCCCGCCGCACGCCACTTCTGTCCTCGCCTTTTCTCGACGAAATTGCCGGCCGACGCCTGTTCGTGAAGCCGGAATGTTTGCAGCTCACCGGTTCGTTCAAGTTTCGCGGTGCATGGTCGGCGATTTCTGCTCTGGACGAGGAAACGCGGGCGAGGGGTGTCATCGCCTTTTCCTCCGGCAACCATGCGCAGGGCGTGGCGCTTGCCGCGCGCATGCATGGCGTGCCGGCCGTCATCATCATGCCGGCGGATGCGCCAAAACTGAAGATCGAGAACACCCGCGCTTATGGCGCCGAGGTCGTGCTTTACGATCGCCGGACAGAGGATCGCGATGCGATCGGCGAGCGTCTTTCGGCCGAGCGCGATCTTACGCTCATCCGCCCCTTCGATGACCCTTATGTGGTGGCAGGCCAAGGCACGGTCGGACTGGAGATTGCCGAGCAGGCGAGGGAGCAGGGTGTTGCTCGAGCCGAGGTTCTGGTGCCTTGTGGCGGCGGTGGCCTGACCTCCGGCATCGCCTTGGCGCTGGAAGCCGATGCGCCCGGTTTTGCGGTTCGTCCGTGCGAGCCGCAAGGGTTTGACGATACGGCCCGCTCGCTGGTTTCCGGCCGGATTGAACGCAATCCGGCCATGGGCGGCTCGATCTGTGATGCCATCCTCACGCCCGCGCCCGGCAATATCACCTTCCCGATCACCTCGCGCCTGTGTGGTGCCGGTCTCGTGGTCAGCGATGACGAGGCATTAAAAGCGATGGTATTGGCCTTCACGCGCCTGAAGATCGTCGTTGAACCGGGTGCGGCCGTAGCGCTTGCCGCCGCGCTGTTTCGCAAGGACGAGGTGAAGGGTGATACGGTGATTGCGGTTGCGTCGGGCGGCAATGTCGATGCTGACCTGTTTGCCGAGGCGCTTCGCCGGTTCGGTTGACGTCAAAAAAATAGGGAACATGCGTGGCACCGAGGGATTAGGCCCTTTGTAACGCAAAGAAGAAGGAGGCCCCTCATGGGTAGCAGACTTCCACCGACACCCGACGCCAACCTCAGCCACAAGGGAGCGGGCGAACAGTCCCATTCCGATCTGCGGCCCGATCTGCGGCATGTCGAGGCCAAGAGCGTCGGCGATCCGGCAAAACAGGGCCAGCAGGGCAATACCAAGGTGAACACAACCCACCAGGGTTACCAGCAGGATCGATAAGACCATTCAGAGAGGAGGTCACGATGAGCACATCGACCAAAACTCCAGCCAGTATTCGACAGGGCGGTCCGGGTTCTTCCAAACAGAACGCCAAGGCACCGCTTGAGATCAACAAGCCGCCGGCAGATGGCGAGGTCCGCACCAAGAGCAAGGTCTCCGGTGGCGGCGGTGAGCGGGACAGCCACCACACCCGCGATCCGGCCCGCAAGGGCGGTACTGCGCACGCCTCGCATTGATCACTGATAGACGAAAAAGCCCCGCACCAAAAAATCCGGTGCGGGGCTTCTTCATGCGCTGCGGTGGATCAGTTTTCGGCGCTGGCCACATCGATGCCGCCCTGAGCGACATCAACGCTGGCGATGACGGACATGCCGGGAACCAGGTTTTCCGACAACGACTGGTCGGCATCGATTGCCACCCGCACCGGCACGCGCTGCGCGACCTTGGTGAAGTTGCCGGTGGCGTTGTCGGCCTTGATGATGGTGAATTCCGAGCCGGTTGCCGGCGCAAAACGCTCGATGTGGCCTGTGAAGCTCTTGTGGCCCAGCGCATCGACGGTAAAGGTCACCTTCTGTCCGACGGTCATGCCGGCCAATTGGGTTTCCTTGAAATTGGCGACCACCCAAGTGTGATCGGGCACAACGGAGGTCAGCTGTGTGCCGGCCGACACATATTGGCCCAGGCGGCCGGAAACCTCGCCCAGCGTGCCATCCTGCGGCGCGGTGATGCGGGTGTTCTGCAGGTCGATATCGGCCAGTTCCACGGCGGCCTTGGCGCCTTCCACGGTCGCTTCCAGCGAACGGCGGCTGACGATCACGGTGTTGAGATCCTGTTCCGCCACCTGTTCGGCCGCCTGTGCCTGATGCAAGGAGGCAATCGCCTGGTTATAGGTGGCGCGGTTCTTTTCGGCCTCGCTCTGGCTGGCAATGTTCTTTTCCAGAAGGGCTTCGGTGCGGTCGTTTGCCATGCGGGCGGCGTCGAGCACGGCCTGCGCGCTTTCCACGGCGGCCTTGGCGGACACGATCTTGGCTTCGGCCGTCTTCTGGCTCTGCTGCGAATTGTCCAGCGCTGCTTCCGCCTGCGCTTCTGTCGCCTTCGCCTGTTCCAGCTTCTGGGTGAAGATGCGGTCGTCGATGCGGGCAATCAGGTCGCCGGCCTTGACCTTCTGATAATCCTGCACCGGCACCTCGACGAGATAACCGGCCAGCTGCGGGCTAAGCAGGGTGACCTGACCGCGCACATAGGCGTCGTTGGTGGTTTCCACCGAATTGTGGAAGGGCGGTAGCTGCCAGGTGTAAAGGATCACCAGAATACCGGCTGCACCGATGAGAAGGGCCACGTATGTGGCAAGCGAGCGGAGGGCGTTCATTGTCTTGTTCTTCTTGGTTCGTTGTCTTTGTAATCAGTTGTTCACGGCGACGGGCATTTCCGCCTCACGTCGCTTGAAAAGGGTGCCGCGATGGCGCCACGCCATGTGCAGGCACAGGCAGCCAAGGGCGGTGAGCGACATCAGCGAGGTCAGCAGGAAGGCATCGTTATAGGCCAGCACATAGGCCTGTTGCTGGATCAGCTTCTGCAACTGGCCGGCACCCTGGATGCTGCGTAACGACGGGTCCTGTGTCACCTTGGCGAAGGCGGCGCCATATTGCTGCAGCCTTGCAGTCAACAGCGGATCGGTCGGGTTCAGCCGCGAGATGATGCGGAACGAGTGGAACTGCTCGCGCCAAGTCACGAAGGAGCCGAACAGGGCGCTGCCGAGATAACCGCCGACCTTCTGGGTGGCGAGGAACACCGCCAGAAAGCTGAGGATGTAAACGAGGCCACGCTGCAGCGCCGCGGCGAAGCCGACCGCCATGGCCGGCGGCAGGAACAGGCCCATGGCAAAGCTCACCAGAAACTGGCTGAAATACATCTGCTCCGGCCGGGTCAAAACGGTGGACTGGCTGTCCATGTAGCTGCCGATCGCCAGCAAAAGCAGCGAGATGGCATGGATGATCTCTGCCCGGCCCGGCCGCGACAGCCATGCGCAGAAGGCGCCGGCGCCGAGCGAGCCGACGAGGATCACCCAGTAGAGCCCCTGTAGCTGGTCGTTCAGAAGGCCGAGCTGGCGGAACATGTTGATGGCGCCGCTCGATTGTTCCGACAGAAGAATGCGGAAGAGAAGCAGGATACCGGCAAAATGGATGATTTCGCGCGACGTGATCCAGCGGATATCGATCAGGTGGTTGCGGCGGTTGAGTTCGATGACGGCGCAGATCATGCCGGAGGCGATGCCGGCGGCCATCATCCAGCCCAGCCAGGGCGCTTCCGTCCACCAGTAGAGGCGGCCGAGTGTCAGCGCGGCGGCGAAACAGCCCATGCAGACGGCAAGGAAGGTGAAGCTGACATAATCCATCCACTGCATCACTTTCATGCGCGGCGGAGATGTCAGCGGCAGGAGATAGATGAAGGCGAGCGAAATCAGCGACAGACCGAGTTCCAGCATGTTAAGCGTGGCCCAGTCGCCGAGATCGAAGAGGCCGGGCGACAGCAGGCCTGCCACCGGCGTGGGCAAGGCGATTGCCGTCAGCGCCAGAGCCTGGCCGATGCTGAGCTTCTGCTGCGGCGGAAACACCTCGATCATGTAGAGAAAGGCAAGCGACGACAGCGGGGCTGCGGCCGCACCGGCAAAGAAGCGCAAAATCATCGCCGAGGTGAAATCGTTCGCCCACAAATGGGCGATCGACACCAGAACATAGATGACGATGGCGATCTCCGCAAAATTGCGGATGCCGTATTGCATGCGGATCTTGAACAGGAAGAGGCCGAGGCTGGCATTGGGAAAGACATAAGCCGCCATCAGCCATGCGGCCTCGTTGGTGGTCACGCCGAGCGGGCCCGCCACCTGCTGCAGGTTCACCGTCAGAAAGGAAAGGCCAAGCCCCTGCGTCAGCGCCACGATGGTGGAGGCCAGCATGTAACCAAGCGCGATCAGCGGTGGTTTCGGGATGAACGCGGCCGGTGACGGCGCTGCAGGTGCGGCTGCCGGAGCCGGCGTTTCTGTGGGCACGACGGCAGGTTCTGCCCCTGCAGGCTTTTCGGCCTGCGAAGCTAGCTCCGTCTCTTCCTTGGGTTCACCGGCTGCTGCCTTGGCAGGTACGGTGTTTTCGGCTGCATCCTCGTTCATACGGGCAGCGGTTTCACGCGGGGACATGAATATTCTCCAGGTCGGCAACCCGACCGGTTACGGTTTGCAGAAGCTGCGTCAGCCCGCGCAGATCTTCCATGTCGATATCGGCGAACACTTCCTGTCGCATCTGGTTGGCGATGGAGCGCACCATGGTCGCCTGCTCCTCGCCATGCGGGGTGAGCGCAATCAGCTTGACGCGCCGGTCGTTGGAAGACGGCTGGCGCTCGATCAGGCCGTGTTCCTCCATGCGGTCGAGAAGCCGCACCATGGTGGCCTGTTCCAGTTCCAGCTCGAAGGCCAGTTCCGCCTGGGCCATGCCCGGTTTTTCGGCCAGCCGCCACAGCGCGCGGGCGCGCGGGTAGGTAAGGCCATGCGCGGTAACCCGCTGGTTGAAGGCGGTGCGGATCTTGCGGCTGGCCTTGGTCAGGGCCTCAAGAAATTCGGATTGGGCTTCGGTGCGTTTCATCTGGGGAGCTGATAATTAGCGTGCTAATGATGTATAGTCATTAGTTAGCATGCCAACTATTGTGGCGCAAGAGGATTGACGGTTGTCATTGCCTGTTGACTGATATGCATTATTAGCAAAGCTCGCCTTCGCAACGGGAGAATTGACGATGTCGCTCAGCCAAAAAGATGCGCTGGACCGTGCCAGGGCAATCGCCGAGGAGGCCCACCGGGGCCAGTCCAGCAAGACCGGCGCTCCTTTTATCGACCATGTCCGCCGCGTTGCAGAACGGGTGAGCGGCGAGGACGAGATCATCGTCGGCTGGCTGCATGACGTCGTTGAAAAAGGCCCCGGCTGGACGCTGGAGCGGCTGCGCAAGGAAGGCTTTTCGGAGCGCGTGGTCGATGCCGTCGATGCGATGAGCAAACGCGATGGCGAAGACTATTTTGCCTTCGTGCGCCGCTCGATCACCAATCCGCTGGCCGTGCCGGTCAAACACGCCGACCTCAGCGACAATCTGTGGCAGATGCAGCAGGTCGGCGGCGATGCCGGCAAGTTTGCGCAGGGGCTGCGGATCTTGGCGGAGGCGGGAATACGGTATCCGTAAAGCCGGTGCTTACGGAGTGCAGCCGCAGCCGCTTTCGTGCCGGCGAAGCAATCAATTTGCCTTTCGACACATAGTTGTAACAGAGCGGCGTATGATGGATCGGACACAAGATCGTAATTGATTAAACCGCAATACAATTTTTTAGGGTCAAGAGGTCTCCAAGTCGACCTTCTCTTTAGGCCTCGTTTATCGGCATCACGCCGCAGTCCGCGTTATCCGCCAGAATGAATTTGGCCTGGAGCGGCTGTCAGGAAAGGAGAAACGCGAATGTCCAAGGTATCCCGCGCCGATTCGTCAAAAATCGACTCTGGCAATGACCAGTCCGACGCTGCCTATTTTGAATATCTGATTGCCGCGAGCCAAAAGGCGTCTGCAGGCGACGACGGCAAGAAGTCCGATGCGACGTTCGAAAACAAGGCTGTGACGTCTGACGGACCTGATGCAACCGGACCGAATGTCGAGGTTAGCGAAAACAGGGAGGTCAAAGACGAGGTCAAGTTCGAAAACGTTGATCCTCCCGAGGATTTTGGCACATCGATCATGGATCGGAAGATTGGCGAAGGAGACAAGACAGTCTCCGAAAAGGCGTCCGAGGATTTCATCAACGGCATCAAGCAGGACATCAAGGACGGCAAGCTCAAAGACGATTCCAAGGAAGCCAAACTGGTCAAGCTGTTCGAGGCCAGCGCCGCTCTCGACAAGGGCTACAGCCTCTATGGCTATGCGGAGGCGATCGAATCCAGCGGAGGCACCTACCGCAAGAGCGACAAAGACCCGACCAAGCTGACGGGCGGCGACGTCAAGGAAATCCTCAATGAGGAGAAGGTCAGCGAGAAGATCGCTGAGTATATGCAGGACGAAAAGATCAGCGAGCGTTATGAGAAGACGCTTGGGGATGCGGTCAAGAAGATCCCCGAATCCGAGCGCAAGGACATGTCGGAAAAGGTGAAGGAGGCCCTCTTCAAGGACGGCGAACCGAACACTGACTTCGAAAAGGGCATTATCAGCCTTTATGAAAGCGGCAGCGATGCAGACAAGGACAAGGCCGAAAAGCTTACCGACGATTATTTCCAGGCGCTGCAGCAACTGGATCCCGACGCCTACACGGATCGCCGGCAGGTCTTCAATTCGCTGCTCACCACCCACCAGATCGACAAGATCATCGCCAATCCCGACTCCATCCCTGCGGATGCGGCCAAGACCGGCCTCGCCGATACGTTCACGCTGGTAAAGACCGGTGTGAACGCGGCGCTGAAGGGCATGAAGGAAGGCGACAAGTCCTACGACCTGCTGAAGCGCCTGGGCGACGATATTTCCTCGATGCAGAAGTCCTTCGAGGGGATGAAGGACGAGGACGCCAAGAAGCTCTGGTTCGCATTCAACGACGCGGCGAAGTCCGGTTGGACCAGTACCGATATCGACAAGATCGTCGATGGCCATCTCAAGGGCCTGCAGAAGGATCGCGAGAGCACAGCGGGCACGATGAAGCAGGTGCTGCATAGTGCCTCCTCCTCCGGGACACTGGGCTCAATGAGCGGATTGATGAGCCTCGGCGGCGCGGTCAATACCCTTGTCAAAGGGCAGGGCAAGGAACTGACCTCCGACGAGCGCATCGCTTTGGCCCGCGATCTCGTGGGCGGCCTGAGCGCGGCAAAGGATTTCTCTACTTTCGGATCGAACCTTGTCGAAATCCTTGGCGGAACCAAGGAGACGAAGGGCAAGGGACCCGACACCGGAGAAGGAGATGGCGCCGAGACCAAGAAAGAGCCGAAAATCAAGGCGACGGAATGGCTCGGCGTTTGGGATGAAAATTTCCCCGACATCTGGGGCACCGAAAAGCCGAAAGACCCCTTGAGCCAGACCATCAGTACAAACATCGCTGACGCATCGGATCGGCTGGAGGACCGGCCGATCGCGACCGGACTGAACGAGGCGGACTCCGAAACGCTGAACAACCGGATCAGCGAGGATGTGGGCAAGGCCATGGGCGTGGGGGACGGCAAGAGCGGCTCCGGCGGCGCCGACTTCGCCAAGAAGGCCGGCCAGTCCTTCCTGCGCTTCATGAGCGGCGCCGGCCTCGACATGACCGGCGGCGCGCTCGATATCGTCTCGGGGGTCCGCAAGCTGCAGAAAGCCGAAACCTCGCTGGAAAAGGCCTCGGCCGGGATGACGCTGGGCAGCGGTGTTTCAACGGTGGGCGCCGGCGTGGCCAATGCCATTTCCATGTTCACCGGCAAGGGTTCGTCCATCGCCAGCAAGATCGTCGCCCCGATTGCCACCAAGGTCGTCCAGGGGCTGACCACCGTCGCGCGCATCGCCGGCCCGGTTCTTGGGGTGGCGGGCGCCATTCTCGGCATTGCCGGATCGCTTATCGCTGAGGCTGTCGAGCACGAAAAGATGCAGAAGCTGACCGACTCGCAGGGCAAGTTCTTCGGTGACCTCGCCGACATGGGCGTCGCTCAGAAGGATTGGGGCGACAAACTCGAATTCGCACGATATTCGACCTATATGTACGGCGATCGCGACACGCCGGACAACAAGTCGATCTTCGAGTTTCAGGCGGACGAGTGGAAGCATTTTCAGGAAACCAAACCGGAGAAGGGCAGTTCTCTCAAACGTCTCGCTCCCGGCCTGCACCGCGATTCCGATCTGAATAAACGCAATCTCTGGGAGGAGCATCTCAGCGGCTCCACCACCTCCAGCGGCGTTCACGGCCATGAGCGTAAAAACGACAACTGGCGGCCTTGGGGTGACACGGACCGGGAGCCCGGAAAGCTGGATACAACAACGGCCTATTACACCCGCAGCGTGGGGCAAACCTATGACAGCGCCTTTGCCGAAAAACACCATGATCATATCGAGACCATCGTCGAGAGCTGGGATGACTGGAACGGCAAGGATTCGATCGTCAGCGAAAAGGATCTGCGCAAGATCGTGGATGACCAGGGCAATAGCGAGGATGAGCGCGCTGCTGCAAAATTCCTTCTCGATGACGAGAATTTCCGGCGTGCTCTGGATGGCATTCGCGAGCGGGGCAGTCAGGACACCAAGATCAGCAGCAAAGACCTGAATGCGTGGTTCAAGGAAATCGATTCGAAATTCTCCGTTTGATGCAGAGAAGCACCCCGGATTGCGTGAGGATTGAAACTCCACGCAATTTTCGGGGTACGATTGCGGTTTCCGTAATTTCTCACCCGCCCTCTGGCCTCTCCGCCAAAACGCGCTAGCTTGTAAGTCTCCGCTTATTTTCCCTCCATTCTAGAGGCAATCCATGGCCGAGCCTTCTCTCTTCGCGCGTTTTGTTGCTCTGGTCGGCCAATGCGCCGTCACGATCCGTCATTCCGGAGATGGTTTGCGGGAACCGGTTTACGGCACGACGCCGGCCATTCCGCTGGCCAAACCGCAGGGCAGGATCCCGACGCTGAAGATGCCGACGGCGCGCGGCTGGGAGGGCGATCATAAACCCAAAGCTGCCTCAGGGCTGAAGGTCAATGCCTTTGCACGCGGGTTGGTGCACCCGCGCAATATGCATGTCTTGCCGAATGGCGATGTGCTGGTGGCGGAATCGATGGGCGAATCCGGCAGTCCGCGCAGCCTGTTCGATCATGCCATGTCGGCGACGATGCAGCGGGCGCGCGCTTCCGGCCAAAGCCCCAACCGCATCACGCTGCTGCGCGATGGCGATGGCGACGGCGTGGCGGAGACAAGCCATGCTTATATCGAAAACGTGCGCCAGCCGTTTGGTATCGTCCTTGTCGGCGAGACGCTTTATGTCGGGGCGAGTGATGCGCTTCTGGCCTATCCGTATGAACCGGGTGCGACCAGAATAACGCAGCCGCCGAAAAAGCTGATGAGCCTGGTGCCCGGCGGACATTGGACGCGCAACCTGATTGCAGCCAAGGACGGCACGAAGTTGTATGTGGCTGTCGGATCGCTGACCAATATCGGCGACGAAGGCATGGCGGCCGAAGAAAACCGCGCCTGCATTCATGAATATGATCTCGCCACCGGCCAGTCCCGCATCTTTGCCGGGGGCTTACGCAATGCCGTCGGCATGGCCTGGGAGCCCGAGGCCGGCATGCTTTGGACCGTCGTCAACGAGCGCGACGGATTGGGTGATGAGACGCCGCCGGATTATCTCACCTCCGTTCGCGATGGCGGGTTTTACGGCTGGCCCTATTGCTATTGGAACCGGGTGGTGGACGATCGGGTACCGCAGGATGCCGCCAAGGTGGCCTCGGCGCTGCAGCCCGATTACGCACTGGGCGGGCACACCGCGTCGCTGGGTTTGTGCTGGTTGCCGGAAGGCACATTGCCGGGCTTTCCTGCGGGCATGGCCATTGGCCAGCATGGCTCATGGAACCGCTCGAAACTCTCGGGCTACAAGCTGGCCTTCGTCGCCTTCGAAAACGGTCGGCCGGTGGGCATGCCTCGTGAAATCCTCACGGGCTTCCTGTCGCCGGACGAAAAACATTCCTATGGTCGCCCGGTCGGCGTTGCTCTGGCCGCCGATGGCGCAGTGCTGATGGCGGACGATGTGGGCGACGTGATCTGGCGCGTCACCGGAGCATAAAGGCCGGTGTCAGGCTGGGCCGCGGATGGTCGTCCCGCTGCCCGCTGTCTTGATGATCTGGCCTCACGGTGGTCCGACGTTGCTGAGCAGGTGATTGCGCCCGCTCAGCGTCATCGGACGCTGGCAGGCAGAACCTCGAACTTCCACAATCGCTTCGCCTGAAAATATTGCTTGGCGAAATCGCGCACCTGATCGGCCGTGACCTTGGAGTAGCCATCGAGGCTGTAGCGGATCAGGTCAAGCTGGCGCGGGTCCGTTTGCACATCGCGCAGATATCGCATCCAGTAATCGTTGCTCTGCTGCTGGTGTTTCAGCGTTTCGATTGCCGGTTCCCGCGCGCGTGCCAGTTCGTCGTCTGAAACGCTGTTCGAGCCGAGGTCTGTCGCGACCTTGTCGAACAGCGAATAGAAGCCGTCCACCTTTTCCGGCGTCGTTTCCAGATAGAAAAAGGCAAAACC
Organism: Endobacterium panacihumi; assembly: GCF_050847465.1. Taxonomy (NCBI): domain Bacteria; kingdom Pseudomonadati; phylum Pseudomonadota; class Alphaproteobacteria; order Hyphomicrobiales; family Rhizobiaceae; genus Endobacterium; species Endobacterium panacihumi. The sequence goes on along the minus strand of NZ_JBOZRA010000002.1, from coordinate 76,561 downwards.
GTAACCGGGCAGATCTCTCGACAGATCGGCGCTGCCCTGCAGGCCGTAGGTCGCTCCTTCGGCAATCCGGAACTGCTCGATCAGCCGGTTTTCGAGAATCTGCGTCGAAATGTTGGCGATGAAGGCGCGGGGGATATCGGAAAACAGATCGCCGATCGGTAAGCCGACGGCAATCGCTACCGTATCCTCTCTGCCGGTATGCGTGGCGATGGCCGGTTTTTCGGTGGCGTCAGGAAAGCGCACCTTGGCTTGATTGGGCATCGCTGAAAGCTCGGCACGTTGCGGCAAGGCTCCAAAGGTGTTGGCCGTCAGCCGAATGGCATCGTCAACCGTGACATCACCGACAATGATGATTTCGATCGGCCCTTTCGACACCAGGGGGCGAAACAGGCCTTCGAAATCGTCTGGTGTCGCCGTCGAAAGCTGGGCGCGGTCCGGAAAGGTCCAGCGCGGATCGTTGGAATGCGCAAGGCCGGCAAAATCCCGACCGAGCACGCCGCCCGCCGTCGCCGCATATTGGTCGAGCCCGCTCAGATAGGCCTGCTGCACCCGTTTAAAAACTTCGGGCCGATAGGCTGGATCGGATGTATAGGCCGCCATGACCTGCAGCTGGGTTTCGAGATCCTCTGTCCGTGTACGACCATCGAAGCGCACGGAACTGTCGCCGACCGAAAAATCGATGCCGAAGATCTTGGCGGCGAGCGCCTTCTGGATATCCTGGAAATCCATGGCGCCGGTGCCGGAAAGAACGATGGCCGGAGATGCCCAGATCGGCAGGAAACGGTCATCTGCCATGGCCATTCGGCCACCAGCGATATGTTCGCGCACAAGAACTTCGTTGGCCCGCAGTTTTGTCGGCTTGACGGTCAGGCGAACGCCGTTGGCAAAGCGCACCATGGTCAGGCCGAGATCGTCAACGCTGCGACGCTCGACAACCGCGCCCGGTTCTCCGAACGATGTATAGGGCCAGACCACATCATCCGTGCCGGAAGGTGCCGAAACGCTCACGGCGCGGGAGGCAGCATAGGCCTCGCGGACCGCGTCTGCGCCACCTTCGGGTGCTTGCGCGGCTTGGAGCAGGACCTGCGGACCGTTTCCGGAAAATGTCTCGCCAAGCACCTTGTTGACCTCTTCGGCCGTCACCTGCGCGGTCAGCGTTTCGAACAGCGCAAGATCATCGGTCGGTGAGGTGAATACCTGTTCGCTATCGACGCTGCCGGCCAGCATGGAGGCAAGCGTGGTCGTCGTGCGTGTCGATGCCGCCGCCGCTTCGGCCTGCAGGACCGACCGATATTCGACGATTTCCCGCTGGATCTCGGCCTCCGAAGCGCCGAACTGCTGAATGCGGCGTTGTTCCTGGTCGATCGCCGCAAGGGCGGCCTGCCATTTGTCCGGCTCCGAATTGGCTGCAACCACCGCGACATGCGCGGATTTCAACAGATCCTGCGCGCCCGTATTGGCGCCGATAAAGGGCGCATCCGCCTTGCTGCCGAGGGCGGACAGCCGGCGTTGCAGCACCAGCAGGCCGAGGCCCTCGACAAGCTGCGAGCGCCGCTCGGCAACGGTGTCGTGATCATCCTCGAACGGCCTCGTCCAGGCGATCTGTACGCTCGTCATGTTGCCCGGAACAGAAATGACCTCAAAGGTTTCGCCCTTGGGCTTCAGACTGCCAAGGTCCGGCTCCTGCGGATTGGCGGACGCCGTTTTCCAGTCGCCGAAGCGTTCGCGAATTTCGGTTTCCATGGCGGCAGGATCGATGTCACCCACAACGATCAGCGTGGCCCGATCCGGCCGGTAATAATCCTTGTAATAGTCACGCAGCCGCTCGACGGGCGCATGGCTGATCACATCCGTTTTGCCGATCGGCGAGCGCATCGGTACACGCTGGCCATCGAGCAGGCTGTTCATGGCGGCCATGCCGGCGCGGTATTGCGGCGTATCGCGCAGCCGTTCTTCCGCAAGAATGACACCGCGTTCTCGATTGAAGGCGGCGGCATCAAGCGTCAGTTCGCTTGCGGTCTCGCGCATCAGCTTCAGGCCGGTGGAAATTGTATCGGCATCGACCTGCGGAAGATCGAGAGAATAGACGGTTTCGCCATAGGATGTATGGGCGTTCGTATCGGGTCCGAAGGCCAGCCCCTTGCGCTGGAGGATACGCACCATCTCGTCTTCGCCAACATGGGTCGACTCCTTGAAGGCCATATGTTCGAGAAAATGCGCCAGCCCCTGCTGGTCGTCTTTTTCGTCCAGTGAACCGGAGCCGATGCGGAAACGGATCGCCGCCTGTTTCGGCGGTGTCGCATTGCGCAGGATCGCAAATCGCATGCCGTTGGAAAGCGTTCCGAAGTGGACGGCCGGATCGGCCTTGAGATCGCTCTGCGCCTGCGGCCAGGAGGGTTCCGGGCGCTCTGCCCAAACCGGTGCCGCCAGCCCCATGCTCAAGACGAGGGTGACGAGGGCGACAAGCGGTCGGCGGCTTGGTTTTACTATGTATTTGAAAAACATCAGGGTTCCGGCAGAATGCGATTTGGGAGCCGGGACTATCTCAAAGCCTGCTGTCCGCTTCAAGGCGTATGCTCTGAAATGGCCAACCGATCTCTAACAGTTGAGTGAAGTCCTGTCCCGCCGGTCGCCTGTTCGACCTGCCCGGCGGTAAGGTCTGCCCGGTCATTTCCCGTCCAGCGCATCCGCAAGACCGACCAAAGTCTCGAACCCGCCGCGATAACCGAACGGGTCACTGCCGCGTGCGCTGCGGGCCAGATCGAGAATGGAGCCGTAGGCATAGGTATCGAGCGCCTGCGTGTCGCGCAGTTTTTGCCCGAATGCCGCAACCGCGGTGGCAAAACGCACATCCGCAGGTGCCGCGCCGATATCGCCGACGGCGTTTGCCTCGGTGACAGGCGTGGTGATCAGCTTGCTCGTTTCGGCATCGGGCTGTTTATAGCGGATTTTCACGAAGGCGAGCTCATCGGAAGGCCGTGCCGGTGCGGGCGTCGTTTTCTGGTCCGGCTGGTAACGCAGGGGATCGTTCAAAACCGCAGCGCTGCCTTTCGGCGTCACTTCATAGATCGCCGTGACCGAGTGGCCGGATCCGATATCGCCCGCATCGACGCGGTCATTGTTGAAGTCCTCGCGCCTCAGCGCCCGCGTTTCATAGCCGATCAGTCGATACTCTGCGATCTTGTCCGGATTGAACTCGACCTGGATTTTTACGTCCTTGGCGATCGGGAACAGCGTCGAGCCCGCCTCATCGACCAGAGCCTTCTGCGCTTCCGCCAGCGTATCGATATAGGCGGCCGTGCCGTTGCCGTTCTGGGCGAGAGATTGCATCAGGCCATCGTTGAGATTGCCCTGACCGAAACCGAGAACGGACAGATAGATACCGTCCTGACGGCGCTCCTCGATCAACCGCCTGAGATCGTCATCGCTGGATGCGCCGATGTTGAAGTCTCCATCTGTCGCCAGCATGACGCGGTTGATGCCATCCTTCACATAAGCCTCACGGGCCAGACGGTAGGCCGCTTGAATGCCCTCGGCACCGGCGGTGGAACCACCGGGTTCCAAAGTGTCGATGGCATGCAGGATCTTTTCCCGCTCATTCGCGGCGGTCGGCTCGAGAACGGTACCCGCAGCACCGGCATAGGTGACGATCGAGACCTTATCCTGCGGACGCAGCTTGCCGACCAGCAGCCGGAAGGCGCTTTTGAGAAGCGGCAGCTTGTCCGCTGCGTTCATCGATCCCGATACGTCGATCAGGAACACCAGATTGGTGGGCGGCGCGACGGCGGGTGCCAGTTCATATCCCTTGATCGCAACGTTCATCAATCGTGTCCCGGCATTCCAGGGCGTCGGCGTGACGGTGACGGTCGTCTGGAACGGGGTATCGGCGGATTGCGGGCGGGGCCAGTCATACGGAAAATAATTCACCATTTCCTCGACGCGCACGCTGTCGGGGTCCGGCAGCCGGCCCTGCATCAGGGCGCGCCGGACATAGGCATAGGAGGCAGTGTCCACGTCGATGGAAAATGTCGAGACCGGATCTGTCAGCACGCTTTTGACCGCATTGGTTTCGGCATTGGCGTAATGATCACGGGATTCGACTGGCGCCTTGTTTCTGGGGTCGAGCAGAACCTGGGCGCGCTGGCCCCCGGTGGCACGGGGAGCGGCAGCCGAGGCCATTGGCGCGGGCGCAGGCGGTGCCTGCAGTTCGGCCATCGGCGCGGATGCCGGTGCCTTGGCCTTTTGCCCTCCAAGGTGTGCGGTAGTCCCCTCCGTCTGGCTGCCGGGGCTTCCTTGCCGGTTCAGAAAACCTTCGATGTTTTCCGGCGCAAATCGGTTGGTAGCTGCGGCAGGCTGTTCGGACTGCGCGCTCTGTATTTTCTGCTTCGTCGTTTTTTCTTCAGGTGAAGGCGATGAGAGGTCGGCGATGGGTGTCGGGTTGATGCGCATGACCTCGAAGGCAAGCCAGGTGGCTGATGGCACCAGCAGAAGCGTGGCGAGCGCCGAGCCTGCGAGATAACGATGGCGGGTGATCATGGTAAAACTCCGGATCCGGTTGAGGATGGAGTTTTGACGTCCGGCGCCGGCTTTTCCTTGGGTCCGCGCCGTTGTTTTTTCCGCGCCGTCGAACGCTTCCATGGCAGCCGACAGAGCGCGCGCACGGGCCGAGGCCGAAGCCGGCGGTGCAGGCGGCAGGTTCTTGAGGGTTTCGAATTCGTCCGTCATGGTCAGACAGCCTCCTTTTTCAGAAGGTCCTTCAATCGTTTGCGGGCATCATGCAGATGCCAGGAGATCGTCTTTTCGCTGCAGGCCAGAACATCGGCCGCGCCGGCATGGCTCAATCCCTCGGCATAAACCAGCAGAACGGCATCACGCTGCTTGTCCGGCAAGGTTCGCACAGCGGCCCAGAGCCATTCGCCCTGACTGTCATCCACCCGTTCGCGTTGCGCAAGGAAGAGCGGGTCGTGCATCAGCCCGTGTTCGTTGCGCCGACGGCGCGCCATCTGCCTCTGATGGTCCCTGACCGCGTTGAGGGTCAGGGTGTAGAGCCAGGTCCGGAGGCTGGAGCGGCCTTTGAAGCCGCGGATGGCGCGCGCCATCCGGATGCATACGTCCTGCGTGATATCGTCGGCTTCAGCCTTCGTTCCACACCAGCGAAAGGCGACCGCGTGGATGAAGTCGTAATGCGTTTCGACCAGCTGTGAAAACGCATCCCGATCGCCTTTTATGGCTTGCTGCAGGATTTCGGCGCTCAAGATCGTTCTGTCCGTTTTTCATCGATTGAAGCTTAGACGTTCGTTTCGAAAAAATCCTTTGGTCGCTTGCAAAATAAAATTGGAAACAATCGGATGAACACGCTCTGGCAGATGCGACCACGGCCTCCGGTGGCTGCATGGCGTTGATCACCGTCGTGGCCGGTCGCCACGAAACAACCATGCTTGCCATTGACGCGAGGCTGTTTCGCCCCAATACGGTCTTCTCGAGAAACTGGTGATGGCCAGCCAAACAGCAATCGGAGTGAAACAGTGAGTGAACCGACCGTAACCGAAGCAACGAACCGCATTTATGAATCGCTTCAGGCGGACAATGCCGATCTCGACCTTCATATCGCCGCACTCAAGGCAGCGCTGGCGCGCGAAGGCGCCAAAGAAGCCGTCTTCGATCCGACCAAGCTCGCGCATGGCAACCGTTCCGGCCGCAAGCTGATGCAGGCCTATTTTCGCCAGCGTGGCGTGACGGTGAAGTTTTCGGCTGATTGATCTTGCAGGTGGGATCGCGGACAGGCAGAAGCATGTTATGAATGGTGGTGCTCCTAGCATATGGTTCCGATCATGCGCAAAACCCGCATCATGTATATTGAAAACAAGTCGGCGGGCCTGAATGGGCCTGCGACTATCGGCCGTGTCGTTTTTTCCAAGACCGGTAAATCGATCAGCTACTATGGGCGCACTTTTCAGAGCTTGAAAGGCAGTGGCCTCAAGGCAAATTACTTCGATATCGAGACATTGGAGCCGTTTTGGATATCCGGGCCGCGCAAGGACGGCAAGGATCGCCTCTATTCCGATAGCGCCGTGCCGGTCGACATCGATGCGGAGGTTGCTGAAGAATACTGGCTTCAAATCCGGGGTAGCCGCGCGGCGGATCGCGGGTAGCAGCTCCTGCTCCCCACAGCGGACCGGAGAGGTATTATTCGCGCAGCGTATCCGCCACCAGCGCATTTGCATGGCCATGTCCCATGCCGTGCTCCTGCTTCAGCCAGTTCACCAGCTCCATGTGCTTCTTCCCACTCTGGCCGCGAATAAGCTCTTTCCACTCAGTGATCGGGCGTCCGTATTTCGCCTCGATGGAGGGAAAATAGGAAGCAGGTCCCTTAACGACATCCTTTGCCATGACACTTCCCGGTCTGCGACGATTTCTGCCGATGATGCTGGCATGAAACATATCCACTGTCACGTCGCCCGCCGCCTTGTTTCGGCCAAAACGTGTTCCCTATAAGCGAAGCATGGAATCATTCGACGCTTACATCCCTGAAGATATCTATTCCCTGCTGGTCATGGTGGTGGTCGCACTTGTTGCGATCTGGTTGGTGATGTTCGTGGTCCGAAAACTGATCGGCATTGCCATCGTGGCGGGGCTGGTGATCTGCGGTTTCATGATCTGGCAGGATCCGAGCCTGCTGCGCACGGCGCAGGACACCGCCATCGGCTATTACGACCAATGGCAAAATGGCGCTCCGGCCCGTGACGAACGCGGTCAGTGGTAGCGGGCCGGCGATCCGTCGTCATTTACCTCACACGACCGTCAAGCCTCTCGCCGCAAAGATCGCGCGCGCCTGCGCAACCTGATCCGGCGTCGGCGTCGGTGAATCCTTCAGCGTGTAGTCTATGCCGAGCTGTTCCCATTTCTGGGTGCCCATCTGGTGGAAGGGCAGCACTTCCACGCGTTTGACGATATCGCCGAGATCGGCGACGAAATCGGCAAGACGGGCGATATCCTTTTCGCCATCCGTCCAGCCGGGCACCAGCACGTAGCGTAGCCACATCGGTTTTTGCAGGCGCTTCAGGCGGTGGGCAAAATCCAGTGTCGGCTGCAGTGGCTGCGCCGTCAGGCGTTTGTAGATGTCCGGGTCGGAATGCTTGATGTCGAGCAGCACGAGATCGACATTGTCAAAAAACGTGTCCTCGACATTGCCGTGCAGAAATCCCTGCGTGTCCAGCGCGGTATGCAGGCCAAAATCCTGCTTGATGCGGCGAAACATCTCGCCGACAAAACCTGCCTGCATCAGTGGCTCGCCGCCGGAAATGGTCACGCCGCCGGCAAATTTCAGAAAGCCGGAATAGGGTTTGATCTCGGCGATCACGTCATCGAGCGTGATGCGGCGGCCATTGTGCAGTTTCCAGGTGTCCGGGTTGTGGCAATAAAGACAGCGGAACTGACAGCCCGCCATGAAGAACACGAAGCGCATGCCCGGTCCGTCGACGGCGGCGCCGCTTTCAACCGAGTGCAGAAAGCCGTGATCGAGCGGCGTGTGGTGGGCGGCGGATGCTTTTGGCGAGCCGTCCTTGATATCGAGAATGTCCATGGTGAGGCTCATGGTTTTGTAGCGAATACATTGTCTGGAAAGGCCGGGCGCAGAATGAAACTGCGCCCGGTTTGATCTCCAGATCCGGCTTACATCTTGGCGTGGAACGTGCGCGAGATGACGTCGAGCTGCTGTTCGCGGGTCAGCTTGACGAAGTTGACGGCGTAGCCCGATACGCGGACCGTCAGCTGCGGGTAGAGTTCCGGGTGATCCATGGCATCAACCAGCGTGTCGCGATTGAACACGTTGACGTTGACATGGAAACCGCCGGCTGCGGCATAACCGTCCAGGCAATTGGCGAGGTTCTGCGCGCGTTCCTGATCGGTCTTGCCGAGCGAATCCGGGGTGGCCGAAGCCGTCCAGGAAATGCCGTCGAGAGCCGCATCGTACGGGATTTTTGCAACCGAAGCACCGGCAGCAACAAAACCCTTGGTGTCGCGGCCGTTCATCGGGTTTGCACCCGGTGCGAAAGGCTCGCCGGCGCGGCGTCCGTCCGGCGTATTGCCAGTCTTCTTGCCGTAGACCACGTTGGAGGTGATCGTCAGAACCGACTGCGTCGGCATCGAGTCGCGGTAGAAATACGGCTGGGCGGCGATCTTCTTCATGAAGGTCTCGGTCAGCCATACCGCGATGTCGTCGGCGCGGTTGTCGTTATTGCCGTAGGCCGGATAGTCGCCCTCGATCTTGTAATCGACGGCCAGGCCCGCCTCGTTGCGGATCACATGCACCTTGGCGTGCTTGATGGCCGACAGCGAGTCTGCCGCCACCGACAGACCGGCAATGCCGCAGGCCATGGTGCGCAGGATGTCGCGGTCATGCAGCGCCATTTCGATACGCTCGTAAGCGTATTTGTCGTGCATGTAATGGACGGTGTTGAGCGCCTTGACATAGGTCGCGGCCAGCCAGTCCATCATCTTGTCGAACTTGGCCATGACTTCGTCATAGACCAGCACGTCGCCCTTGATGGGCTCAAAACCCTTCGCAACGGCCACACCGCTCTTTTCGTCAACGCCGCCGTTGATCGCGTAGAGCAGAGCCTTGGCGAGGTTGGAGCGGGCGCCAAAGAACTGCATCTGCTTGCCGATCCGCATGGCCGAGACGCAGCATGCAATGCCGTAGTCGTCGCCCCATTTCGGACGCATCAGATCGTCGTTTTCGTACTGGATGGCGCTGGTATCGGCAGACACCTTGGCGCAGAAGTTCTTGAAGCCGGTGGGCAGTTTTGTGCTCCACAGCACGGTCAGGTTCGGTTCCGGAGCCGGGCCGAGATTGTAGAGCGTGTGCAGGAAGCGGAAGCTCGACTTGGTAACGAGCGGGCGACCGTCTTCGCCGATGCCGCCAATCGATTCGGTGACCCAGGTCGGGTCGCCCGAAAACAGCTGGTCATACTCTGGCGTACGCAGGAAGCGGACGATACGCAGCTTGATGACCATGTCGTCGATCAGTTCCTGTGCCTGCTCCTCATTGAGAAGACCGGCATCGATATCGCGCTGGATATAGATGTCGAGGAAGGTCGAAACGCGGCCGAGCGACATGGCCGCGCCGTTCTGTTCCTTCACGGCTGCCAGATAGGCGAAATAGGTCCACTGGATGGCTTCGCGCGCATTGGTCGCAGGCTTGGAAATGTCGTAGCCGTATTTTGCGGCCATTTCGCGCAGTTCGTCGAGCGCGCGGAACTGTTCCGACAGTTCTTCACGCAGGCGCATCACGCTTTCGGTAAAGACCTCATTCTCGATGGCGCGGAAATCCTTCTGGCGGAAGGCGCGCAGGGCATCGGTGCCGTAAAGGGCAACGCGGCGATAGTCGCCGATGATGCGGCCGCGACCATAGGCATCCGGCAGGCCTGTAATGACGCCAGACTTGCGGGCGGCGAGGATTTCCGGGCTGTAGACGTCGAAAATGCCCTGGTTGTGGCTCTTGCGATACTTGGTCCAGACTTCCTTGACCGAAGGATCGAGTTCGAAACCGAAGGCTTCCAAGCCGTTTTCGACCATGCGCAACCCGCCGTTCGGCATGATGGCGCGCTTCAGCGGCGCGTCGGTCTGCAGGCCGACGATCAGCTCGGCGCTTTGGTCGATGTAGCCGGCGTCGTGTGCGGTAATGGTCGAGGCGCGGTCGGCGGAAACGTCGAGAACGCCTTTTTCGCGTTCGGCCTTCAGGAGGACACTGAGGTCTTCCCAGAGTTTAAGAGTGCGTTTTGTCGCACCTGCAAGAAACGTACTGTCGGCGGTGTAGGGAGTGTAGTTCGCCTGGATGAAATCGCGAACATCGACGCTTTCGCGCCAGGCCTCGCCCTTAAAGCCCGACCATGCATCGGCCGGAGTGATCTTTTCGGAAAGGATGCCCATTAATGTCTTCCTTCTGGTTTGCCTTACGGCACTTGAGTTCGGATCCTCCCAGATCGTGATACTTTATCATGTAGTGACAAGTATCCTGACTTCCACCCGCAGACTATCAACATGCTGGAGGAAACCATTGATCACGATCAACGCCGAGGGTGCGACATCCCGATAAGTTCATCTCGAAAGCGCAAGGCAGGGGTCAGAGAGACGCCTTGTGTTTCAAGCCGCAAACGCGGCCGGGAAGGGATGCACAATGACACAACAACAAATTCGCGTCGCATCGATCGGTGAATGCATGATCGAAATGCAATGCAAGCCTGACGGGTCGATCACCCAGGCTTTCGGCGGCGACACCTTTAATACTGCAGCCTACATGGCGCGCCTCGGCGCCGGACTGGGCACTTTTGTTTCTTACGTCACCGCCATCGGCGACGATCCGTTCAGCGATCAGATGGCCGCCTTCTGGAAAGAGCAGGGGGTCGATGACCACCTTGCTCTCCGTCTGAAAGGACGTCGCGCAGGACTTTATTTCATTCGCACGGATGCAGCCGGCGAACGTCGCTTCTTTTACTGGCGCGGCGAGGCAGCCGCCCGGGAAACCTTCGAGTCGGAAGGTTCGAAGGGTCTGCTGGAAGCCCTTGGTGGCTATACCAGCATCTACCTGTCAGGCATCAGCCTGGCAGTTCTGAAGCCCGAAAGCCGCGAGCGTCTGCTCCAAAGGCTGGAGGAACTGGCCCGCGCCGGTGTTGCCGTCGATTTTGACGGAAACTACCGCCCGCTCCTTTGGGGCGGCATCGAAAATGCGCGGGCCGTCTATGAGCGCGTCATCGGCTTTTCCACGCGCGTTCTCGTCACCATCGAGGAACTGGAAGTTCTGGGGCTTGCCCAGACCATGCAGGCCGGCATCGACTATTTTTCGAAAAAGCCGCAGCTCGAAGTGGTGATCAAGGACGGGCCGGGCGATGCCACGCTCATCCATGGCGGCAAGGTTGAAACCGTGCCTGCCACCAAGGTCGAAAAGGTCGTCGATACCACCGCGGCCGGCGACAGTTTTTCGGCCGCCTACGTCCTCGGTCGCCTTCTCGGGCTCGAACCCGCGGAAGCTGCCACCCGTGCCCATGTCGTCGCCGGTGCTGTCGTCCAGCATCACGGCGCCATCATCCCGGAAGGAGCAACGCCAGACGTTTTTTCCAACGAGATCGCTCTGCGCGGCCAACAGATAACAGCCGCAGAATAGCGAAAAAGAATATTTTAGGAGGAATGCAAAAATGAATATCAAGAAAGCAATCGACAAGGTCCCCGGCGGCCTGATGCTGGTGCCGCTCATTCTCGGCGCACTCTGCAAGACGTTTTTCCCGTGGGCGGGCAGCTATTTCGGCTCGTTCACCAACGGCCTGATCTCGGGTACGGTTCCGATCCTTGCCGTGTGGTTCTTCTGCATGGGCACGTCGATCGATCTGCGCGCAACCGGCACGGTGCTGCGCAAGTCGGGTAACCTCGTCGTCGTGAAAACCCTCGTTGCCTGGGGCGCGACCTATGTTGCAGCCCAGTTCCTGCCGCTCGAAGGCGTTCAGTCGGGCCTGTTCATGGGCTTCTCGGCACTCGCCATCTGCGCCGCGATGGATATGACCAATGGCGGTCTCTACGCCGCGATCATGCAGCAATACGGCACCAAGGAAGAATCGGGCGCCTTCGTGCTGATGTCGATCGAATCGGGTCCGCTGGTCTCGATGCTGATCCTCGGCGCAGCCGGCGTCGCCACGTTCGAACCGCACCTGTTCGTCGGCGCCGTCCTGCCCTTCCTGATCGGCTTCATCCTCGGTAACCTCGACAAGGACCTGCGCGCCTTCTTCAAGGGCGGCGTCACCACCCTCATCCCATTCTTTGGTTTTGCGCTCGGTAACGGTATCGACCTCAACGTCATCCTGACCACGGGTCTCGGCGGCATCCTGCTCGGTGTCATCGTCATCGTCGTCACCGGCATCCCGCTGATGATCGCCGACAAGGTCATCGGTGGCGGTAATGGTACCGCCGGTCTGGCTGCCTCGTCGGCTGCCGGTGCGGCCGTCGCCAACCCGATGATCATCGCCGAAATGGCACCGCAGTTCAAACCCGCTGCCGCTGCCGCCACCTCGCTGGTTGCCGCTGCGTGCCTGACGACTGCCATTCTGGTTCCCATCCTGACCGGCATGTACGCCAAGCACATGAAAAAGCGGGCCGGCGTAACCGAAGCCGCTCCGGCTGATGCGCCGCAGCCGGGTGACGGCCTGCGCCCTGCCGAGTAAGGTTCGCCGGGGCCGGCGTTCGCCGCCGGCCCCGATGACCCGAAAGGCCAAGTAAATCAAGGAATAATGTCATGTATCTTAGCCATCTCGCCACGCTCGACCGCGACGCCGCAATCCTGCCTGAGAACGTCCGCAAAGGTCTCGACTTTCTTGCCAGGACCGATATCGCTTCTCTGCCGGCCGGCCGCGTCGATATCGAAGGCGACAGCATCTTTGCGCTGATCCAGGATTACGACACGGCACCGAAGGGCGAAAAGCGTCCGGAATCGCATGCCCGTTACATGGACATCCAGTATGTCTTTGCCGGCCGCGAAGTCATCGGTTACGCCCCGCTCGCCGCCGACCACACGGTCGAGGAAGACCTTTTCGAAGGCCGCGACGTCCGCTTCTATTCGAAGGTTACCGACGAAACCGATCTCCTCATGGGCCCGGGCGCCTACGCGCTGTTCTACCCGACCGACATCCATCGTCCGGGCTGCGCTGCCGAGACTGCGGGCAAAGTCCGCAAGGTCGTCGTCAAGGTCCTTCTCTGAGGGCTGCCACGGCCTCTTTCATCACGATACAAGTTTCTACAGGAGTTACATCATGGACATTCGTTATTCGGCCAGCCAGAGAGATTTCAAGCGTTACACGACCGAAGAAACGCGCGCCGAATTCCTCATCGAAAAGCTTTTCGTCGCTGACGAAATCCTTGCCACCTACAGCCATGTCGACCGCATGGTCGTGTTCGGCTGCATGCCGGTGAGTGAAGCCGTGCCGCTCGACAAGGGCATCGACTGCATGAAGAATTTCGGCACCAACTATGTGCTGGAGCGCCGTGAACTCGGCATCTTCAACCTCGGTGGCGAAGGCTCGATCGAAGTCGACGGCGAGGTCTACGAGGCCGGCTTCAAGGATTGCCTTTACGTCACCAAGGGCACCAAGCAGGTCATCTTCCGCAGCAAGGACAAGACCAAGCCTGCAAAGTTCTACATGATCTCGGCGCCGGCGCATAAGGTCTGCAAAACCACCTTCCTGTCGATCAATGATGCCAAGAAAAAGCCGGTCGGCGACAATGCCACCGCCAACAAACGCGTCATCAACCAGTTCATCCACCCGGACGTTCTGGAAACCTGCCAGCTGTCGATGGGCCTGACCGAACTCGATCCGGGCAATGTCTGGAACACCATGCCGGCCCACACCCATGAGCGCCGTTCGGAAATCTACTATTACTTCAACATCGCCGAAGATCAGGCCGTCTTCCACATGATGGGTGAAGGCCAGCAGACCCGCCATATCCTCGTCGGCAACGAGCAGGCCGTCATCTCGCCGTCGTGGTCGATCCATGCCGGTTGCGGCACCGCCAACTACACGTTCATCTGGGCGATGTGCGGCGAAAACCTCACCTTCGACGACATGGACCATATCCCGATCAACGAACTGCGTTGATCTTGGGAAGAGGGCGCGAAAGCGTGCAAGGTTTTTGCGCCCTTCCACGGCTTCCAACAGCCTGCTGAACCGTCGCCCGTGAGGGTGTCACCTCATGCAGGCCAAGCGGCAGCAGGTTTGCGCTGCCGCCTTATCCTCCCTCCGTATTCAAGGATTTTTTGATTATGAGCTATCCCGACGCATTCTCGCTCAAGGGCAAGGTCGCCCTAGTCACCGGCGCTTCCTACGGTATCGGTTTTGCGCTGGCGAGCGCGCTGGCAGAAGCCGGCGCCACCATTGCCTTCAACGATGTCAACGAGGAATTCCTCGCAAAGGGCATCGAAGCCTATAAGGCCGCCGGCATCGACGCCAAGGGTTACATCTGCGACGTCACCGATGAGCCGGGCGTGCAGAAACTGGTCGCCGATATCGAAAAGGATCTCGGCCCGGTCGATATCCTCGTCAACAATGCCGGCATCATCCGCCGCACGCCAATGCACGAAATGGACGTCAAGGATTTCCGCCAGGTCATCGATATCGACCTGACCGCGCCCTTCATCGTCGCCAAGGCCGTCATTCCCGGCATGATCAAAAAGGGCGGCGGCAAGATCATCAACATCTGCTCGATGATGAGCGAACTCGGCCGCGAAACCGTGTCTGCCTATGCCGCAGCCAAGGGTGGCCTGAAGATGCTGACCCGCAACATCGCTTCGGAATACGGCGCGCTGAACATCCAGTGCAACGGCCTGGGCCCAGGTTATATCGAAACCCCGCAGACCGCCCCGCTGCGCGAACCGGGCCATCCGTTCAATTCCTTCATCCTGGCAAAGACGCCTGCCAACCGCTGGGGCACCACGCAGGACCTGAAGGGCCCGGCCGTCTTCCTCGCCTCGCCGGCATCGGATTTCGTCAACGGCCACGTTCTTTACGTCGATGGCGGCATCCTGGCCTATATCGGCAAGCAGCCCTGATTTTTGTCAGGCACATGAATGATGAAAGCCGGGGCTCGCGCCCCGGCTTTTTCGTGCGCTTGTTTTTGATGGGTGAGGGTTTACAATCGGCGCAGACAATGGAGGTCGCCGTGTCCGCCGAGGCCCGCAAAAAAGCCAGTGTTTCAGTCGATGCCGCGCTTCTATCGGATGCGCGTGACCTCGATATCGACGTGTCGCAGGTTGCGGAAACCGGCCTTGCGGCGGCAGTGAAGGCCGAGCGCGAACGCCGGTGGCGTCTGGAAAATGCCGAGGCGATAAAAGCGTATAACGAAGACGTTGAAAAGAATGGTTTGCCGCTGGCAAAGTACCGGCAGTTCTGATGGCCCGGTTTCACGTCCATCGCTTGAAAACCGGCGATGGCCTCGTGATGGACCTTCAGGCAGATTTTCTCGACAATCTCGAAACCCGCGTTGTAGCTCCGGTGCTTCCTCTTGAGCGAATTGGCCGCCCTTTCGTTCGGCTTAGTCCAGTTCTTGAAATTCACGGACGCACTTATGTTGTTGTTATTCCGTCTCTGGCATCTGTTCCAAGACAAATGATCGGCGATCCGGTCGCGGATTTTTCAGTCTTGCGGGACGAACTGATCGCCGCCACCGACTTTCTCTTCCAAGGCTTCTGATCTGTCGCGTTTCAAGCAGGCGTCACGCCCAGCGCGGGCCGTCGCCCCGCCCGGTCAACAGCCACGAGAGGCTCACCTCCAGCAGTCTCGCGATCAGCGGCAGGCGGTTGGCCAGCGGTTCCGCGCGGTCGTTTTCCCAGGCAACCCATGTGTCCGATGACACGGTGATGAAATCCGCGGCCTCGTCGACGGTCAGGTCGATTGCGTCGCGGGCAAGCGAAATGCGGCCACCAATCGTGTCGTCGGCGGAAAAATCCGGTTCGGTCTGGTCTCGGTGCATCAGGCACTCCCGTCGGCAGCCCAACACCGCCAAGAACTGTCAGATAGGCCTTGCCGGATATCCGGCAAAGCCCTTGTTGATAAAATTATCGAATGCGAATTTAGCCTTCTTCGCCGATCCAGTTTTTGATCTGCTCCGGGTGGCTTTCGATATATTTTGTCACTGCCGCGTCGTAGGAGGTTTCCTGCGCATCGGACATCCCGGCCTCGAGATCGGCAAGCGGCAGCTTCATACGCGACAGAAATTCGGCGACCTTGGGATTGTCGGTCTTAAAATCCTTGCGCGACAGGATGTCGACGTGCTCGCTTCCGCCGATCGCCTTTTTCGGGTCGTCGATGTAACGCATCTTGTATTTGCCGAACATCCAGTGCGGGCTCCAGGCCGTCGCCACGAACCATTTTTCGTTGCGATAGGCGCGGTCGACTGCCGACAGCATGCCGGCCTCACTGGAAATCTGCAGCGTGTAACCGTCTAGCCCGTAATCCTTCAGCGCTTGCTGTGACATGCGGGTCAGGCCGGCACCCGGTTCGGTGCCCTGCACCTTGCCGGCCAGCTTTTCCTGAACCTCGGGCTTCTTCAGGTCCTCGAACGAGGCAATCTCGCTTTCGGGAACATAGGCCGGCACGACCCAACCCTGACGGGCGCCGTCATAGATGGTGCCGAGCGTTTCGACCCGATCCTTGACCTTGCCGTAATAGTCGGCATGCGTCACCGGCAACCACGCCATCAGGATGGCATCGATATCGCCACGGCTGATACCCTGAAAGAGCGGTGCGACATCTGTCTGCAACAGTTCGACCTTCTGGCCGAGCTTGTCGGTCATCACCTTGGCGGCAAGCTTTGTGACGAATTCGGCATCAGACCATGGGGCGTAACCGAGCTTAACGGTCTGCGCATCCTCAGCAATCGTCGGCAGGGCGGATGTGGTCAGAAGTGCTGCGGCGAGGCCGAGCGTCGCACCCAGTGTCGTGCGGCGGGTAAAAGTCTTTAGCAATGTCGTCTCCTTGAGGGAGGTCAGTCGGCATCCCGGTCGCCCCTTACGGTCGCGAAGGTTGCGGCCGCGTGAAGCTGGACGGCTTCCATATGGATGTGGGGAGCATATGAGATGCGTGATCGCGACCATGCCAAATGGCATGGTCGCGAGTAGAGATTTTCGGGCTTATTCGCCGACCCAGGCCTTAACCTGGTCCGGGTGATCCGCGATGTATTTCGTCACGGCCTCGTCGTACGAGGTTTCCTGCGCATTGAACATCGCAGCCTCCAGATCGGAAACCGGCAGCTTCATACGTGACAGGAAGCCGGCAACCTTAGGGTTTTCGTCCTTAAAGCCCTTAGTGGCGATGATGTTGACGACTTCGGCTTCACCGAGAGACTTCTTGGGGTCTTCGAGGTAGCGCAGCTTGTGCTTGCCGAACATCCAGTGGGGGCTCCACGAGGTGGCGACGAACCACTTTTCGCCGCGATAGGCACGGTCGACCGTGGTCAACATGCCGGCTTCACTGGAAATCTGCAGCTTGTAGTCGTCGAGCGCATAGTCCTTCACGGCCTGCTGCGAAAGGCGCGTCAGGCCAGCGCCCGGATCGATGCCCTGAATGGTCTTGGAGAGCTTTTCCTGAACCTCGGGCTTCTTGAGGTCCTCGATCGAGGAGATTTCGCTTTCCGGGATATAGGTCGGAACCACCCAGCCGAGCTTGGCGCCGTCGTAAACGGTGCCGAGCGTCTCGACACGGTTCTTCACCTTCTCGAAATAGTCTGCATGCGTCGCCGGCATCCAGTTCATCATCATGACGTCGACATCGCCGCGGCTGACACCCTGATAGAGCGGTGCCACGTCTGTCTGAACGAGGTCTACCTTGCCGCCGAGTTCATCGGTGATCAGCTTGGCGGCGAGCTTTGTGACGAATTCGGCGTCGGACCAGGCGGACCAGCCGATCTTCACCGGCTTGACGTCCTGCGCCATGGTCGGAAGGGCCGAGCCGGCAACGAGGGCAGCCGCGAGGCCGAGGGTCGCACCGATGGTGGCACGACGTGTCGTGCCAGTCGTGAAAAGCTTCTTCAACATGTGGTCTCCTTACGGGAGGTTTGCAGATCGCGGGTTCAGCACCCGCATGGGTGGCGGGAGGTCTGGCTCAGGCGGTGGCCGTTGCCATCTCCTCACGCTCGTTCTTTTTGAAAAGTACGGACCAGAATGCGGCGCGCGGCTTTCCGAGGCTCTGGGTGATGCGGTCGAGGATGACCGCCAGGATGACGACCGCGAGGCCGCCTTCGAAACCGGTGCCCACATCGAGACGCTGGATGCCGGTTAGAACCGTGTTGCCGATACCGCCGGCGCCGATCATCGAAGCAATCACCACCATCGACAGCGACAGCATGATCGTCTGGTTGATGCCGGCCATGATCGAAGGCATGGCGTTGGGCAGCTGGACCTTGAACAGCAACTGCGAAGAAGTGCAGCCGAAGGCATTGCCGGCCTCGATGAATTCCTCATGCACCTGGCGGATGCCGAGGTTGGTCAGGCGCACGACCGGCGGCATGGCGAAGATGACCGTGGCGATTGCGCCGGGTACTGCGCCGAGACCGAAGAACATTGCGGCCGGGATCAGGTAGACGAAGGCCGGCATGGTCTGCATCAGGTCGAGGATCGGGCGCACGACCGCAGCAACGGAATCCCGTCGCGCCATCGCGATGCCGAGCGGCAGGCCGATGACAATTGCCATCAGAGTCGAGGCGATGACGAGTGCCAGCGTTTCCATCATGGCGTCCCAAAGGCCCATATGGCTGACCAGCCACAAAGCAACGCCGGTAAGCACGCCGAAGCCGAAGCTGACACGCCAGAGCGACAGCGCAACGAAGATAGCGATACCGACCGGCATCGGGATCGAGATGAGAATGTTCTGGATGCCGGTCGTCACGAAGCCGATCATGGCTGCGATGAAATCGAGGGCGGGCGAAAAGTTGTCGAGGACGTAATTGACGGCTGTATCGACGCCGTCACCAATATCGAAATTCATGTCTGTCTCCGGTTATGGGCCGGTTAAAGGAAGCGGTGGCGTGATCAGGATGCGCGGTCGAGCGTTTCGAGCAGCATCGATTTGCTGATGGAGCCGAGATAACGCTTGTTGTCGTCGACGACGGGCACTGGCCATGGACTGGCCGCCACCTTGCCAAGCACGTTCGACAAAGGCTCTTCTGCAGCGATCGGCTCGATTTCGGCAAGGAATGCCTCACGATAGGGATCGGTCGCCTTGGCGCGCATTCTTTCCACCAGTGACGACTGGCTGACGACGCCGTGATAGGTCTTGTCGCGGCCGAGAATGATGGCGTATTCGCGGTCAAAGTTCTTCATCCGCTCAAGCGCTGCCGCTGCCGTCGTGCCCTGACGCTCGATGATGGTGATCTGCGTCTTGCGCGCCACGTCGCCGGCCTTGAAGACCTGGGAGACATCGACATTGCGGAAGAACGAGCGGACATAGTCGTTGGCCGGGCTCATGACGATTTCGTCCGGCGTGCCGACCTGCACGACATTGCCGTTCTGCATGATGCAGATACGGTCGCCGATGCGCATGGCCTCGTCCAGGTCGTGGCTGACGAAAACGATCGTGCGGCTGTGTTCGGACTGCAGGCGCACCAGTTCGTCCTGCATCTCCGTGCGGATCAGCGGGTCAAGTGCCGAAAAGGCCTCATCCATCAAGAGAATGGTCGGTTCGCTGGCAAGCGCGCGAGCCAGGCCGACGCGCTGCTTCATGCCGCCGGAAAGCTGGTCCGGCCTGCTGTCGGCATAACCGTCAAGGCCGACGGCCTTGAGCGCGGCCATGGCCTTCTCCTTGCGCTCGCCTTCGCTGACGCCGGCGACCTCGAGACCGAAAGCGGCATTGTTGAGCACTGTGCGGTTGGGCAGAAGCGCGAACGACTGGAACACCATGCTGATATCACGGCGGCGCACGTCGATCAGTTCCTTGCGCGACATCTTGGTGATGTCACGGCCGTCGATCTCGATGGAACCAGAGGTGGGTTCGATCAGCCGGTTCAAAAGGCGAAGAAGGGTGGATTTGCCGGATCCCGACAGGCCCATGATGACGAAGATCTCGCCGGCCTTGATGTCGAATGTGGCATTGTTGACGCCCACCGAACAGCCGGTCTGGGCGTGGATTTCCGATTTCGTCTTGCCGGCGCGGACCATTTCCAGCGCTTTTTCGGGACGTTCTCCGAAAATCTTATAGACGTTGTTGATACTGATCTTGGTCGAAGCCGGCTCGGCCGACGCGTCATTTTCAGTTGTAAAAGCCATACAATCTTGGGCCCGTGCTCGATAGCGCGGACATACTCCTTGCTGATAAATCCTCCGGAAAGGTCAGCAGCGCTAGCCTTTCCGGAAGTTTTATGTGTTTCTTTATCGCATCCGCATATGAATTTCTCAGCAGAAATTCTGACCGTTCGAATATACGTCATGTACATTCGCAAAGGCCCGGAAAGTAATTCCGCGCATGCCGTTAGATTTTCCGATCTGTCGATCAGGAAATATGTCGAAGACGAGATCTATGTAGGGCGCTATACGAAATGTGTCCATAAAAAAATCCCATTTGACGTGATCACGGATGGGTTATGGATGCGATATGCTTTGCGGGTGAGCCGCCGTAAGTCACTGCCCCATAGGGGTTTTTGGGGAATGCGGCGGTGCTGCGAAGCAGTCGGATCGGCGTGCCGTTTTGACGCGTCGATTTATCCTGGTGATGGCGTTTTACGTCATCAGGACCATGCGAAGCCGGCAATCCGGCCGCGCCTTGAGTCCGTCATGGCAGATGATGGATTTTTACTTGCGGCACCACAGATTTCGCGATGTCGCAAAGGTGCCGGTGGTGGGTGAGGTAGATCACCTGGCCGACCTTCGACATGTCGCCAAGCAGCCTGAAAACCTCCTCCGAACGCTGGTCGTCGAAACTTTCCATGATGTCATCGGCGATGAAGGGAACAGCGGGGCGAACTGCCGCGAATTCCTCATAGCCCGCCAGCCGCAGCGCCAGGTAAAGCTGAAATTGCGTGCCCGTCGACATCTCCTTGGCCAGCTTGGAGCCGCCGTCACGGGAGACGCCGATCAGGATTTCGCTGCTGCCATCGATCTGTGTCGTCAGGCCGCTATAATTGCCGCCGGTGATCAGGCTGAAGGCTTCCGACGCTCTGACCATCATCGAGCTGCGGTGTTTTTCGCGATAGATGTGCAGAGCCTGTTCCGCCGCCAGAATGCCTGTGCGCAACGTCAGGTAACGCGTCGCGAGATCCTCTATTTCAAGCAGGATCGTCCGCCTCCTGGCTTCGATCTGCGCCACCGCATCATCACCGCCGACAGCGTCCAGCTTGTCCCTGGCGCGGGTCATTTCCGCGTAAAGCTCGCGAGTCCTGTCTGTGAGACTGGTCATGTGAGTGGAGAGTTCCTCCGCCTCGCGCTCGACGCCGCTTTTGTCTATGTCTGCAAGTTGCCGCGCTGCGTCCTCGAAACGCGCTGTCTGCAGGCTCTGGGCTATCAGTCCCTTCAGCTCGGCGATACGAGTGTCAACCTTTTCGCGTTCTTTCACCTGTCCCAGAAACGCTTCGACGGCCGCCAGCGTATCGGTCCCGAAATAGGCCGTAAGTTTGGCCTTTTGCGCTTCATGCACGACCAGTTCCGCGGCCAGTTCACCGCGATCGATCTTCAGCTTCTCAAGGTTTTCGTGCCGTGCCGTGCGCACCTGTTCTTCGCGGGTTGCTGCCTTCAGCCGGTCGAGCAACTGTCCGCCAATCACCAGCGGATCATCGATACTGCCATCGTCATCCAGCGTGCGCAGCAAAGCGGAGATATCGTCACGAAACTGTATCTGGTCGCGCTCCATGGCGGTCACGCGCTGAGCCAGATCATGCCGGTCCTTGAGGATTGCCGGCAGTTTCGAAAGCACCGTTAGAATTTCACGAATGGTTGCGACAGAGCCGGCATGGTCCGCCAGCCAGGATTTCGAAAGGGCCGACCGCCACGCATCCTGCCAGGCATCGGCGCTGATCTGCGCCTCTTCCTGGTCACGTTCGCGCTCGGTGATGTCGCGCGCGAGGTCGGCCATGGATTTTTCATGCGCTGCCCGGGCATGTGCTCCGGCCTTGATGCGAGACAGAAAATCGGTGGCGCCGCGCGCCAGCTCGTTGGCGGTGGCCTGATGCATGCCGCGGGCACCGGCTTCGGTCAGGGCTGCCTGCAATTCGGCGCAGATGCCATCGAGTTCGTCACGGATATCGATGATATCCGCATCGGCCTGTTGAAGCTGGACCCAGGCGGACAGGGCGTCAGCCCGTTTTGTGGTCCAGCTTTCCAAAGCGGCGATGCGGTCCATCGCATCGTTGTCGGTTTCGGACGTGTCGGGCAGAAACGCGCCAATCTTGTCACAAAGTGCTGCGTGCTCGACCTCCACGTCCGCCAGCAGATCGCGCTGATGCCCGATCGCAGCGTCGTTTTCCGCTGTCCTGCGCGTCAACTGTCGCAGTTCCGCCAGTTCATGGGCGCGCGCAAGCCGTCCGGCCGAAACGCCATCGTCACGGCGCATTGCTTCCTCAAAGGCTTTTGCCGTCTGTGCGTCCAGTGCTGACAGATGCATCTGCCATGCGGCGTCACGGTCGTTGCGCGCGGTCTGCGCCTCGCCGTCGTCAATCGCGCCACCGGCGTTGAAAGCAGCCAGCCGCGCCTGCATCGTCACCTGCTCGGTTTCCATCTCGCGCAGGCGGGCACGGTGTTCGTTCATGCGGCGGTCAATGGCCGTTGCCTGGCTGCGCCATGCCTCGATCTGTCGGGCGTCGGCGGCGCGGGTCGCGGCAAGTGAATTCATGTCGCCAGACCACGGGACGAGCAATCCGACCCGGTTTTCCATATTGCGCTGCAATTGTGTGCGTCCGCGCTCTTCGAACGACAGTCGCGAGGGCAGGTCAGAGCCGGTCAGTTTTGCAAGCGCCGATTCCAGCCGGTCCAGCGTGATATCGTCAAAACCTTCGCCGGAGCCATTCCCCGACGCATCGTCATCCCGCAACCGCTCCAGCGCATCCCGGCTTCGTTTCAGTTCACGCTCCGCGGATGTCAGTTGGGCATCAAGTCCGGAGCGTTTTTCGATCAGTTCACGAAGGACGGCTGTGGTGGACGCCGGCAGCAGCAGCGCCTCGGCATCGTCATGGGGTGGGCGTTCCAGATCCGCGAGCAACCGGGCGAGTGCGCCATCGAGTTCTGCCAGCGATTGCCGGCGTCGCGGCAGATCGCCTTCGGCGGAACGGAACCGGGCCATGCCATCCGCCAGCATTTCGGCATGGGCGGCGATCAGCAAAGCCTGTTCGTCGATCGCAAGACCATCAATCTCACGCTGAAGCTGGTCGATGGCGCGGTCTTTTTCCTGCAACAGTGCCTGTAGCCGGGTCTCGTCGCGAACAAGTTGCGGTAGCAGCGCGAACCATTCGGCCGGTGGGCGCGGCAACTCGGTCTGGTTGGCCGGATCGGCCTCCAGCCGCGCCAGTTCCAGCGACAGGGGCAGGGCGGTGAGGATGCGGTTCAGCGCTGTATGGCGTGTGCGGGCGTCAGTCAGTTCGGCGGATGCACTGCCATAGGCGGCTTTTGCTGTCTCGTGGGCCGTGTTGAGGCTTGCATAAGCGGTCGCAAACGTATCGATGGCATTGCGCTCGGTCTTCAACGTTTCCAGCGCACGCTTCAGTTCGGCCATTTTCGAGGTGGAAGAGCGTTTTTTGTAAACGCTGGCCGCTTCATCGCCGGCAGCCGTCAGCGCCTTGCTGAGGCCCGCAAGTCCTGAACTGGCGGAAAACAGAAGCTCTCCCAGTTCGCCCTTGCTCTGGATGATGGCATTGCCGCCTTCCTCCAGCGATTTGTCGTCCAGCGAAAACATGGTGCGATAGGCATCGCGCGTCACACCGCCAAGGGCACCGACGAGCAGGGCATCGTTGACCGGCGAACCACGCCCGTCAATCAGGCTGCCGCTGCGTTGTTTCAGCCGCGCCAGTTCATGGGTCGTGCCGTCGATTTCGAGTTGCGCCCCGATCCGCATGGAGCTGTAGGGATGCAGAAAACTATAGGGCGTCTGCTGGTGCATGCCGAACAGCAGATCGAGATAGGCTGCAAGCGTGGTGGATTTGCCGGCCTCGTTCAGACCGTAGATGATATGCAGGTCCGGCTCACCTCGAGGGGCCTTGCCGAAATCGACGACATGGTCAGTAAACTTGCCGTAACGGGTAAGGTCCAGACGATTGAGGCGCATCAGTTTTCGTCCCGCTCCGCGCCGCTCAGGCGCGCGGTGATATCGTCGGCTCCACGCGCCATCAGGTCATCGATGAAACGGTTGAAGCCAGCGTCGTCGTCGCCCGCGAACTGTCGACTTTCGGCCGGCAGGTCGGCCAGCATGTCGCGCACCATGTCGCTGACATCGTTTCGAAAACCGGGGCGGGCAATCACATCATCACGCATCAACTGGCTCAGCTCGATCACCGGATCGGCCGTCGTCTGCCCGGTCTCACCGGGTGGGCGCACATCCAGTTCCAGTTTCTCGATCCAGGTATCGCCCAGCCGTTCTCCGCGCTGCTCGGCCTCGGCCAGCATCAGATCAATATCGCGTCGCAGCCGGAAGGAGAGCGGCGTTTCTCCGAGCAGGCGCAGGCGCGCGACGAGATGAGGCGAGGCCGTCTTCTCGCGCTGTCCGGCAAGCGCCGTCTCGATCGCGGCCGCGGCATTGCGCCATTCGGCGATATCGGTCACGTCCACGGAGATGCGTTCAAACTGCGCAATGCTGGTCAGCCGTTCCTCAACGGTGACCGTGCGGTCGTCGGAAATCGTTACCAGCGAAACGGTCTTTTCTCCGGCCTCGTTGATGTCTCGCCCCTGCGGCATGCCCGGCATCATCACCGTGCTTGTGCCGGCATGATGGGTGCGCTGATGGATATGGCCAAGCGCCCAATAATCGAAACCGGCCGCATGCAGATCGGCAGTGCTGCAAGGCGCGTAGACGTCATGGCCGGGCGCGCCGGCCAGGCTGGTGTGCATGATGCCGATATTGACCGCGCCTGCGACCGGCGGCTTGTATTTTGGCAGAAGCGGGTCCGGTGCCTGCGGTTTGGCAAAGCTGAGGCCATGGATGGCGACGGCAAGCCCGTTCGCTTCCATCTCGATCGCTTCGACCCGTCCGCCAAAAATCTTGACGCTCGGTGGCAGGACCAGTTCCTGCGTGATGCGGGACAGCGCGTCGTGGTTGCCACGGATGGTATAGGTGGCTATGCCTGCGTGATGCAGCCGCTCCATCTGTCCGGCCAGAAACCGCGCCGTCTTCATCGAGGTCTGATCGCCATCGTAGAGGTCGCCGGCAATGACCAGCGCATCGACCTGCTCCTCAAGGCACAGATCGACGATCGCGACCAAGGCTTGGCGCGTCGCACCACCGATCAGCTCCGCCAGGTCTGCATTGCGCAGGGCCAGCGAGCGAAGCGGGGAGTCGAGGTGGATATCGGCAGTGTGGACGAAGCGGAATGGCATGAAGTGACTCGCGTAATATGCGGCACTATAGGCCAGAACGGGGCGGAACTGCCAGCGTCACGCCCACTTCAATCTGGCAAGACCTTCCGCCGCCGCTTTGGCGATCGCTGCGGGCGTGGCGTCAATATCGACGGTCACCACGCCGACTTCCTTGTCCGGTCGCTCAAGCGTCGCCAACTGGCTTTCGAGGAGGCTGGTCGGCATGAAATGACCACTTCGATGGCCCATGCGTTCGGTCAGCAGTTCCTTCGAACCGTCGAGGAAAACGAAAGCGAGTTTTTCGCCGGCCGCCTTCCGCAGCCGATCGCGATAAACCTTCTTCAGCGCCGAGCAGGTGATGACGACGCCGGTCGCAGCCTCTGCCGCAAGCCGTTCGCCGATCAGGTCCAGCCAAGGCCAGCGATCCTCGTCCGTCAGCGGCGTGCCCTTGGACATCTTTTCGACATTGGATTTTGGATGCAGCTCGTCACCTTCGACATAATGAAGGTCCAAGGTTTTCGCGAGCAATATGCCGACGGAACTCTTGCCGCTGCCGGACACTCCCATCACGATGACCGGGCCGCGAAACGCCGTGCCTATTTCTGTCGACATTTTTCTGCTCATCCTTTCCATGCAATCGCCGAGAGAGAAACGCGGCTGCTCGCCGAGGTCAAGCCCACCGGCAAGGTTCTGCTTACCATTCGCGCCGAAGACACTTGCCGACATCGCAATGTTTTGTCTTGCTAATGCACGAATCTATGTGATTCTTGTATAGGTGTTACAACCTTGTGCGGGCAAGGGACCGACAGATGATGGACGGGCAAAATCAGAACTGGCGACAGACGCCCCTGTGGCAGTTGACCCGGGCCGTCGGCCGGCTGGCCGGCGCCAAGTCGGCTGATGAGGTCATCGACATCGTGAGGGCCACGGCACGCGCGCTGGTTGGCTGCCAAGGCATTGCCATCATTCGTCGCGACGGCGACCTTTGCCATTACGTCGAAGAGGATGCGATCGGCCCGCTCTGGAAGGGCCAGAAATTTCCGATGTCGGCATGCATCAGCGGCTGGGCGATGATCAACCGCCAGACCGTCGTCGTGCCTGATATCGCCGAGGATGACCGCATTCCTTACGAGCTTTACGAAGAGACGTTCGTGCGTGCGGTGCTGATGACGCCGGTTCGTCGTGACGATCCGGTGGGGGCGATCGGCGCTTACTGGTCGTCTGCCTATCTGCCGAGCGACGACGAGATCGAGGTGCTCGAAGCATTGGCCAGCGCCACGTCGACGGCACTTGAAAACGTCCGCCTGATTTCCGCGCTCAAGGATGCTGTGTCAGAAGCCGAACTGGTGCGCGACGAACTGCGCCATCGTGTGAAGAATGCCTATATGGGTGCCCAGAGCCTTGCCCGGTTGACCCTGCCGGCCGAACTCGGCGAGCAGTTTACCGGACGGATTTCCGCTCTTTCGCGGGTCCACGAACTGCTGGATGCGCAGGTGGAAGACAATGCCCGTATCGATCTGCGCAGCCTGATCGAGATCGAAATCGAGCCCTATACGACGCCGGATCGGCAACCGTTTTCGCTGACCGGCTCTTCCGTGCAGCTTCAGCCGATGCGCGCAACCGCGCTCGGTCTGGTGATCAATGAACTGGCGACCAATGCTCTCAAGCACGGCGCGTTGTCGGTGCCGGGCGGACGGGTAGAAATCGTGTGGCTGGTAGTCGGCTCGGAGCTCACCTTGCTTTGGGCGGAAACGGATGGTCCCACGGTCGTGGAGGGCGCCCTGCCCAATCAGGGCTCCGGCCTCATCTCGCGACTGGTGGAGCGCCAGTTGCACGGCAGGCTCGATCATGTTCTCGCCCGCTCCGGCGCGCGTTGCCAGGTGACTTTTGCCATCGATGCCAGTGGCATTCGGGAAAACGTGGCACAACGAGATGCCCGTTCTTAAAAGGTCTATCGTGGCAGGTTCAGCAGCGCTTCGTAGCTGTCGCCTATGACCCGCTCTCCGAAATCCCTGGCACGTTCATGGAGGATGGAAACTGAAGGAGGGTGATCGAGCGTTTTCTCGATCGATGCCGCCAATGCCTCGGCATCCCCCACCGGCACGAGAGCACCGTACCGTCCATCGGCCAGAATTTCGCGAGGTCCATGCGGTGCATCGGTCGAGACGACGGGCACGCCCATCCCCATTGCCTCCACCAGCACATTGCCAAAACCTTCGCTGCGCGACGAAAGCACGAACAGATCGGCAACCGCATAGCAGGCGGCTGGATCGTTGATGTAACCGGCAAACAGAATTCTGTCGGCCACCCCGAGGGCTTCAGCCTGTTGTACAAGCATATCGCGAAGCGGGCCTTCGCCGAAGATGACGAGGCGGCAGTTTCGCGCGGGATCAAGTTTTGAAAATGCCTCTATCAGTGTGCGATGATCCTTGACCTCGACAAGCCGTCCGAGCGTGACGAGGACGGGGCCTGTGCCCATCGCGGAGAGCCTGCCGTGCCATGCGCCATGTGGTGGCTGTCCGATCTGAAGCGCCGGGATTGGATTGCCTATGACCGAGATACGCTCCCTCACAAAGCCCCGCGTCTCAAGATCCTCGGCGATGCCGCGGGAGACGGCGATGGCGCGTGTCGAGCGGCGGCCGACGATCCGCGAAAAAAGGGGAGCAAAACGGCTGCCCAGGCTGTCCGCCTTCAAGGAGCCCGCCGCATGAAAACTCGGAAAGAATGCGGCTTTGGTTCTGCCGAAGATTATAGCCAGCGCTGTCAGCAGGTTGGCAAATTCGAGTGCGGAAAACACCGCATCCGGTTTCATCCGGCGGTAAGCGGCAATCGACCTGAAAAATGCTTTCAACGTCGTCAGCTTGCCAAAGTTCTCGCCATGGGCGCGGTAACCAAGATCGACGATTTTCACCTGCGGCGATACCAGCGCCGCATTCGGCCCTGTTGCATCCCACACGAACAGGATCACGTCGTGACCGCGTCGCGAAAATTCGTTTGCCACGAGGACGCAGACGCGTTCTGCTCCGCCGCCTCTCAGTGTGGGAACGTGGATGACGATGCGCTTGAGAATGGTCGCGGACATTTCAGTAGTTGAGCAGGCTGCGAGGCGGCCGGCGCAGGTCGATAAAAATGCCGCGTGCAATGGCGAGGCCGGTGCCGACGATCATTCCGCCGATCAGGCCGAGAACGAAAAGAACCGTGGTGCTGGGTGGCCAGGAACGCCCGGATGGCGGCAATGCCTCGGAAATGACCCGCACATTGGTCGTGTTGATCTGCTCGCGTTCGGTGATCTGGCGCGTGCGCGACAGGAAACTCTCGTAGATCGCAGCTTTTGACGTGGCATCACGCTGCAGTTCGCGCAGTTCCACCTGTGACTGGTTGTCGTTGAAGGCAGAGCCTTCCAGCTCCGTCATCTGGGTGCGCAAGGTGCTCAGGGCGGAATTGGCCTTGTCCAGTTCGGATTTTGCTGCATTCGTGGCGCGCGTCAGTTCGTTGCGAACCTGATCCCCCATTGCCGTCAGCTCGGCCTGCATGCGCACGATGGAGGGGTGACGGTCACCATAGACCATGCGAAGCGCCTCGACCTGCTGCCGCAAGGCGCTTGCCCTGTCGAGAAGGAGTGCGAGGCCGCTTGGTACCGCCAGCTGGTTACCGACGGCATCGGTGCCGACCTTCATCAGCGCGTTGTAGCTGACCTGCGCATCGATGACGCGTGTGCGCGCTGCTGCAAGCTGGGTGTTGAGCTGCGTCAGCGACAACGAGCTGACCAGCTGGCCATCCTCACCGGTGGTCAGGTTGTTGGCGCGGCGATAGGCTTCAACCTTCTCGTCTGCGGCCTGAACATCCCGCTTCAGCTGGTCCAGTCGTTCATCGAGAGCAGCGGCCGCCCGCCGTGCGCCATCCGCGTCGGCGCGGGCGAGTTCTTCCTGGAAGGCCTGAACGATGGCTTTGGAGATGGCGATTGCCTTGTCGGGCACTTCCGACGAAACCGCAAGGTGGGCCACGAAGGAACGGTCATCGGCAGAGACGGACACCTTTTTCTGCAGCGTCTTGATCGCCGCGAGTTGCGGATCCGGCGTGGAGGCCGGGGTTCCGCCCATCAGGCCGGACAGCAGACCGGGTTTTGGCGGTTCGTAAAATTCCGGATCGTCGGCGAGCTTCATCGTTTCGACAACGCGCGCAAGCACATTGCCGGAGGTCATGATGCGCATGCGGTTGACGACAGTCAGCAATTGCCCGTCGATCTGGCCGGGTTGCGAATAGAGATCGTTGGTGACCACTTGCAGATTGGCGGGGTCGATCAGCACGTCGACTGTGACGGTATATCGGCGTGTCGCCATCATGCCGTAAGCTGCGGCGACCACGCCGCCGACAATCATGAAAAAGATGATCAGCTTCAGCCCGTCCTTCAGCCAGACGAACAGACGCCGCAAATCCAGTTCGAGAAAATCGGCGACCTTTTCCAGCGTCACGACCTGTGCCGGCTGCGATTCTGACGGCGGCGAGACTTCGCGCGGAAAATTTCGGTCGGCGTATCGTGCCGCTGCCTCGCGATAGCGGGCGCTCGAAAGCTCTGAGCGATCAATGCTGGCGGACATAGGATTAACGCCTTGTTCTCCTGAATGGCGTATTTCTAAACAGCGGCGGGTTAAGGTTTCATTCCAGATGAAACCAAATATTGGCATCTTTTATAGACTTTGTGATCTTCAGTCACTTTCGGCTTGGCAAAACAAACTGCGCAGACACGGATGAGACAGGTTTCGGGGCAGATCTACGGTTCGCAAGATCAGGCGATTGACCTTCGAGGCAACGCCGTCGGCATCCTGTTTCTTTTACTTGTCGCCGGCGTGCTGCTGTTTCGCCTGCTGATGACATCGCCGCTCATGAACATGGTGGTGCCCTATACCAGCGAGGGTGGGCCGTTTTTTGCCAAGTTCCATCTGGGAACATATCTTATCGCGGCACTTCTGGTCCTTTCGCTTTTTGCGCGAACGATATCGCTGCGTGGCGACGATATTCCGCTTTTTCGTTTTTTGCTGCTGCAGATCGGCCTGTTGTGCGGTTTGATGATCTACGTGATCGCGATCTCACGGGTCGGCGCCACCGGCGTGATTGTCGATACCTATCTGACCGCGTGTCTGGCGGCACTGCTGCTGATGACGGTTTCGCCGGAAAGCCGCAGGCTCATCGGCACATTGCTTGTACTGACACTGCTGGCCAGCGCGCTGATCGCGCTCGGCGAGGCCACGGTGCAGCGGCGTCTCATGCCTTTTACTGAAAGCGAACCCTATTTCCGCGCAACCGGTTTGACCGGACATCCGCTGTCGCTGGGTGCCTATTGCGTGCTGGCGATCGGTTTCGTGACGCTGACGCGCTGGCCGATATGGACAAGGTTGCTGGCGGTGGGGCTGATCTTTATCGGCTGCGTCGCCTCGGGCGCCAGAACGGCGCTTGTCCTGTCATCGCTCGAGATTCTGCTGCTTCTGTTTTTTGTTCGCTGGCCGAAGCTTTCACGTAATGATGAGCGCAAGGCGAAACGTTTCATGCTGCTGGTGGCAGGTGTGGCCGGTTCGGTGCTGTTTGCAGGCCTGCTGGCGGGCGGCTTTCTGGATCGTTTCCAGGGCGCGGCGACGGACGGCAACTTCATGGCCCGTATCGATATCTACCAGATTTTCGGCTTCGTCAGTTGGAAGGACATTCTGCTGGGTATGAGCCCGCAAATGCTGCTCGAAACCGTGCGGGAAAAACTGCGCCTGCCCTATATCGAAAGCGCACCGGTGCTGCTTGTGTTGCAGGCCGGGCTTCCTGCAGCCATCCTGCTGACGGTGGTGGTCGTGCGGCTGATCCTGCGGCTGTTGCGCGGCTCAGCCATGCCGGCGCGGATTGCCACGGCGATTTTCCTGATCGCCGAACTCTCCAACAATGCTCTCGCCACCAAAAACGGCGACGTCATTCTGCTGGTGGTCCTTATTCTTGCCTTCCGTCCGAGACCCGAGCAGATCGCCGCGCCGCGTCAGGGCGTGCTGTCGATGATTTCCAGCCGACCGCTGCGTGTGAGGGTATGAATTCCCGAGCCATGCCATGCCGGGCCTGAAGCAATCGGCAGGATAGGTCCGAGAACGACGTCCTCGTCGTCGAGCTTCATTACCTCGCGCAGACCAAGCCCGCCGCCATATTTCAGCGTACCGTCCTGAACGGGCAGAAATGTCTTGCCGTTGATCTGAACGAAATGTCCGCCGGGGCGTGCGCCTGCGCGATCGACAAGGATCGGGTTGAGCGCATGCGGTCGCCATGGACCGCGCAGATCGGTGGCGCTGTAGACCGCCAGCGTGTCGGAAGCGCTGCCCTTGCCAAAACGCTCAGTCCCGAAAATCCAGAGGCGACCGTCTTGCTCAAGGAGCGTTGCATCGTTGAAGCAGTGTCCTTCCAGCAGAACCGTGTCGCGCACCCATTGATCTGGAAATTTTTCCGCGCGGTAGAGGACGAGTTGGTTCGAAGCGCCGCTTTCGGGGATCATGAAAATCGCGCCGTCTTTTTCGAAGACGTTGGGATAGGAGAGGTGATGCGGTTCTTCCAGCACCGGCCGGGGATTGTCGAATGTGCCATCGGCCTGCAATTGCGCCACGGAAATGATGCCGCGCCCCAATGCATAAGGGAATTCTTCGAGGAAGAGATAGGATTGACCTTGATGTTCGAACGGGAAAGGATCGGCGTAAAAGCGCTGGCCATCATCCGGCAGCAGAGTGAAGTGTGGGCCATCGAGCTTGCTGCTTTCGGCGACACCTGCGCCGTCGATCAGGCGGTAACCGGTCTGCCAGTAGAATGGCCGCGATCCGGGTTTCAGCTTGCGCAGTGCCCGGCCCGTTACTCTCTGCAGCAATTGTAGGCCATATCCTGCGAGAAATGGTCGCGACGGTTTTGGAGCGGCTGGTTCCTGGATTGGTTGCAGCCTGCCGGCGAAGAACCGCTTGACCGACAGCACGATCAGGCTCTGGCATGCGGCAAGCACCTCGTTGCAATCGCGCGACAACCAGGCCCGGTCGCTCAACATCGGCCGCCCCACGGCCACCGGTTGCCCATTCAGCTTTGCCACGATGTCAGGCGCGTGGTTTGCGACTGTTCGCAATCTTTCCAGCCCTTCATCCAGAGATGCCGCGCCTGCTATGGAGATCGTCAGCACTGGAGCGGTACTCGCCGGTTTTTGCGTTCCGGTAAGGTCGATGATCAGATCCGCCTCGCCTGTTTCCCGCGGAGACAACGGTGGCGCGGCATCAGCCAGACAGACGCCCTGCTTTTTGGCTTCGAGCCTGAGAATAAGATCCAGTGTTGAAGATCGCCGGCTGTTTCCCTTGGCCAATGCAATGCCGAGAGGCAGGTTCAGTGTGCGGAGGCGTTCAGCCAGTTCATGTTCCCATAAGCGGGCGTGATCGCCATGACCAATCAAAAGCAAAGTTTTCACGACGCGAACCGGCTCCAGACCTTCGGATAAACTGGTTTTAGCTGCCACATCGCTGACTGTCTTGGTTAATGGGCAATTAAAATCTGTTATGTGATCATGTATTTCGGACCATCGTTAAAATCCGAGCAATAAAAGCAATCCGCCATCAATCTATTGAGGGCATTTTCCGCTCATGAAACTCAATGGGTGGGGTGGATATGCACAGCAGCTCGAATGTCGGGCGTCTGCCGAAACGACGTTTGCTGATCGTTTTCGGTACGCGGCCCGAGGGCCTGAAATGTTTTCCCGTTGCGCGTGCAGCGCTTGCGCACGCGGCCTTCGACACCGAAATTTGCGTGACGGCCCAGCATCGCGACATGCTGGACCAGATCATTTCCCTGACCGGTCTTCCAGTCCATTACGACCTCGATATCATGCGGCCGGGGCAGACGCTGTTCGACGTCACCGAGCGCGTTCTCAAGGGCATGGAAGATGTGCTGGAACGTGCCAGGCCCGATGTCGTCATGGTTCAAGGTGATACAACAACGGCGATGGCGGCGGCGCTCGCGGCCTTTTACAAGCGCATACCAGTGGCCCATATCGAGGCAGGTCTTCGCAGCCACAATATCGATTCTCCATTTCCGGAAGAGCTGAACCGCAAGATCATCGGCGATATCGCCAAGTGGCATTTCGCGCCCACCACTGAAGCCCGCGACAATTTGCTGGCCGAGGGGAAACCGGCCGCCGCCATCATGGTCACCGGCAATACGGTCATCGATACGCTGTTGCATTTCTCCGGTATGCTGGATGACGACGACCTGATGAGCGCCGAATTGGCGGCGCGTTTCGGTTTCATCGACCAGTCGAAAAGGCTGGTTCTGGTGACAGGCCATCGCCGTGAAAATTTCGACGGTGGCATCGAGCGCATCTGCACGGCACTGAAGGTGCTGGCGGCGCGGGGTGACGTATCGATCGTCTTCCCCGTTCATCCAAATCCCAATGTGCGTGATGTGGTGCGGACGGAACTTGCCGATATCCCGAACGTCCATCTGATCGATCCGCAGGAATACCTGCCTTTCCTCTATCTGCAGAAGAAAAGCTATCTCGTGCTGACCGACAGCGGCGGTGTGCAGGAAGAAGCGCCGTCACTCGGCAAGCCGGTTTTGGTGATGCGCGAGAATACGGAACGACCGGAAGGTGTGGCGGCCGGAACGGCACGTCTGGTCGGCACCGATGTCGATGCCATTCTGCGCACTGCGAACAGTCTTCTTGATGATGAAAACGCATACCGAAACATGGCCGAACGCCACAACCCTTATGGCGACGGCAAGGCAAGCCAACGAATTCTCGAGGAGCTTTCCCATGGGTGAAATCAAGACCGTATCCGTCATCGGCATGGGCTATATCGGCCTGCCGACCTGCGCCATTTTTGCCAGCCGCGGCTTCAAGGTTGTCGGCGTGGATGTCAATGAAGCGGTTGTCGAAAAGGTCAATCGTGGCGAAATCCATATCGTCGAGCCCGATCTCGATGGCCTCATCCAGAAGGTCGTCACACAGGGCGCCCTGCAGGCGTTTTCGACGCCGCAGCCGGCGGATGCCTATGTCATTGCCGTGCCGACGCCGATCACCGATGATCTGAAGCCGGATGTGTCCTACGTGCTGGCTGCGGCCCGCAGCATCGCGACGATCCTCAAGAAGGGCGACCTCGTGGTTCTGGAATCGACCTCGCCGGTCGGGACCACACGCATTATGTCATCGCTTCTTGCCGAGCTTCGGCCGGACCTTTCGTTTCCGTCCGACATCAACGGCGACAGCGATATCTACGTCGCCTATTCGCCGGAGCGGGTGCTGCCCGGCAAGGTTCTGACGGAACTGATAAACAATGACCGCTCCATCGGTGGTCTGTCCCGGCGGTCTTCGGAGCGCACGGCAGCGCTTTACGCCAGCTTCGTTGCCGGTGATCTGTTCGTAACGGTGGCGGAAGCTGCCGAACTGGTGAAGCTGACGGAAAACGCTTTCCGCGACGTCAACATCGCGTTTGCCAACGAACTGGCAGCCGTCTGCCAGGATCTGTCGCTGAATGTGTGGGAGGTGATCGACCTTGCCAACCGGCATCCGCGCGTCAACATCCTCCAGCCGGGGCCGGGCGTTGGCGGTCACTGCATTGCCGTCGATCCGTATTTCATCATCGATGCCGCACCGGACAGCACGCCGCTGATGCGCTCTGCTCGTCAGATCAACTCGCACCGGCCGCATGCGGTGGTGAAGGATATCGAGGCGCTGCTGGAACCCGGCCGCAGGCAGACCGTTGCCTGCCTCGGTTTGAGCTTCAAGCCGAATATCGACGACATGCGCGAAAGTCCGGCGGTCGAAGTGGTCGATCTGCTTTCGGCCAATACAGATATCCGTCTGGTGGTGGCAGAACCGCATGCGCGGTCATTGCCGGCGACTCTGCAGGGCAAGGACATCGTCTTTACCGATGCGCTGAGCGCGATCGATGAAGCTGACATCGTCGTGCTGCTGGTCGATCATCGCCAGTTCAACTTCATCGATTCAGAATCGCTGAAAGACAAGAAACTGGTCGATACGCGTGGCCTCTGGACATGGCGCAAGGCACGCCGGCCGGATGCGCGCATCGAAGGCAAAAAGAGCAATCTTGCCCATATTCCGGTCGTCGAAATCGGGAGGGCGGCATGAGCAACCTCGCCTTCAAACAACCCGAATGGGTTGACCACCCACTGCTTGCCGCACGGCATATGACGTTTCTCGGTTGCCCGCTGCACGGGTTGACCATGGACGAAACGCTGGACCTCGCCGAAGAGGCCATGCGCGAACACCGGCCGCTGCATCACGTCGTCGTCAACGTCGCGAAACTCGTGACCATGCGCAAGAATGCCGAATTGCGCGATGATGTGACGGGTGCCGACATCATCAATATCGACGGTGCCGGCGTGCTTTGGGGCGCGCGTCTCTGCGGCCTGCATGCGCCTGAGCGCGTGGCGGGCGTGGACATCATGCTCAACCTCTTCGAACGATGCGCAAGGAGCGGTTATCGGCCGTTCCTGCTGGGTGCGGAGCAGGCCGTGCTCGATGCCGTTGCCGCGCGCCTCGGCAGGGACCATCCTGCGCTGACCATAGCCGGCATGCGCAACGGTTATTTCAAGGAGGACGAGGAGGACGCGATCGTTCGGCAGATCAATGAAAGTGGTGCCGATTGCCTGTTCGTGGCCATGCCGACGCCGCGCAAGGAGCGGTTCCTCAAGAAATATCGCACGCGGCTGACGACGAGTTTCGTGATGGGTGTCGGCGGCAGTTTCGATGTGTATGGCGGCAAGGTCAGCCGTGCTCCGCGCCTGGTTCAGGCATTGGGTCTGGAATGGCTTTACCGCGTGGCGCAGGAACCGAAACGTCTGTGGCGGCGGTATTATGAAACCAATACGGCCTATGCGTCGCTTTTGGGGCAGGAAGTCTGGCGCCGTCGCCTGCACTGGTAGGATAGGGGCGCGACGCGTCAGCCATTTGCGATGCGGCGCGCCACCATGCTTCTTGTCTTTGCAAGAACCTGTCGTGTGGTGCCGGGGTTGAAGACCGCGTTGAGTACCAGGAAGACGATGCCGCCGGCCATGCC
Source organism: Endobacterium panacihumi (assembly GCF_050847465.1). Taxonomy (NCBI): domain Bacteria; kingdom Pseudomonadati; phylum Pseudomonadota; class Alphaproteobacteria; order Hyphomicrobiales; family Rhizobiaceae; genus Endobacterium; species Endobacterium panacihumi. Next base: position 40,477 of record NZ_JBOZRA010000002.1, on the reverse strand, counting down.
TGCCATGGCCAGTCGCACAAGCAGCTTCGCCTCCGTCAGCATGTCGCTGATGCTGTGGGCTGCCAGCCAGACACATCCGGAGACCAATACAGCGGTGCCGATAGCCCGCCAGGGCAGCGGGACAGGCGTCAGCCGTTCGCTGATGATGGCGCTGATGACGAGGTTGACGACTGCGGCCCCCATCAGCGACAGCGCCGCACCGGCCTCCGCCATCGAAGGGATCAGCAGCATGGCGAGGCCGATATTCGCGGCCGTACCGAACAGCTTGCTGATGACGAACAGCAGGGGGCGCTTGTGCGCGTGAACCATGGTTCCATAAACGAAATCGGCGACATTGGTCAGGAAGGCGCCGATCGCGATCGTCGTGAACAGCAGCGTGTACGGTCCGACATAAGCTGCCGGCAGCACGAGAGCCGCAAGCTCGGATCCGAGCGCGGAGAGGATCGCAACGACGGGCAGTGCCAGCGTGAACGTCAGTGCCATGAACTGCGACAGAAACGCGCCAGCAGCGGCCGGTCCCTTCTCGTCGAACCGGCTGACGGTTTCGGGAAAGGCGCCCATGTTGATGGCATTGGCGATCATGTCGACCGGCTGGCGGGCCAGCGAATAAGCGGATGCGAAGATCGCGACGGCGGCGGCATTCTGGTACAGTTTCAGCATCACCCGTTCGGCATTGGTGAGGCCGAAGCCGACCAGCGCGATGGCAATGATCGGCAGGCCGAGCGCCAGGAATTCGCGGTGTGTGAACCGGGGCGGGCCCGCAACGACCTTTTGCCAGGCCGCGATATTGGCAACAATGCCGGCAATCAGCATGCCGACGCTGGAGGCGAGCGAAATGGCCAGAAAGGAATTGTGCTCTACCAGCATGGTGGCGGCCGGAAGCGCCAGTTGCAGTGCGGCGCGCAGGAATTCCAGCATGGAATAAGCCGTGTGGCGCTGCTGCATCTGCAGGACAGTCAGCGCATAACGGGCCACCGCGCCGGCGATCAGATAGGTGCAGACTGCAATGGAAAACTCTTCCCAACGCTCGGGCACGATCATGGCGCTGGCGGCTATCGATACGACGAGACCGATCGCGGTCGTCACCAGCACCATACGGCCGGCGCGCATGAGGCTGCCACGGCTGACGTCGCCCTTGCCGCCGAGCCGCAACAGCGATACCCGCAGCCAGTTGGCGAAAGCGGTGTCGGTCATCTCACCGATGGTGACTACAAGCGTCAGAAGCCCGTATTCGACGGGATCAACGATACGTGTTGCCAGAATGAGAAACAGCAGCGCGGAAAGCCGCGTCAGCAGGATGGCCGGACCATAGATGAGCGTGGATCTGAGCAGCAAAGATTTTCCCCGATATTCCCCGTGGGGCTTTTCGATTTCAACCGAATGCGAGGGCGATATGTCACTGGCCGGCTTAACGGAAACCTAGCTTCTAATTCTTAACAGTCTATCCGTCTGCACACCCGCCCGCACCAATGCCCGATTGTGAGAGAGCATGCCGAAAAACACGGCGACAGACCGACCATTGAACATGCTGGTGGCGACGCCCGCCGGTGGCAGCGGACAGGGCGGTATCGACCGCATCATGGCGTCGCTGAAGGCCGAGCTGGATCGGTGTGGGCCCGCCGATGTTCGCGTTCGTTTTCTGGCAACGCGGGGTCATGGCTCGATCCTGTTCTCCTGGGTTCATCTGCTGCGGTTCTGTGCCGCGATGCTCGTCGGGCGGATGAAGGGCGATCTCGACCTGGTTCACATCAATCTTGCCAGTCGTGGCAGCACCTATCGCAAACTGGTCATTTCCGCCTTTGCCCGGCTGATGGGTCTGCCTTACGTTCTGCATCTGCACGGCGCAGAATACCGGAGTTTCTGGTCTGCCCGCGACACGGTTATGAACGGCGCCATCCGAACGATGTTTGCCAGGGCAGCAGGCATTATCGTGCTCGGAAGCCCCTGGAAGGCGTTCGTTGCGAGCCGTGTCCCCGAAGCGGAGGCGCGGATCGTGGTCGTTGCCAATGCCGTGGAGCCGCCACGCCTGCCGCATGTGGGAGGCGGGGAAAATGTCCATATCCTGTTTCTCGGTCGCATCGAGGATCGCAAGGGTGTTACACAACTGCTCAAGGCGCTTTCCAGCATGGCCGACAGACCCGGTTGGCGCGCAACCCTGGCCGGCGACGGTGCAGTTGACGAGTTGCGCAGTGAGCTTCAGCGTTTGGGGCTTTCCGGCAGGGTGGATGTGCCGGGCTGGCAGGGACCGGATGATGTTGCCAGGCTGCTTTCGACTTCCGACGTTTTGACATTGCCATCGCTGGCGGAAAACCTGCCGATGTCGGTGATCGAAGCCATGGCTTATGGATTGGGTGTCGTGGTGACGCCGGTCGGCGCGGTCGAGGATATCGTCAGCCATGAAGAGACCGGCCTGCTGGTCCCTGCGGGGGACGATCAGGCTCTGGCGGCCGCGCTTTTACGAATGGTCGACGACGCGGATCTGCGTCGGCGTCTGGGAACGGCGGCGCAGGCGTTTCAGCAGGCCCACCTGGCGATCGGACCTTATGCCGTGCAGATCTGTGCAGTGTGGAGAGAGGCGGTTGTCCGTGCCGAAAAGCGGGTGGAGGAGGGGCAGGCATGACCATCACGAGTTCTCTGAAAAATTCGATTGCGGAAAAAATCGTGCGCCGTGCGCCGGGTCTCTATCCTTATTTCATGGGTCTGCTGGCGCGTTCGGAAGATATGTCTGTCGAAGAGCGTCGGCGGCTTCGAGACAGGCTGACCGCCAATACGCTGAAGCGGGCAGGGGCGACCCGATATGGCCAGTTGATTGCTTCGCCCAGCGTTTACGGCGATTGGCCCATTCTCGAAAAGGACATGCTGCGGCAGGATAGCAATGCCTGTTCGGCCAGGACCCTGTTTCCGGCGCATGCGGCGGCGACCGGAGGAACGACAGGGGTGCCGATCACATTGCGACGATCCCTGCAATCCGTCGTTTTCGAGCAGGCGGTGATCGATCACCTCGTGCATCGGCATGCAGGTGTTCACTGGAAGAATGCCCGAATTGCTGTTCTGAGAGGCGATACGTTCAAAAGCCCGGACGATATGCGGCCACCGCATTGGCAATTGGGTCAGGGCGGCTTGCATCTCGCCTGTTCCAGCATCCATCTCAACGCTTCGACAGTCAGCGATTTCATTGGTGCCATCCGCGATTTCAAACCCGAAATCCTTTGGGTCTATCCGTCTGCACTGGAAGCTTTTGTGCGGTTGGGGGCCATGCTTTTGGAAAGGGCGGCTCTGCCGAGCCTGAAACTGGTGGTATCGTCCTCCGAGGTTCTCGACCCCGCCATTCAGATGGAAACATCAGCCCTGCTGAATGTGCCGGTGCTGGATTTTTATGGTCAGTCCGAGCGGGTCTGCGCCTCCTGGCATCTCCACAACGGTGAACATTATTTCATGCCGGCCTACGGGCGCGTCGAACTGCTTGCGGCCTATCAGGATGAGGAATTCGATTTCTACGAAATCATCGGCACCTCCTACTGGAACCCAGCCCAACCGCTTGTCCGTTTCCGCACAGGCGATCTGGCGAAGGTTCGCAAGGGAACGGATGCGGCAGGCCTGGAGGCAATCACGCTCGGGCTCTCTCCCTTCGAGGGGATAGAGGGGCGACGATCTGAATATGTGCTGTCACCACAGGGATCGCGCATCATCGGCATCAATCACATTCCTCGCGGTGTGCCCGATATCGCACAGATGCAGATCATCCAGACCGGTAAGGCGAAGGTGGAAATCCATGTCGTGCCGTTGAACGGGTTCGGTGCGCGCACGATCGAGATCATTCTGGCCAATGCACGCCAGAAAATACCGGCGGACATGGAGGTCGAGATCAAGACCGTTGACCGTTTGACGCGCACCACGAGCGGAAAAGCGCCGTTGGTGCTGCGGCAGCTGGATTGATGTGCCCGACTACAGGCCGGATGACGGTTTAAGGCCGATTGCGCGTAAAAGGTCGTCGTCAGGCACGGCTTTGTCTGTCGGCTGGATAACGGTCATGCCATAGGGATTGGCATATTCCCAGATCGACCAGGCGATGCCGTGGCTTTCGGCTGTTTCGCGGACGGTCTTGAGATAATAAAGCCGGTCGGCATCATAGGCGCCGGCACGTCCGTCATCGGTCATGCGGATCGCGCCGAACTCTCCCATGAAGAGCCGTGCCGATGGGATATCGTGTTTCCGGGCCCAGGTGACGGCTTCACCGATGCGCGCCTTGAGCATGGTTTCGTCCCAACCGCTTTTGAAATAGTCCTTGATGGGTTTTTGTAATTTGCCGATCTGCTCGTCCTGCTGGGACAGGCTGAGGCCCGCAGCACTCATGTGTGCGCGAAGGCTTTCGACGACGCCATCCGGCGAACCGCTTCTGGCCGGCCAGGGGAAACCGGAGTGGAACCCGCCTTTTTCCTCGGACCGCTGATGCGTGAAGCTGAGCGGATCGTACATATGGAAACTGTAGAGAATGTTTTCGTCATCGAACACCGGATCGAGATTGCCAAGCCCGCGCACGCCTCCACCGCAAGCGCCGGTGGTAACGATCGTCAGTGTCTTGCTGACGCTGCGGATGTCTTCGACCGTTTGGGTCATGATGCGCTGCCAGTCATCGGTGCCGCTGGCGTCGCAGGGGTAATAGGCCGGTTCGTTATAAGGCTCCAGCGCGACCTTGCCAGCGCCGATTTCGGCAAGCATGGCGGCAACCGCCTTCACCATGTCCCGGTAACGTGTCACGCCTTCGCTGTCGGCGCCGTCATAGATCATCTTCATGCTATAGGCGGGTACCTGACCGACGCCATGCAGATCGAACACCACGTTCAGGCCGGCATCGGTCAGGCGCTGCACGTTTTTCGACAGAAGGGCGAGCGTTTCCTCTCGCCGTTCAGGACGCTCGACCAGAGGACCGGGATCGACGCTCAGCCGGACGAAATCGAAACCGAGGGTGCGGATTTGCTCGAATGGACCACCCTTCGGCCAGTCGGCCATTTTCCGGCCGTCGCCGGTCAGCCATTGCTCGACGCTGCGATAGGGCGGGCGGCGATAACTGCCGTCCTCCGCAAGCGGCGCCCAGTTCAGCCACTGATGAAGGCCGACCCCGCGTTTCAACTCGAGCGGAGCGGCAGAGGCGATGGATGTGAAAAGCGCGAACAGCGCGCAGGCAGCGACCAATCTTTTCACGGTTTTCCCCCATCGTGCTGTTTGGCTGAGGGGATTTTAACGAAGAGCCTGCAAAAGAGAATGACCATACACCGGCAGTTGCAGGAATGGTAAATACGGTGGCGGATATCGAGGCGGCGGGGCGATGAAACTGAGATGGTATGTGAACCGGCTGCGCAGCATGCAATCGGCTGAAATCGCCCATCGGGTTGTCGAAAAGGCGCGCAAGACGATTTCGCGCCGCGACCGACGGGGATGGCAGGCTTATCCGCCCGTGCCGATGAAAGCCGTGTTTCCCGCTCTGCAGGCGCGTGTTGCCGGAGCAACGGTTGTGCAACGCGAGGCGATCGCTGTCGCTGCAGACGATATTCTGGCCGGAAAGTTTTCGGCGCTTGGGCGCGCCTGGCCGCAGCGATCGACGGAAAACCTGTTTCCGGATGATTTGTGGTCGCTCGATCCGGTCACGGGAGAAAGATGGCCGGGCTCGAATGCCTACACGTTCGACGTCGATTATCGTCACAATGGTGCGCGCGGCGATATCAAATATGCCTGGGAGATCGGACGGCTGCAGTTCCTTCCCGTTCTGGCGATGCATCTCCTCCTGTCGGAGGACGACCGTGCTGCGCGGGCGATCGAGGCGGCCATCGAAAGCTGGCATCGCGCCAATCCGCCCTTCACCGGTATCGGATGGTCATCCGGCATAGAGGTGGCGCTGCGGGCGATCAGCGTCGTCACGACGCGCGATCTGGTGGGGGATCGACTGAGCGCCGAGACCTTACGGCGCATGGCCCAGATCCTGTCCGCCAGCCTTTATTGGCTGAAACGGTTCCCCTCGCGGTATTCTTCGGCCAACAACCATTTGGTCGCAGAGCTTGCCGGCGAATATCTGATCGGCCTGTCGCTTGGTCAGGCGGTGGAAGAGGTTGGAAAAGAGCTTGCAGATGAACTGCTGAAGCAGATTTTTGCCGATGGTTGCGGGGCCGAGCAGACGCCGACCTATGCCGCTTTTACGATTGAACTCGTGCTGTTTTGTATTGCTGCGTCACGGCAACAGGGGCGGGCGTTTGACGAGAAGGTCGGTGAGCGGATGAAGGCTTTTGCCCGGTTCGCTGCATGGCTGCCGCGAAAAATGACGTTTGGCGATGATGACGAGGGGCGGGTGCTCACTCTTGGAAACGAGGGCGATTACGTTGGCTCCGTCGCTGCGGCCGTGGCGGGATTTTTCGAGGTGCCCGCGGTTTCGACGGCTGAGAGGGATATTCGGGCACTGTTTTTCGGGACTTCCGCAAAGGTCGCTCAACAACCATCCGGTTTGCACGTCTTCAGGGATGGTGGTGTTTCGATATGGCGCGGCAAAGCCGCCAACCGCGATATCGAGCTTCTGTTCGATCATGGTCCGTTGGGATACCTGTCGATTGCTGCTCATGGTCATGCCGATGCTCTGTCGCTTTGCCTGTCGGTCGATGGCCATCCGGTTCTGGTGGACCCGGGCACCTGGCTTTACGGTTCTGGCGGCATCTGGCGCGACTGGTTCCGGTCGACCATGGCGCACAACACGCTCAGCATCGCGGGGGAAAGCCAGAGTGTCATGTCCGGTGCCTTCAACTGGTCGCACAAGGCGAGTGTAGAACTGATCAAGCACGCGCCCGGCGAGGATTGGTCGCTGACCGCGGAACATGCCGGTTACCAGCGCCGGTTTGGTGTGAAACATCGGCGCAGGCTTCGCTACGACGATGGTAGGATAATCGTGACGGACTGGTTGCTGGGCGCGTCACGACCAGCTGATATCGTGTTCCAGCTTGCACCGGATCTGACTGTCGATATCGAGGGGACCGAGCTGCGGGTCGGCAAGGATGGCATGCCGTTGCTCACACTCTCATTTCCGGCGGGAGATATTTCCGTCGCCAGCGGCGGCGATCTGCCGGGTGGCGGCGGCTGGGTTTCGCCGCGCTTCGGCGTCAGGGTGCCTGCACCACGCATCATCTGGCATGGGGCGGTTGGGCCTGACGGTGTCGATATTGTTCTTGCGCCGGCAGCAAGATCTTAACGGATCGGTTTCAGGATACGGCCATGGCATGCGCGATGGTTTCGTGGACATGGGGGTAATGTCTATGACGACAGGAAAACAGGTCACATTGGCCGTTGAAGAAGCGCGTTCCGCATCGTTTCCCCTCACGTTCGATGGCACGGTCGGATTGTTTTCACCGGCGCGCGGCGCCGGCAGGCGGGTCGCGGTGTTGTTCGTCAGCCCCTGGGGACTGGAGGAAATGTGCGGTCGGAAATTTTTCCGCATCCTCGCCGAACGTCTCGCTGAAAACGGCTTTGCCAGCCTGCGCTTCGATTATCCGGGAACGGGCGATAGTCTCGCCGATGATGTCGAAAAGATCGATCTCCAGGTCTGGTTAGACAGCTTTTCCACCGCAGCAACGCGACTCAAACAGCTTTCCGGATGCGATCGCCTGGTCGTCGTGGCGCAAGGTGTCGGCGCGACGGTGGCGATCAAGGCGCTCGAGGCAGGAGCGGATTGTGAGGCAATTGCGCTGCTGGCCCCTGTGGTCTCGGGCCGCTCCTATACGCGTGAAATCGCCGCCATGGCGCAGATGATCAATGACAAGCTGCACATCACCGAACCGGTTGCCAGCGGGGCGGGGCTGACCATGGCGGGTCTGTCGATGTCTGAAGGTCTTGTCGGTGACATCAAGAAAATCGACTTGATGAAGGTCGACGCCTGTCCGGCAAGGATGGCGATTGTGTTTTGCCGATCGGAGCGGCCTGCCGATGCTGCCTTTACAGACCATTTGGCAACGCTCGGCGTGGACGTCCGCCAGGCGCCGTTCGATGGATACGCAAAACTGACCACCAACCCGACCGTGGCAGTCGTGCCGGATGAGGTTGTGGGTGATCTTCTGGCCTGGATGACGGACCGTTATCCCGAACAGGGGGCTGCATGGGATGTGTTGCCGCCATCTTGCGGATCGCATGGCGACGAAGGTTTTCTCGAGCAACCGACCCGCCTTGGCGCTGATGGCCGCATGTTCGGTATTCTCTGCCGGCCGTCAGCGCAGATGATCGAGCAGCCGGTTTCGGTACTGCTCCTGTCTTCGGGCTATGACCGCATGTCGGGCTGGGGGCGTTCTTCAGTCAAGCTTGCCCGTGCATTGGCGCAACAGGGCATTTCCTCACTGCGTTTCGACTGCGCCAATGTTGCGGACAGCCCGCCGGTGCCGGGTCTGGAAGGGCAGGTTCTTTATGAACCGGCGCAGCTTGATGATGTTTCGGCCGCACTTGATCTCCTGACAGAGCGGATGCCGGGCGTTCGTATCGTGGCTGCAGGGCGATGCAGCGGTGCCTATCTGGCGCTGCAGGCTGCGTGGACGGACGATCGCATCGATGGTGTGGTTGCCGTCAACCCGGAAACATTCGAATGGCAGCCGGGGCGATCGGTGGAGGATGCGCTGGATAACCCGACGCAGTCCATGGATCATTATGTCAGCAATCTCTGGCGACTATCGACATTCAGGCGGATTGCGCGTGGCGAGGTCGATCTGTCGAGCAAGGCCCGGCAGGTTTCGAAGGGTATCGGCCGTCGTCTGCTGCGTCCGCTGGTCTGGATGACAGGCGGCCTGACGGCGCGGGAACGTGTCGTCTGTGCCGGTTTCCGCACCCTTGTCCAACGCGGTGTGAGCGTGAAACTGCTCTACAGCCCGGGTGATATCGGTTTGGAGGAGTTCGGGCATTTTTTTGGTGCCGGCGGCGGGCAGCTCGTGCGTTTTTCCGGCATGTCGCATGCCGTGGTGGCCGGTGCCGATCACAATTTTACGCCGCGCCAGGCGCGGGAGGTCTATCTGGACGCCATTGCCGAGATGGCAGGCCCGCCGGAAAAGCGGGCCGCCGGTTGAGCGTGGCTCACGCCGCGTTTTTATCCCAGCGTGTGAAAGGGTCGGGCAGGTCGCGCCACAGTTCGGGGCGGAATGTATCTCCGTCGATCAGGCAGGCATCGAGTTCCGCCCGAATGGCGGTCTCATTCATCGGGTCGGCCCCGATAAAAACCATCTCCTGACGCCGATCTCCCCAGATCGGATCGAGATAGGGTTTCATCATTTGCAGGAAGCCGGGGTCCTGCGGCCATTGCAGCTGCGGAACGGACGACCACCACAGCCCCATCTTCTGCGTGCGCACCAATGCGCCGGCCTGGCTCATCTCGCCCACGTGGTGCGGACGGGTTGCCAGCCAGAAAAACCCCTTGGCGCGCACCACGCCCGGCCATGCCCGGTCGATGAAGGCCTTGAACCGTGCGGGATCGAACGGTTTTTTTGCACGATAGACAAAGCTGCGAATGCCGTATTCTTCCGTCTCCGGCACATGGTCCGCAAATCCATGCAATTCCTTGAACCAGAGCGGATGGGTTTCGGCTTTGGCGAAATCGAAACGGCCGGTGCCCAGTATGTCGTGCAGGTCCACCCTGCCGAAATCGGTCTCGATGAGATGCGCATCCGGGTTGAGCGCCACGATGATTTTTCGGGCCGCGTCGCGTTCGCCCGGCGTTGCCTGGCTGATCTTGTTGAGCACGACCACGTCGGCAAATTCGATCTGTTCGACCAGCAGGTCGACCAGTGTCCTGTTGTCGCCGTCTCCTGCCGTCTCGCCGCGATCGGAGAGGAAATCGGCAGAGCCATAATCCTTCAGCAGGTTGGCGGCATCGACGACCGTCACCATCGTATCGAGGCGCGCGACATCCGAGAGGCTTTTTCCATCCTCGTCGCGGAAATCAAAGGTCGCCGCGACGGGCAGAGGTTCGGCGATGCCGGTGGATTCGATCAGCAGGTAATCGAAACGGTTCTGTTCGGCCAGCGCCCGCACCTCTTTCAAAAGGTCATCACGCAGGGTGCAACAGATGCAGCCATTGGTCATTTCAACCAATTGTTCCTGCGTGCGAGAGAGGTTTGCTCCACCGTCACGCACCAGCGCGGCATCGATGTTGACCTCGCTCATGTCGTTGACGATCAGCGCGACGCGCAGTCCCTCGCGATTGGTCAGGATGTGGTTGAGCAGCGTGGTCTTGCCGGCGCCGAGAAAGCCGGAAAGGACGGTGACGGGAAGTTTTTGGGTCATGTCTGGCTCGATATGTCGATAACAATAAAACGTTATAACATTACATAAACGATCCAAGTCAAGCCAGTTCAGCTCCGAACTGTCGGGATGAGGCGGGGTTGATGGCTATCGAAGAGGAATGACCGGCAGAGCGTGCTCAGCCTGACGACCGGGCTGGCAGAGATCTCCCGGTCAGGGAGTGGCGCCCATCATGCCGCTCTGATCGCCGGTCAGGTAGAAATAGGCGAAAGCAGCAAGGAAAGCAGCGATGGCGCCGGCGATGATGAGGGCCTTCCTCATCCAGGGCGGTGTCTGGCGTGGCGGCTTCGGCGTTTCTTTTTTGCGGAACTTGATGACGTTGTCGTTCATGGCCTTGCACTGCTTGCGCTGAAATAAGCCGCCAGTCTTAAACGAGATGGACCGGCGGCGCCATTGCGTCGCCGGGGTTTTTCGTCTGAATGTCGGGCTGCCCGGCTCGTTCCTTGTCAGGCGGCACGCTTCAGGGCATCTCCGATCATCGAGACGATCGTGCCGATCTGCTCGCGCTCGATGATCAGCGGCGGCGACAGCGCAATGATGTCACCGGTGACGCGGATCAGCAGGCCCTTGTTGAAGCAATCGACAAACACGTCATAGGCACGCGTGCCGGGTGCGTTTTCGCGCGGTGCAAGTTCGATGGCGCCGACAAGGCCGAGGTTGCGGATGTCGACCACATGCGGCGCATCTTTGAGCGAATGCAGCGCATTTTCCCAATCCGCCGCCAGATCGGCAGCGCGCGTGAGCAACCCTTCTTCCTCGTAGATTTCCATGGTTGCAAGGCCTGCGGCGCAGGCAACAGGATGGCCCGAATAGGTGTAGCCGTGGAACAGTTCGATGGCGTTTTCCGGCCCGGTCATCAGGCCATCATGAACCTTGCGGCTGGCGAAAACCGCGCCCATCGGGATCGTACCATTGGTGATGCCCTTGGCCGTGGTGATAAGATCCGGCACGACGCCGAAATAATCGGTCGCAAAGGGTGTGCCGAGACGTCCGAAACCGGTGATGACCTCATCAAAAATCAACAGAATGCCATGCTTGTCGGCAATCGCCCGCAGACGTTCCAGATAGCCCTTGGGCGGCAGGATGACGCCGGCTGAGCCGGACATCGGCTCGACGATGACGGCGGCGATGGTTTCCGCGCCATGAAGCTGGACAAGGCGTTCCAGATCGTCGGCCAGTTCGACGCCATGGGTTGGCAGGCCTTTTGTGAAGGCGTTGCGCTCCACATCCAGCGTGTGGCGCATATGGTCTGCCGGGATCTGCGGGAAAACGCGGCGGTTGTTGACGAGGCCACCAACCGAGATGCCGCCGAAACCAACGCCGTGATAACCTTTTTCACGACCGATGATGCGCGTGCGAGTTCCCTGGCCGATGGCACGCTGATAGGCGATGGCGATCTTGAGTGCCGTATCGACGGATTCAGAACCCGAGCCGGTGAAGAAGACACGGTCGAGCTTGCTGCCGGCACCGCCCGGCGCATGGGCCGCAAGCTTTGTTGCAAAATCAAAGGCGATCGGATGGCCCATCTGGAATGTCGGGGCAAAATCGAGTGTGGCCAGCTGGCGTTCGACGGCCTGCGAAATCTTGCGTCGGCCGTGGCCGGCATTGCAGCACCAAAGGCCCGCCGTCCCGTCCAGAACCTTGTTGCCATCGACATCGGTGTAATACATGCCTTCGGCTGCTGCCAGCAGACGGGGGGCGGCCTTGAACTGGCGATTGGCGGTAAACGGCATCCAGAAGTTTTCGAGATTGACCGTATTTGCCGGGCTGACGTGATCCATGATTGCCTCCGTTGGATGAGGTGAGTTTGGCTATTTGGCTGTTCTGAACAAGTCGTTTTCTTCTTGCTTCCAAGCCACTGAATTGATTGACAGGTGGCCTCCTGTTTTCGATATTTCGAACATCGGAAACAGGAAGCGCACATGTCCCTCGATATTGGCAGCCGTCTGCGGCAGTTGCGCATGGCGCATAACCTCTCCCAGCGTGAACTGGCAAAGCGCGCCGGGGTGACCAATTCGACGATCTCGCTGATCGAATCCAATTCGGCAAACCCATCGGTCGGGGCGCTGAAACGCATACTCGATGGCCTGCCGATCGGCCTTGCCGAATTTTTTGCCTTCGAACCGGAAAAATCGCGACAGGCCTTTTACGCGGCCGAGGATCTGGTGGAGATCGGCAAGGGGCCGATTTCCTATCGGCAGGTCGGCGACAACCTGTTCGGGCGCAGCCTGCAGATCCTCAAGGAGTGTTATCAGCCCGGCGCCGATACCGGAAAAGTGCCGCTCGTTCACGAGGGAGAGGAGGGCGGCATCGTGCTGTCCGGCCGGCTGGAGGTCACCGTGGAAAACGAGCGCCGTATTCTCGGGCCGGGTGACGCCTATTATTTCGAAAGTCGCAGGCCGCATCGTTTTCGCTGTGTCGGACCCGTGCCCTGCGAAGTCATCAGCGCCTGTACGCCGCCGAGCTTTTAGAGCGGTGCATTCTTGTTTGGAAACGCGCCTGCTATCGGCAGAGTCGTCCCTTGGCGATCTTCGGTTTTCAAAAAACGCCCGCCGCCATTTTGTGTTCTTGGGCGGGTTATGCGGCCGGGATGTCGGGGATCGCTATGGCGAAGGGGCGGCACGAAGACGCGATATTCAGTCCCGGTCCGGTGCGCCCAGTGGAAAGTTCTTCCGATAAGGGCGTGCCGCATCGACAGCCCGTGCGAAGGATGGCCGCGCCAGAAGCCGCCGGCGATAGGCGGTGACTGCCGGAAAACGGTCGCCAAGCGGGTGCGACCAGTCGGCGTAGAACAGCGACGGGGCGGCGGCGCAGTCTGCCAGCGTAAACTGTTCGCCTGCCGCCCATTGCCGTCCGGTCATATGCTTTTCAAGCCAGGAACAGGCGGCATCGAGCATGTCGCGCGCCTCCTGCACGCCGTATGGGTCACGGTCCTTCTCGTCGCGCAACGCGTTGAACACGATCTTCTGCTGTGGCGTGGAAATATAATTGTCGAAAAAACGGTCGAGCATGCGAACCTCGACAGCGAAGGCTTCATTGGCGGGGATCAGGCGAACCGGACCGGGATAACGAACCTGCAGATATTCGATGATGGTCGTGGCTTCATGGATGTGCTTTGCGCCATCCTTGAGCATCGGAAACCGCTTCACCGACCATGTGGCGACGAGTTCCTCATAGGCGCCTTCGTCTTCGCCCAGTGTTCGCGTTTCGAAATCCACGTCGTTTTCATAGAGCGCGATCAGCACTTTCTGGCAGTAGGATGAGAACGGATGCGAATAGAGAACAGGTCTCACAACAGGGCCTCCCAGACCGATTGCAGAATGAAATCGGTTTGATCCTATCACCTCATCGACGGCTGGCAAGAGCCGCCCGTTTCAAAGTGCTTTCTTGAGCTTGTGGCCAAAACGCCGCTTTAGAAAACGCGAGGCGCGATAGCGCCTGCCGGCGGGCCGCTCCGGGTCGGCAATATCGCTTTCGGCGAACATTTCCTCGTCGATCGTCAGTTCGCGCATCGGTACGGGGACGAGGCCGCGACCGCTCTCGCGGTTGAGCGTCTCGATGGCCTTGATCAACGAACCACCATGCGCCGCGATTGCCTGGCTGACCTCCTCGACCGTGCGGCCGAGATGTTCCGCCACAAGATCGTTACGGGTGGCGATGATCTTTTCGCGCAGGATGGTCTGGTCCGGCTGGGCAGCCAGCACCACGTCGCATTCCGTATCGTAACCCATCGAGCGATTGTTGAGATTGGCCGAGCCGATCTTGATGATGCGGTCGTCGGCAAACATCATCTTGGCATGGACATAGATCGGTGTTCGCGCATCGTTGACGGGGTAGAAAAGCCGAAAGCGATCATGACGATCTGCGTCGCGCACCAGTTTCATCAGCCGGATGCGGGCGCTGTCCATCGCTTTTGCCTCGAGATAACCCTCGCAGCCTTCCGGGTTGATGAGAACCACTTCCGGTCCATCGTCTTCTTTCAGGCGCTCGGCAATGGCCTGCGCGATCCGGCGGGACGCAAAATACTGGCTTTCGATGTAAAGGGTCTTCCTTACCGCCGCGATGATGGCGAGCTTGGCCGTCTCGATCTCGACGATCTGTTTGCGATCGCCATATTCCGGCGCTGTGCGGGCAATGCCGATATCGACGTCTTCGAAACCGACTTCCAGCCCGTCCGGCCAGGGATCGCTGTCACAGGTTTCCGTTTCCAGCGTCTCGTCGGTGGCCAGCTTCCAGCGGCGTCGCGCCACTTCGCCGAGCGCCGCTGCGGCGGGGCCGGACAGGCAGGTGGTCGCGTCGTGCCACGGTTCCTGCGCAAATCCCATCGGCGAGCGGCGGGCAGGCGCCTTTTCCGCGTGGTCGCGCGTATCCCAGCGGCCGACCGTCATGTCGATGCCGCCGCAAAATGCGACCCGGTCATCGATGACCAGCAGTTTCATGTGGTGCGCCGACATGGCGGGATGCGCGCCGTCCAGCTTCAGATGGATGCGTTTGTCAAAAATCCATTTCAGCACATAGAATGGCGTTTCGCCGCGCGTGATCGAGTTGATCATGCCGATATCCCATTTGAGGATGCGTATATCGAGATCCGCGTTGCGGCGGGCGAGCGCGTTGAGAAACGAGCCGAGCTGGTCCGGCCATTCACCGTGTTTTTCGGTTGCCGGGTCCAGCCGGATGCGGGTGTCGAAATCCCAGCCGATCAGATAGATCGACCGTTTCGCCTTGGTCATGGCATTCTTGGCGGCGCTGAAGAAATCCGCCGCATCGACGATGATCGACAACCGCTCGGCCTTGGCGACACGCCAGCAGGTTTCGCCTTCTTTGAGAATGTCTTGCATCGTGCCCCGGTCCGTCTCGCCTATGTTATTGCCGCGCATATAGGGCGGTATTGCGCAGCGGCTATTGCTGCAATGCAAAGCACTTCGGTCGGCCTATCGAGGACGTCGTTTCACGAGATGTAACGGCCGTTAATAAAAAAGGCGGCACATTCCTTTTTTTCATCGCATCACGGCCCTAGTCTCTGTTTCATATAAGGAATGTTGAATGGGGCCGCCGGCAAGCGGCTTGGGTTGATTGGAGGTCGGGGACATGCGGATTACATGGTTTTTGTTGTTGGGTCTTTTGGTGGCCATGGTGCTGAGCATTCTTCTGATCGACAACCGCATTCCGGCCCCTCCCGGCATCCAGCCGGGCCAGACCGAACCCGCGCCGGCCAATCCACTGGCACCGCCTCCGGCGCAGCAATAGGCGGACCAAGCGGTCGTTTCAGACCTGGCCCTTGACGGCAATCAGGAAAAAACGCGGAAAAGCGAGCAGCCTGCGGCCATCGGCCATTGGCGGGTAGGCCTTGTCGATGCGGCTTTGGTAATCGGCAAGAAACGCGTCACGATGCTCTGTTCCGGCCGCGTCGAGATAGGGGCGCAGGCCGGTGCCCTTGACCCATTCGACGATCGCGGCGGCATCTGCCATCGGGTGGTAATAGGTTGTGTGCCAGACATCCAGCTTGAGAGACTTCGGTCCCAGCCGATCAATGTAGACGGATGCGGGTGGAAGCGGCCTTCGGCGCACCTTGCCGCCTTCGAATGCCTTCGACCATGGACCGGAAAGTCCGGTCTCCTCCATCATCCTGTGGGATGGTTCGGTGAGGTTGTCCGGCATCTGCACGGCCAGAACGCCGCCGGGTTTGAGGTGATCCATCAGCCGCGCCAGCACCGCGACATGATCGGGCACCCACTGGAACACCGCATTGGCGTAAAGCAGGTCCACCGGTGCATCCGGTTGCCATGACGCAAGGTCTGCCCTGTCGAAGGTGACAGCGGGCAGCCGCTTTCGCGCCGCCGCCAGCATGTCGTCGTCGCTGTCGAGGCCCAAGACATTGGCGGCGCCAAAACGCTCGACCAGCAGTTCGGTGGAATTGCCCGGTCCGCAACCGAGATCGAAGGCACGGCTGGCGGTGGCCAGCGGCACTTGCGCCATCAGATCGCGGGCAGGGCGGGTGCGCTCATCCTCGAATTTGAGATATTGCTGTGAGGACCATGCCATGCGCGTCTCCTTCTCCATGCAGGCGACATTGGACACGGGAATACGGGATACAGCAAGGGCAAGGCCGTCTCGCATCACAGATGCTGATGCACCTATTTACGCGGAAACTGGATTGCCGTGAGCTTCGCCACAGACGTCGATTTTTTGCCTTCGGGCAACGTTTTTCGGCAAGAAACGCCTTGACCTTCGCAGCCTGCCGCGCCTTCACTCGGTCACGAAATTTGCAAGGAGAATACCATGGCCGTTGATACATCCCCCAAGAGCACCACCTGGACCTTCGTCGACGGAGAGTGGCTTTCGGGTAATCCGAAACTGATTGGCCCGACGTCGCACGCCATGTGGCTCGGTTCGACGGTGTTCGATGGCGCCCGCTGGTTCGACGGTATTTCGCCGGACCTCGACCTGCATTGCCAGCGCATCAACCGCTCGGCCGTGAACATGGGCATGAAGCCGACCAAGACCCCGGAAGAGATCGAGGCGCTGGCGCTCGAAGGCGTCAAGAAGTTCGACGGCAAAACCGCCATCTATATCAAGCCGATGTACTGGTCGGAGCATGGTACGTCCTACAGCGTCGTCGCTCCGGATCCGGAATCGACCCGCTTCGCGATTTGCCTGTTCGAGGCGCCGATGAACACGGCAAAGCCGTCGTCGCTGACGGTGTCGCCCTACCGCCGTCCAAACCCGGAGGTCGCCATGACGGCTGCCAAGGCCGGCAGTCTGTACCCCAATAGCGGCCGCATGATCATCGAAGCGCGCAATCGCGGTTTCGACAATGCGCTTGCCCGCGACATGAACGGCAATGTTGCCGAAACCGCCTCGTCGAACATTTTCATCGTCAAGGATGGTGTTGTCTTCACCCCGATCGCCAACGGCACGTTTCTGGCCGGCATTACCCGTTCGCGCGTGATCGGCCTGCTGCGCCAGGGTGGTTACGAGGTGCGTGAAGCAACCGTCACCGTCGAGGATGTCGCCAAGGCCGACGAGATCTTCACCTCGGGCAATTATTCGAAGATCGTTCCGGTCAACAAGTTCGAAGACCGCGAGCTGCAGCCCGGCCCGGTCGCCGCCAAGGCGCTGGAACTTTACATGGATTGGGCCAATGCGACCCGCAAGGCTGCTGCCTGAGGCTTGCAGGACCGATGGATATCGAACGGCGCCTTCGGGCGCCGTTTCTGTTTTCGCGGATGTCAGCCTTTGACGAGGTTTTCCAGAAAGGCGCAGGCCCGGTCAGAACCGCCCATCGAGATCGTGTGACCGAGCCCTGGCTCGATGACGGTTTCGACGGACAGGCCGGCGCTCGTCAGCTCGGTTTGCGCCTTTTCCGTTTCCCAGGAGGGGATGACGCTGTCTGCCGTTCCATGCACGAGGAGGATTTTTGTTTCCTTCGCCGGCGTCAGTGGCTTTTCGGTTGCCAATCTTCCGGAAAAGCCGATGACGGCAGCAACAGGCCAGCGACCGCTGGCCGCTGCATCGAGCGACATGATCGTTCCTTGGGAAAACCCGATCAGCACGACGTGATCGAGCCTGTCGGCAAATCCGTGTTCCTCGACAATGCCGGAAAGCACCGCGTCGAAGGAGGTGCGGGCGGCGGCGATGCGGGCAGGTCGGTTCTCTTCCGTGACGCCCGCCACGCTGAACCACTGGTAACCGGAACCGAAATCCGAACGGTCAGGCGCATTGGGTGAAATGAAGGTGACGCCGGGCAGGCGCGGCTCCCAGCTCTTGCCGAGCGGAGCGAGATCGTCACCGTTGGAGCCGACGCCATGAAGCAGGATGGCGAGGAATGAGTTTTCTGAAGCCGTCATGATATAACCTTGTGCGCAATCCGGGCGGACCATCCGCGCCATGCCCGATCATCACTTTAGAATGGAAAAGCAGGCGGGTGATAGAGAGCGGCCGGTGACCGCTCCGTTCAACGACAACGCACGGCAGCGCCATGTGATCCCGTCTTTGCGCGAGAGTGCCTTAACGACGGCGAAATTGCGTGATCGTAGCAGAGGCGGTGTCCGGTTTTCCCGGTGAAACGGTTTCCTCGGCACCGGTCAGGTCGGAATATTCGGCAATCGGCTCGGCCTTGCCGATCAGATATCCCTGAATGTGCTGGCATTGCGCTTCTTCCAGAAAGGCGCGCTGTTCCTCTGTTTCCACACCTTCGGCAACGATGGGGATGTTCAGGCCGCGACCGAGGCCGATCACGGCGCGCACGATCTCGTCGGCGCTTGGATCTGCATTGAGCTTGGCAGTGAAGGACTTGTCGATCTTGATCGTGTCGAACGGAAAGGCCTGCAGGTAGGACAGTGACGAATACCCGGTACCGAAGTCGTCCATGGCGATCTGGATGCCGAGGCTTTTGAGGCCCCGCAAGATCTGCAATGCGCGGGCGAAATCCTGCACCAGCACGCCTTCGGTCACTTCCAGTTCCAGCCGGTCGGGCGAAAGGCCGGTCTGCAGGAGAATGCTGTGGACGTCGCCGACGAGATTTTCCTGTCGAAACTGGATGGGAGAAACGTTGATGGCAATCCTCAGCCGGTTTGGCCAGCTTGCCGCTTCCCGGCAGGCCTCGCGCAGGACCCAGCGGCCGATTTCGACGATCAGCCCGCTCTCTTCGGCCAAGGGAATGAAGTGATCCGGCGATATCAGCCCGCGCGTGGGATGATGCCAGCGCAACAGCGCCTCGAAGCCGAAGATCTCTCCCGAGACCGAGGCCTGCGGCTGGTAATGCAAGGCCAGTTCGTGCCGGCTGATGGCATGGCGCAAATCCTGCTGCAGCACACGGCGGTCATGCATGCGCCGGTCCATGCCGGCGTTGAAGGCGCAAAAGCGGCCGCGCCCTTCGGATTTGGCACGGTAAAGCGCTGCATCGGCATTGGCCAGAAGCGTGGCTGAATCATTGCCGTCCTGCGGAAACATGGCGATGCCGATGCTCAAACCCACATTCAGCGATCGGCCCTCGACCTCGATTTCCTCTTCCATCGCCCTGGTAAGATCTTCCGCCAGCCGCGTGACCGTTTCCGGCTGGCTGTCACCGACACTGATCACCGTGAACTCATCGCCACCGAGGCGCGCTGCGGCGTCCAATGGGCCCAGCAGTTGTTTCAGGCGCAAGGCGAGTTTGGTCAGAACGATATCACCGGCGCCATGGCCGAAAATATCGTTGATATCCTTAAAACGATCGACATCGAAGCTCATCACCCCGAAACGTCGCCGTGTCACCTTGCTCTCTTCGATCAGGCTTTCCAGCCTTGCCGAAAAATGGGTGCGATTGGGCAGGTCCGTCAGCGGATCGTGATGCGCGAGGTAGGAAACGCGGCGTTCCGCCTGTACCCGCGCGGTCACATCCTGCTGGGTGGTGAGGATGTAGCGGCCGTCCAGCAGGATATCGTGAACCGCGATGATTTTGTCGCCGACTTCGATCTGGGTCTGCACCGTCCGTCCAGCCTTCAGCTCGTTCTGCAAGGATTCGAAGAAGATCTTTGGATCCTGTTTCCAGTTCGCCATCCCATCGCTTTCGATGATGTCGACAAAGGTTTCCATCCCGGTCACCCAGCGGGCATCGACATCGTGCAGCAGGCGGAAACAGCGATTGGCATAGACCGGCTGGCCTTCGAGCATGAATATAGCGACCGCAATCGGCATATTGTCCATTGCCAATTCCAGCGCTTCCAGCGTTGGCATATGGCCGGAAAGTTCGTCACTCATCTTCGCGGCCATAAACAGCTCCGGCACCGATGCTTGATCACAAGTTGCATGACTTAAATATTAGGTGATCAATATATATCGATTTACGCGAAACGAATAGCCGCCGTGCCGATAATGATCATCGAAACGGCGATCATCAGCGGTTTGACCGGCATCTTCTTGACGATCAAGGCGCCAAAGGGAGCCGCCAGAATGCCACCGACGATGAGACCGATCGCGGAAGACAGCTCCGACCAGCCCAGCGCCAGAATGAATGTCAGCGAGATAACGAAGGTTACCGCAAACTCCGTCAGATTGGTCGAGCCGATCACTTTTTTCGGCTCGTGGCCGCGGCCGAGCAGAGAGCTGGTGACGATCGGTCCCCAGCCGCCGCCGCCCATGGCATCCAGCAGGCCGCCGACGCCGCCGACATAAGGCACGATCCAGTCATGCACGTCGCGTGGCCATTTCGGCTTGAAGGCCTTGTAGAGGATGAACAGGCCGATGCCGATCAGATAAATAGAGACGAGCGGTTCTATCGCTTTTCCGTCGATGTTCGAGAGAAGATAGGCTCCCAACGCGCCACCGACCATGCCGGCGGGCGCCAGCCGAAACACCAGCCGCCAATCGACATTGCGGTGATAAAGATGGGAGGCGCCGGATGCGGCCGTGGTGAAACATTCGGTGACATGGGTCATGGCGCTTGCTGCAGCAGGCGCGACGCCGACAGCCAGAAGGCTGGTCGTGGTCAGCACGCCGAACGCCATGCCGAGTGCGCCATCGACGATCTGGGCGCAGAACCCGATCAGCACGAATAACAGGAAGTCGGAGGTCACGAAATCGAACATCGGCCATCTCCCGGCTGGCTGGTTTCAGCGGGATTCAAGTGCTGGTGACGCCAAAAGGTTCCCGATTGTCGAATGTACGGCACGGCGTTCAAAGCAGGCAGGGCGGGTGACGCACCAAGCGATTGACGACTTCAGGCGGCGTTGCGACGATCCAGCGTGGCCGTCACGATGGCCTCCATGCGGTCGCAGGCCTGGATACCGCGCTCACCCAGATGCGCTGCAATGGCGCGCATCGGTTTCAGTGCGATGGCGATATCCTGGACCGTCAGATCGGCTTGTGGTGACGGGCCGTTGCGACGTTGCCGGTCGGCCAGTTGGAAGGCTTCTTCCGCAAGCACGGTGAAAAGCCGGTCGCCAGCCATAGAACGATTGCCTTCCTTGTCGACCGAACGCCATAACTGCCGTTGTGCCACCAGCCGATATCCTGTCAGCCGCTCGAACAGCATCAGGTCGCCTATACTGTAGACCCGTGTCGGCATGGGTTCGGACGCGGTTTCAGGTTCTGCTGGCATCGGCCTGTCCGGTTCCCCAAGAACCGCCGGGATATCCTGCCCGGCGCCGTTTTCGTCTGGATTATTGTCGGTGGTGGCATCGGCCAGGGCGGGGACAGTGAAATCCGGACACTGCGACATCAGGTCGGTCAGAAGCGCGTCGAGGGCTTCGGTGATTGGCGGCGTGTCGCCCTCTAAGCGATCGTCGCTCGGCTCAGCTTGAAAATGTGCGGATTGAAGCATTCCATCCAGCATCGAAATATCCTTGGTGACTTCAAATCGTCTGTCGCAAAATCAATGAGGCAATCGATAAACGCACAAACCTGCGCAAAGCTGACTAATGCTCTCTTTTGGGGGCGGCATATGTTTGGCGGTATCAGGGATTGGTCTTGAGATAGGCGATGACGTCGTCGATCTGTGACTGGCTCCAGAAACCCCAGAAACGCATGCTCGTGCCCGGCACCTTTCGTCCGGGGCTGGACAGAAATTCCGACAGGTTCTTTTCGTCCCAAATGAGGCCGGCCGTACCGGCATCCCGCATTGCCTGGGAATAGCGAAATCCATCGACGCTGCCGGCGGCGCGGCCGAAAACGTCTTTCAGATGCGGCCCGAGTTTATTGGTTTCGGCATCGGGCACATGGCAGGGCAGGCAGACACGGTAGACCTGTCGGCCATGCTCGGCATCCTGCGCGCCTGCCGCCTGTGGAATGGCAAATCCGGCCGCAAGAATAAGAACAATGAGGAAGCAGCCGGTTTTCATAGGCTGCGGCTACCGTGGCTTCGGCTTGTTCATGACCTTGCCGATCTCGATTTCTCCGCCCACTTCGGCTGCCTTGGTCTTCTTGTCATAGACGCAGATGACGCTGATATCGGCGAGTTTCTTGCTCTTTGGAACGCCGCTGGGTCGACCGGTCACGATGGCGAGGCCGTATTTCGCGCTGCCATAGGGATCGACCACGGCGCGGCCGTTTTCGATCTGGCCCGATGCGGATTTGATGCATGCTTTTTCAACCGCAGAGGCAAACTCTGCCCATGCGCCGTCCGAGGAGGCTTGGGCGGTCTGGCCGAAGCCAAGGGCGGCAGACAATGTTGCGAGCGTCAGCAAGGTGGTCTTCATCGAATCATGGTCTCCGTTTGATGCCCGTCCGTGCCAAAATTCTGCGTCAGCGATATGGCAAATGGCAAGCGCTCGGCGCAGATGCGATCCTTTCCGATGACGTGCGGAACGATGTTCCACGAACCGACGTTAAAGGAGAACACGACACCGTCGGGGCATTGTTTTTTGCCAGATTTTTGGTCTCGAAACCGTTGCCACGGTGCCGATGGCAACCTATGTTCCCGCTCACCTTCACCCAGCTTGTTTTTGCCCAAGGAGTAAGATCATGGCTTTTGAACTTCCCGAACTTCCCTATGATTACGAGGCGCTGCAGCCCTTCATGTCGAAGGAAACGCTCGAGTATCACCACGACAAGCACCACAAGGCCTATGTCGACAACGGCAACAAGCTGGCCGCTGAAGCCGGTCTCGCCGATCTTTCGCTGGAAGAGGTCGTGAAGAAGTCGTTCGGCACCAATGCCGGCCTCTTCAACAATGCTGCCCAGCACTACAACCACGTCCATTTCTGGAAGTGGATGAAGAAGGATGGCGGCGGCAACAAGCTGCCCGGCAAGCTGGAAAGCGCGATCGCTTCCGACCTCGGCGGTTACGACAAGTTCAAGGCCGATTTCGTTGCTGCCGGCACCACGCAGTTCGGTTCCGGTTGGGCCTGGCTCTCCGTCAAGAACGGCAAGCTGGAAATCTCCAAAACCCCGAACGGCGAAAACCCGCTGGTTCATGGCGCAGAGCCGATCCTCGGCGTCGACGTATGGGAACATTCCTATTACATCGACTACCGCAACGCCCGTCCGAAATACCTCGAAGCCTTCGTCGACAGCCTGATCAACTGGGATTACGTGCTGGAGCGTTACGAAGCCGCCACGAAGTAAGTTTTCGGGAAAAACCCGGAATGGAAGCCCGGCCTTTGTGCCGGGCTTTCGCGTTTCAGGCGACGGCCGGCACCGCGCGGTCCGACTGCCGGCGAAAACGTGACAGACGGATGGCGAGGGCGATGCACAAGATCAGAAACACGCAGAGGGACAGAAACCTGATTGCCACGATCCATAGATCGGTCGGAAGCAGAAATGCCGCCAGCGAATTTGTGGATATGATGAAGGCGGCGACGGCTGCCAGAATGAGATACGTGTTGCGCCAATGGAACGATGCGCTTCCCGGTTCGCACATTTCCGAACTGTTTTGCCGCATGGCAAGAAGCAGGAACAACATGGCTGTCGGCAGGTGATTTAAGGATGCGCGAATCTTGATGACGGTTTCCGTCTGCGGAAAAAGCAGATAGGTGAGATGAAAAACTAGGGACGTGATGACGTAGTTGGTAATAAGTACGGCGGCGATCCGCCAGAAAATGGCCCAGAACGAATAAAGCAGATTGCGCAAGTAACGACCTTTCCTTGAAGACAATTGGCAGCCCCTGATTTGCTCTTAGTCAGGTTCTACTCGTTCGGGCAAGTCGTCTTCGTCACACGCCTGTCATGGGGACGTCATATCTCCCGCGCATGTCCCGCCAAACACCTCTCATACGCTTCGGCGTTCTCGCCGATCCGCAATACGCACCGCTTCCGCCGCATCCCACGCTGAACCGCCATTATCAGGCGAGCAAGGCCAAGATTGCGCAGGCGCTCGAGGTTCTGGATGGCGAGGATCTGGCTTTCGTGGTCACGCTCGGCGACCTGATCGACCGGGGCTGGGAAAATTTCGACGAAATCCTGCCGCTGTTCGAAACCTCGCGGCACGACACTGTTTTTCTGCCGGGCAATCATGATTTTCTGGTGGCGCCGGAGCACCTGCCCAAGGTCCATGAAAAGCTGCGCATGCCGGCGCCCTATCATCATTTCGGCCGGGATGGTTTTCGGTTCGTGGTGATGGACGGCTGCGAGGAGAGCCTGTTTGCCACCGCGCATCATCCGCAACGTCGCGCATCGGCGATCAATCGTCTGGCCGGCCTTGAAGCGGATGGCGCGATCAATGCCAAGGACTGGAATGCTGGTATCAGCGGCGTCCAGTTTGAATGGCTGAGAGACGTGCTCGACCGCGCCGCATGGGATGGCGAAAAGGTCGTGATCATGGGCCATTACCCGCTCTATCCGGACAGCGACCACAATCTCTGGGATAGTGCCGAAGTGGCTGCGCTGATTGCATCCTACAGCAATGTCGTTGCATACCTGAACGGCCACCAGCACACCGGAAACCTCGGGCAACTGGGAAAAACCTGGTTCGTCAACTTCAAGGGCATGGTCGACACGCCGGACGAAAACGCCTTTGCCGTCGTCGATATTTTCAGCGACCGGATCGAGATCACCGGCCATGGCCGTGAAGAAAGCCGCACCCTGCCGCTTTGACGGTTTTTTTAGAAAAACTGCGATTATTCAGCCGGGCTTCGATGATGCTGCGGGCTTGCTGCCGTGCCCTTGACGATTGTCAGCGACCTTTTGACACCCTTGGCGGAAGTAAAATGTCGTTTAATAATGATTATTGCAAGTAACGGCCGCGTTTTTATTGGTTTTTTGCAATTTTGTCAAAAATCAATAATCCGTACTGTCGTGAATATTATAATTTACAGAGATTTTATTGATGAATAGATCCATCTGTCCGGGAGGCACGATATGGCCAGCACAGTAGACTCGGGACCGCTTACGCAGGCGCCCATCAGGGCTTCGACGGCCCGAAATTTCAACCCGACATCGAAGTTTTTTCACTGGCTGATGGCGGCGATCATCATCGTGGCCTGGGTTGTCGGCTATTACGGCGGCGCCATGCTGCATTACGGCGTCAACGACATCGAGACGGCTCAGAAGGTCTGGGCAATCACGCTGCACAAGAACATCGCCACCACGACCCTGTTCCTGATTGCCCTTCGCATCGTCTGGCGTCTGTTCCACAGCCCGCCGCCACTTGGCGAAATGCCGGCGATCATGAAGACGTTCACGCATTTGGGCCATTGGTCGCTGTATTTCCTGATGATCGCCGTGCCGGTTTCGGGCTGGTGGAATTCGTCGTCGGCAGGTTATCCGATACCGGTCGCCGGCCTGTTCACTATTCCGGGCCTCGGGGCCAAGAATCCGGAGCTGACGCCCTACCTTGTTTCCGCCCACTGGTTCCTGTCCTGGGCGCTGCTGATCGTCGTGGCCGGGCACGTGGCCTTTGCGCTGAAACATCATTTCATCGACAAGGATGACACGATCGAAGCCATGATGCCGAACAATCACGCCAAGGATTGACGGTACGCGGGCTGAAGCGGCGCCTGCGACAGATCACTGGTTTTGCCAGCCATCCACCCACAGTTTTCGCAGGCGCTCGCCATCGCCGGTAAAAAAGGCATCGACAGGGCGGCAATCCGCCACCCGGTCGGTGCGGAAATTGCGGATCGCCGCACGCAACTCGCACCATGCGACGATGTTGGCGGTCTGCGAATAATAGATCAGCGCAATCGGCCGGATCGTCCGCTCGCTGGCCCGGCCTTCTTCATCGCGATAGCGCAGATGCAGTTTCTGTTCGTCTCGAATGGCACGCCGCAGCATGGCAAGATCCGCGCCTTCAGGGGCCGGCGCGGTGCTGCCCCAGACATGCAGCGCATTGCTGCTGAACGTGCTGGCAAGCGGTTGCGGCACGACGGCCGAAATCTTGCGGCTGACCTGCCGTGCCGCCTGTTTCAGCTCTCTGTCGCCGGTCCGTTCCAGAAGCGCCAGAGCGACGACGATCGCTTCCGTCTCCTCGATCGAAAGCATCAATGGCGGCAGCGTAAAGCCCGGCCGCAGGATGTAACCGATGCCGCGGCCGCCCTCGATGGGCACGCGCATGGCCTGCAACGCCGCGATGTCGCGATAGATCGAGCGTACCGTCACTTCCAGCTGCTCGGCAATCATGGCTGCGGTCACCGGCCCTTTGGCCAGCCGCAGGATCTGGATGATCTCGAACAGGCGCGACGCCTTGCGCATTTTCTTTCCCAGCCTCTTCGCTCCTGACAGAACGGTGTCAGGAGCGTGGTCGTATAGAGCCGCAAATCGGGTGGTGAAACAAGGTTTTTCAAACCTGCCGTTTTGCCGAAACAAGGGTGGCAACTGACATGACCTATACGGAAAATCTCTGGCTGTTTTTTACGCTGCTTTTCGGCATCATCATCGTGCCGGGCATGGACATGATTTTTGTTCTGGCCAACGCGCTGACGCGGGGCCGCGCCTCCGGGCTCGCCGCCACGGCGGGTATCATGCTGGGCGGGATCGTGCATTCGCTTTATGGCGCGCTGGGGGTCGGCCTTCTGGCGAGTTTCATGCCGGTCCTGTTCAAACCACTGCTGATCATCGGCGCGCTTTACATGGCGTGGATCGGCGTCACGTTGATGCGCAGCGCGATCATCGTTGATCATGTCGGTCCGGCAGACAGCCGTTCTCATTGGGAAGCATTTCGGCGCGGGGCGGTCACCTGCCTGATGAATCCAAAGGACTATCTTTTCATGCTGGCCATCTATCCGCAGTTTCTACGTCCCGATTTCGGTCCTCTGGCACCGCAGGCCGCCATCATGGCGGTGATGACGGCAGCAACCCAGTTGGCGATTTACGGCAGCCTTGCGGTCGCTGCCGGGCGTGCCCGCGCCGCGGTCGTCGGCAATGCCTCAGCAACCATCTGGATTGGCCGGGGCGCCGGCCTGCTGCTGGTTGTCGTGTCGGTGGTGACCCTTTGGGAAGGCGTGAAGGGCGGCGTATGAGCTAACTTGAGTGGTTTTGCCGTATTTATCTGGTGAACGCAGTGTCAACGGATAATCGCAGCATCTCTGGTAGCCTGACGGAAACGTGACTTCTTTCCGTCGTTTGGCCTTGTCATTCTCCCAGCGCAGATCTTTCGGCTGCGTGTGATGCGGGCCGATCAAACCGGGAGATTTTAATGTATATCAAGACTCTGGCCGCCACGGCCGTGGCACTCTGTCTTGGCTTCGGTTCGGCTTTTGCTGCCGAACCGCAGGTCGAACGTCAGGCCGGCATGAAGGCGATCGGTGGTGCCATGGGCGCACTTGCCGCTATCGCCAAGGAACAGAAGCCGTTCGACGCGGAAGCCGTGAAGACCGCACTGACGACGATCAGCACGTCGGCCAAGGCATTTCCCGACCAGTTCCCGGTCGGCAGCGAAACCGGCCATGATACCGAAGCCTCGCCAAAGATCTGGGAAAATCCGTCCGACTTCCGTGCCAAGTCGCTGAAGCTGGCCGCGGATGCCGATGCTGTTCTGGCGGCAGCACCGACCGATGTCGCCGGCGTCATGAATGCCATGCAGACGCTGGGCGCCGAATGCGGCCAGTGCCACCAGACCTACCGTCTGAAGCGTTGATTGCGATCGGCAGCCGGGTACTGACCCGGCTGCCGTGACGCCTTGCGGCAGGAGAATGACATGGCATCGACCTTCACGAAAATCGTGGCGGCAGTGGTTGTTATGGGGGCGGCAGGTCTCGGCGGTGCTTATTCGCTGACGGCACCCGATCCGCAGCCGGAGAGCCACTGGGCCAATCTCGGCAGTCCTGATCTGGCCAATGGCGAACAGCTGTTCTGGGCGGGCGGCTGTGCCGGGTGCCATGCTGCGCCGGGTGCTGAAGGCGATGCGCTGAAGATCATGTCGGGCGGTCGGGCTTTGCCGAGCGATTTCGGCACATTCCATATTCCTAACATTTCCTCCGACAGTCAGGCCGGGATCGGTGGCTGGACAATCGCACAATTCGGCAATGCGATGACGCGTGGTGTTGGCCCGAGTGGCGAGCATCTGTATCCGTCGTTTCCGTATGGGTCCTATGCGCGGCTTTCGCCAAAAGACGTCAATGACCTTTTCGCGTACCTGAAGTCCTTGCCGGCCAGTTCCAATGTGGCGCCGGGCCACGACCTGCCGTTTCCCTTCAATATCCGGCTTGCCGTCGGTGGCTGGAAGTTTCTCTATTTCGATGACGGTCCGCGGGTAGCGCTCGCAAATGCGTCCGAACAGGTCAAGCGCGGCCAGTATCTGGTCGAAGGTCCTGGTCATTGCGGCGAATGCCATACGCCGCGCAATGCGCTGGGCGGTTTCGAGTCCGGCGCCTGGCTGGCGGGTGGCCTCAATCCGGAAGGCGATGGCCGCGTGCCCGGCATTACCTCGACCTCGGAAGGGATCAGCGCCTGGAGCGAGGACGACATCGTCAACTACCTCGAAACCGGTTTCACACCCGATTTCGACAGTGTTGGCGGATCGATGGTGGAAGTGCAGAAAAACATTGCGCATCTGCCCAAGAGCGACCTTGAAGCCATCGCTGCCTACTTGAAAGCAGTGCCGGGGAAATAATCCCGTCCTCTGAAAATGCTTCCTCGGTGTGCAGCCGTGCCGGTGCAACCGCACCTTGACACCCGCAAATGCCGGGCGCACAACTTGCCTCGCAATGGTTCCTCCTGTTTTCTCAAGTGAATGCAGGGGGATGAAAAGGGAACGCGACAGGGAGATTTCCTCATTCGCGGCTGCCCCCGCAACTGTGAGCGGCGAGTCCGGACGATGACGGCCACTGGGAAACCGGGAAGGCCAGTTTCGTGACAACGACCTGCGAGCCAGGAGACCTGCCATTGCAAATGTGAGCAACGCATGTGCAACGAGGGGTTCCATCATGCAAAAACAGACCACTGATACCGCGGCCAAACCGGCCGTCTCTTCCAGAACATCCAACCTGGTGCAATCCGCCATGGCCGGTTGCCTCGGGCTTTTCGTGATCGGTTTCGTGGGTTTTTCCCATCTCGAAGTCGTTCACAATGCTGCGCATGACGTCCGTCATGCCAACGCTTTCCCCTGCCACTGAGGGGAGCCACCATATGTTCAGAGCTATTGTCTTCTCCGCCGTCCCGGTGGGGATCATAACAGGTATTGCCATCACGCTGATGCAGATGGTCGGCACCGAGCCGCTGATCCTCAAGGCCGAAACCTATGAGAATGCAGGGCCGGCCGTGCCGGAAAGCGCGGCGCCTGACGCACATACGCATGCGTCCGGCACGCCCGCCCACGATCATGCCGCAACCGCGGCGGAAGGTGACGGGCATGATGCCGCCGGTCACGATCACGGTGAGGGGTGGGCACCCGCCGACGGTTTCGAGCGCACCGCCTATACGCTCGGCGCCAATGTGCTGACCGCGATCGGCTATTCGCTTGTGCTGACGGCCTTGCTGTCCATGGCGAACGTCTCACAGGGCTGGCGCACCGGGCTGTTTTTCGGCGTGGCGGGTTTTGCCTCGGTGATGCTGGCGCCGATGGTGGGGCTGCCGCCGGAATTGCCAGGCAGCCCGGCTGCAGAACTTGCCGCCCGTCAGACATGGTGGATTGCCACGGCCATCGCGACGGCTGCCGGTATCGGCCTGCTGGTCTTGCGGCGTGAGCCATGGGCTGCGGTGCTGGCGGTCGTCCTCATCGCGGCACCGCATGTGGTGGGCGCGCCATTGCCGCCGACCGGCGTGGAGCCGTTGGCGCCGCTCGAACTGGAGCGTCGCTTCATCGTCGTGGCAACCGTCACAAGCTTTGTTTTCTGGGCACTTTTGGGTGCGCTGAGTGGCACATTCCTGAAGCGTCTCAGTCCTTCCGCGTGAAGTGATGGAAAGGAACACGGCAGTCTGGCGTGACGATCTCGATGCGCTGAGTTTTGCCGTTTTCTCCGATGACCGCGACCATGGCGCGGCCTGCTTCGTGCATCGCCGTGCCTTTCGCATTCTGATCGGTTCCGATCCTGTCGGGGCCGATTGTCTTGCATACCATGAAAGCAATGCTGCCGCGTTTCGGGCTGCAGCGTGGGCGAAGATTGAGCGGCAAGGGATTCCGAAAGGACGTAGTCTCAATCTCAATAGCCGCGATATTCGCCGGGCGCTTGGCGATCTGGTGCCAGATCGCGGAGCGGGTGGGGGTGGTCGTTGTCGAGTATTGACTGGAAAAGACTGAATCGGAAGACGAAGGTCGTCGTAGTAATTGCAACAGTCCGGCGATCCCAGCCAAGGAGAGATCGCCGGTTTCCGCAGTTCTTACGCCAGCGCCTGCGTATATCGCATGCCTGTTACCGGCCGCGGTTTGAAATCCATGTGCTCGTAAAATCGGTGGGCGGCGAAATTGCCGGTCGCGGCGCCGACCGAAAGATAATCGCAGCCGGCATTGCGGGCGAGGTCGCGGGCGCGGGTGACCAGATGGTGGCCGATGCCGTGGCCGCGATGGCCTTCGCGCACGAAGAGATGGTGCAGATCCATGCCGCGCTTGCCCTCCTGAGCGCGGTACAACGGCACCAGAATGGCGTAGCCGATCAGGCCTTCGCCGCCGTCTGCCACCAGAGCGGTGATCCACGGCACCGGGCCAAACAGATCGCGCTCGAGGATTTCCGGGGTGATGGCGGAAGCATCATTGTGATGGGTGGCGAGCGCCGTGATCATTTCGCCGAGTTGCGGCAGGTCGGCGCGGCGGGCAGCGCGGATGGCAACCACCGGCGGGCGAGCGGGCGCAGCGTCGGCAAGGCTGATCTGGCTGGCTGGCAGCAGATGTGCCGGTTTCAGCGGATCCGAGATCGTCGATGACAGGGTTGGCATGGTGTTCGTCCTTGGCTTTTTCGAGAGGGTTGCCGTCAGGACGCTGTTTTCATCAAAAAGCCGCCTGACGGCGGCTTTTGTGACAATATGATCTGTCTGGCCGCCCTTTAAAGGTACGACCAAAAATATGAGCGGGCGGTGGATAGCTTCGTGATCATGGCGGCATCAATGCGCCCGATTCTTCCACTTGTCAACGGTGATTTTGCAGCGTGATCGCTGTGTTTCTTCTGTTGCGATGTGGCAAAGGTCAGGCTCTCCGGCCAAGAAAGCACCACGATTTTTGGGGCCGGTCCAGATTTCGAATTTTCTTGCCGCGCCTTCGTTTTTTTCTAAAATGAAAGAAAACGAAAAGGAGGGGAGCCATGCACCTATCCAGCCGGCAGGAAGAAATTTTGGCACTCGCCAAAACGCAGGGAAAAGTGCTGGTCGATGACCTGGCTGAGCGCTTTCAGGTGACGCCGCAGACCATCCGTAAAGACCTGAATGATCTTTGTGACGGCAAGGCCCTAAACCGAGTTCACGGCGGTGCGGTTTTTCCGAGCGGAAACGAAAACGTCAAATATGATGCGCGCCGGCTTATGTTCGCTGTGCAGAAGCAGGCAATCGGCAGGGCGGCAGCGCAGATCATACCGGATAATTCGTCGCTGTTCATCAATATCGGCACGACCACGGAAGCCGTAGGCGAGGCGCTTGTCGATCATCGTGAATTGATGGTGATCACCAACAACATCAATGTTGCCAATCGGTTACGCGTTTATCCCTCGATCGAGGTGATCATTGCCGGCGGGGTCGTGCGCGGTTCGGATGGTGGTATTGTGGGCGAGGCCGCAGTCGATTTCATTCGCCAGTTCAAGGTCGATTACGCGGTCATCGGTGTGTCCGCCATTGATGCGGATGGGGCTTTGCTTGATTTCGATTTTCGCGAGGTGAAGGTCGCCCAGGCGATCATGGCGAATGCCAGGCATGTCATCCTTGTTTCCGATGCCTCCAAGTTCGAGCGCACGGCGCCGGTCAGGATGGGTCATGTTGACCAGGTTCATACCTTCATCACCGATCGCTGTCCCTCGCCGGAGATCCGGCGGATATGCGCTGACAGCGATGTTCGCCTGATCGAAACTGGGTGAGTCTGCCCAATTTTGCGGTTTTTCAATCTTCATTTGACATTCGTTTTTCTTTCATTTTAGATTGTGATGTCTTTCGCAATTGCAAAATTTGTTGCGTCGCGAAAATGATGAACGCAAGGTCGGTAAGGCGATGTCTGACGATAGGGTATTCGATCTCTTCGTGATTGGTGGCGGCATCAACGGCTGCGGCATTGCGCGCGATGCGGCCGGTCGTGGTTACTCCGTTGCGCTTGCGGAGATGAACGATTTTGCCTCAGGCACATCTTCGGGCGCGACAAAACTGATCCATGGCGGCCTGCGTTACCTCGAACACTATGAATTCCGTCTGGTGCGCGAAGCGCTGATGGAGCGCGAAGTGCTATGGGCGATGGCACCGCATGTCATCTGGCCGCTGCGTTTCGTGCTGCCCTATCAGAAGGGCGGCGTGCGCCCGGCATGGCTGATCCGGCTCGGACTGTTCCTGTATGATCATCTTGGCGGCCGCAAGCTGCTGCCGGCAACCAAAACCCTCGACTTGAGAAGCGATCCGGCCGGTCGGCCGTTGAAGCCCAATTTCGGCAAGGCATTCGAATATTCCGATGGTTGGGTGGATGACGCCCGTATGGTCGTGCTCAATGCCCGTGACGCCGCCACGCGTGGAGCGAAGATCATGAACCGCGCGAAAGTGGTGTCGGCCCGTCGCGAAGCCGGTTTGTGGCAGATCGAGGTGCGCGATGAAGTGTCGGGCGCTACCACGCGCCACCGGGCGCGCATGCTGGTCAATGCCGGCGGGCCGTGGGTCGATCAGGTCCTGTCTGGCGCGATGGGGCGCAACAATGTCCATAATGTCCGGCTCGTGCAGGGCAGCCATATCATCGTGAAGAAGAAGTTCGACGATACGCGCGCCTATTTCTTCCAGAACCCGGACAATCGCATCTTTTTCGCCATTCCGTACGAAACCGATTTCACGCTGATCGGCACGACGGATCGCGACTATTCGGCCGACCCGAAGGACGTTAAGATCAGCGACGAGGAGATCGGTTATCTCTGCAATGCAGCAAGCGAATATTTTTCCGAGCCGGTAAAGCCCGAAGATATCGTCTGGACCTATTCGGCGGTGCGGCCGCTTTATGACGATGGTGCCTCCAAGGCTCAGGAAGCGACGCGGGATTATGTGCTGAAGGTGGATGCCGATGGTGCGCCGTTGCTCAATGTGTTTGGCGGCAAACTGACCACCTATCGCCGGCTTTCCGAGCATGCGCTGGAAAAGATCGGTGAGGCGATTGGCAACAAAGGCGCGCCGTGGACGGCCAAAAGCCGGCTGCCGGGGGGGGATTTTGCCGTAACCGGTGCTGCCGGCGAAGAGCGGAAACTGCTTTCGGCCTATCCGTTCCTGTCGAAGCGCCATGCGGCGCGGCTTGTGAAATGTTACGGCACGGACGCGAAGGCGATCCTCGCCGATGCGAAGACCGTGGAGGGGCTTGGTCGGCATTTCGGCGGCACGCTTCATGAGGCGGAAGTCCGCTTTTTGATCGAAAAGGAATGGGCGATCACGGCAGAGGATGTGCTGTGGCGCCGCACCAAGCAGGGATTGTTCCTGACGGCGGAGGAAGCCGCGGGACTGGAGGAATACATGGCGGGTGTTCGCCGGGCCGCTTGAGGCCATCGAAATCGCCGCGTGTATCCGAGGGTTGGGAGGCCCGAGGTTCATATGCTGGAATTGCGCAACGTGTCGAAGACGGTGGCGGGGGATTATCATATCCGCCCGACCGACCTGACATTAAAGCGGGGCACGCTGAATGTCCTGCTCGGGCCGACGCTTGCCGGCAAGACGTCGCTGATGCGGCTGATGGCCGGGCTCGACAAGCCGACCGAAGGTTCGGTGTTTTTCGACGGCGCCGACGTCACGAATGTGCCGGTGCAGAAGCGCAATGTCGCGATGGTCTACCAGCAGTTCATCAATTACCCGGCTTTGACGGTGTATGAAAACATCGCCTCGCCGATGCGCATCGCCGGCAAGGATGCGGCCACCATCGACCGCGAGGTTAAGAAGGCGGCCGAGCTTCTGAAGCTCACGCCCTATCTTGATCGCACGCCGCTCAATCTCTCCGGCGGCCAGCAGCAGCGCACGGCCTTGGCGCGCGCCATCGTCAAGAACGCCAATCTCGTGCTGCTCGACGAACCGCTCGCCAATCTCGATTACAAGCTGCGCGAGGAATTGCGCGAGGAGCTGCCAAAACTCTTCGCCGCCTCGGGCGCAATCTTCGTTTACGCCACAACGGAACCGTCCGAAGCGCTGCTGCTCGGCGGTTATACCGCTACCCTGCACGAGGGAGCCGTGACGCAGTTCGGCAGGACGGTGGACGTGTACCGTCAGCCTGCCGATCTCGTTACCGCAAAAATCTTCGCCGACCCGCCGCTCAACACGATCGCGCTTGTCCGCGCGGGCAACGGTTTTGTCCTGAATGGAGAGCTGGTCATGTCGGTGCCGCCGCATCTCACTTCGGTGGCGGAAGGGCCTGTGGTGCTCGCCTTCCAGCCGCACCATCTTTTCCTGCATGCCGCCAATGGCCACACCACGCCCTTGAAGGCGCGCACACTGGTTTCGGAAATTGCCGGTTCCGAAAGTTTCATCCATCTCGATTTTGCCGGTCACCGCTGGGTGATGCTGGCACATGGCATTCACGATATCGAGCAGGACCGCGAGATCGAAGTGCATCTCGACAGCCGCCATCTGATGGCATTCGATCAATCGACCGGCAAGGCGCTTATCGCCGCGCCGATCGCGGCGTGAAGGATGGGACGATATGGCACGCATCTCGCTTGAACATATCCGCCACGCCTACAGTCCCCGCGCCAAGGCGGCCGGCGAATACGCCTTGAAGGAAGTGCATCATGACTGGGAGGATGGCGGCGCTTATGCACTGCTCGGGCCCTCCGGCTGCGGCAAGACCACGCTGCTCAACATCATTTCCGGCCTGCTGCATCCCTCGGACGGGCGCATCCTGTTCGATGGCCGCGATGTCACGGAGCTTTCGACCGAAGAGCGCAATATCGCGCAGGTGTTCCAGTTTCCGGTCGTCTACGACACGATGACCGTGTTCGACAATCTCGCCTTCCCGTTGCGCAATAGAAAGGTGCCGGAGGCCGAGGTCGAAAAACGCGTCAACGAAATCCTCGAAATGACCGATCTCGCCGGCATGGCGAAACGCCGGGCGCAGCGGCTGACCGCCGATCAGAAACAGAAGATTTCGCTCGGTCGCGGGCTGGTGCGCGCCAATGTCAACGCCATCCTGTTCGATGAACCGCTGACCGTCATCGACCCGCATATGAAATGGGTGCTGCGTTCGCAACTGAAGCGATTGCACCGGCAATCGCGTTTCACCATGGTCTATGTCACCCATGACCAGACCGAGGCTTTGACCTTTGCAGACAAGGTCGTCGTCATGCATGACGGCCAGATCGTCCAGATCGGCACGCCGGCCGAACTGTTCGAACGGCCGAGCCACACATTCGTCGGTTATTTCATCGGCTCACCCGGCATGAATTTTATGCCGGCCTCGGTCGAGGGAGTAACGGCCCGCGTTGGTGATCAGACGATCGCCTTGGCCAATGCGCCCGCATTAAAAGGTGAGAGCAGGATAGAACTCGGCATCCGCCCGGAATTCGTAAAACTCGGGCGCGAAGGCATGCCGGTGACGATCAACAAGGTCGAGGATATCGGCCGCCAAAAAATCGTGCGGGCCAGTTTCTGCGGCCAGCCGATCTCCATCGTGCTGGCCGAGGACGACGACATTCCGACCGACGCCAAGGTCACTTTCGAAAAACAGGCCATCGGCATCTTTGCTGATAGCTGGCGGGTCGAAAACCGATCATCAGGGCAGGGGGGCTAAAACCATGGAAAAGACGTGGAACAACAAGGCCTGGTTTCTGGTCCTGCCGGTTCTGGTTCTGGTCGCCTTTTCGGCCGTCATCCCCTTGATGACGGTGGTGAACTATTCGGTGCAGGATACGTTTGGGAACAATCAGTTCTTCTGGGCGGGCACGGACTGGTTTGTCGAAATCCTCACCTCGCCACGCTTCTGGGATGCGCTCTGGCGCAACCTGATCTTTTCCGCCGTCATCCTCGCGATAGAAGTGCCGCTCGGCATTCTGATCGCGCTCAACATGCCCAAATACGGGCTGGGCGTGCCGGTCTGCCTCGTGCTGATGGCCTTGCCACTGCTTATTCCTTGGAACGTGGTCGGCACGATCTGGCAGGTCTTTGGCCGCGTTGATATCGGCCTGCTTGGCTATTTTCTGAATTCGCTCGGCATCTCTTATAACTATACGCAGAACCCGGCGCATGCCTGGGCAACCGTTATCGTCATGGATGTCTGGCACTGGACGAGCCTCGTCGTGCTCCTGTGTTATGCCGGCCTCGTCTCCATCCCCGATGCCTATTATCAGGCAGCCCGCATTGACGGCGCTTCGCGCTGGTCGGTGTTCCGTTATATCCAGCTGCCGAAGATGAAGCGTGTGCTGCTGATCGCCGTGCTGCTGCGGTTCATGGACAGTTTCATGATTTATACCGAACCTTTTGTTGTCACCGGCGGCGGGCCGGGTAATTCGACGACCTTCCTGTCCATCGATCTCGTGAAAATGGCGATCGGCCAGTTCGATCTCGGGCCGGCGGCGGCCATGTCAATCATCTACTTCCTGATCATTCTTCTGCTGTCATGGGTGTTCTACACCGTCATGACCCAGAGCGATGCAGACCAGACGTGAAGGGAGGCGACCATGATCAACAACAGCAGCGGCGCCCGTTACGGTTTTCTCATCCCGGTGATCTACATCCTCTTTCTGGCCTTGCCGATCTACTGGCTCGTCAACATGAGTTTCAAGACCAACAGCGAAATTCTGGGCCAACTGACGCTCTGGCCGCAGAACCCGACGTTGCGCAATTACGCCGTCATCTTCACCGATCCGGCTTGGTATAATGGCTATATCAACTCGATTACCTATGTGGTGATGAACACGGTCATCTCGGTACTGGTGGCCCTGCCGGCGGCCTACGCTTTTTCGCGGTACCGGTTTTTGGGCGACAAGCACCTGTTTTTCTGGTTGCTCACCAACCGCATGGCGCCGCCCGCCGTTTTCGCGCTGCCCTTTTTCCAGCTCTATTCCGCTTTCGGTCTGATCGACACCCATATCGCGGTCGCCATCGCCCATTGCCTGTTCAATGTGCCGCTGGCAGTGTGGATCCTCGAAGGTTTCATGTCCGGCGTGCCAAAGGAAATCGACGAAACCGCCTATATCGACGGCTACTCGTTCCCGCGGTTCTTCGTCAAAATCTTCATGCCGCTGATCGCGTCCGGCATCGGTGTCGCCGCCTTCTTCTGCTTCATGTTCTCATGGGTCGAGCTTCTGATCGCCCGCACGCTGACGACGACGGATGCCAAGCCGATCGCAGCCACCATGACGCGCACGGTCTCGGCGTCGGGCATGGACTGGGGTGTGCTGGCGGCGGCCGGCGTGCTGACCATCATTCCGGGCGCGCTCGTCATCTATTTCGTCCGCAACTACATCGCCAAGGGTTTTGCCCTTGGCCGCGTCTAAGGAAGGGGAGAGATCATGAATTTCTCATGGATGGCATGGACGCTGCCGACGGCCTTGTTCTTCATCACCATCTTCGCGCTGATCGCGGCCATGGGCATCTGGGAGTTTTTCTCAGCCGGCGGCGGCCCGCGCGTCGGCATTCTGCGGTTCGAGACGACACGCGGCGACCGCCTGTTCGTGTCGCTGCTCGGATCTGCCTTCATTCATCTCGCATGGCTGGGTCTTGGAGGCCCCAGCCTGTGGTGGGCTTTGGCCTTGTCGGTGGTTTACGCGATCGGCGTATTCCGCTTCGTCTGAGGCTTGTGGGAAATCCGGCGACGGGAGGAGGTCCGGTCGCCAGACGTTCGTGACTGCATCGCATCAACCGGGAGGACTTTGATATGCGACGGCATCTTATGACGACGACGGCAGCCATGCTGCTGGCCATGACAGGTTCGGCATTCGCCGACATGGACGCGGCGAAAAAGTTTCTCGATGCGGAAATCGGCGATCAGTCGTCGCTCTCCCGCGCCGAGCAGGAAAAGGAAATGCAGTGGTTCATCGATGCGGCAAAACCCTTTGCCGGCATGGATATCAAGGTGGTGTCCGAAACCATCACCACGCATGAATATGAATCCAAGGTATTGGCCAAGGCTTTTTCGGAAATCACCGGCATCAAGCTGACCCATGACCTGATCGGCGAAGGCGATGTCGTCGAAAAGCTGCAGACACAGATGCAGTCGGGCGAAAACGTCTATGACGCCTATGTCAACGATTCAGATCTGATCGGCACCCATTGGCGTTACCAGCAGGCCCGTTCACTGACCAAGTGGATGGCCAATGAAGGCAAGGATGTCACCAATCCCGGCCTTGATCTCGATGATTTCATCGGCCTGAAATTCACCACCGCACCGGATGGCGATCTCTACCAATTGCCCGACCAGCAGTTCGCCAATCTCTACTGGTTTCGGTACGACTGGTTCAACGACGAAAAGAACAAGACCGATTTCAAGGCCAAGTATGGCTACGATCTCGGCGTGCCGGTCAACTGGTCGGCCTATGAGGATATCGCCGAGTTCTTCACCGGCCGCGAAGTGAACGGTAAAAAGGTCTATGGCCATATGGACTATGGCAAGAAGGACCCGTCGCTCGGCTGGCGGTTCACCGATGCCTGGCTCTCCATGGCCGGCAATGGCGACAAGGGCCTGCCGAACGGTCTGCCGGTCGATGAATGGGGCATCAAGGTCAACGAGAAATCCCAGCCGGTCGGTTCCTGCGTCGCCCGCGGCGGTGATACCAACGGCCCGGCGGCCGTTTATTCCATCCAGAAATATCTGGACTGGATGAAGGCCTACGCCCCGGCCGCAGCAAACGGCATGACCTTCTCCGAATCCGGCCCGGTTCCGGGGCAGGGCGAGGTGGCGCAGCAGATGTTCACCTATACGGCCTTCACCGCCGACTTCGTGAAAAAGGGTCTGCCGGTGGTCAATGACGATGGCACGCCGAAATGGCGTTTCGCACCGTCTCCTCATGGCGTCTACTGGAAGGAAGGCATGAAGCTCGGTTATCAGGACGTCGGCTCCTGGACGCTGCTGAAATCCACGCCCGATGACCGCGCCAAGGCCGCATGGCTTTATGCGCAGTTCGTGGTGTCGAAAACGGTGGATGTGAAAAAGAGCCATGTCGGCCTGACGCTGATCCGTGACAGCTCGATCAACCACAAGAGCTTTACCGATCGCGCCCCCAATCTCGGTGGCCTGATCGAATTTTATCGCTCGCCGGCGCGCGTGCAATGGTCGCCGACCGGCACCAATATCCCGGACTATCCAAAACTGGCGCAGCTGTGGTGGCAGGCCATCGGCGATGCGTCGTCGGGGGCCAAGACGGCGCAGGCCGCGATGGATTCTCTTTGTGCCGAGCAGGAGAAGGTGCTGCAACGTCTGGAACGCGCCGGTGTTCAGGGTGAGATGGGACCAAAGCTCGCGGAAGAGCACGATCTCGAATACTGGAACAAGGATGCTGTCTCCAAGGGCAATCTTGCGCCGCAGCTGAAGATCGAGAACGAGAAGGAAAAGCCGATCACCGTCAATTACGATGAACTGGTGAAGAGCTGGCAGAAATAAGGCCGGATCGGGGCCATTCCGCTGCCGGGGCGTGTCTTTGCGCCCCGGTTTCGCGTTAAGCGACATGTTGTTTTGTTTGGCAAATCGCTCTTTTCAGAAAAATTCGGGTCAAAACCCTTACGCTGCAAGGGGTGTCGGTTTTTCCCTCGAGAAAAGTGACAGATTTACGAAATTGGCCGTTGACTTGTCGGAGGGGCTCGGACTATAACCCGGTCACTGACGAGGGCGGCGGCGCTGCTGGCGACGAAGTTCTTGTCTCAAAAATCTCTGAGAAGTTGGCGCATGCTGATAGGGCCGGGTTTACTGGTTTGGCTCTGGGATTGATGACGTTCTGGCCTTTGGTTTTGGTCGTCTGTTCTTTGACAATTGAATATGAGAAGAAAGAGAAACGTGGTCGGCGGTCTCGCTGATTGAAAATCGCAAGATTTTCAATCGTTGGAAGACGAAAATGACGGTCACGTTTTGATTATGAGAACCATGGAAATTGGCGCTGTGAAGCGCCGAGTGTACAAAAGAGTTCTCGTCGATTCAGAACAAAGTGATCAGTCATGATTGAATTCTCAACTTGAGAGTTTGATCCTGGCTCAGAACGAACGCTGGCGGCAGGCTTAACACATGC
Source organism: Endobacterium panacihumi (assembly GCF_050847465.1). NCBI lineage: Bacteria > Pseudomonadati > Pseudomonadota > Alphaproteobacteria > Hyphomicrobiales > Rhizobiaceae > Endobacterium > Endobacterium panacihumi. Next base: position 20 of record NZ_JBOZRA010000002.1, on the reverse strand, counting down.
AAGTCGAGCGCCCCGCAAGG
>NZ_JBOZRA010000029.1:0-320 GCF_050847465.1 Endobacterium panacihumi | reverse complement strand
AGTACCATTGGCGCTGGGGCGTTTCACGGCCGTGTTCGGAATGGGAACGGGTGCGGCCGCCCCGCCATGACCACCAGGTCATTTAAGGGCAATGTGAAGAGAAGCTGGCAGGCTTTCGCCTGTTTTTTATTTGGAACACGTCTGATGCTTCATTGCCCGCTGTTGCGGGCAGATGAGCATTGATCAATGAGAGCGATTAAGCCAATCGGGCTATTAGTAAGGCTAAGCTTCATGCATTGCTGCACTTCCACACGCCTCCTATCAACGTGGTCGTCTTCCACGGCCCTGATAGGGAATACTCGTTTTCAGGTTGGTTTCCC
>NZ_JBOZRA010000028.1:0-398 GCF_050847465.1 Endobacterium panacihumi | reverse complement strand
TCGTAAGGGCATTTGGTGGATGCCTTGGCATGCACAGGCGAAGAAGGACGTGATACGCTGCGAAAAGCCGTGGGGAGCTGCGAATAAGCTTTGATCCATGGATCTCCGAATGGGGCAACCCACCTTAGATATCTAGAAAATCTGATGTGCCTTTTGGCGCGTGAGTGAGTAGGGAATAGAGAGTAGGGAATAGTTTTTTTTGAATTCTATTCGCTACTCACTAAGCACTATTCGCTGCGTCAAGGACGCATGAGGTTTCTAGATATCAATAATAAGGTATCTACACCTGAATACATAGGGTGTAAGAAGCGAACTCAGGGAACTGAAACATCTAAGTACCTGAAGGAAAGGACATCAACCGAGACTCCGCAAGTAGTGGCGAGCGAACGCGGACCAGG
>NZ_JBOZRA010000027.1:0-421 GCF_050847465.1 Endobacterium panacihumi | reverse complement strand
CGTCTACAACAAGAGGGGCTAGGTTTTGCGGACAAATTGCAGCAAGAACAACAGCGGGTGTATGAGCTAAGCAACACGCTTTCGCATTTACAACCGCAATTACAGCAGCAAATCAGCGAGCGCCAGTCACTCGATGAACGCTTAAACCAGTTTACCAGTCAGCAGCGCGAGCTAGAACAACAACAAAATCGCATCACCCAAACACTGGCAACCGGACAATTGCAAATCACCGCAAGTGAGCAGCAACTTGCCAAAGCTTGCCAAGACCAAGCAAGATTCACCAGCGAGCAGCAGCTGCTGAGTCATAAAATTAGCGAGCAGCAGGCACGCTTGCCCCAGCTACAACAGCAACTCACGTTGGACTCGACGCAACTGCAAACCGCCAATGACAGCGTTACGCAATTGACAATCACCTTGAAAA
>NZ_JBOZRA010000026.1:0-453 GCF_050847465.1 Endobacterium panacihumi | reverse complement strand
CACCAACGCCACGCGTGGTGTTGCAGGCAGTTAATACTGTTGAAAGCACCAGAACAGAAAAGATCGCTGCAATTGTCTTCTTCACCATAACGTCTTCCTTTTAGGTAATGTTATTTATGTTTGCCTATAGCAAATTAATAATAGACAACATCGCCAAAAATGATGGAAATCTGATGATTTTTCGGAGGAGAAGAAAAATTAGCTGGCAGCGCGGGAGATGGAGTTGCCGAGATGTTTGATATCTTCGCCGAAACCGCGAGCGGTGTTACAGCCCGTGAGCAGCGCGCTGGCAAGCAAAACAAGAACGATAAGGCGTTTCATCATCTCTGACCTGAAAAAGTGATGGTGCAGCCTGCAGGCCGCACCACAACCGCATTACTTCACGCGAGAGACGTATTCACCAGAGCGGGTATCCACTTTGATGACTTCGCCGATCTGTACGAACAGCGGAAC
>NZ_JBOZRA010000025.1:0-469 GCF_050847465.1 Endobacterium panacihumi | reverse complement strand
GCCGAGGAAGGCACTGCAGGTTTTCATCATCGAGGACCGGTGATACTCATGACCCGTGCGCTTCATCACCAAGTACCTCGACGGATACGTCCTCGCCCTGCTCGGAATGGTCGCCCTGGCGTGCCTGCTGCCGGCACGCGGCGGTGCGGTCGCGCCCGTCGAATGGGCGACGAACATCGCCATCGGGCTGCTGTTCTTCCTCTACGGCGCGCGCCTCTCGACCGAGGAGACGAAAGAGGGCTTCCGCCACTGGCGCCTCCACCTGCTCGTCCTCGCGTTCACGTTCGTCGCGTTCCCACTGCTGGGCCTCGTCATCCGGCCCATCGCTGACACGTTCCTGCCCCACACCCTCAGCCTCGGACTGCTGTACCTGACGCTGCTGCCGTCGACCGTGCAGTCGTCCGTCACGTTCACCTCACTCGCGCGCGGCAACGTCGCCGCGTCGATCTGCGCCGCCTCGTTCTCCAAC
>NZ_JBOZRA010000024.1:0-472 GCF_050847465.1 Endobacterium panacihumi | reverse complement strand
ATCAAAGCTTATTCGCAGCTCCCCACGGCTTTTCGCAGCGTATCACGTCCTTCTTCGCCTGTGCATGCCAAGGCATCCACCAAATGCCCTTACGACACTTAATCGTTCTCATTGCCAATGCTCATCATTATAGCCTGCTCTTTCGAACAAACAGCCGGGCTACCTTTTACAACCCAACCATCTCATGATGCCATCGACGTGTTCTTATAGATCAGGTCACTTTATCGGGGCCACGCCGAGCGGCCCGCTTGTGCCTGATCAAAGACCAGCTTCTCGAGATTAAATCCGGGTCCGCGCGGTTAGCAAACGGACATCAATAGATCGTCAGAAGGCTCCGAAGAACCCAACAACGACCGACCAGAGTGACAAGCTTCCTATCTCCACCGATCCCTCTTTCGTGTCCGGCCGGCTAGGCCATCAACGACATCATAAGGATCAGCTTCAAACCCGGACCTAAATCCGAACCTGGAAG
>NZ_JBOZRA010000023.1:0-487 GCF_050847465.1 Endobacterium panacihumi | reverse complement strand
CGCCTCAATATCCCAACGATTTTTGTGTCGGGCGGTCCAATGGAAGCGGGCAAAGTATTGGCATCCACGTTGGGCGATGGGCATACCACCCATGAAACCGTGATGAATGAATTGGGTGAAAAAATTCGCAAACTTGACCTAGTCGACGCCATGATTGATGCGGCAGATGACTTGATTAGTGACGAAGATGTGGCACAAACTGAGCGCTCTGCTTGCCCAACTTGTGGCTCATGCTCAGGCATGTTCACTGCCAACTCGATGAACTGTTTGACCGAAGCCTTAGGCTTATCCCTGCCTGGTAATGGCTCGTTACTTGCCACTCACGCCAAACGTAAAGATTTATTCTTAGAAGCAGGTCGTCGTATCGTAACACTTGCCAAACGTTATTATGAGCAAGATGACGCCAGCGTATTGCCACGCTCAATTGCGACCAAAGCGGCATTTGAAAACGCCATGAGCCTTGATATCGCCATGGGCGGCTCAACCA
>NZ_JBOZRA010000022.1:0-839 GCF_050847465.1 Endobacterium panacihumi | reverse complement strand
GGGAAACCAACCTGAAAACGAGTATTCCCTATCAGGGCCGTGGAAGACGACCACGTTGATAGGAGGCGTGTGGAAGTGCAGCAATGCATGAAGCTTAGCCTTACTAATAGCCCGATTGGCTTAATCGTTCTCATTGATCAATGCTCATCTGCCCGCAACAGCGGGCAATGAAGCATCAGACGTGTTCAAATAAAAACAGGCGAAAGCCTGCCAGCTTCTCTTCACATTGCCCTTAAATGACCTGGTGGTCATGGCGGGGCGGCCGCACCCGTTCCCATTCCGAACACGGCCGTGAAACGCCCCAGCGCCAATGGTACTCCGTCTTAAGACGCGGGAGAGTAGGTCGCTGCCAGGTCTTTTAAAGGCAATGCCCAAAGCGCAAATCAAAAGGATTTGTCGCGGCGAGGAAAACAATCTTCTCAGACACGAAAACGACGGCCCCTGGCCAATTCCAAAGGGTCGCCCAAAGCGACCCTTCGTCGTTTGCAGAACAAAATGAATGTCTGGGAAACGCCAATGGTGCGTCCCTTACAGGAGACAACTCGGCTTCGCCAAGTTGCTCCGGCAGAAAGCATCACAGCAAAGCTGTGACGCTACCGCGACAAAGCCAAAGGCTTTGCGCTTACGGGGTGGAGCAGCCCGTTCGGCCGGCAATCGATATTCAATCGATTGCTATCGGCCTCACCTCATCAGGCTCATAACCTGAAACGAGGACACAATTGCTTCCGGGCCCAAAACGCCCGACACTTGGTGACGCGGGGTGGAGCAGCCCGGTAGCTCGTCAGGCTCATAACCTGAAGGCCGCAGGTTCAAATCCTGCCCCCGCAACCAAAACAAAT
>NZ_JBOZRA010000021.1:0-954 GCF_050847465.1 Endobacterium panacihumi | reverse complement strand
CAATATAGCCTGCTCGTTAGAACAGGCAGCCGGGCTACCTTTTACAACCCAACCATCTCATGATGCCATCGACGTGTTCTTTTTCGATCGGATCACTTTATTGGAGCTACGCCGAGCAGCTCTCTTGCGTCCGATCTTAAGACCAGCTTCTCGAGATTAAATCCGGGTCCGTGCGGTTAGCAAACGGACATCAATAGATCGTCAGAAGGCTCCGAAGAACCCAACAACGACCGACCAGAGTGACAAGCTTCCTATCTCCACCGATCCCTCTTTCGTGTCCGACCGGCTAGGCCATCAACGACATCATAAGGATCAGCTTCAAACCCGGACCTAAATCCGAACCTGGAAGCCTCCAGATCAATCTTCTCTTCACGATTTTTGCAGAACAGGCACAACGCCAAAAGCGATGTGCAAACTTATTTTTCTTCAAAGGATATGTATCCGCCATCTCGACACCAAAGCGAATTGGTGGAGCTGAGCGGGATCGAACCGCTGACCCCCTGCTTGCAAAGCAGGTGCTCTCCCAGCTGAGCTACAGCCCCAACCATCGCAACACCCGATGACAAAGCCATCAGGAGGATCGAGATCAAACAACCCATCCGCCAAAAGGCAAATGGTGGGCCTGGGAAGACTTGAACTTCCGACCCCACGCTTATCAAGCGTGTGCTCTAACCAACTGAGCTACAGGCCCAATCTCGACAAACTCTACGCTAAGTAACGCTCGCCAATACAGGCCAGAGGCCGTCGCCGGTCGTCCGGCGCCCTCGCGGAGGGCAGCACCAAAGGTGCGAACAGCCCGTGAGCGCACTCAATGGTTCATATCCTAATGAAGAAAGAGAAACGTAGTCGGCGGCACTTCGCCATACCATCCGGCTGCATCGAAGCAGCTCCGTGGCGTATTGCGTTTCGATGGTCACCTGACTGGTGCCATCTATTGTTCTAAAAAGTACGGGA
>NZ_JBOZRA010000020.1:0-1479 GCF_050847465.1 Endobacterium panacihumi | reverse complement strand
CCGCAAGGAGGCAGCTAACCACGGTAGGGTCAGCGACTGGGGTGAAGTCGTAACAAGGTAGCCGTAGGGGAACCTGCGGCTGGATCACCTCCTTTCTAAGGAAGTTGTGGAATTGGTAAGACGCCTGTCTTGAATAGGATGAACCTTCCCGTACTTTTTAGAACAATAGATGGCACCAGTCAGGTGACCATCGAAACGCAATACGCCACGGAGCTGCTTCGATGCAGCCGGATGGTATGGCGAAGTGCCGCCGACTACGTTTCTCTTTCTTCAAGAAGACAATTACCGCAAGCTCGGTGTCCAGGATGTGGGGTTGAAAAAGCCTTGCAAGCGAATGGGCCTGTAGCTCAGTTGGTTAGAGCACACGCTTGATAAGCGTGGGGTCGGAAGTTCAAGTCTTCCCAGGCCCACCATTCGCTTTTGTGCGTGGTGGACATGGTGACGGACTTGGGTCTGGATGAGCTTTGCGGATATGGTGTTGATGAACGGGCTTTGACTGATCCTGTCAGTACGGGCTGTTCCCAAGGAATTGGGGCTGTAGCTCAGCTGGGAGAGCACCTGCTTTGCAAGCAGGGGGTCAGCGGTTCGATCCCGCTCAGCTCCACCATTTTGTGTCCTGACGCTGTCGCGGCTGACGCCGCTGCGCTCCGGACGGGCCGGCCAACGATGGCCGACGACCTCTGGTCTACGGGGTGCAAAACATTGTCTTCTGAAGAAAAATAAGTTTGCACAGACCGTCTGGTCTTGTGCCTGTTCTGCAAAAATCGTGAAGAGAAGATTGATCTGGAGGCTTCCAGGTTCGGATTTAGGTCCGGGTTTGAAGCTGATCCTTATGATGTCGTTGATGGCCTAGCCGGCCGGACACGAAAGAGGGATCGGTGGAGATAGGAAGCTTGTCACTCTGGTCGGTCGTTGTTTGAGCCTTCGGGTTCATCTGACGACTTATTGATGTCCGTTTGCTAACCGCACGGACCCGGATTTAATCTCGAGAAGCTGGTCTTAAGATCGGACACAAGAGAGCTGCTCGGCGTAGCTCCAATAAAGTGATCCGATCGAAAAAGAACACGTCGATGGCATCATGAGATGGTTGGGTTGTAAAAGGTAGCCCGGCTGCCTGTTCTAACGAGCAGGCTATATTGATGAGCATTGGCAATGAGAACGATTAAGTGTCGTAAGGGCATTTGGTGGATGCCTTGGCATGCACAGGCGAAGAAGGACGTGATACGCTGCGAAAAGCCGTGGGGAGCTGCGAATAAGCTTTGATCCATGGATCTCCGAATGGGGCAACCCACCTTAAATACCTAGAAAGTTTAAGCCGTACTTCGGTACGGTTTAGGTTTCTAGGTATTGTTATAAGGTATCTACACCTGAATACATAGGGTGTAAGAAGCGAACTCAGGGAACTGAAACATCTAAGTACCTGAAGGAAAGGACATCAACCGAGACTCCGCAAGTAGTGGCGAGCGAACGCGGACCAGG